>JAKLET010000001.1 GCA_022711595.1 Deltaproteobacteria bacterium
ACCGGCAGGGAGCGCCGGTAGAGGGGCTCGGCCTTCGCGTAGTCGCCCATGGATTTGTAGAGCCCGGCCAGGTTGTTGAGGGAGCTTGCGGTTAAGGGGTGGTCCGGGCCGAGGGCCTTCTCGCAGATAGCCAGGGAGCGCCGGTAGAGGGGCTCGGCCTTCGCGTAGTCGCCCATGGATTTGTAGAGCCCGGCCAGGTTGTTGAGGGAGCTTGCGGTTAAGGGGTGGTCCGGGCCGAGGGCCTTCTCACAGACCGCCAGGGAGCGCCGGTAGAGGGGCTCGGCCTTCGCGTAGTCGCCCATGGACTCGTAGAGCACTGCCAGGTTGTTGAGGGAGCTTGCGGTTAAGGGGTGGTCCGGGCCGAGGGCCTTCTCGCGGACCGCCAGGGAGCGCCTCAAGAGGGGCTCGGCCTTCGCGTAGTCGCCCATGGATTTGTAGAGCCCGGCCAGGTTGTTGAGGGAGGTTGCGGTATCGGGGTGGTCCGGGCCGAGGGCCTTCTCACAGATCGCCAGGGAGCGCCGGTAGAGCGGCTCGGCCTTCGCGTAGTCGCCCATGGACTCGTAGAGCAAGGCCAGGTTGTTGAGGGAGGTTGCGGTATCGGGGTGGTCCGGGCCGAGGGCCTTCTCGCAGATCGCCAGGGAGCGCCGGTAGAGCGGCTCGGCCTTCGCGTAGTCGCCCATGGACTCGTAGAGCCCGGCCAGGTTGTTGAGGGAGGTTGCGGTATCGGGGTGGTCCGGGCCGAGGGCCTTCTCGCGGACCGCCAGGGAGCGCCGGTAGAGCGGCTCGGCCTTCGCGTAGTCGCCCATGGATTTGTAGAGCCCGGCCAGGTTGTTGAGGGAGGTTGCGGTATCGGGGTGGTCCGGGCCGAGGGCCTTCTCGCGGACCGCCAGGGAGCGCCGGTAGAGGGGCTCGGCCTTCGCGTAGTCGCCCATGGACTCGTAGAGCCCGGCCAGGTTGTTGAGGGAGCTTGCGGTTAAGGGGTGGTCCGGGCCGAGGGCCTTCTCGCGGACCGCCAGGGAGCGCCGGTAGAGCGGCTCGGCCTTCGCGTAGTCGCCCATGGATTTGTAGAGCCCGGCCAGGTTGTTGAGGGAGGTTGCGGTATCGGGGTGGTCCGGGCCGAGGGCCTTCTCGCGGACCGCCAGGGCTTTCTCGGCTATCGGGATGGCTTCCTTGTAGCGGCCTTCTTTATAGAGTTGTATAAGCTGTCCATTGAGCTTTTTCGCGTCATCGGTAGATTGTGCCGGAGACGGTGGGGGAAAGAGGAAAACAAGAATAAAGATAAGCAGCAGCGTCCAGAGTGGTCCTTCACATATGGATCTCTTCACAGTCCCTCCATTAACTGAAACATGGCAACGATACCAGGGTATTTGTTCCAAGATCTCTCACCATTTTTCTACAGTATCCTGCAAATTGCAAGCGCAAAAAACTGCGTTTGAGATCAGGCCAAAGGCCATCGGGGACGGATCCCGAGGTTTTTCAGAAGTATAGGGGGTGTCCGGAGAAAGAATTCTTTATTTCCTTATCCCCATTCTTCTTGATCTAGCAAGTGGTACATCATGAGAACCAGGCTTGTGGTGGTACACGACATTCTGGGATTTTGAACAGTGTGATCTCAACTCCGCTTAAGCGACTCTCTGCAGCAAATTGTGCCTGAGTTGCTACTTCTCTAATTTCTTCTGTCTGCGCCAGGAGATCACTCTCTCGCCCCGGCCTGCTTGAGGAGTTTGGCCATACCGGTGCGGCCCGCCCGAGATGCAAGAACGAGCGCCGTTTCCCCCTTCTCGTTCCTGGCGTTCACATCCGCTTTGGCGGCAATGAGGATTTTGCCCACTTCGGCGTGGCCCTCAAACGATGCCCACATGAGCGCCGTGTTGCCCGATCTCGTTTTGGTATTAACGTCAACGCCGCTGGCGATGAGGGCCTTGACCTCGGCAAGGTCACCTTTTTGAGCTGCGTTAATCAGCTCCTGGTACCTGGCTGGTGTCGGAAGGTACTTCTTCGGCACGGTCCCGCCCCAGGTCCAGGATTGGCCGGTTGCGTCGGGGGACAGGGTAAGCGTTTTTCCGTTCAGATCCCGGCGAATATTTTGGAGCACAACCGTGATGACACCGTCCTTGATGGTGAGCTTTCTTATTTTCGAAGTGATGGCAAAACCGACCATCTCCGTGCACCCGTCATCCTCACAGTCACGATATCTGCCATGTGCACACTCCAATCGAAGGCCTTCCATCGCGGAACCCATGGTCTCGTAGACCTGCAGCATGTGCATCCTCCTTTCCGCATCGTGCCCGTTTGTGATGAAAGCGACGTTCAGACCGATTATCAGAGGAAAGAAAACCAGGGTTGGAAAACCGCCAACTATACCGACCATAAAAGTCAGCCATTTAGGACTTACCCCTCCCCGGGCAGCAATGGCAGCCTCCTGTTCCTCCCGGGACGGGTGCAACAAGCGTATCTCTGCAAGCGCGTTTTTTACGTGCCGGAAGTAGATATGGTTTGCCCTTATCGGCCAACTCAGCACTACGAACACCAACAGGGGCAGATGTATGAAGATGATTGGAAATATGGCTGAAGAGAGGCATAAGAGACCGGGGACCAGGAACGCAGTGACAGCGCGGCCGTACATCTTCCGGTACGCCAACCACGCGGGTGCCGCAAAGAATGCAGGCCAATGCCATGTGGGCCTGAAGTGCCCCTCTCCTTGCACGCCGAACTTTTTGAACGTGCGGAGGTATTTGTCCGAGCCCTTTCCGATAAAAGCGGCGTAATCGTCGAGCACGGTCCCGCCACCCGTTTCAAGGACGGAGCCGCTGTCCGTAGCACCCGTTTCGGGATTCTCGCCGTCAGTCATCGAAGATTCCCTCCCATCCTCTTGGCAAGGTCTTCCACATATCGCCCGCCGTCTGCCCGGTGCAGCGTTTTTATCTATAGCCTACACAAAATATATTAAAAAGTCATCGGTATTATGCCAAAGCAGGGCACCGTTTGAAAACGCAAATCCAACCCACAGTCCCTACGGAAGGTCAGTCCATGCTTCACGCGGGCCGGCAGGGAATATGCTTGTGGGAAGATATTCATTGAAGGAAACGGAAACCAGTATCTCATCAATCTGACCTGCCCCTATTTATTGTACCACCCCTAAAGATAGTTTCTCAACTTATCTGACCTGCCCCCCCATAAACCGGTCCAGTTTTTATGTTAGGATATGGACAGAAAAAGGAGGATATGGGAAATGGGCAGGAACAACTATCAGCCGGAACAGATCATCGCAAAACTGAGGGAGGCCGAGGTGCTCTTAAGCAAGGGCCAGACCGTCCCGGCCGTCGTCCGCCACCTGGGGATATCGGAGCAGACCTATTACCGGTGGAGGAAGGCATACGGGGGGATGCAGGTGAACCAGGCAGTAAGGCTCAAGGAACTGGAGAAGGAGAACTCACAGCTCAAGAAGCTCGTCGCCGACCTCTCCCTCGACAACGCCATCCTCAAGGAGGCATCCAGGGGAAACTTCTGAGCCCGGACAGAAAACGCCGGGCGATAGGGCATGTCCGCACTTTGTTTTGCATATCGGAGAGGCGTGCCTGCAGGGTACCGGGACAGGCCAGGTCGACACAGCGGCATGAACGTCCCGCATCGCAGGAGGAACAGAGGCTGACACAGAGGATAACAGAACTGGCGAAGAAATACGGACGCTACGGCTACCGGAGGATAACGGCGATGCTGCAAAACGAGGGATGGAAGGTGAACCACAAGAGGGTGGAGAGGATCTGGAGGCAGGAGGGACTGAAGGTGCCGAAGAAACAGCCCAGAAGGGCAGGCTCTGGCTCAACAACGGCAGCTGTGTAAGACTGCGCCCCTTGCATAAGGACCACGTGTGGACCTACGACTTCATGGAAGAAAGAACGACGGACGGAAGGAAGGTGAGGATCCTTTCGATCATTGACGAATATACCCGGGAATGCCTCCACATCACCACGGCCCGCAGGCTCAGCTCCAGGGATGTCCTCAATGCGCTCTTTGACCTGTTCATCCGCCGGGGGGTCCCCGGGTACATACGGTCTGACAACGGGCCCGAGTTCGCGGCAAAGGCGGTAAGGCTCTGGCTGGGCAGGCTCGGCGTGGGGACCCTCTTCATAGAGCCCGGCAGCCCCTGGGAGAACGGCTACATCGAATCGTTCAACGGGAAGCTGAGGGATGAATTGCTCAATGGCGAGATCTTCACCACGCTCATTGAAGCCAGGGTGCTCATAGAAAACTGGAGGAGGCACTACAACACCGTCAGGCCTCACAGCTCCCTGGGATACAAACCGCCAGCACCGGAGGCCGTGCTGCCCCAGGGACAGGACCATCCAAGCACAATTTCTTAAAGATACAGTTAAAAAGACCCCCTCAGGCCCGATGGTCTTCAACCCCAGAATGCCTTTTGAGCCGTTGATAATTTCTTCACGGCTTGCACGGCAAGCGAGAGGGGGAGGCTCCGCGGATTTTATTCGTGGAGGGGGCGACGCAAGTCCCGGAAATGGTAATGGCGGAAGTGCATGGGAATCGAACCCACCCGCCAGCTCGTCACCGGCACACTGGTTTTGAAGTCCCCTGCTCGATAACAAATATCCAATAAAATCAATCACGTCCTTTTTGCATCCAGTGTATGGAGTGTCTTAAAACTCCTTTAATTTCAAGGGGTGTTTTGGGAATCCCCACCGGACCCCCCACCAAAGGAGGTCATATGGCAGACATATTCGAATATGAATGCGAGCTTTGCCACAAGCTTACAGCCACCAGTCAACTCAAAGACGGACTTTGCCCTAAATGTCAGGAATATCTGATCCCTACTTTCTTGCGATTTCAGGCAGACCATTACACAGAGTCTAGTCATCCAACTTTAAAGCTGATCAAAGGAGGAAAAGATGGAAAGCGAAATCCTTAAACTTGCCAAGCAACTCAAGAAGCTGGTTGATAAAGAGGCCGAGAAAGAAAAGAAGGCTCCTCTTGGAACTCCACCCCTCTTTCGGGAATTCTCAAAGGACCTTCAGTTCTATATTGCTGAATTGGAGGTGGAGAGTGATTGAAAAACTCAAAAAGCTTCTCGGAGAGCCCAAACGGATAATCCCCGCGGCTAACGGAAAGACTCTCATCTGGTGCCGGAAAAAGAAGACCAGAAAGGAAACCATAATTCTGATAGTTTACGAGGAGGAAAAATGAAGTATAACGAGGCGATGATGGTTATAAATACGGAAAGAGCCCTAGAGATCCTGTGTTTTCCAACCAAGAAGAATGGCAGCTACTACTATTTCCCCTGCCCCGAGTGCGGAAGCGAAGTATCGATAAGATTTCACGGAGAAAAGAAGAATGTCTCCTATTGCCCTGGCTGCAAGAAGGGCAATAACATTATCGCCATTGCCGCCCAGATTAAGGGCATTGGATTCCAGGAAGCCAAGGAATTTCTTCTGGGCAAGGCCACGGCAATCGAGAAGCCTATCGAGGAAGAATTAAGTCTGGCCGGACAGCTTGAGTTTTGTCAACTCATAGAACAAGAAGGCTTGAACGCCGAGCTTTGCCAACAGATGGGAGTGGGAAAATGGAAAGGAAAAGGGATCATGGCGGGACACGTTGCCTTTACTGTTCATAATGAACACGGGGTGAGGATCGCCTATTATGGATTACATATCCCCGACAAGAAAACAAAATTCCCGGCAAACTTCAATCCCGAGACCTACCTCTATAATATCCATAACATTAACCTGCACGAGGAAGTCTGGATTACCAAGGATCTGTTTAATTGCTTGCGGATAATCCAAAGCGGTAAGCAGTCCGTGTGTAATTTCGGGCTTCCTTATTTGTCCACAAGGCAGTATCAGTTTTTGTCTAACTGCGACCAGGTTGTTTTTGACTGGTCCGGAGACAAGCGGGATATCGCCTACACCAATATTGCGAGCCTGAAGACGTTTTACAGGTTTGCGTAAGTTAAAAGGGGCTTCCTAAATAGGACGCCCCTTGTTTTTGACTATCAAAGTTTTTCATCGTGTTTTGGTTTTGCCGTTCTTTCTTATAATCGTCAGGATTATGATCTAACTGCCAGACAAATTATGAGAAAGATAATTAATGCTCTAATCGGTTGAAAGCCAGAATTCCCGCCGCTACCGCCTCGAACATGCGGACAAAATATGGATGTTTATGTTTTCTCTCTTTCTGAAGATCATTGGCCAAGAACTTATAGCGTGCGACAACACATTCCGCCAGAGCCATTTTATTGGCCACTCCGGCACCTAACGACGCCTTTACATCACTCAGAGAATAATGCAACGTTTTGATCCGTTTTCTCTTTGCAAGCCTCTCGATGGATTTTGCCAAGCAGTTGAGATGCCGGGAGCTTCTCGATGGATGGAGTTTCTTCAGCGCAAGCATACCCACGCCATATTGCCGTATCAGTTTTTCCAGGGTGGTTTCCACGTTTCTCATTTTTCTCGAACACCATTTTCCTTTGAGAACTTTGATACCCCAGTAAACAAGATCCTCCGACTCAAAGACGGCAATTCCGAAATATTTTGTTCCCGGATTAACTGCCAGGATAGTAATTGACTCGTGAAACATGTTTTTGGGCAGGGGTAAAACAGGACCATGAGGCTGTTTTCTTTATTTATCGGCCTTTGCCCTATTTTACCCCATATATTGAATTCCGCTAATTGCCTACTCCGGCAATATTCGCCTCCTTGCTTCCAATTCATCTCTCCGGACTTGAATTTCTTTCCGGACTACTCGAAGAAGACTAAAATACAGAGCGTCTACCATTGTATGGTAAAGCGCTGCCAGACGAAAAATATTAACCGGGCTGGGAAAGCGCGAACCTTTTTCCCAGCGAGAAATCATCCCGGCGTTTTCAACTCCTAAGAAGAACGCTACTTGCTTCTGAGTGTAGCCGCTCATCTTCCGAAATTTTCTGAGGTTGTTGGGGATCGTTTTATAATTGTAACCCACTTTTTCCTCCTTCATTTTTTTACCTCCTCTTATAATCCCAAGGATAGCACTAAACTTTCAGATGATTAAGGGAGAGCTTCTTGCCTCATTAGGCAACACGCAATCACAATAGTCCTGCTACGGACCTCAAAGCGAAATCACATCTGCGTCAGTTTGCTTAGGCGGGTCTTTTTGCCTCTTTGGGCAACTTCTTGATTGCCCTTCGTGCTACATAGTGCCGTCTTTCTTACTCGTGGTATCTCTCATACTATGGATATATATGAACATGGAATCAAATGCGTTCTCGGGGGATTGCAAACCAAAATATGAACTGCGATAACACAAAACTTATCGAACAATTTTTTGTGAATGCCCGCATTACCGACGAGCTTTGTGCTTCATCGATTGAAAAATACCGGGACTCCATCAAGAAATTCTTATCGGTTTGTGAGAATAAAACAATTGCCGACCTTGAGGACGATGATTTCCGATTATTTGTCCTCAGAATGAAGGACAACGGCGCGAGCAATTCCAGGATCAGCAATGTCATTGCCGCCATGAAGAACCTAGTTGGTTATCTGCAAAAGGAACGGCTGATCGGCTTCAAGGTTAACTTGGATAAGATAAGGAAACCCAAGATACCACGAAGGGAAGTGAACCACTTGACGGTGGAGGAAGTTAAGATGCTTTTAGAAACGATAAAGAAAGATCTCGAAGACGGCGAAATGATCAGAAAGGTTAGGATGATGGCGCTTATCATGATTCTTCTTCAAACCGGAGCGCGAGTTGGCGAGGCACTCTCTATTAAAGTTAAAGATATTGACCGGATAAATATGGAGATCCCAATAATAGGTAAGGGCTCAAAACCGAGAAGCCTCTACTTGTCGCCGTATACACTCTATTGGATCGACCGATATCTTTCGATCAGAAATAGCGACCAGGATTTATTATTCTCGACGCTTGATGGAAAGTCAAAGTGGAGCCAAACCGATGTCGGCAGATCTTTTCGAAGATACCGGAACAGATCCGGAATTACCAAGCATTTTGTTCTTCACACCCTGAGACACACAACTGCCACCCAGCTTTCTGACAAAGGGGTCCCCATGAATTGCATTCAGCATATCCTGGGACATTCCCGGCTTGAAACGACGATTAAATATTACATCGGAGCGGCGGAAAAAAGCAGGGCCAAAGAGGTTATGCGAGATGACTATTACAGGTTTATTCCGAAGGAAATGGTAGGTGAAATACAAAACAGGAAAACGGGTTTGGATTGTCAACACGAGCGAAACCATGGATACATAATGGTAAGGAAAAGCTGAAAACAAATGTGGTATATTAGACAGATACAGGGAGAACTGATCTGGATATGCGCTCCGAAAAACGTCCTAAGCCTAGTAAATTAGAGGGGTTATACTCTACTCCATTGCCAGCCTCGCGTAGCGGGTCCTTGTTTTCCGCATTTCCATACCCTACGAAAATTTCCCCAGAGTCAATTGCGGTCTTCATCGCCTCACACACCAAACCAGGTGATACGGTATTGGATGTTTTTGGGGGAAGTGGCACGACTGGTCTCGGGGCTATGTTATGCGAAAACCCTCCCTCAGAGGTAGTCGACCTTGCAAATATACTTAAAGCCCCTGTGCAATGGGGTCCGCGTAATGCAATTATTTATGAGCTTTCAACATTGGGGGCGTTCGTGGCTCAGACTATGGCTGATCCTCCTGATCCTGCACGATTTCTTGTTGAAGCGGAGAAGCTAATTGCCCGATGCGAGGCCAGTACGGGAAACCTCTACGATGCAAAATCACCCAACGGGGAATGCGGGATTCTTCGTCATGCTATTTGGAGTGAAATAATTGAGTGTCCTCATTGCGGAGCGCACACACGCTTTTGGGACGCTGCAGTACGTTTTGATCCTCTTCGTTTGGAGGAATCATTTGATTGTTCCCGTTGCCGCAAAAACACACTGATTGCTGGGGCTCCCCGAAGCGACGAAATATTCTATGACCCCATTTTACGATCGTCCGAATTGCGTCGCCGCAGGGAGATCGTCATGATGTATGGTCGTAGCGGGAAATATAACTGGAGACGACCCGCGACTGAAGAAGATGCTGCGTTGGCCGAACATGCCATTGACTTCAAGATCCCTACCTCCGCACCCATCGCCTCCATTCCGTGGGGTGATCTGCACAGAAACGGTTATCATACGGGTATCACTCACGCTCATCACTTCTACACACCAAGAAACTGGTTGGCGTTTGCCACCATCTGGGATGAAATAGAAAATGCACCGCGCCATATGCGCGATCCTTTAAGATTCCTAGCCCTCAGTTATAACGCCACTCATGCGACACTAATGACGCGCGTCGTGGTAAAGAAAAGCAACCAAAGAGACTTTGTTTTAACTGGAGCACAGACTGGTGTTCTATATGTGAGCAGTTTACCCGTTGAGAAGAATCTATTCGAAGGGCTGAGGCGTAAGGCGAAGACAATCGGTCGCGCCTTCACTGTTCTAAACAATCGCGGGACTGTCCGAGTGGTCAATGCGAGCAGCCGTCAACTTGATCTCCAGGACAATTCTATTGATTATGTATTCACTGATCCTCCTTTCGGAGGGTTCATTCCTTATGCTGAGCTTAATTTTCTGAATGAAATCTGGCTTGGGCGTCTCACGAACCGTAGGGATGAGATCATAGTAAGCAATGCGCAGGTAAAATCAGTCGAGACTTACGGCTTGCTTATGAAGGAAGTTTTTGCCGAGATTTCACGGGTTCTAAAAGATGACGGAAAGGCTACTGTTGTATTCCATTCGGCAAAAGCTGATATCTGGCGCAGATTACAGGAAGCACATATTAAGGCAGGTCTGTGCGTGGAGTTTTCGAGTATCCTAGATAAACTTCAAGGCAGTTTTAAGCAAGTTAATTCTGGTGTTTCGGTCAGAGGTGACCCTCTTCTCCTGCTCGCTAAATCTGCCATACCGGGAAGCTTAAAGAACAAGACTGCCGATACAGAAGCTATTTTAATGCAATTGTTGATGGCAGCCACAGAAGCTCCGGACAAGAAAGAACGTACTCCAGAAAGACTCTACTCTCGTTATGTAGCTCACTGTATGCAGCAGGGCCTTCCGATTTCAATTGACGCTGCTGGATTCTATAGTCGAGCGAGAGAAATATTGGGTTCTATATGAAATCAGTCGTCGGCGCCAGCAGCTTGGGACTCGGATCGGGTAATATGGTTTCCCGAAAAAAACGGTTAGGCCAGTATTTTACGGGCGTAAAGCTAGCGAGTCTCCTAGCTAGGATATCCTTTGCAGAAAACGTAACCAGTGCAATTGATCCCATGGCGGGAGATGGTGATATGCTTGTTGCAGTCTCACGCTTATCGCCCGAAGCGCACCTTTACGGGATTGAGCTTGATAAAAACCATGCAGAATCGGCCAAACAACGTCTTGATCAAAATGCATGCATCATAACAGGAAACGTCTTTTCGTGGGAAACCTTAGGGGCTCTCCCTCGCAGAGTATTTGACCTTGTAATTACAAATCCACCTTATGTACGCTATCAGTATACCTCATGCTGTGCCGAAGATGGTCTGCCGAATGCTGAAGAAGTACGAACCGGGCTATTGAACATAACCTATCAACTGCCGGACTTGAGTGCTGGCGACAGGAGAATCTTCGAAGTCTTGGTTCAGTCTTATAGTGGACTCTCCGACTTAGCAGTACCCTCATGGATTCTTTCGGCGATGCTGGTCAAAGTGGGAGGGACTCTCGCGATGGTCGTGCCTGAATCATGGCTCACACGCGACTATGCCCACCCGATTCACTATCTTCTCATCAAACTTTTTCGACTACGGTGGGTAGTAGAAAACGAGGCACGAGATTGGTTTAACGACGCTCAAATTAAAACCTCTCTAATTGTCGCTGAGCGTATTCCCTGCCGGGATGATTTGTCCACTTTGCGTCTCGGAGAAAATTTCTTGTGTGTTTCTTTGGGATGCGAGGCAAGTGACAATCGGAGCCCAGCAGGAGGCCTGTTTCCGGAGCATGTTGATCCGGCTATTGTGTTACGTGAAAAAATGGTGAACATTTTGGCCGGAATATATGACCCTATCCCAGGTGCCGTTATTCTCAAGAGAGAATTAGCTGCCAAATTCGATGATCTTCTCATTGGTGCGGGCAATTCTTCATGGCTGCACCACTTAGAGCCTTGGGTTTGTTCTCAAAAGCAGACATCCAACATACGCACGGCAAAGACACCACAGCCCTTACTGAATCTTCTGCCACTAGACACGCGCGGGAGGCTATGCTGTCTTTCTGAAATTGGAGTCAATGTTGGCCAAGGCCTGCGCACCGGCGCTAACATCTTTTTTTATTGCAACCTCATTGAAGCAGGTAACGAATTCAGCGTCGTAACATCGAACCTGATGACAGGTATTCCCATCCGTGTTCCCAACGAAGTTCTCATCCCTGTCTTGCACAGACAATCAGACGTGCATGACACCTACACTTTAGACGTAGCTATCCTCAGAAATCGACTCTTGATGCTAGATCGTTTCTCACCACCCGAGGCGGAAGCTCCAGAAGAAGGTAGGCGCCTAATGCCCGAAGATCTGTGTCGTTTAGTTTTGACTGCACAAATGACGCACCCGGACCGAGGACCCATTCATAGCACGATACCAGAGTTATCCGCAGTTCGAACCAACGTGAGTGTCCCGAACTCAAAGAATGGATGGAGGGGCCGTCACTGGTTTATGCTTCCGCCTCTGGCCAATCGTCATTGTCCTGATTTGTTCGTAGCGCGTATAAACAATTTGCACCCCAGAACCATACTTAATACCAATCGTGACAGCGTAATAGACGCAAACTTCTCCACGATCTGGCTAGAATCAGATAATAAAGAGTTCAAGCCAACCGCTATTTTAGCCGTTCTGAATTCTAGTTGGTGTGTCGCAGCCATGGAGCTTCTCGGAGCAGTCATGGGCGGAGGTGCTCTGAAGCTTGAAGCTACTCATATTCGCAAACTACCAATTCCAAAATTCACAGCGGCGGATTGGTTACATTTAGCGGACCTTGGAAACAGACTTACTGTTTACCGGTCACCCGAGACGGTTTTGATGAAAATTGATCAAATAGTTGTAAACGCTTTGGTTGGTTCAAAAGCATCTTCGCAGACGCTCAACACACTACGACAAATCAATGAAACCTGCCTTCGTGCCCGCAAGAGGACGTGTGACTAGTTCAAGGAGACCGCAATGTTGATTATCCAGACCGAAAGGTATCCTGCGGAAATAAGAAATGCGATTATCGACTCCCTAAAAAAGGACGTCAGCGAATTGAGAATTTGCAGCGCTTATATTACCCTGTCTGGTAGTAAGATTTTTCGCGATTGCTGTGACCGTTTTTTTACTAAATATGAATTTGAGAGTCTACCTAAAAAAGTCATCACATCGTTTGACTATGGATTAACTGATCCCAACGCCATAAGGTTTTGGGGCAACCTTCCAGCGACCGAAATTCGGGTCGCAAGACCAGACATGATTATAAAGGGAAGCCTGACTCCTGATGCCGCGTTCCATCCGAAAATGTATGTTTTTTGTTTCCCAAACGGATTAGGCACCGTGCTAACCGGATCTGCAAATATGACAGGCCGTGGTCTGACAATAAATACGGAGACCGTCTGGTTACAACAAAATGTGCCTCGGAGTGAGATTGACCGAGTCTGGAATCTCGCTCTCCTTAACACCGAACCAGTCGATGACCTATTGCTGACTTCTTATGAGACGCTTCGAGGGAAAATACCACCGTCCCCGCATCATATCGATACCGGCCCGGTTTCAAAACCCGTTATCCCCGCCTCGCCGGTGCTTTCGGTATTTCCGGAAAGCATATCTACTGGTGTCCTCATGCCCGAAAGTTACGACCAGATGTGGGTTCAAGTGGCTCAACTTCAAGGAGGCTCCGGAAATCAGCTCGAACTACCGCGCGGTGCTCATCGTTTTTTTGGTTATCAATTCAACAAATATGAAATCTCAAATGTCGTACATATTGGGCAACCGGTTTTGGTGTCCGGTTCACACACCTGGACCGATAGGCCACTTACATGGCACGGAGACAATGGAATGGAACGAATTAACCTCCCCACGGCGGCTCAAGGTGGATTCAAGTACGATAACTCAGCCGTTCTCTTTCGACGTTTAAGGGGAAACCATTTTGAGATCGATGTTGTTGCCTGGGACTCTGATCTGGCAAGGGCGTGGTTGAACGCTTCGAAGAACATTTCTAAGTTATACCGACTTGGCTACAGAACAGATAGGATAGTTGGCTTTATTTAAAGACAGATTATTGCGATGAAGAGACCTGCTCCGTCTTGGAGACTAATCAACAATAGTATAGACTTAAAAGCTACATTTGGTTGTGAAGCAAATTATCCTACTCAAGGAGGCATCATAGTGACATCGACGAATAACTTTTTCTTCGAACCTGAGCAAATTCAGGCGGCCACTGAATGCCTGCGGGAAGCCGTAACCCTTATAGGTCGAGGGGTAGTAGAAGATGTTATTCGACATAACTTCACTTCTCATATCTATCGGATGTTTCCGGATCGTCCTCGCTGGGCAAAACTCCACATAGAAGGCGGGGAGACCCGCGTCAGGTTTGCGCGCGGCGGAAAGGCTCACGGTGGATTCGTAGATAACCTCGTGGACTCAACTGCAATCGAATATGAGGCGAATCTGTCCTCTCGCGCCAAGTTTTCTTGCGGATACGGACAGGTTAAAGAATACTGCGCTGCCCTTCTGAATGAAGGCCGTACCCCTGACATAATCATAGGGGTTCTCTCTGACACGGTCCACTGGCGTGCATATCGCATCACTTCAATTTTGAAACCGCCCAGCGGCCCTATGGGCGGTGAGAACATTGAGCTTGAAGAGATCGACCATATTGATGGAAGCGCCGCCAGTGAAGCTGACGCAAAACACATTCTTGAGTTTCTCGTTCGCTATCTCGGACGTCTGGGTGCACGGCCCCTTTCGGCTTCGTCTATCTCGCGAGACCTCGGTTTCGATAGCATATTCTGTTTAGAACATATTGAGCAGCTGCGCGAACTAGTGGAGCGGGCATTTGAAACAAATCCGAGCTATGGTGCCCTTGTAGAGACTCTTTGGAGGCGATTCGTAAGCTTTGTCGGCGCTCCGGATAGAGCTGGCGCGTTTGAGCGCACCAGTTATGCTGACGAACTCTACCTCCTGACGCTTGCCAAGCTGGTCTGTGCCAATGCTCTTGAAAAAAGGACATTGTATGGAAACCATGTTCAGGTCGAGTCAATTCTAAAAGGCGACTATTTTAAATCAAAGGGTTTTAATAACCTTGTGGAATATGATTACTTCGGGTGGTTACACCAATCACCTTTTCTCGATGACATTGTTGCTGTTGCCGACGAAATACAGGACGATTTACGAGCTTACGACTTTGGCAGTACCCCCGCCGAGGACCTGTTCGGACAGTTAATGGCTCAGCTTGCAAAACGCGCGCAACGTCTTCTGCTAGGGCAGGCATGGACCCCACGATGGCTGGCCCGTGCGCTGGTAAGCAGAGTCATCAGTAGTCTGCCCAAAAATGAGGAGCCTCGCTTGGTGGACATGTGCTGTGGATCGGGCGCTATGATTGTTGAAGCAGTGCTAGCGGCAAAGGAACTTATTTCTTCCAGCATCCCAGAAAAAGATCACGATGTCCGGGTAAGAGAGCTTGCGCTAACGATCACCGGCTTTGATATTGATCCTCTCGCCGTCATCTTGGCCAAAATCAGTTGGGTTCTCGCTGCCCGCGATTGGCTTGAACCATTGGGCACTTTTTCAATTTCAATTCCGATCTATCATGCCGATTCCCTGTTTGCGATCACGCCCCTGTCTTCTACTCTTGGCCTTGAAGAAACGCAAGAATTCCATCGTTTACATATTGCTGGCACTTCTCTTGAATTGCCACGTTTTCTGATTTCGCCCGGTTTTCAAGGAGCATTTGATGCAATTATCGATAGATGTTACGAATTGGCCATGTCTGGAGGCGACAAGCCGATCCTTGTAAACGATTCGGTTCTCGAAACTGCCACGCGTTCGGCGCTGTCAAGCGCCATAGAAGAACCTAATACCGACCAAATTGGATCGGCAAAAACATTTCTCAAGTCTTTTACCGAAACCGTGGATCAGCTTAATCGGGAAGGACGTAATGGAATTTGGGCCTTCATACTACGCAACAGCTATCGACCAGGAGTGGTTGCCGGACAATTCAATGGATTAGTTTCCAATCCTCCGTGGTTGGCGTTGAGCCGAATAGCGGACAATCCATACCGAGACGCTTTGCGTAAAAAAGCCGAGCAATTTGGTATAAAACCGCCCGGCCCTTCATTTTTACACATCGAAATGTCTACTATTTTCTTACTACATGCAGTGGATCGGTATTTGAGACCCGGCGCAAAGGTTGGATGCATAGTCCCTGATTCTGTGCTCACCGGCTACAACCATAATCCGTTCCGTAATGCGGCCTACAGCGTTGCTGATAAGCCCGTCGACTTCAACGTCGAAGAAGTGTGGCGCATGCCTGAAACAACATTCAAGAATCGTGGAGCGGCCCTCATAGGATCCAAAAGTCCCGCAGCAATCCAGTCTTCCGTGCTTGTTGGGTTCCGAGTGGACGAATCTGGCGAAACTCCAGTGAGGATTCATCTTAACGTTCAAGGTAATCGTACCGCATGGAGTGAACATGCGATGCCAGCAGGAACTGTAGGATTCTTTGATCCAGCAAGTTTCCGTCAAGGAGCTGATATCATGCCGCGTTCACTCTTCTTCCACGAGCTAACAGCGGTTCCTGCGGATCAAGGTCGAGCTCAGTGGTACGTAAAACCAATCGATCCTCAAATAAGCCCCCTAGCTTTCGCCATCAAAGACGCAAAGAAACAGAAGGATTTTCGCTTGATGCCATGCGTCCTTCCGGATGACCTGTTTTTTGATGTGCTCACTTCAAACTTGCTCACACCCTTCCACCTTGCCATCCCGCTACGTGCTTTGCTTCCAATCCGGAAAGGTGAGAACGAACTATGGGAACCCTTAGGCGATATGGAACTAATAGCTATGGGTTCGTCAGTAGCTAGCGCATTTCGGCAAATTTGCTCCGCAACAGGTGGTCCTTCTGGGACTGTTGCTAATATTTGGACTCTCATCAATACTCGTGGTAAGCTCGTCCAGCAACAAATAGGACCAAGCGGTCACATTGTCTTGACGGGGACTAGCGGAGAAATCGTGTGCTCTGCATTCTGTAACGCAGATAGTCTTCGCGCTGGTCGACTTATAATAGATCAGACACTGAACTGGGCTTGCGTTGAAACATTTGAAGAGGCCCTATATCTCACAGGATTGCTAAATAGCGAGGCAATTAATGACGTGATCCGCGACTTTCAGCCAGAAGGAGCTTTCGGAAGACGACACATTCACTCGTTGCCGTTCCGAGCCACTCCCCCGTTTGATCCGATGCAAGCATTACACCAGGATGTAGTTACGCAAACTCGACTTCTTATAGATCAGTACTCGGATGCTATGGCCTCAGATTCAACATTAAGGGCTAGACTTGATCCCAACGTTGGAACATTGGCACAAAGAAGATTAGCAGTCAACCGAATTCTAAAAAAACTACCCGTGTATGCGGATTATGCTGGTGTGTGTAGAAATTTATACGGTGTATCATAGGGTTAGACCCTTTCTTTAGGTTGCGTTGCGTTAACTCACAAAACTCAAATACTGCCGGTGCGCCTTCTTGGCTTGTTCTTTGTCGACGCCAAGATAATACTTGCAGGTCGTATCAAGTCTTTCGTGGCCGAGGATCTCCTTTACATGAACTATCGGGCAGCCGTTGAAAACAAGATTAGTGGCAACGGTATGCCGGAGAATGTGAGGGGTTAATTTCTTATCTATCCGGGCAAGTTTTCTGTGCCGGTCGAAGAATCTCCAGATATCATCGCGGTGAAGTCTCGCAATGGGCCTCTTTGTTACAAATACGGCTTCATGAGAATCATCGCGAGCTTCAAGATATCTTCGCAGCCAGTCCAGGGACCTTTGGGTGAAAAATACTCGCCTCTCTTTGTTGCCTTTCCCGACTACTTTCGCCTCCTTTCGGTTCCAGTTTATGCTCTTGCGGTTAAGCGACAAAGTTTCCCCTATTCTCATTCCGGTTCCCAGAAGCACTTCGACAAGCACCCGGAAACGGAATCCGTTCCATGTTTTTACGTTTATGGTTTTGATAAATCGTTCTATTTCTTCCTTGGTTAAAAAGATTACCTCTCTTCTGTATCGTTTTGGAGGCCGAATTTGCTTCGGAGCTAAAGTGGAAAGCTTCAAAAAGTTCTGACAGTAGGATAGAAAGCTTCTCATAGCATAAACCACGCTTGAGATCCTGGCTTCGCTGGCTCCCCTATCCATCATAACTTTTTTAAGATGAAGGAAGTCCTGGACGTCAAGATCTTCGACGGGCTTATTCTCTATGTCGCGCATGAAGCATCGGATGGAATCTCTGTATTTAATAATCGTCTGTGGAGAGAAGTTCAACTCGTATCTCGCATACTCTAGGAAGTCTTCCATGAGGTCGGCGATTGTCGGATTTCGCCGCGCGTCTATTCCCTGGTCCGTCCTGCTTTCTAGGGTGGTTTTTTGTTGGTTAAAGCGTGTGTCTGTGCCGTAGAATGCCTTTCTTTCTACGGCGCTTTTTTGGGTTTTCATAAACAAAAAACTGCAACCAAATAGTTACAGTTTTGCTCTCAATTTTTTGTGATTAGTCCTGAGTCTATGCATACCCTTGTACAAGAGATATGACTACCAATTATTTGGCTTGGTTAAGCCGTTGCTGTTCCTATTGGCGAACCAATAAGTCGACCAGCTGGTCTTGACCACACTGCTCCATTTCCAACTATGAGGAAGGAAATGTTTTTGCGAGCAATGCTCTAGGTCAAAATCGGTATCTCCCTAGAAAGGAGGTGTTTGAGAACGGGCGTAAACACGGACTTTATCGCTTAAAATAGAGATTTTTTGTCTGTAACGATTTGGGCAAAATTAATTATGAATTATTAAAGGTCTTTCTAGTGTATTATAGGTTTTCCAGATAGCAAAGGTGGTGTTTGTTGGCGTGGTAGACACAATTTTTAGATGGCAATATTTTCAAAGAAGAACAGAATCCGGATTGTTGTCGTTTCTTGTAATATACAGAAAAAGTATATTTAGGGAATCATTGCTTCATTAACCTTTTCTCGGATGTTTTGTTTCACCTCATCCCAATCCGCTTCTTGAATCATTTTCGGCAGCGGTTCATTTTCAGCATCTTCGAAATATGTAAGGCTCTTGAGGATATGAAGCTTATTGTAATTTATATCTTTGTATTTTTGTTCAAAAAATCCGATGAGATTTTCAAGTGTGTATTTTTTGAGCAGAAAATATATGTCAATGAAGTCTTTCTTGCTTCCCCTAGATGAAGCCGCATCAATCTTCATTGCCGCAATATCGCGTTCGTCAGCCAATTTCACTCCTTCAAAATCAACCAAGGGATAAAGAAGTGAATACTTATATCGAAGAAAACTCACTTTGACTTCATCAAGCGTTGCATTGATAGTCCCATCTTCTTCTCCGACAATCTCCAGTCTTCCGAGAGAGGATAACTTTTCTTTTGCAGCAGCGTTTGAAAAATCATTTTGAGAAAACCAATCCAGATCGATTGATTCACGATGTCCAAGCTGAATAGCAAGAGCAGTGCCGCCCCCAAGGTAAAAACTATCCGAAAGACCGCTCTGGGCTATCTTTTCCAGAACAAGCTTTGTTTTGTTGTTGATTGACTGATTGAACATTTATTTGGATCAAGATTAAAATATTGGCACCAGAAAACGAGGGACTTCTTGTTAAGGTTCCTGCTTTCGAGTATTACGCTTATTATCTTCTTGTTTCCATATAGCTCCAGAGCCCTTTGAAAATCGTTCTCATCGCCAAAGTTGAGGACCCTTTCAATTATGAATTTGCTGTTGGCTCTTTCATCAACTTGTTCCACATCCCAGAAGAGCGTTCTTTTGAATGAATTAGGCATTGCGATGAATCATATTAATTATGTATGCTTTTGATATTTTCAATGATTGTTTAAAGCGTTTACCAGTTATCTCAAGAGGTTATATCTCAATTATATCATTAATATGCGAACCGGTCAAAACTCCTGATTCCTTAGAAAGACTGGTTTTACCGAGATAAAATGTTCCGGATTTATTTTAATGATAGATAGGCCTCTATCACTGACCGGACGTATTGCTCTGCGGAATGTTTCAGATTTTTCTCGCCTTGAGCAAGAGCATATCCCGATAGAATAATGCCATAAACAATATTTATGCCAACAGCCAACAAAAACTTAATATCCTTATTTGACCCATAGAAATAAATCGCCAGAAGAATAGCAATGCCCGATATCGATAGGATGAGCCCCCAATGCCAGGAGCCCAAGAAATTCCTATAAAAGCCGTATTCCATATTATGAATTTCCCATAATCTCCCCATTTTCTTCGTTGCTCGTATCTTCTCTCGTATGGAATCAAAGGCGTCATTAATCACTCGATCCGCGTCTTTGGGTCTTGCGCTTTCCTCTTCTTTTGAACACAATTGTATTTTAAAATCCTTCTTGATCTTATTATGGATGATCACTTTCTTTTGATCTGATAGGTTCACATCGGACCATCTAAGAAACCTTGTGGATGGAGCCCCTCCCCACTTTGTATACATCTTCTGCTGTAAATCCACACCACCGTGACGTAATAACATTGACAGTCCATAGCTTAAGACAATACTAATGAAGGCGCTGCCAAGGATTGAGGTTAGCCAATTGAAATAATCAAGACCCACAGCACCGATAGTGATTAAGACGGGAAGGCACAACAAAAGACCAGGAATTATCCTCGCTCTTATTTCATATTTATCTATTTTGTCTGTGATGCCCATAACTCAATCATCCTTAAAACCGTTTACGACGAATATTTTTGTCACGTCAAATCCCTTTTTCGTATTTCTCACTCTGCATCTAAGCAAATGCCTACCTTCATAGGCAACAGCCCGGTGAAATTCAAATTTATTTCCTTTCTCATTGTCTCCTTTGTAATATATTTCCTGATGTTCGTGAAAAGAATTTATTCCACCATTCGATACTTCCCAATAAGTGTTGACTGAGGAAACGGGATCTGTCAGACCGCCATGACCTATTATGGAAAAATCTAAACTCCCCCCTATAGGAAACATGCCTCCATCTATCCCTTTGTAAAGATTTCCCTTGTAATTAAGCTGACACCGGATGTCAAATGAAACTGACGACTTATCTACAGGTTTGAATCTTGCGGGAATCACACTCCATCTCCCAAACTTATCAATAAAACCGCAGAAACTGCCCTTTTCTTGAGTTGTATATACCTGACCGTGGGTCGCTTTGGCTTTGTATATCTGTAAGGCCTCTTTATTCGGATGCCTGGCCGATTCGTAGTCTCCGCAAGGTATCAGAACGATTGACGGGTCAATATAATCAATTGATTCCACATAGGTAGTATCAGGATTGGCTTCCACATCAATTGTGTCGTTGAGATTTTCATCAGTAAAGAAAGAGCGTGAGCCATGATGACTGGCAACTAGAATATTGGATTTCAGGAAACCATCCTGGTTAAAGTTTGGAACAATCTTTTCCTGCCAAGCTTTCCAGTCAGAATCGCTGGGCAGCAAGATTGATCTACCTGCGTATTTCACTAGTAGCACTATTGAATTTGTGTGCTGTATCTTGGCTTCAAGTACTTCTCTCAATTGTTTTGATCTATCTTTATCACTGAATTCTTCCGAAGAGCACAAACAGTAGACCTGAGATCCTCCGAATTCAAAAAATGATTTTCGGGAAGGGAGGGGCACTATTACGGCACTGTCTCCATATTTTTTTATAAGATCAAGCCTGAGCCGCATGTAATATTTGTAATCGTCATCTTGAGTAGTTGCCCCGGTCTCTCCAGAATCCCATATTGATTTGATGTCAAAGACCGCTCTTACTTCCTTTAAACCCCTATAGTGATCTTGATCGCGATGCGAATTAACAAAAATATCTATCCACTGGGTTTTCTTTTGTTCTTCCTTGCTGTAGCGTAGCGGTATGTTAGCCTTAAGATAATTGATTATCCAGTTCTTATTATCCTGAGTGATATTGCAATCATAAAGCATGGTGGTTTGATCAGGGTAGATCAGTAATACCATTAAACCCTCACCAACGTTCAGGAGATGGAACATAAGAGGAACACTTCCTGATTCTGCGTAGTAACTGAGTGGTCTAGTCATATAATTCCGCAGGCACTTTCCAATAATCTCTTCTTGAGATTATTTGTTTATTCCTCAACATAATCATGAAAAGGCTCTGGAGAGGCAGCCCCCCATCCTCGAATATTCCCATTAAAATGATGAAGACGTGAGTTTCCTTTTGTCACGTAGACGTTCATATCATGCTTTTTCAACGCATTAGTAAGCTTTTTGGCTGGATGTTTTTTGGATTCCTTTGCCGCTGAAATATACGCTGTACTTGCTTTAATTCTCTTGAGCACACTACTGCTCAGATTCCGTTTGCTCCCGTGATGTGGCACATCAAAAAACTGCAAATCAGTTAACGCGATGCCTATGCCTTCAGCATAATCGGCGGCCAGATGCAAGCCGGTTTTACCAGCATCCCCGGTAAATAATAATTTGTGGCCTTCGATATTGAATAATATAATCGCGCTAGTATTGTTTTCCGGCGAAGTAGTATCCTCGTCGTCATCAAGAAGATCGATGTAGGGGTTGTCTTTAATCCATTGAATCGCTTCGTCGACAATCTTCTTTACTGGTTCCCAAAAAGATAATTCTTTTGCTGGTTCAGGAGTCCCTCGAAAATGAGGTAATAATTCTTCGTAGAAAGCCTTTGAGGGTCCCAGAACATGCATGACCTTATTAAAATCCGTAAGACCTTGAAAAGGCTCGTAAATAGGAATTCCTTTTCTTGTAGCAAGAGTTTCAAGATCGCTTGCACCCTGTAAAGACCTTTCCAATTTATCTTCAAGTCCAGACGCTGTTATCCTGCCATTTTTGAACAGATTTCTAATCTCCGCCGCGTGATCCCAAGGTTTATGCATCACAAGATTATTTACTTCCATCTTATCCAATATCACTTTTAATCCCGATGCATGATCCATATCAGGATGAGTTGAAATGACTATGTCAACTATATTGGTGTCATAAAATTGGTTTATGTGTTTAACTAATTGCTCCCCTGAATCTTCAAATCCAGCATCGATAATTACAACTTCCTGCTCAGACCGTGGACCGTAGAGATTACCAAAACGCAGGGCAATTGCATCGCCACTTCGCTCTCCATCACCGACTGGTATGTAATCTATCTCGAATGCCATATATTCTTGTCCTAATGTTTATTATCTTTAGGCGGATTGGGATCTTTGCCATAACTGTCTTTGTCCTGAATCCTGCCATCCTTGCCATGAATTACATGCTCAACGTGGTCCTTCTTGGCCTGGGTAGCTGCCTTCTGCATGGCATTTGATTTTGTGTTATGAGTCGAAAGCGGTGTTTTATTTCCTTCTTGCTTCACAGCCCATTTGTTCCCAGCAGGAACGGTATGAATGTTTTTGTTTCTCATAATATTGCCCCCTTATTCAAAATTGGAAATTGCCGTCACGACAACTCCCTGAATCTCAAAATTACTTGTTAGAATAATTGGCTGATGTTTTTTGTTGGATGATCTCGGCTTAAGAATTACGGCGCTTTTCTTTCGATGAAATTCCTTTATAGTTGCCTCATCGTCAATAAGGGCAACTACGATGTCGCCATCATTCGCGCTCTGTTGTCGCCGGACCAATACAAAATCGCCATCATCAATACCCGCTTCGTTCATCGAGTCGCCTATTGCTCTAAGGAAGAAATATCTTGATCCTGGATGTGCAAGCTTTGTCGAAACAGGAAGCATTGCTTCTATATTTTCCTCCGCAAGTATCGGCAGTCCACACGCCACTCTTCCGACAAGCGGAATATTCACCGTGCGTTCATGGTAAACATCATTTTCGGAACCTCTGATTAGCTGTATTTCCCCATCTGGTCTTTTTTTCAGAAAACCTTTTTTTATTAAGCTATCGATAATCAAGGTCGCGGAGCGAGGGGACTTGTATCCCAAAGAAGCCATCAATTCTCGCATTGAAGGGATTTTGCCGCGATGCATAAAGTAGTTCCTGATGCTCTTGAGCGCTTCTGATTCTTTTGGTTTAAGTTTGTCGTCAATCATTATACACAAGTATACAGCACGTATAATGCAGTTGTCAAGTCCGGGTTATTGCATAAGAAAACTATTTGTAGAGAAAATCATCTTGTTGAGACTGGGATTAGCATTCACTGTCCTCTGATGATCTATTGGATTAATTCGAAAAGAGTCAGGGTCAAAAAACAACCGGAAGAGAGTCTCTTTATGCATTTCGAGCGAGTCCGTGTTATGCCATCCTCTTGAGCTTCTCACATAGTTGCGTAATGTTATTCACAACCGATTCTAAGATGGGCAATGTTTTCCCATCGGCATAAACTTTTTCAATAAAGCAGGCCGATCCTTCTATGTTCTTGAGAGCTTTGCTAGGCTCTTGGTATCCTAGCTCCGATGCAACCTTATCACACAGCGATAGGAAATATTCTTCGCCCAATTCACTCTTCATCAGTCCTTCAAAATTCTCTTCGAAGACCGCCCATGTATTGTGAACCTGCGTTTCAGGAAAGTCTTCCGCGGCGACTCCTGCCAAGCGCAGATGGCAACGGTTTCGTCGTATTGTTTCTTTGTCGGTCTTGCCCTTGAATTTTATGTCCCCATCAAATACAAAGTAGGTTGGAATATTAAAACCCCTGAAAACGACTACGGGCCGGTCTATATTGTTCTTCCCTCC
Organism: Deltaproteobacteria bacterium; assembly: GCA_022711595.1. Classification (GTDB taxonomy): domain Bacteria; phylum Desulfobacterota; class Syntrophorhabdia; order Syntrophorhabdales; family Syntrophorhabdaceae; genus Delta-02. The sequence continues at coordinate 23,949 of JAKLET010000001.1, forward strand.
TGCCGGAACAATGGCGATTCCAAGCTGAGGCCAGTTTGCTTTTAAGATATCTTGGAGTCTCCACAATGCGCCTAACTCCGTCTGCCCTTCGACAACCACAACCGCATCGGCAAAGAAACCCTCATTAACAATGGTGTTCATCACCGACATGGCCCTGGCCCGGAAACTGTCTTCTGTGAACCTCGCAGGATCTTCTTCGCAGACCTCTGCGAGGTTTTTTGCAGCCTGTTCCAATGTGAAGGCGCGGACGGTAGTCTGAGGAATATCCGCTTCTTCCGACGGGCTCTTGCGGACCATCCTGATTCTATTGAAGCGAAAGAGATCAACGAAATATGGCGAATGAGTTGCATAGATAACCTGATTTCTCGAACCTGAGCCAAGATCCGGCTTATCAATGAGTTGAAATAACAAGTCTGAAAAATATCGGCATCTGGAGGGATGAAGATATAGTTCAGGTTCTTCTATTGCCAAGATGAGATCAGGTCCTTGTGCTGTTTCCTTGACCTCTTGCTCATTGGCAGCGCCTTCTTCCGTTCCGCCCTCTGTTGGCGGCGGTGAAGGAGCGGTCATGGCGAGATGTTGAAGCAATGTGACAATCAAGGCTCTCTGTAGCCCATGTCCTTTATAGTTTATCTCACCTTCAAAATTGTCTTCTATCAAGGTAGCCTTTGCCGCTGGAAGCTGAACTTCCGGCGGTTTCACTTCATCCCATCTCAACCGCAACTGTGAGCCTGGCGAGAACTTCTCCAAGGTCTCAGAAATAGAATCTCCAAGTGCAGGCAGCTCAGTTAAGTTATCTGAACTGTAAAGCTTTTTAACTCTTTCCTCGAACTCTGACCTAAAATCCTGAATGTCTTTCCGGGCATTGACCTTTCGCAAAACAATCATATCCAGCAATTGATATATTGCACCCTTCTTCCCGCTTGCTTCGTCAGACGCTTCCCTTACGGCAGGGACAAGAACATATTTGGTAAATTTGTCTAGTTTGCCGCCACCTATGCTACGCGGACCAAAGAACTGTTCCTCTCGCTCTATCGGTTGCATGAGATCGGGATGGTTTGTCTCGTATTCTGACATAAGGCGTTCAACGTCATCCGCCGTTTTAGCCTTCCCGCCTAGGCCTGCAAATGTTCCCGTTTCAAGCAATTCATTCCAGGCACTGATACGATCCCTCTTCCCAGTTATTACTCTTATCGACGCAAACTCGGGTATTTGCAGCGCAGCACCGTAATAGCGCTGAGACAATTTGCCGTTTTCAAAGAAGATTTTTTTGGAGACAATTAGTTTCTCGTCTTTTATGTAGTGGCCGAATTCTTCCTTTTCATCTCCGCGAAGACCACCGAAGGTTACCCTTATTTCTATAGGGACATTTACATCACGATCCCAGAAATCTTCTTGGGATATAGGGGCAGATACGTTGTAAAAGATGTCAATGGCGTAGAGGAAAGAAGATTTTCCGCTTCCATTCCGTCCTACCAAAGCGGTGAGATCATCGCACTGGAGAACCTCATCTCTTATTGCCCTGAAATTTTTTACTTCGACGGTTTTTATAAGCATGAATATATTCTCCTACTATTTCAGTATATACCCTGCAATTATAATTACAAACATTAAACGATATCGCGGTTCGAATAAAGCCCCACAATTCTGTGAGGCTGTTTTTGTAATCTACAGCTTATACCCGGAGATTATCTCCAAGCCTTCGTCTTTGAACATTTCCTTCAGTGTTTCGCTGAAGGCTTTGATCTGGGTGCTGCTTTCCGAGAAAGCTTCGGTTGCTTTCTTTACGTCGTCGGTTCCATAGAATCCGGCTTCGTCATAGATGCTCGAATACTCTACATACCTTTCGGTAAGTTCGATAATCTTGCAGACAGCGATGTGAGCCTTCACCCCGGCGAACTGCGTCTTACAGAAAAACCCTTCATAATAATGGACAAGATGAGGAGTGCGGTCATGCCGCTGGTAATTGGAGAGTTCCAGAGAAGCGAGATCGAATACGAATTCGAGGGTCTCGCAGTTAGGATGGATATCGAGCCATATCCCTTTTGTTTTGGCGTCCACTGAGAACTTCGGCCAGATTCCTTTTTGGAAAGCCTGGCGGTAGACCTCCTGATATTTGGAATCCCAAAGCTTGAAATAACCGTTGCAGTCTTTTGTCACCATGGCGGGAAAGTATCTGATATTTTCCCTTTTTATTTCCTCCTTATTCGGAATATACCCGAAACCGTATCCCCAGGACGGGCAGAGTTCGCCTTTGATTTCTTCCTCCACGAGTCCGTGATCCCAACCAAACCTTTCCGATGTTTTCCGGAGCTGTTCGATTAAGGTATCGATTGCCTCAAGGCTTTTCGCCTTTCCTTTGTAGTGAATCGTTATTCCCATGATTCTTCCCTCCTTTGAGTTTTTAAGAACTGATTTCATGGTAGAGGGAATGGGAAATGAAATAAGACGGGTCTTTATGCCGTCTGCGACATCTTCCTTCGATTATATCTTGTATTTACACGTGAAGCTGCTATAAGATCGGAAAATACATTAGCCATGAATAACGGAGGGGGTTTCACTTATGCAAGAGTACGAATTCTTCTTTCTTTCCTTGAACCGTAGTTTCATCATGACCATAGGCACTGATGAGCAAGGCTTAGTAGACTTCCTGTCTATGTTTTCGCTTTCCGTTGATGCAGAGAATTCGATAATCCAAATCCGCCCTTTTCAACAGACTACTTTGGAATTAAGAAATAACATCAATAGTTTTGTAGACAAACACAAAGCCAATACCCCGCAAGTCCACAGTCTGAGACAATTTGTTGAGGGTATTGGCGAAGGAGAATTCTTTTTCTTCCATCCTAACAGAAATTTTTCCACCCAGGATATAGTGACGATCGGAAATTATCTTAGGGCAGCGAATGGTAACGAGGATTTTGAGCTACTTACGTCTCAAACGCAAGAATCGCTTGGCCGCGTCTTAGAGAACTATGAGCCTGTGGCATACGCTAATTCGAGGCGGACAATGATCGGCGAATCAGAACGAAAAAAGAGAGTATGCAGATTTTGCGGTCAATCGGAGCCAGTGGTTAAGTTTCGAAAGGTTGCGCACGCAATATCAGAATCCCTCGGCAATAAGTCGATAATCTTGAACGAAGAATGTGACACGTGTAATGAGGTATTGGGTGATGAGGTAGAGATAGATATGATCAACTATCTGAGCCTCTATAGAACATTCTTTACTGTACACGGTAAGGACGGCATCCCCAAAATGAAAGAAAAGACCTTCCGGTTTCAGCACCTCAAGGACCGCGAATTTGCTTTTGTGCTTCAAGGGGATAACACCGCTACCGAGTATGGGCCTCCAAAGGCTATCATTGCCAAAACGAACCAAAGGGTTGCCCTTCAAAATATATACAAGACGCTCTGCAAGTATGCGTTAAGTGTAATAGAAAGAAAATACATCCCGTACTTTACGGAAACGATTGAGTGGATCAGAGGTCGGAAAGATTTCAGCGAACTTCCGAAGATTGCCATGTTAACGACGTATCAATTTATGGATTCAGTAGCTTCTCCAGCCATTATTGTTTACCGAAGAAAGACCAATGACAAGAACCTGCCCTATCTTGTCGGTGAGTTTCACTTCACATGTCTAGTTTTTATTTTTGTTGTTCCTCTGAGTTCTCAGGACGATAGAACGTTTACATACTCAACCGATTATGATGGATTCTGGAATTGTTTTCCTTACAGCAGAATCCAAGACACTAACTGGAAATTCGACGATTTCTCAGATTCCCAAAAAAGATTGCTTGAATTCAAGATAAAACTATTACAAAGAAAATAGCTCACATCTGTGATAATCTTGATAATTTATTTTACAATCAACCAGTTAAATTCAATATTGTTATCCAGTTCTTCGCCGTCCAGTTTAACTTTGAAACTCTCCCCTTCTTTTACATCCTCCATGTCTACATAGAGGTTTCCGCCACCGAGTTTTCCGAGGGGAGTGATGTATATTTGAGAGCTATTAGATACTGCTTTGGTTTCGATCTCCGCTTCCTTGTCTCCCGCTTCTATTTCAGCCTTTCCTCTGGTTTCCTCTCCAAGTTCGAGGTTATCACCCTTGATAGTCTCTTCCGCCTCAATATTTTTTGCCTTAACCGTTCCAAGAGCCTCGATATCTTCGGCAGTAAGCTTTCCGCTGAGGAGATCGACGTCTCCGGCTACCGACAAAGATCCGAGAACGTTTATATTGCTTCCAGCCACGTTCAGGGCAATCTCAAGATTGCCGAGCCTGGTTTCAATGAGCCCGATTCCTTCTTCGCTGTTTTGGAGTTGAATTTTTGCCATTTGATCTTCCAGGGTATTTGTTCGATCCGAGATGTCTGAAACACTTTCGTCCAGATCTCCTATCGCTTCTTCGAAGACCTTAGTATTCTTGTCCACCAAATTCTTTATATCTTCCAGTGTGGTAATGTTGTCGGTCGTTTGGAGTTGGAGGCTAGCGATATTTTGGCTCTGTTCCTGAAGTTCTTTGATAGCCAGTGGAGTTTCGACATCCGGTAGGGATTCGTCATATGATCCAGATTTGAGGTTCTTGAGATAGATAAGCTGTTCTCCGGACAGTTGTTCTATGAGGCGGACCGCTTTAGCCATGTCAACATTCACGGCTTTATTCCCCCGCTGGGAATAATATGACCAAGCGAGATCTTCCGACCGGCCTTCAGGAATGAGAGAGAAATTGTGAGGCGAAAGAGTTGTAATATTTCCAGCTTCATCTCGGACTTTCAGTTCAGATGAATCAGAAACGTCTTCGGAGTAGAGCTGGATTGAATCAGCGGGGGAAGTGGAAGGAATAGTGCCGTTCGAAAGCACCAAGACCCTGGTGCCGGAAGTTCCTGCGGCAACATTTCCTATGCTCAGATTGCCAGCAACGGATAGAATTGAATTTGGGTTTGTTGTCCCGATTCCGACGTTGCCGCCACTTGAAACCGTCATCCTGATAATATTGTTTGTTCCAAATTGCAGAGGGTAATTACCGATATGCGCTATTACTCCTGCATAAGCAGCGGAATCGGTTAACAATCCTCCTCCTGTGCTCTTGTCTTGCCCAATTCTGAATGTTCCGCCAGTATTAGCATAATTCGTATAAGCGGAATTGGCGCCTGTTGTTGACTTTATTTGCTGGCTCGCCCCTGGGGCCTGAACATCCAGAGTTGATCCCGGACTCACCGTCCCGATGCCGACGTTGCCATTTATTATTGTACTTCCTTCACTACCAGGAGTTATTATGAGACTCCCTGGATAGGTAGCGGCTTCATTGCCGTAAAAGGAAATAAAACTTCCCCTTGTAGTTGTAACGTCTCCACCTCCACCTATACGAGTGATATGGCTATCCGCATCATCTGTTGTATTTCCATAAATATCAAAGTAGGTAGTTCCGCCTCCTCGTATGGAAGCAGTAGATCCAGTGCTTGCAATATCCAATTTTGCTCCGGGCGCTGTCGTCCCGATACCAACATTGCCGCTTTTTACTGTAATCGTTCCACCAGCAACCTGAAGTGATGTATTTGTATTATCCCAATATATTCCGGTTTTGATTGTTCCATTGTTTGCAAAATCCAACTCTGTGTACCGGGAACCATCATTGTCAATAATCATAGTATTTGCATTTCCACCTTTAACAACCAACATTGCATTTGGGTTCGTCGCCCCAAGTGGACCTATATATGTTTTTCCTGATGTTGCTCCAAGTCGAGTGTCTCCATGTTCTATGTATAGAGCCGAACTAACAGTTCCTTCAGTTGGAGCAGATTCGATATATAATGAAGATGCTTTGTTAACAGTTGCTCCAGAGCTTACAGTAACCTGCGGTTCTGTAATTCTAAGTGATTCAATATGTCCAATAGTTTCATTCTCTTGAGTAGTAATGCCAAACCCATCAATTCCGACGTAAGCCGCAAAGGAAATATCCCCAGGCGCCATTGTAATAGTTGGATCTATATCCATTCCTAGAACAAAAGTGCTACCACCATCAGAGGTAAAAACATTTGTAAAACGATTTCCTACCCATCCCACGGTTGCTCCGACACCGAAAGCATTATGAGCACCCGCCGCGATAATCCCGCCAGAAGCAACAATTCCGTAGTTTTTTTGTATTTCCAATTTGCTTACTCCTCCGGCATCTTGAAAAATCAAATCATTGGAGAAAGTAATATGTGCCTTTGCCGTTCCAGTATTTCTAAAAAACAGATTTTGGCTTGTTGAATCTGATCCATTTGCATCAAGGTAAAAAGTTGCACCTGTGCCTTGGAGCCATATATTCCCGTTTCGAATATCTAAAGCATGTTGCGGACTTGTCGTTCCGATCCCGACGTTGCCACCAGTTGTTATTCGCATAACTTCTGTTGAACTCTCCCCCATTCGAAATGTTAATGAGCCCGTGTCGATTTTATCGATAGTTGAATTTCCATTATTTGGCCGATTAAACTCAAGATTGTTGCCAGTCAATCGCATTCCTGAAGTAGTGGAAACGTTATAAATATGAAGTAAGTTCGTAGGGCTCGTCGTCCCGATGCCGACATTGCCGTCATTTTTAATTGTCATCCTTACTTGCCCAGTTGTGCTTCCATCAGGTGTTGTATAGAAAGTAATTTTTCCGGGCATATCATTAATTCCAGGCGTATCATCAACCTCAAACATGATGCGCGACGTCATAAAATAATTCGCACCGTCATATCCATACCCCCGTATGTCACCAATTGTATCAGCTAAAGCAACAATGGATGGTCCCGCCTTAGCACGACGCAGAAATATCGAGCTTGCATCAATATTCGCCTGAGTCGTAAGTTGCATATCGGCATCAGTCGTACTAAAAATATCCAACAATTCCCCCGGGCTCGGCGTCCCAATCCCGACCTTGCCGGAAGTAGCATCAACAAAAAGCTTTCCGGAATTGACATTGAAGTCTCCGGCCATGTTTAACCCTCCGGCGCTGGTGAAATCCGTTCCAGCATTTCCGATATTAAGCAAAAGATTATTTTGAACATTCAGATTGCCGGAGAAAGCGGCCGCTCCAGTGACCATATTTCGGGCAGTGAGGTCATTGGCGATAATCTCCGCTACTGTGATCTCCGTATCCCTGTTAATGTCTTTTCCCAGGATCGAGTTGTTTTTGATGGTTCTTGATATAATGGAATTCCGGTCAATATGCTCTGATTCGATGCTCCGGAGCTGTATATTCTTGGCTGTTATCGCGTCTTTCTTAACCCGGATTATTCCATATTCATCCATTACCAAATCTCCGCTTATGTAAGCGTATTTTTCAAAAGACGGGGTAGGGTCTTCAATTTTACTGAAATTGATTTGGGGTAAATTATTCCCGACTGACAAAGCGCTGCTTTGTGAACTATAGGCTGCGCTATTTGATTCTGTTTCCTCTCCGCTCACGATTCCGAAGTCTTGGCCTGTGCCACTTCTCTCTTCCAAAGGCTTAGTAAAATTTAGTCTGTTTTCCGAAGGTGTCTGTTTATCCAACCTTAAATTGTAAATGGCGGCGCAACCAAGAAGGATGAAGGTAACACTTGAAACGCGAAATAGGGTTTGATGATTCCATTTCATTTTTTTGGTGCTAGTCTGCCCATCTAAAGCTGTTTTACTTTTCCACATTTTTATTTTTGTTTTAGATTATTGAAAAAAGAAGTTAAGGAAGGTTTGCGATATTTGAATTATATAACACCTATAATTTCCGTCAACTTTCTTGATTCTCAAAGGCTCGTGTAATTTGCTTCTTGAGATTGCTCGTGTAAAATCTCGTAGCGCGAAGCTCCTTAAGATTCGGAATTTCGGTCTGTGATGAACCGGTATGCTGGATAATAGTTGAAAAGCACGCTATCATTTTGTCTAGAATACAGATAACCTCCCGGCCATTGTCACTTTTCAAATGCTCAAGCCCTTCATCGCAATAGACGATCATTTCAGTGCAATAGCTCGTCTTGCCAAGAACAATCGATTCCTTTTCGTCCAGCTTGGCATACTTGCCAAGAATGTCCTGGTAATGTTTCGCAATGAGCGAGAAAAAGCAGCAAATTTCCTCCAGCTGGTTCTTGATGGCGAAGCCTTTTGCGCCATTGCCGTGATCCGGCTTAGGTTTCTCTTGGATTTTCTGTTTCATTGAATTGGAATTTGAGAGACGGGTTTGAACATGCGGCGATTTACCCAATACTGGCTTACCGTTATTCCATTACCCTGTTCATTGCTTCAACAAGATGATTCCGATGCTTGAATTATATAACAACTAAAATATTTGTCAAAAAAGTAAAGCTGTGGATAACATAAGTGAGGCTCAACAAAAACTTCAACTTTCTAAACCAAGGTGGTTTTTGGATTTTGCCAGTTTACTGGCAAGCTGTCCATGATTCTTGACAATAGCTTCGATTTCGTCGCCGGAAAACCCTAACAGTTTTAATAAGTGTAGCTGAAAAAGACCTTCGATCTTCATGCAAACACTCCAAAGCTCAACACCGGTTAAGGATTTTGTTTCCAAGCTCTTATCGTAATGAACAAGATAGTTTCTGGTATTTACTATATTACCTATTAAAGCGTTTCTGTCCCTTGCTGTGCCAAAATATGATTTGAAAGGGTCGATCATTTTCTTCAGACGCTTTCTTAATGATATTTCGTTAGCATATTTAAGCAACCCTTCCAGCCATTCTTTTCTTGACTGTGGACAAGCCAACAAAAGCTGCGCGACCAATTCGCTGAATTCAGTGCCAGGCATGGTTGTTTCTTCGAAGGTTCTCCTGTGAAACGTCTCTATCGCTTGGGCGAGAGAAAGGAACTTGCTTTCCAGGTATCTGTGTGCGCCGGATGTTGAAGCAAAATAGAGATTGAAGGCGGGTTCGATACGCTCGTAGGCATCCAACCACTTGGATAATATTTTGCCCAGTTTGTTGCCTATTTGACCATATCGAAAAACCATCTTATGCCATTGCACATCAGGCACTGTTTTTGAGAATGGCAAGCTGGGGTAAATTATCTTGATCGGAACCTCAAATTCCCGATCGCCGAGTTTCTGTTTAAGTTCATCTGAAGTCCCGATGAAAGACGTAAAAGTCACTGTTTCATCCATGGCAAAACAGAAAAAATTATTTAACCTAAATGCGAGTCGGGTAAAATCCTCAAGTGCCAGCAACTTTTTTGATACCAATTTGACCAGGGCTCTTTGGCTGATTTTCGCTTCTGTAACATTACCGCCACCGGGAAGTGTCCATTCAAATGTGAATAACAGATCAATGTCTTTTGTAAGTTTTGTCCGGATCTCTTTGGGCGCACGGAATTTAATGGACATGTCTTGGAACTTCGAGCCGTGTTTGGTTTTAATGCCCGAAATGGACAACCACTCATCAAATCCTTCCAAGGAGAACCTAAGGCTTGAAAACTTTATATCTTCCCCGTCCACATAGTGAGCGCCAATAAAAACACGATTTACATGAATGAGGGATTTCGATATACCTTGGGAAGAAAAGTTTCTTCTCTTGTAATGACATTTTTCAAGCGTTACTAATCCCTCACCCTCCACAACCCCATTTAGTCTTTCGATATTATGATCATTATCAAGCATCTTTGTTATGCCACCAAATACGCCAATAACTTCGACTTCAGCTTCACCTGAGTTTGATACCTTGAGAGTTCCGGGTAATTTTGCATCAGGGCTTGCGGGCAGCCAGAAGTAACCAATTTTGGAAAACTCAGATATTCTCATTCGGTAAAATTCCTAACAATTGTACTTTGTGCGTCCAATGGAATATATCCTACCTAGACTCCAGATTATATCGCCTTCCCTGTGATATGAAAGCTATTATTGCTCGCTTTTCGCTATTATATCCCTAGGATAAAAGGACAGTCAAAGATTTTGGTCTCCAATTTACAAATCTCTTTCCCCTTCCGGCAACTCTCCCCTTCTTTTCAGCATCTCCCAATCCTCTAAACTGGAATAATCCGAACGACAGCTATTTAACAACCCATTGGGACTAAAAGGAGGTGTGCCCATGAATTACGACGAAATGTCAAACGAAGAACTTCAGAGATTATTACTCAAAAGGCTGCTGGGACCCGAACTTGGCGAGGTTCACGAAGGCAACCGCCAAACGGTGATCGCAATCCTCAAGATTGGGGAAGATGAAGAAGCGGAAGATGAGGACAAAGGACGATGATTCTTTCAAGAGAAAAAACCGAACTTTCAAATCCCCAGGCAGTCTCAGAGCATATCCGCAAGATTCTCCGGAAACTTGACCGGCTGGATCGGAACAAGGAGCACTTCTTTTTGATCAGCCTCAATACCAAGAACAGAGTGAAGTTTGTGGAACTGGTGAGCATCGGCACGGCAAACACGAGCCTCGTCCACCCGAGAGAAGTTTTCCGGCGCTGCATAATAAGGGGAGCGTCAGCGGCCATAGTCTGCCACAACCATCCGTCCGGAGAAAGCGAGCCAAGCGAGGAAGACATTAGTATCACCAAGAGGCTTGTCGAGGCGGGAAAGATTATCGGAATCGAAATACTGGACCATGTCATTATCGGCCAGGGATGGTCTTCCATGAAGGAGAAAGGAATAATCTAAGGAGGATGTTATGGATGAGTTTGTAATTCATCGAGGCGGAGAACTGGTTAAACGTGAGCATCTGGATCTAGTGAAAGTGCCGGAGGAAACCGATTCATATATCCCGGTTCCGCACTATCATCTGGCGGACAAGCTTTTAACCGTCTCCCAGGATCTTTTAACCGACTTCACTCTGGTCGGGGAGAATTACGCCCTGGCCCGGCAAGGCCAACAGCTTTTCGCGCTTCTCAAGTTCCAGAAAGATGATTCCGAAATCGGGTTATCCGTGGCTTTCCGGAACAGTTATGACCGGTCCATGAGCGTGGGCCTGGCTATCGGGGCGTCCGTTTTCATTTGCGACAACCTGGCGCTTCACGGCGAAATCGCCGTCATGAAGAAGCACACCAAGGGCGTCTGGAACGCCTTGGAGGATCTGGCCATTACCAGCCTTTACAAGGCCCAGCACAAATGGGAAAAGGTTTTAACCGACGCCCAGCGCCTCAAAGGAATTCCGACAAGCGACCGGGAAGCCTTCCAGCTTCTGGGACTGCTTTACGGAAACGACATTGTGAGCCCCAGGCAGCTTCCCGTTGTTCGGGATGAATGGCTGAGGCCCACCCATGAGGAGTTCTCGGAGCGGAACCGGTGGAGCTTTTTCAATGCCGTGACGGAGGCGCTTAAATCAACGCCGCCTGTCTCCATAATGGAGAAGCACGTCAAGGCGTATCAGGAAATCGTGGAGGCGTAAATGTTCGCCATTGTCCATTGGGACGATCCCAAAAGCGCGAGATTGGTTATTGATGAAGAAGGAGCCGTGAAACTTTTTGAAACCCACGCCCAAGCGGAAAACTTCGCCGAGGCGAACCTTATTTGGAGCTGGATAGTTCTCGAATTATGACCCAAGGGGAAGGACCGAAACCGGATCTTCCCCTCTCTTCTTACCCCGGCCATACCTGAAAACATACCTTCGGCCATCCATAGATACGTTATCCCCTGCTTTTAGCCCGATAGAGCTCACTGATTGACGCCGAATTTGGAGAAAATCGGCTTTAATAAGTAATTAATTTGGGGGAGATGCACTGTCTGTGGCTCAATCAGCGAGCATGATATGAACCCCAGCGCAGAGCTTTAACCGCGATTCGACGGTATAAACCCCTGCGCTGGGCTTCGCCACAGAAAGACATCCCCCCGTTTATTCAATTTATGAAACTTAGCCGCCACGTCATCCGTCAGTATATATCCAAAGTCGAATGGGCTACCGCCTCCAACGTCTGCTTCCTCCTTTCCGGGAAACGCAAGCGCCGCGATTATGCCGTAGTCGCTGCCGAGCTGAACAGCATGTGCCGGACCAAGCGGAGGGAGATCCGCCTCAAGAAACTCCATCATGAGTTCTACACCTGCTACGCCCTGGCTACCAACCCCCGGTCAACCCTTAACCACCGCCAGGTCGAACACGATATTAAGCTCCGAAATTGTCTGGGCAAATATTTTCATTACTGCGGCTATGAACTTATTGAGTATCTGAGCATCAAGACGCACGCTGACGCGGTTCTGGGGCTCAGCGCCGGAGACCTCTATTTTGAATTCGACAGCGGACATATGGGAAGGGGCCAGCTCAAGGACAAGATTAAGGCCCACTATATATGTAAAGGGGCTTACAGGGTAGTCTTCTGGACCGGAACCGCCGAATACGCCCACTGGAAGAACCTGGCCACGATTAAATGCCTCGAAAAAAACCGCCTCAATTTATTATTTGAAGTCGCGAGGAGAGTGCTGAAAGACAAGCCCAATCGATTGCTGGGAGCCTGCTATCACGAGTATTTGGAAGACGGAAAGATATACAACCACAAGGGGTTGGTGGTGTGGAGCGAGGATGAGTAGCACCTTAAAAAGAACCTTGATAGAGTTGGAAAGATAAGTTATTTATTATCAAAAGATTTGATTATGGGTAGGGGCAAGCCCCTACAACCCCATCGGAATTGAATTCATTTTAGAGATAGCGGATGTGTTGCGAGATTTGGACGGTTGCAAGAGACACCTTGAACGGCAATACGGAAACACTTTTGGCGGCTTCGCATCGTCAATTTTTGAAAGAAAGATGCAAAGCTATTTAACTACCGAATGGAGGAAAAGTGAAAATCAAACGTATGTTCGTAATTGCTGACATTTTACTTATTGTTTTCGGTCTCGCAATTTCCCTGCTTCCATATACTCCCGAACCCGCTCCGATAGTGGGTATTCCACTCTTCGTTATAGGAATAGTCCTGGTCCTTATTATTGGTATTCGTATCGGCAATTCGATTCATCAGAAACCTAGAATTGACCGCGACGAAGAAGAAGTTATGCTCTATCTGGAAACAGTCCAGAAATTCTATATGACTAATAAAGTTAAAGGCTACGCGATTGCTCTATTAGGATTCTCTTTTCTTGGCCTGATTATCCAAGAACTATTGCATTTCCGCTATGCCATCATAGACCGTCTGATCATTGCTGGTTGGATCATCTGGTTTCTAATATTCTTGCTCCATAGCCATCTCTCAGAGAAGATGATGTCTAAAGAACGATGACCCAAACCGGTGTCGCAAACCGCAATAATTCCGATTTTTCGTTGAAAAAGCACCTCCGAGCCGAAGGGCTCCTAGAAAGGAGGTGCTAATCAAATGACTGAAGAAAAAATTCAGCAGTTCCTCACCTGGCTTCTGGAGTGTGAAGCCAAAGAAGTGTCCAAGAGCATCCATGTTGCGAATTACTCTTGGGAGGACCGAGGAAGGTGTGAAGCTTTCCGCTATGTGAAGGAGATGTTCCAGACAGCCTTCCGAGAAGAGCTTCAGTAGTCCCCCGGTGCTTTGTAAAGGAGCCCTTCAGCTCAAAGGTAATACACCAAAAAATCGCAATCATTTCATTTTGCTCTTTTACAATTGGTATTCCCCAAACCCACCCTATTGCTTTACTCACCCCACAAGGGGATTCCCAAAGCAAAGAGTTTAAGTCCTCGCGGCGAGGACCGGGTCAAATTTGTTTTTGAAAGGAATCATCCCGCTAAGCGGGACTCCACCTTGACAATTGACGGGTTCTGTCCGCTGTCCTTCCTTTCACCGGAGTGAAAAGCTCCGGACTAGAAAGGAGATGAGAAAAATGACCGACGAAAATGTGATCGTCGTCGATTGCGGCGATGAAGTCCTTTGCGACTTCTGTAATGACAGCTATACCGACTCCGAAGAGGTTGGAGGCTGCGCCATCGGCACCTGGGCGATCTGTCCCAAGTGCAAGGGAAAACTGACAGAAGAGCCCGATCAAAGCGCGGGAGAAAACGAAACCTTCAGAGATTTCGTATATCGCCTGCGAAGACAATAATCGCAGGAGTGGAAATGGCTTCCCTTAAGCGGAAGGCTTTTCACTCTCGGGCCTATGAATTGTAGCAGACACCCTCAATTGTCAAGGTCCTACAATTTGGCAAATTTGACCCCCGGCCAAGAATCTAATCAGCTTAAGCCTACACAATTTTATGAACACCCAGGAACTGCAATTTGAACTCATGAAGAAGGCCTCATTCAACGATTTCCAGGCGGAGCAAGTCGTCGAGGATCTCAAAGCCAACGCCCATCTCTGGGACGCAGTCCTTATGGACCAGCCGGGTTTAATGAAGCTCCGGGATCTGCCGGAAGATATCTGGAACGTCAATACGCTCTACATACTCACCGGCATCAAAAGCGATCAGCTTTACGAACTGGCTCTTTCCTGGAACCCGAGCAGCATCCGCTGGATCGAAGACAAAGAGGCGACGAAAAAACTCGACGCCTATGTATCCGGAGACTACATCCTCTGCCTCCGATGGGATTAATATGCCCACGAGAACCAGGGGTAATTAACTGGAAGTCAATGAGGCGAAGATGCTGCTGCCTACTGAGCCGGAGATGCTACTGCCTGCTGAGCCGGAGATGTTACTGCCTCACGATTAATCACAATCCCCTGCCGCTACGCTTGCGATGATCTTGGATTTTGTTTTTGAAGACCTAGTCGGTCCGACCACTTTTTTTGAGCGGTGGCTGTTTCAAAACAGCACAGCTTATAGTCCCTTTTACGTTCTTGATTGGTCCGACTTGTCGGACCTAAACAAAGGAAGGGACATTCCCGTTTGGGATTACAAGGAAGATTTCATCTTTCCATTTTGAAGAGATCCTTATCTCTGGGAAGTCAATTCCATTGAAAGGCAAATACAAATATTTAAAGTTTTACAAGTCGTTGTAGTCGAATCTGGAATCAGATGTAATTCATCGAGTATGGCGATGGGCATAGAACCAAGGTTCAGTTATAAAGAGATTTATGATTTTGAGACAGTCTTATGAAGACGAGAGCGTGAGAAGATGAGGCAGAGCCGCCTATATAGGGCTGAGTTAAGAATAAAGATTAGAGATACGGCGGTTTTGGAAAGCTGGAGGTAAATAATAGTTCAAGAACTAAAGGGCGTGTCAGATGGACGAGGGACGCAAGCCTTCGGCTTGCTGATGAGTAATTGCATTACGAGCTAAGAAGGGGAAGAAAGAAGAGAAGAAAAGGAAACGAATAAAGAAGAATAAGAAAAAAATGAGAGAAGCAGGAGGCAATGAAAATATTAAGATTAAATATAGAAAAAGGAATCTTTCACCGATATTTAACTCGTCAATATTAAAGCCGATATACAGTTATTAAAAAACGACGGCTGGCGGAACTCCATAGAGAATCCTTACCCGCCCTACATTCGTAGGCGTCAGGCTTAACCAGCCGTCTACAACAGTCGGCGGAACTCCATAGAGCATCCTTGTCTCCCCCCATAAGGGCTGAGGCTTAACCGACTAATTGCCTCAATCAAATTATCATGAACTCCTTGAACACAACAACTTTAATATGTTATCTAAAACTATGGTTATTGCCCTGCTGAGTGTAGTCGTTTATGTTTTCTTGTTGTTTTTTCTGGCTTTTCTCAATTGGAACGTGTTCGGTCCCGTGGCTGTCCCAATATTTTTCGTAATAACATTACTTCCTGTCGCTTTTGTTCTATTTTCTTTATTCTATTGGTTCATCGCTCTCCATTATGTTCGCAAAAACGAAATGCTCTATCCTGAACTAACAGCAAGATTTCACAAGATACTCTTTCCGTTATTATTATTTTTTTATCGCAATCAGCACCGTCCCGAGTCAATTGAATTTGATTATATATTTGTCAAAAAACTTAACCGCCTATATCTGAATAAGTTTACATGGATCGCATTTATATTATTAGTCGTTGCTTCGATGGTTGGATTTATTCTTCGCGCGTTCTTTAATTCTCTTTTGCAATTCAAGTTCCCTATTTATGGTACTATATCCTTCCATTCCTCATACTTTGAAGTAATCTCTGTCCTTTGGATTTTATTGGCGCTAGTGATAATTGCTCAAAATGCTATATATCATCACAGAATACTAGATAACCGTTTTGAATAATTATTTATTGGCTTTGTGCCATTCCTGGCTTACCATCGAAAACCACGCACTCGATAAAATATTAAATGCCTCTTTTGTAAATTTCCTTTTATCTGGTAAGTTTCCAAAAAGGTAATAAGGATTTTTTACAAAAAGCCTAAGTGCATTGCGAACATCGTTTTTCCACTCACTCTTGACGATTCTATCTGCCACCTGTTTAGCATCCAAATGTTCCTTTCCCGGATTAATCTGAAAGAGCAAGAATTCCAAGCTGATGAGGCACAGGTAATCAATAATATTACCGTCAAACTGTTCGGCCCTTATTTCTTTGTAAGCCCTCTGCACTTCGCTTCCACCAACCCCTATCGACTCAATAGTTGGAGTCTTTAACAGATCAGTCTTGGCAATTGTCTCTAAGGAATTCAGGTAATACCCATATCTTTCAAGCACTTTCTTAGATTCCATAGAAAACCTTATAACCCTCACAGAACTTATTGTCAATAAGTTAAAGATTTTAATTGACACGTCAAACTGTTTCTATATATATTTAAATATTATTATGGAGGTTGAAAATGATTATAGCTGATGAGTTAAAACACCTCTTGCAGGCCATCAAGGTAGCGAACGACGATCTTCTTGGGAACACGGCGCGATTGCTTTACAGCCTTAATTGGAAGGAGGGACTGTCGGCCAGGAATCAGGCACACAAGATCTTGGATGAGTTGGCATTAACAGGGCAGATCATTAAGGGCAAAGGATTTTACGCGGTTAAAGAGTATCAGGGACACTTTAAAGAACATGACAGGCTCCTAAGCAAACTTATTACCCAGCTCCTCTGTTTGAAACTCCCCATGACTATTCACCGTGAAGTATCTTTCCCCATCGGAATCCGTTCAGACCTTGTTGCTCTTATCGGAAAAAATGGCAAAGCAATCTGTGCGGTAATTGAGGTAGCAAATCACGAAACGGCACCATTTTTCGAACAGAAGATGGTCGCCTGGAAAAACTGGACCGAAGCTTCCCAGGCTCTCTCCAACCTTTTCAAAACCCCTATTCCCCATTTTTCAATAGTCACGGAAGGTATTACCCATCCTCTTGCCATTGATTTCAAGTCTTTTTTGGAGGCGATACAGTGAAAGCTTTCTTAGCAATTATCTTTGTTTTCGTAGTCGTAATTGTGCTCGTGTTCCAGACCGGATACGAGTCCCATCGTCAAACCGAGAAACAAGTGGAAGCCGTTAAAATTGAACCAGCAAAACAAGACGTAGTTATTGAACCTGTGGCAGCAGTTCCCGAACCAGCGCGCCAGGTCGAACATACGGAGCCCGCCGAAGAAGATCCCGAACCCGAGCAGGAAGAGCCTGAACGGGCGCACGTTATATACATCGAGAAAACTTACGTCAAAGAAATTTACCATACCGAACGTGTGGTTTACCGTGAGCCGGAGCAGCACAATTACCGACAGACATCCATCGAGACCGGTGATTGTTGCTCCAATTTCACTGGCAGCGCCAGGACTAAATGCTACAGATACATAAATGCCGGATACACCTGTCCTCAGTTCGAAGCAACGATTTCCTATGTGTATCAACCAAATAATATACGGAGGTGAAGTATGAGTATGATTTATTGGGTTATCGGTTCAAATGTCGCAACGTTTATCCTGGCATGGATGATTTCAAGGACACTGGCCAGACATCAGCTGCTGGAAGAACAGGCGCAGCGGGAACAGGAGTTGGCCAAGACCCAGGCATGGGTCAGTTATCTTAATACCTTACAAGGAGGGCGTCATGTCTAGTATGAAACCGTTTGAATCGCCTTTACCCGCACTACCCCAGTTCTTTGAGAAACTAAAACCCATCGAAACCCCCGAACTGTCCTTCAATAAGGGTCTTATCGCCGGTTGGTTTCACGAAAAGAAGCTGGCAAGAATGGATAGGGTATCCGAATCCGAGGCCAGGATCGCCGAACACCGGTTGAGAGTGACCAAGGCCACCAGTGAGGGAATTCTCGAAGCCTTAACCTTCGGGAAAAAATACGAATTGGCTATGGCGCGCCTCGATCACGAATTTGAGATGATGCACCTCGATAAGGTCTTCAAGCAGGAAGTTATTAGAGAACAGGTCTACAAGAACCAGCTCCTCGAAATGGAAGTCAAGGATGCCGGATTCAACCTCAAGGTTAGGCTCAAGGAGATGGGATATGATTCAGAGGATGAAGCTGGGTAATGACGTGGAGACATATATGCCTATTTTCGTGAAAGACAACGATCGATTTAAACATGTATTCCAGTGCGGGAAGACAGGAACCGGCAAGAGCCAGTTCCTTCTCAACGCCTGGCAGAATGATAGCTATACGAAGGTTGCCAAGATCCTCATCGACCCGTCGGGGTTTTTGGCGAAAGACGCCTATTCGGTAATGAAAGGGAAAGTTCATTATTGTTCGCTGAATACCCCGATCGGTCTTAATCCGATGATAGCTCCTTACAAACCTTACCAGATAGCCGACATCATAGCCGAAACGACAAATCAGATGGTCGCGATGACCACGCCAAACCAGAAGTTCACGGCCAAGATGAGAGAGATCCTCGATGAAGAAGTTGTAAGATGCATCGGGTTGGGACGGACCACGCTGGAGGAAGTAAAAGCAAATCTTGAAGCCCAACGGGGAAACGCTGAGACGAGAGACGGGATAACCGCCCGTCTCAGTCTCCTGCTCAAAGATCCCGACTTCAAGGAAATAGTCTGCGGCAAAAGTTCTTTTGAAATAAACAGGCTGATTGAAAATCAGGAGACTTTTATCCTGGACTGCTCTGGAATGGGATACGACAAAAAAGTTTTCATCGGAACCCTGGTCACGAATCTGGTCAAGAGCTATTTTATCTACGCCCGCCCGAAAGAATACAAGCCTCTCATTTTGGTGGTTGACGAGTGTCATAACTTCTTAAACCAGGATTTCTCCCTTGTGCTCAAGGAAGGTCGGAAATACAAAATCTCGGTCGTAATGGCGACGACAGATTTCAGTTCGATACCCAGCTCTTTGATACATACCATTCTTTCGAATGTTGGGACCCTTGTCTGTCTCAGGGCTGGCTACATTGAAGCATCAATGATCGCTCATGAGTTTCGCAGCATTGCGGCTAGTGACATTCAGGGACTGGAAAAATACCATGCAGCGGTCAAGACGCCGGATACTGAAGCTATTGTGAAATTGCCCAGGCCGCTTTTTATAAAACCGATGGAGGTCAAACCTACCAAGATTGAAAGAAGGACTTTTGATCTTCAATGGTTTGATCTCCCGTCCTACTCGTTTCAATTTGACTACGACCAAAATGGACGAGTCGTCGGTAACGGCTTCCAGCAAGAGCCGGAAACACCGCCTAACTCAACGGAGGGAGGCTAGGCAATATGCTGACGGTGACGTGATTGTGCTGGCGACGGGTCAAGCTCATTCGATTTCACGCGATGAGTTTGATCCTAAAGGACGAATAAGTTTAGCTCCCCTCTCAGCTGCCGATGGTGGCTGAGAGGGGGCAAACCCCTCTGGAGGGAAAATGAAAAATATATTCACGTTTTGGAAAAACTCAAAAGAAACAGCGCTGCGTCTAAAATGCGAACAAAATACTATAACCCTTGGTTTGGAAACGCTGAAACTGAAAATAGAACAGCAGATATATGAAAAGCGAGCAAAAATAATCGAAGAGACCAACAAGAGGATATCCGAGAAGATGCAGCTAATTGCAGATAAGCTAGTCCAAGAGGATAAAAAAGATGGAACTCCTCACCGCTGAAGAAGTGGCGAAACTCTTAAAATGTTCGATTGAATTTGTATATAAAAACCGCCTTTTATTGGGCGGAATAAAGATAGGCAGATTGGTTCGTTTCCAACTGAATAAAATCAAGGAGGTGATAAGAAATGGCCGTTTACAGGCACAGGGACAAGTGGACCTACGACTTCGAGAAGAACGGGAAGAGATACCGCCAAGGAGGATTCCCGACCCGCAAGCAAGCGGTCGAGGGGGAGGCGAAAGCAAGGTCGACCACCCCAAAGATAAATATGGATTTCGCCAGACTCTGCACATCAAGGCTTCAGGAACTGGCTTCGAGGAGGACTAAAGGACACTGGGAAAGAAACGTCTTAATTTTTGAGAAACTGATGGATAAATGGGGACACAAGCGGGAAATAACGATGGTTGATGTCGAGGAACTGTTGGGAGAAATATCCCAGGAATCAAAACACAAAGCCAATCGCTATTTGGCGATGATTAAAGCTCTCTTCAGGCACGGGATTAAGCGGAAACTTGTCGATTACGACCCCACTATCGGAGTTGACCCTTACGGGATAAAGAAAGAACGCAAATACATTCCTCCAGAGGAAGATATGGAAAAGGTTTTAAACCTTGCCCCTAAAGAGTTTAAAGACTATCTCATTACCCTTCTGCATACTGCCGGAAGAATGAGGGAAATTAACAGACTCAAATGGGAAGATGTTAACCTGGACGAGGATTATTTAATCCTTCGCACCCGCAAAGCCAAGAACTCAGATGTGGTAGAAAGAAAAGTCCCACTCACCAAGACGCTTAAATCCATACTGGAAGCCCTTCCACAAAAGGGCGAGTATGTTTTTTCCCACCCAGACGGGACGAGATACGACAACCGGATTAAGATGATTCGTTCACTCTGCGAAAAGGCAAAGGTAAAAAGGTTTACTTTTCACAATTTAAGGCATTATTCAGCTTCTAAACTGGCAAATGCAGGAGTAGCAATAACCGACATACAGGAGATTTTAGGACACACCAGACCCACTACGACGGATAATTACTTGCAGGCAATTAAAGGAAGCGTCCGAAATGCGATTGATAAATTGGAAAATCCCCCACCAAAGCCCCCACCGCAAGATTTGGGGTAATGGCGGAAGTGCATGGGAATCGAACCCACCCGCCAGCTCGTCACCGGCACACTGGTTTTGAAGACCAGGAGGCCCACCAGGACCCCTCCACTTCCGTTGGCTATAGTGTAAGGATTACGCACCGTAATGTCAATTGGGGTTTTCATTCACTAACAGAATTAAAAGACGGCTTGAACCCGAAAGAAGGCTTGAGCCGCTTAAACCGCTTGAACGAGGAAAACCAAAGAAACAGAACAAACCGGAGAAACCAGGAAGAATGAAAAGTAATATATATCTAAACACACAAGGAGACTAAACGCGTCTTCAATAAAGGAGGGTTTATGGCAATTCCGTCTTTTGAAGGTCTTCAGATCTGGCAGGAGGCAAGGAGGCTCACGAACAGGATATACGATATAACAAAACAACCATCTTTTTCGAAGGATTTCGGGCTAATCAATCAGATCAGGAAGGCATCCATATCAATAGGCTCCAATATAGCTGAGGGCCATGAACGCGGGGGCACGCAGGAGTTTCTCCAATTCCTCTCCATAGCAAAAGGATCTTCGGGCGAAGTGCGTTCCCAGCTGTATCTTGCACTCGATCAAGGTTACGCAGGAAAAGAAAGCTGTGAGCAATTGATCGATGATTTTAAGAAGCTCACCATTATGATAAATAACTTTATGAAATACCTGAAAACGACTGCCTATAAAGGAACGAAATACAAGACTAACCAAGAGGAAAAAAAGATCTGAACCAAAGAAGGGGGATGCGGTTTAAGCTGCTCGAACTGTTCGAGCCAGTCTTTCCTATTCGAAGGTGAATTCTTTCGTCTCGAAGAGCGTTTTGCACACCTCGACCACATTGGGGTCGTATCGCGTCCCGCTGTTCTCGATGACCTCTTTGAGCGCGATCTCGATCCCGAGGGACGGACGGTAAGGTCTGTGTGTGGCCATGGCCTCCACCACGTCCGCGACGGCCAGGATCCGCGCTTCCATGATGATCGTGTCCCCGCTTATGCCATGGGGATACCCTGAGCCATCGAGCCTTTCGTGGTGCTGGATCGTGGCCGCTCCCACAGGCCAGGGGAACTCGATGCCCCGCAGTATATTATAGCCAGCCTGAGCGTGCGCCTTGATAATATTGAACTCGAACTCGTTGAGAACACCCGGCTTGCTCAGGATCTCCGCGGGAACGATGATCTTTCCGATGTCATGAAGGAACCCCATGACCTCGAGACCATCCACGAATTCCTGCGAAAAACCCATCTTTCTCCCAATTGCGCGTGAAAGCTGCGCCACGCGCCTCTGATGCCCGGCCGTGTAAGGGTCTCTCATCTCTATTGTCGTCGCCAGGGCCCTGACCGTACCGTCAAGGGTCTTTCTCATGCTGACAAGGTTGTCCTTGATGGCGTTTTCCGCCTTGACCCGCTCCGCTATCTCCTCTTCGAGGAAGCGGGTCTTCTCCCGCACCTTTTCCTCGAGATTGTTGTTGAGCCTCTTCAGCTCCTGCTTGGTGAAAAAAAGGTTCTGGTTCTGATTGATGAGGTTCTCATAGGTGGAGCAGAAAAAATTCATGATCCTCTGGGGATCGACCTCGAACCGGTGCATGTCGCCGTTATAATCGACATGGACACTGACCGGTCCCGCTGTCCCGTTCCCGCTGTATTCCCTTTTGAGCACCGACTCCACCGTTGAGAGCAACACTTCGCTGTCATAGGGCTTCGTGATGAAATAATCCGCGCCCGCCTCCAGGCCCTTGACCACATCCTTTATACTGGAAAGAAGGGTAAGCATAATGAAGGGTATGCGTTTGAGCTCCCTGTCATTTTTGACGGTCCTGCAGAACTCGTATCCGTCCATCTGCGGCATCTCGACATCGCTTATGATAAGGTCAGGCTTGGCCTCGTTGACCTTGTAGAGCCCTTCCAGGCCGTTTTCTGCAAGAACTACGGCATATCCCCTGCCCGTAAGCGTTTCATGGAGAATCTTCGCCTGGGACCTGCTGTCTTCAGCTATGCAGATCAGTTTATCCATACTTTTCCGCCGTGAAACCGGAGTTTCACATTAGTATTATCGGAAAAACCGGGGGAAACTTTAAAAAAACGGTTTCAGCCGCTTGAACGGGGCTTATTCGGTTTGCCTGGTTTGCACAACCAAAGAAACATAAGAAACTGAAGAAACCGGAGAAACCAAAGGGCCGGTTCACAAACATTCAAACCGTGAAACGCTCAAACTGTTTTTATGAGGGCGCGGCAGTAATCACGGAAGTTGTTGACGGCGATGAAGAACTCCCTCATCATGATGACCCAGTAATACTGTCCTTTCGGTGTGAGGGTGAGGATGTTGCCGCTTTTCTTGAGGCCCCCTGCCATATGGAAAAAGGAAACCTCCGGCAGGAGAAGGAACGGTGCGTTGACCCCGTGCTTTTCCGAAAGCTCATCAAGATCAAGGGTGGTCCCGAAAAGCTTCATCAGGAAATCGTAAAGGAGGCGCTCCCTGATCCCGCAGTCCTTCCGTGCCGCCACGGGAAACTCGTTTCTTTTCAGGCGCTCTATGTAATCGGCGATGTCGAAGGTATTTGCGTATACGCTCCCTCCCAGGTATCCGATGGAGCCGCTGCCGAGCCCCGCGTATTCGTCGTAATTTACGACATACTCGTCTATCATGGCGGTGTTGCGGGAGAAGCACCAGGCTGTGCTGTGGTGGTAGTTCTCCTTGAGTGCATCCGTTATCATCATGTAGAAATCCCTGCCGCGGTCATAATCGACGCGTCCGAGCTTCTTCCCCATGATCTTTTCCGTGGAGGTCGAGACCATGAGGGGATAGAACGTCACCTGGTCCGCGGCAAGGCCAAGAAGGACATTGAGGTCTTTTTCGAGCATTTCCATGGTCTGGGTGGGAAAATTGAAGATCATGTCCACGTTCAGGGTGTCGAAGCGGCCCATGGTCGCACCGAGCTTCCGTGCTATCTCCTCCCCGCTTCCGTATTTATGAAAGCGTTCTACCGCCTTCAATATCCCGTCGTCAAAGGTCTGGACACCTACGGAAAGGCGTTTGACACCCATGTTCTTGAGGAGCACTATATTGCCTTCGGTAAGGTGGTTCGGGTTCGTCTCCACCGAGGCTTCGTCTATCCTGAAAAGCCCGTTCACGAGCTTCATCGTCTCCGATAGTTCGTCCATGAGAACAGTCGGCGTGCCCCCGCCGACATAGACGGCCCGGAAATCGTAGCCGAGGTCCCCGTACATCCTGATCTCTTTCCTGAGGGCTTCGAAATAGGCCCTCGCGATCTCCTCCCTGAAGACCACCCGGTTGAACGAACAATAGGGGCAAAGCTCCTCGCAGAAAGGCACGTGGATATACAGGAGCCTGGGGATGGCATTTCCCGGCCTCGGCACCTCGTAAGAAAC
Organism: Deltaproteobacteria bacterium; assembly: GCA_022711595.1. Taxonomy (GTDB): domain Bacteria; phylum Desulfobacterota; class Syntrophorhabdia; order Syntrophorhabdales; family Syntrophorhabdaceae; genus Delta-02. The sequence continues at coordinate 48,263 of JAKLET010000001.1, forward strand.
ACCGGGAACAAAGCGCAGGTAGTTTGCGTTCTTCTTCCGCGCCATATGGCATATGAATTTTTCGATCACCATGAATTTTAAAAAAAACGCTGTTTTAGTTTAAGGGGCGGGGCCTTGAAAAATCAAGCACATATTCCCTTTCGGCGTGTCTTTGCCGGATTAAAAAACTTGACATGTCCGCCAAAGGTGGCTAAAACATGGAAGTCTTAGGGATAATCATGATCAGGCAAACATTCATAAAGCTGCTGTTCCTTCCCCTTCTTTTCGCTGTTATCGCCTCATGCAGCACTCTGGGGGACGACGGGCCAGATGGCTACATCCTCAGGAGGTCCGACAAACCAAAAACCGCCGTTCCCGAGGAACCCAAACCGAAGTCATCGAACGAAACGGTGGCCTCCGAAACAATTGGAGGAACGGCCGGACCTGTCAGGCAGAGCCTGGCCGGCAGCGGCCCCGCCGCTCCGAGGAACACGGGGTCCGGCGTCATATTCACCGGGGCTGTCACGGGTGTCGACACCGCCCGGAAAACGATCTCCCTGCTGAGCACCGGCAAGAATCTGACCTTCGACCTTACCAATCCTGTCATACGGGGCTACAAGGACATAAATGAGATAAAGACGGGCGATACCGTAACGGTCGGGTACATAAAGGGCGGGATCGGGATAGTCAAGGGCGAGAACTTCCATGACGACCTGAAACAGTTGGCCGCTCCCGATGAGCCGGTCCCCCTGAAATCCAAAAAAGGGTCAAAATCGGGGAATGCGAGGCAATCGAACAGGGCGGCCCCCGTAAAAGTCAAATACAAGGTCAATTCATTTGCCTTCAAGGATGTTGACAACAACAAAGACGGCAGGGTCTCTCCTGTTGAGCTCAGCAACGTCATCCCGAACGTCACCATGGAAGAATTCAAGAAATATGACCGCAACAGTGACGGCGGCATCGACGAGAGCGAATACCGCAGCGTGAGAAAAAGATAAATAAGATAGGTTATAGGTTATTGGTCACAGGTTATGGGAACGACCGTAAACCTTTCCCGCTTTTTGCTTTCCCCATGACCTGTGGCCTATTACCCATAACCTGTTTTTTTATTTGAAATGTTTCTGGAAGGTCTTTTCGAGGACTATCTTGATGTCTTTCCGGAAGGCCTCGTAGCTTTTAATGAATTTTTTACCATCGGGCGTGATGCGTGAGCCCCCGCCGGATACGCCTCCCACTTTTCTTTCGATAAGTGCAAAGCCGAGCCGCTCCTCGATGGCCTGGAGCATGAGCCATGCCTTGCGGTATGACATGTTGAGTTCTATCGCCGCCTGATGCAGGGAGCCGGTTTCTTCTATCCGTTTGAGCACCTGGTAGGGACCTTCCCCAAATGCCTTTCCGTTGTTGTCTATCCACACCTTGTATCCTACCTTCATTGATGCTCCCTTGTGTTTGATATGATGAATTATATTAGATTGCTTAAAATTCCGCAAGTTCCAATTCAGCCGCCCTCATTCCTGTCTGTCAATATCACGCAAGGCAAACATTTATTGACAAGCGTTATTCCCAATGGTATATAATGAACGATATTCCTTACCCTGCACAGGAGGCGATCCATGAATATCAGCGCAAGCCGGCAGGCAACGATCCATGCTGAAGATGCCGCTGTTTCCATCCCCGTGAGCAAACGTGAATCCTGGGACAAACGCGCGCAATATTTCTCAAGACACGCAGCCGCCACGGGATATGCCGGGGCATTCATCAAGATCATACAGACTTTCAGGAGCTGGACGGTCCTCGATATGGCATGCGGAGCCGGGACAATAGCCGTCCCTATCGCAAAAAAGGTACGATCCGTAACCGCGGTCGATCCTTCGAAAGAGATATTGAATGTCGTTGAAGGACGCTGCCGTATCGGCGGCATTACCAATGTGAAGACCATCCAGGGATGTTGGGATGATGATTGGGACCGTCTGGGGATAGGCATCCACGATGTGGCTGTTGCATCAAGATCGCTTGTCGCCGACAACGCAAAGGATTCCATAGCCAAACTGGACAGGAGCGCCCGAAAAGCGGTCTATATATCGATGGCAGTCGGTTCGGGCCCTCTTGACAAAAAACTCTTCGAATCGACAGGCAGGAAACTCGATACGGACCGGGATTACATCTATTATTACACCATCCTCCATGAAATGGGCATTATGGCCAACGTTGCGTTTATTCCGGAATACCGCCGGAACAATTGGAAAAACCACGAAGAGGCCCTTGAGGACCATCGGTGGATGTTCAATGGAATGACGAAAAATGAGGAAGACAAGGTGCGGGCATATCTGAAACGCAACCTTGTGCCGGTCCTGAAACACTGGCGGCTCCCCTATTCCAGAGATTGCCACTGGGCGGTCATGTGGTGGATAAAATAACCCGAGATATGAGACATGCGCTGTAATTATTGCGAACGAAGATGCAGGATAACGAACGGAGGCACCGGTTTTTGCCGCATGTACACGGTATCAAGGGGCTCCATCGTCGAGAGGTTCCCATACCGCTGGAGCTCCTGCGGAACAACGCTCACGGAATCGATCCCTTTTTACCACGTATATCCCGGAAGCAGATGCCTTGTTATAGGCACGGCGAGCTGCAATTTCCGCTGCCGGTACTGCTCCAACGCCTATATCGCAAAGGAGGATCCGGAGACCCAGCAGGACCGGATGTACAACCTCACACCGCGCAAGCTGGTGGGCATGGCCCAAAAGCTCAACTGCCGCAGCATCGTGTTCAACGTCAACGAGCCAACCGTTTCCATACCTTCCCTTCTCGAAGTGGCGCGGGAGGCAAAGGCTGCAGCCATCCCGATGGGATGCCTGACGAACGGCTACATGACCGTGGAGTCCACTGAGATCATGGCGGCCATATTTTCCTTCTTCAATATCAGTCTTAAGGGGCTCTCCTCCTCTTTCAACAAAACCTACATCGGCATCGATTCATCCAAGCCTGTGCTGCGTAATATCAGGAGACTGGCATGGGACCACCACGTGGAAGTGGCAACGCCCATCATCGAGGGCGCTAACGACAATGAGATAGACCCCATCGCCGACTTCCTCGCGGGGATCGACCCCGAGATACCATGGCACGTCTTCCGTCTCCTGCCGGAGGATGAGATGAAGGGCACCGAATATCCCAGCATCCAGGCCATAGACAACGCTTTACAGTCCGCGAGGGAAAATCTCCCCTACATCTATTTTCATAATTTTGTCGGCTCCGAATGGGTGAACACCCTCTGCCCCGACTGCGGACGCACCGTCATCGAGCGCTTCAGCCTGGGGTGCGGAGGAGACAAACTCAGCAAAATGCTCTGTGAAGAAGGCCGGTGCCCGGATTGCGGCCGTAAGATCAGACTGCTGCGTGAAAGCGCATTCCCGGGGAACGTTTAATGGGTACAGAAATGAGCATTGCGATCCTGGAAGACAGGGAATATGATCATTGAGGAAATAACCGACCTTATGGAGACCTTCTGCGATGAAAGCCTAAAAAAGATCACCATCGAGAGGATAGTCATTGGCGTCTATTTTACCGGCATCAAACTGTCAAACGGCTCTTGCTGCTTCATCCACAACATAAAGGGGCAGGGGGCGTTGAAGGGCGGAACTGTTTACGACATCCTTCGATTGCCCCCTGCCTCACCCCTGACACGCACGATAAAGATAGTTGCACTCAACGCGCTGTCGCCGTTTCCCGTGTCTGACAGCAAATATTATGTCGTTCATGATGCCGGCGCTCTCTTCCGCCGGGGCGTCGATGCCGTGGGCGGTATTGTTGTCACCGGTGCAGACCGCACCCTTGACATGCTTACCGAATGGACAGGCACCCATCGGCTCTTCAATGCCTGCGTTTGCAAGATCAACATCCTCAATAAAAAACCCAAAAGGTCACGCAATAAGATATGTTTTCGGCATTCTTCAATGATATAAGGCGGGAGGTAAAATACCCGCCGGCGGGTAAACAAATCAAGACAGAGAGGTTTCGTTGGAAAAAGCGTCGATAGACTGGAATGAGGCCTGGAAAGAACAAAGATCCAAGAGGTCCTTGATAAAACGCGACGTGCGTTTCTGGAATGAAAAGGCCAAATACTTCACCAAAGACCCCTGGGAATCAAACTATGGGAGAGACTTTCTGAAGATCATGGAGCCCAGGCGCTGTTGGAGCGTCCTTGACATAGCGTGCGGCACGGGCACCATTGCCCTTCCGCTCGCCAGATACGTGAGAAGGGTGACCGCCGTCGATTTCTCTCCGAAGATGCTCGAAGCCCTGGCCGGGCAATGCAGGATCCACGGCATAGAGAACATCACCGCCGTCAACGCGAGCTGGGAAGACAACTGGAGGTCGAAGGGCATCGAGAAGCACGATGTGGTGGTGGCTTCACGCTGCCTCATCGTCGAAGACCTGCAGGCTGCCATAACGAAACTGAATGCCTTTGCGAAGGAACGTGTCTATACATCCACCATCGTCGGCGACGGGCCCCACGACCGGCGCGTGTATGAAGCCGTCGGCCGAAAACTCGTCCCAGGACCGGATTACATATACAACTACAACCTCCTCCACCAGATGGGAATATACGCCAACATCACCTTCATCACGGACCAGAGGCAGGAATCATTCCGCGATCATGATGACGCCCTCGATCATTTCAGCAGGGACCTGAAAAAACTGACCATTGACGAAAAGATCCGCCTGAAGCAATATCTCGATGAACACCTTCTATGCAAAAACGGAAAATGGTGCCTTGATTATAAAAAAAGTACCCGCTGGGCGGTGATATGGTGGGAAAGAACATAACCGGACAATCGGAAAAAAGGGCCGGAGATGTCGTCCGTTCATGAAGGCATGACATATTGAAACATAGTTTTTCCACCCACACCCGGACAGTGGAAATTCATATCATGTGGGACAGGAACGCAAGAAACAAGTTTGGCTGTTTATAGTTATTGCAATTTGTCCTCTCGATGTATGACGGCCATCGTACCCTGATTGTACAGGTTGCGGGCAAAGCACTCCACCGAGATGTCTGTGCCGGTAACCATGTGCATGAACATGCTCTTGTTCCCTACGGTGACGCTTCTGCCTGGAAACTCGCTTGCAAAGGTACCTGCCGGAATCGTTTCGAAAAGCCCGGAGAATGGATATTCCCGTGTTTTAGCCTTTTTGTTGAGATATTTATCCCCCGATCCCGTGGGATAGTCCAGAAAACGGTGTTCACCTGCAGTTATTGTCAGATATTGCGCCTCTCCAGGTTCATAATAATGCCATCCTCTGCCGTTTCTGCATTTCAGACAGGGCCACGGAAAGTCATTCAATCCTACACCTTCCATGACGATCAGGGCCAGATTCTTTTCCGTGATATCCTCCTCGACCACCTTGCGTATATCAGTAATGTTTTCCACTGTATGCCCCGGTGCATACAGTGGAACATTGAAATTGAGGGCCGGTATCCTCACCGGTGTCTTCATGGCGCTGTTTATAGTCTTGAAGGCATGGCCCTTTCTGGCAAGCATCAGGTATTCAGGCACTTTCGATGCCTGTTCCGGAACTCCCTTAAAAAGGCCCACGATCTCCTCCCGCGGTACTATCTTTTCTACATGAGGATGTCTTTCCATGGATCTCATATCGTCAGGACTTGGTCCATACAAGCCTGCATACCTGGCAGACCAGTGCGTGCATACCGCAAGACCATCGAGACCGGTAACATCGATAAAGCCCAGAAGCGGCGTCATGTCCCCGGTTCCCATAACTATGGCAGAAAAGCCGGATTTATCAATGAAGCGCTCAACCTCCAGGAATGCGTCGCTGATCATGCCCGCCCGCATCTGCCCTGTCATGGGTGTATATCGGCCTGAGAAATACTGTGCCGCATACGTAAGGAAGACAAAGCCCGGACCATAACGGTCAATGAGATCAAGCGCTGTATCGCTGACCCAGCGGTTGCTGCCCGGGTCCAAATCACCGGGATAGGGGTGTCTTTGCAGCACGCCTTTGATCATTTCGGCCACGGGCCCGGTTTTTTCGGCCTTCTCGCCGGATCTTAAATCGAGGGTGTTTTGCCACCCCCTGGCATCCACGATCACCGTACTCATTGATGAATCCTTTCCATATTTTAAGGTCCCTTTTTGATCATCCATCCGGTCGCTTGTTTGAGAAAACTCCGCTCTCGTCTTTTTCGGAGATCCGGCCGTGATGAGATGCCTTGATATTTTTTTTCATTTTGTCTTCAGGGATCCCTGCGAGATCATGAAAAGCGTTCGTTTGCGGTGAGCCGGTCAATTCCATGCAGCCGCATATGGTCCGGGGGACACAGACCCTCAAAGACCCGTTGAGCTTCAACACACTGACCCTGGCATTGTAAAGGTGAAAGAGGTTTTCGTCGCTGATGACATTATCGCATGCGCCGTCTGCCACAACAGCACCATTCTTTATCATGATGGCGCGGTCCGCGACCCAGAGGGCATGCTCCGGGGAGTGGGTTGATTTGATAAAGGTGTATCCTTCCCGGGAAAGCTTAACGATCTGGTCGAGAAGCCTCAACTGATTCCCGTAATCAAGACCGCTTGCCGGTTCATCCATGATGAACGTTTTCGCTCCCTGTGCAAGCGCTCGTGCAATGAGTGTGAGCTGCCTTTCTCCGCCGCTTATTTCCGTGTATGCCCTGTTCGCAAGATGGAGAATAGAGAGCCTTTCAAGGGCATCAACTGCAATATTCATATCATTTTTTGAGTAGCTGAAAAAAAAGGTCTTGTGAGGTATCCTTCCCATAAGCACTACATCCATGACTGTATATGGAAAAGAGCTTTTATGGATCTGCGGCACATAGGCGATTTCCCTTGCAAGATATTTGGGACTCATATGCGCGATATTTTCACCGTTAAAGATAATTCTTCCGCTTAACGGGCTCAGGAGACCGAGCATGACCTTTATAAGGGTGCTCTTTCCACAGCCATTGGGACCCAGCAGAGTGACGACCTCACCCTCCGCAATCGTGAAACTGATATTGTTCAGCACTGTTTTCCGGGAATAGGCAAAAGATACCCTATCCGCCTTGATCAAGGTTTTCAGTTCCATCCTTTCTTTGCCTTCCTCAATATAATTGCAAAAAACGGTATGCCGATAAGCGATGTAGTGATACCGATGGGAATCTCCACGTTGAAGAGCATCCGAGAAACATCATCTACGACCACAAGGTAAATGGCCCCGATAAAAGCGCTTGCAGGAACCAGCACCTTGTTGTCGGGACCAACAATCATCCGTGCGGCATGAGGGATGATCAGTCCTACCCAGCCGATAATTCCCGCCAATACAACCGTCAGGGCGCTCATGAGGGTCGCAAGGAATATGAGGAACATTCGTATCTTTTCGACCGGAATGCCGAGCGCCCGGGCTTCTTCGTCGCCCATACTGAGCGCATTGAGATACCCTGAAAAAAAGGTAATGAGAACAATACTCACCAACTGGGGTATACCGGCCGTCAGCAGTACTTTTCTGTCCACAAATGACAATCCGCCCATAAGCCACTGGACAATGGCCGGCAACTGGTTGAAAGGATCGGCAATGTACTTTATGATCGATAAAAGAGAGGTGAAAAGCGCACCGCTGATAACACCGCCCAGGACGAGGAGCAGGATCGTATTGCCTTTGTGCATCCTGGCGATGCCCACAGAAATAAGGACAGCAACAAAACCAAAACAAAATGTCAAGAGCTGTACGGCGACCCAGCTTTTAGAAAAAACCATACCAAGCGCCGCGCCGAACGAAGCACCTGCGAGAACACCAAGGAGTGAAGGTGAAACAAGAGGATTTACAAACATTGCCTGAAAGGATGTACCTGCCACGGCGAGTGACGCACCGATGAGAATAGCCGCGATAATACGCGGCAAACGGATGTCGATGAGCAGACTCCTCAGCAGTTGGTACCGTTCGGGTTCCATACTGCCGGCACCGAATATTTTAAAAAGAAAGAAGCCTCCAATGTCGTTGAGTGTAAGAGGATATTTGCCCAATGTCATAGAGAAGGCGGCTGTTAAAACAAGAATGAACAGCATAACCGGGAAAAACAGGTTGCTTTTCACGGATAGATGACCCCTTTCATCTCATCCCTGGATAGTTCTACGCCGAGAAACAACCGATAGAAATCCCTCGCCTCTTTGACCATATCTATCTTGTATTCCCCGGGATAGAGAATATTCGCCAGCCATTTAAGGCCAAGGATACGCATAAACGAAGGGGGACGGTCGAACCAGTTGAAGGGATGCCTGGGAATAAGATACACGCGCTTCTCCTTCACGGCCTTGACATTCTGCCAGGCGGGATCTTTGAAGACCTTGTCGAAAAAGACCTTATCCTGCGCTATGATGACATCAGGCTTATAAAGTATGACCTGCTCCAGGGAAACCTTCTCAAATCCCTTGTGATTCGACGTATGGCAGCGATGAACATTCTTGTCTCCTGCAAGCTGGAGGAGTTCCACATGAATCGAATCGTTGCATTCCGTGCTGAGTCCATCAACCCCTTCCGCGTAATAGACAGACGGTCTTCTTTCTACGGGGATTCTGTTCACTATGCCTTTGATCTCTTCCAGTGTTTTTCTGCTGTATCCGCTCAGCTTCTTTGTCCGTTCTTCTCTCTTGAGGACCTTACCCAGAAATAGGTAAACATCGGGATAATCGGAAAGGTTCTCGGCGACAGCATAGACAAACGGGACATTCAACCTCTTCAAGGATTCCTCTGTCTTTTTGTTAATGGCTGACCTGTTCGCCGACCACATGATCAACAGGTCCGGTTTTGCCTTTAAGAGCACTTCAATATTGGCAGATTGTCCCTGTCCGGCAATGGAACCTATAACGGGCAGATTCCGCACCTCTTTCGGAAAATATTTCTTGTCCTCATCCTTTATGGGAAGGTTAAGCCCTGCAAGCATAGATGGATCAACAGAATACATTATGTATGAACCGTAAGGTGAAGGCGCGTATACCTTCCTGACGGGGTCCGGCAAGTCCACTTTGCGTCCCGCCATATCGGTGACCGGCAGCGCTTGCGCGATGGTCGTGACAGAAATGGACAGTGCGATAAAAACGACAATGGCCGCGATAATCCGCGTGTTCTTTTGATCAAACATTATGCTGACTCCTTTATCATGAATTTTGTTTCCGTATTTCAATCCACAATCCCACTTCGCTCCTTGTTACGGAAGAGTCCACAATGCACGCCTTTTGCAATGCCTCTCTGTATTCCGCCTGATGGTCGTTTTTTTTATTGTTCATGCCAGGCAAGGTTCTGCTGGCCTGTTTCATCTTTTCCATGACCTGTTGCCGGACCTCCCGCGCACCCAGGCCTCCGCCTATGTAAGCAACGCCTCCCGGTGCGAGCACCCTGTATATCTCCCGGAAAGCCTTCACTTTATCCTTCCAGAAGAATATCGAGCCCCTGCTGATGACCAGTTCTACCGAAGACTCCGCAAGAGGAATGTCATGAACATCGCCGTGTATTGCGTGAAGCCTTCCCGTGAGTCCTGCGTCAATAATATTGCAGCGTGCAATCTCGACCATTTCCCTTGAACTGTCCAGGAGATAGAAATCGAGGTCGGTGATCCTTGCAAGGGCAATACCGAGATAACCTCCTCCTGTGCCCAGATCGAGGCACACCCCCTTTGTTATGCATGTTTTTGCCTTTATCTGTCCCGCGATGGAAATATAAACAGGCCCGAATATTTCACGGGCGATCCTGTCAAATTCCGGAGCATTCATATTCATATTAACGGTCATTCAAGCCCTCCCGGCTGACCGGCTTTTCGGGAAGATGATGGGAATGCGGTGACATCAGGTGCATTTAAATTTTCCTTCCGTATTGCATAAAGGCAAAAAGGTATTCCGGACAGGGTGATCGTAATACCGAGAACTGATTTCGCGGGGCTGGACAGAAAAACCTGTATGGCAATCCACGAGTAAGCCACAATAAAGACCAATGTGGTAAAGGGATAACCCCAGGTTTTATAAGGTCTTTTGACGGCAGGTTCACGACGGCGCAGGATCAGATGCGCCAGACCAGATCCTATGGAGGAAAGAAGCATAATAAAAACAACAGCCCCGAGAAGACCTTCAAATGTTTCCGCAACAACATAAAGACTGGCCAGTACCGACTGGACAAGCAAAGCCGCATGAGGCGTACCGTAGCGGGCGTGAAGTTTCTTAAAACGAGACCAGCACAATCTGTCCTTTGCTATTGCGTAAGATAATCGTGCACCGGCAAGAACAGTGGCGTTTATGCTTGCGGCAATGGCCAGAACAATAGCGAGAATAACCACCTGGGCAAATCTGCCGCTCAGAAGACGTTCACCTGCAACCTGCCCGACATTGACGACCCCCTCGAGGTCCGCAATGGGTATGGCATAAAGATAGACCACATTGATGGCCGCATAGAGGACCATGACAATGATCGTCCCAAGGGTGAGAGAAAGAGGGAGGTTGCGTTCCGGATGTTTTACTTCATCCCCTATATAAGCCGTGACAAACCATCCACTGTAGGAAAATACCACGGCAATCATGGCAGGGCCAAGGAGCTTCGACATGGGAAATGCTCCTGTTTCCCGCCCCGCAAAATGATGCCAGTCACCCTTTCCCGATACCAACCCCCCAATTATGAAAAAAATTAGAATTGCAAGACTTCCCGTGGTCCAGAGGTTCTGGGTTGTTCCGGTTAATCTGACCCCTCTGTAATTAATGACAGTAAAAAAAACAATGACGGCCACGGCCAGTGATTTCTCACCCAGGGTGCCAGGGCAACCGAAAAAACCGGTCATGTATTTCACAAGGGCAAGGGAAAGAACGGCGATGGACCCAGGGTTTATTATCCAGAAACAGATCCATCCCAAAAGATAACCCGCCCACGGCCCATATGCCGCCTTCAGGTAGAGATAATCGCCGCCGGAGCGGGGAAACATACTCGTCATCTCCGCATAGGTAAGCGCTCCGCACAGCGTGAGAACACCCCCGATAATCCATATCCCCGCAAAGAGCCACGGATTGGGCAGTTCCTTTGCCATAAAACCGGCGGTTGTAAAAATGCCCGCACCCACTGTGTTGCCCACAACAAGTATGGTGGCATCAAAGAGGTTCAGCTTTCTCTTGAAGGACATGATGGTCCCTGCGCGCTACTTACGCACCTGTATCCACATGCCGTCGTCGCCCCTGTTTATTGAATATTTTGTAATGCCGGCATTTTTCAATATTTCCTCATAATTACGCTGCGGGAATTTTCCATGGCTTTTGTCTGTGCGGCCTTTGTCCGGTTTTGACCCGTCTTGCGTCTTCATCCCCAACTCTTTCCTTTTGGCCTCGATCTGCGCCTTTATTTCCGGTGTCCCTTTGCCTCCACCTATATATGCCATCCCTCCCGGTACAAGCACCCTGTATATTTCCTTCAAAGCCATTGCAGGGTCTTTCCAGAAGGGTATGGAACCCCGGCTGATGACAAGGTTTATCGAGCCATCAGGAAGAGGGATACTGTGAACGTCGGCGAGCAGGGTTTTCCCCCTTTTCTGCAGGCCGTCCTCAACTATGTGCAGTTTTGCCTTCTCAAGCATTTGCGGTGATATATCGAGAAAAATAAAATCAAGGTCCGTGATCTTTGCAAGGGCCAGGCCCATATATCCTCCGCCCGACCCTGCGTCAATACAAACGCCTTTCGTAATGCCTGTTTTTTCCTTGATCACTTTCGCATAGTAGTCATACATGGGTGCATTGACGCCGCGTGCGGTTTCGTCATACCCTGACACGTTCATTTTTTTCTGTGCGTCCCCGGCCTGTCCGTGCTTTTCTTCTGTAAAGCCCCTTTGGCACATAAACAAGACCATGATAATACTCATACTCACAATCAGACCTCTTAAGTTGATTTTCATCTTTTAGCCTCCCGATAGATTCATTATTTATTTCATTTGCTTTCTTCTTTGATGGAAACACGGCAGGAGCAGATATCTTACAAGCAATCATGCCGGGCTCCTCAACACACGCTTCCACTCTCAAAACACCTTTGCTACCAAAAATTGTACGCCAGCTCTATACCATACTGCCGGCCTGGGTCGTAGTAGATGCGCGAGGTGGTCAGATAGGCTTTGTCACCCAGATTTCTGCCGTAGAGGGTAATTTTCATGTCTCTGTCAAATACCTTGCACTTGTATCCCACGTTGGCGTCAACCCTCGTATAATCGCCAAGCTCGTAGTAAAGGGTACGACTGTATGAACTCACGTAACGAAAGCTGAGGTTTAAGCTGGCATTTTTGTAACGGTAGCTGAAGAGGCCGCTCGCCATATGGTGGGGACTGCTAATATTCGTGTCCGTGTCGTCAGTCGTGATATGGGTATACTGGAGACGGTATGAAAATGGCTCCATTATCTGCCCCGATATGCTGAATTCCAGCCCCTTGGTCCGCACGTCCGAGACATCGACAAAGCTGATCTCTTCCCCTGTCATGGGGTCTATATATGAGGAGACGGTTGCCCCTGTCTCGGGATCAATACCCGTGGAGCTTACCTTTTGATCTTTTGTATCGTAATAGAAAAGCGTGAGTAAAGGATTGAAGGAGGGATGGATGTTTGCAAGAATACCTGCCTCGTATCTGGATCGTTTCTCGGGGGGCAGGCTTGACCCGGTGCTGCTCACCTGATAACTGGCAAGGCTGTTCTCCGAATAAGCATACCTTCCGGTAAGGGTTAGAATCGAGCCCAGTTTATATGAACCACCCAGGGTATAGGTATAGGTCTCCTTTGCCCATTCATCGGCAGGCAAACCCGTTACAGGGCTGTTTCCATATTTCTTCTTGTCTACCCTGATCCCGGCGTCAACGGTGAGCCTGTCGTTGAACATGCGGTATTCATCCTGTATGAAGGCACTGTACATGTCCTCGTCTGTTCTTCGGCCGATATTGGGGGCAAGGCCGTCAGGACTCACGTAATCAAGCCACTGCACCCCGACTTTAAAGATGTTGCCGCGGGAATTGATAATATGTCTGAGGCTGGCACTCTGGCCGCGGCTGTTTTGATCGCTCACGTTCATCGGTTTTGAATATTCCGGGAAGCTTGTCGTCATGCTGCTCACAATGAGATTGTTATATCCGTAGCTGAAGGTCGTCGTGTGTGCATCGTTCCAGGGCTTGCTTAGATTGATGGCAAACATGTCGGAGATCATTGGATCTATCTTCCATTTGTCCGTGCTCAGAGATCCCACTTTCGAATAATCAAGATAAGTGTAGGTCACGGTTTTTTTCCCTTGTTTGACCTTTACCGTAACCTTGGAGGGTTCAACGATCTCTGCGCGCTGGAATTCTCTCATGCCCTGACTGTGATAGTAAAATATATCGGCTTTGAATGCCGGCACCGTGTACCCGCCCCTAAAAAGCAGAGAGGTGTTTCGACTCGCGTTGTACCAGTTTGTTTTGCCCAGTGTACTGTTGTGGGTTCCGGCGATCCGATAATCAAAGTTGCCTATTTTAGCCCCTTGATAGACGTGTTCCTTTTCTGTATGGAAACTTCCATAGCTCGCCACAAAACCACCTTCAAGTTTTGAAGACCGCTTTGTTTTGATAATTACAAACCCCTGGTTCGATGAACCGGTTCCCGACCCGAAGTTGGTTAGAGGGCCGAGGGTAAGCGCAGTTGCATCCCTCACGACGGTCATGGACTCGATGGCATCAACGGGCAGGGTTTTAAAAAGTCTGTCAAGGCTGGGAACATATACGCCGTCCAGTATGACACCATAACTCCCCGTCCCTCTCATATTGGAAAAATCCATGTGCTGCCTCCCCTGAAAGGTCACCTCCATACCGGGAGACTGTTCTATGACATCCCATAAGCTTTCCGGGTGTATGGCTTCGATCTCTTCCCGCGTAAATGTGTCTGTCTGGAGCTTGCTGCTCTCAGTCACTGCATAGGGGCTTGTTACCGGTTCCTGGGCACCCTTACCAGACACAGTGATCTCTTCAAGGCTGTATGAATCATGCTTTTCTTTTTTTTGATCTGATTTTTTCTCCTTCTGTTCTTTCTTTTGTTCAGTACTCTCTTCTGCAAGAACAGTTTGAGTAAAAAAACATACTCCCAATAAGAATACGAGCACCAACAAAGCCCTGCAAAGTGTTTTCATTGCCGTGGTCCCTTCCTTTATAATTATTGATTATCAGCACCATTTTGTATTTGTTTGCCCCGCCGGATCACTGCCCATCACGTTGTTCTTTAATGATCCATCATCCATCGCCTGCATCACGGGCAGGATGTCTGTCAAAGTTTTTTTTCATCCTCCATTCCTGTCAATTATCTGAAAATTCGTGTTTTTGTTGCCCGGGCATCCATCGGGAATATTGTATTTTCTTACTGACCAGGATCGACCAATGTATAGTAACGTCCACCATCTGCACAGGGCTTGCAAAGAATGCTGCCGTTTCTATAAACCTCCCTCTTGTCCATAATGCGCTCTCCGCAAACAGAACAGATCACAATCTGCAAAGGTTTTCCCGGCAGGTCTTCAGGTTTCAGATCCACAGAGACCTGTGTAATGTTAAAAAGATCTTCATCTGGAATCATTGCGTAAACATTTGCATGGGGCGGCTTTTCAAGCTGTTCATTATTAAGCTGTTTGTTTCTATCCTTGTCTTTCACAACGATCCTTACGGCCTTGCCTGTTTTCAAATTCACGAATGTTGCGGCCATCTTGCCGTAATCAAATATCTTCATGGTCCGTTTGCCCGGATGGCAGCCCGTTGTCGCAAGGAGCGCATCCGTCACGCATCTGTCCGTTTCCGCAAATACAATGATATTCTTTCTATCCTGCCCTTTCGGATCATTGATCCCGACTGCTTTGAGCCCCAAAATGGACATTCTCGTGCCCAGTGTGATCCCTGCACAAAGGCCGCCGTGAAACGCCTTTGCCTTTTCAAGGCATGTTTCAAAATCAAGGTTGTCTGTATCCATACATGTCTCCTTTCTGCAAATGCCTTTCAGTATCTTTGACTATCCGAGCCTGTATGATACTGGAATGATTATTTCCGCCCTTACCGGTGGTTTAGGGAATGGCTGTACATCCATGATTGTGTGTGCCACATTCTCATCGAGGATTTTATGCCCCGAGCTCTTTACAATTCTGATGCGCTCGACGGTTCCTTTTTCGCAGATTATAAAGGAAACGGTCACCTGTCCCTTCCACCCCATTTTTCTGGCCTGTATCGGATAGGTAAGATTCTTCATGATCAGATCTCGTATGTATTGAAAATGTTTCAACAGATATTGCGCCTTCCTGATCTCGTCCGACATATCGGAACCAGTGCCGTACCCTTTACCGGTCCCCCCTGTGCCATGTTTTCCTTCGCCCCCAAAGCCAGATCCGGGGCCGTATCCGCCAGCGCCCCTGCCCCCGCCTCCAAAACCTACCGCCGACTCATCCGCGTCATGTTCAACCCCGGCGGGCGCAGGTTCGCCGAGCAAGGCAAGCTCCGAAGACTCGTTTGACGGTACGACATCATTTTCATCAGCTTCTTTTAAAACGGATTTTTTGCTTGTTTCTTCGTTCTTGCCCGTGACCAACATTTTCTGAAGCTTTTCAACCTTTGATATTTCCTTGTTTATCCTTTTTTCGGTCTTTTCCATCGATTGAGATCCAGGTATCTTTCCGTCACCGCCCGAACCGCCCGCCATAAATGCATCATTGCTTAAAACAACTGTTACCATTTCGGAAGATGTATGGATGCCGGAAATCCCTGCAACAAAAACAATCGTCAGCAGGATTATGTGAACAAAAAGGGAAAACAGATAATATGGCTTCATGGGTCTATGTTCCGAATCATTCAACATTGCCTTAATTTTTGTTATTCTTTTTTTATATCCTTTTGATCCCTTCATCATCGCGCCATTCCTTTATATGCGATGATTACATTCAAAAACATTCGCTACCGCTGGCCTCGTTCAGTCTGCAAACCGACTTTTTTAAAACCGCTGCCGGAAAGCAGATCAAGCACGTCCACGCAGGCCTGAACTGCAACATAACGGTCTGCCCTTACCAGCACAGGTGTTTCCCTTCCGAGTGAGTTTATCTTCTCCTTAAGGCCCTGAAGTGTTGTTGGCGCTGATTCGAAATAGATCGTGCCCTGATTGTCGACAACGATCATCGCTGTTTTGATGACTGCTTTTTGATCCTGCGTAACCTTTGGCAGTTCAACAGGGATCGCACCGCTTGCGATAAAAGTCGATGTCATAAGAACAATGGTCAGCAGCACCATCATCACATCGACCAGCGGTATCACATTCATAAAGTCAAAACCTCTATCTTCCATCACCGATCTCCCACTTGAGGATAAGTTCTCTGGCGGATCTCAGAAGGAAGTTGTACATAACAACAGCAGGTATGGCCACGGCGATACCCACTGCGGTTGCCTTGAGAGCGAGGGCCAGACCGAACATTATCTGCCCCGTTTCTGCAATACCCTGGCTTCCCATCTTTGAAAATGTCAGCATAATGCCCAGGACTGTGCCGAGAAGCCCCACATAAGGGGCATTACTTCCCACTGTGGCAATAATGTGAAGCCTTCTGGTAAGGTGGAGTTCCAAGGTTTTTTTATCGGTATACGCGGCAATCTGCAGCTTTCTAAAAAACATCCTTCTCTCCGCTGCAACAGCAAGAGCTATAATGCTCATTATGACGAGGACCGTTATAACTCCGTAATCAATGACATATTGGAGCCATTCCATTACAAACCTCCTTATGCTCTCATTGCGTTTTTCTTTGTTGTTGCCATTACTGGAGCATTTTTAATTATATTGATCTTTTTTACACACCCTTTGAAGAGATGGTATGCACCAACGCCTTCGGAGAGCATATCGAGGACCTCATCCGGCCTTGTTATCAAAACTCCGCTTACAATATCCACATTTCTACTGAAAAATGCATCCGGCAGAAAACTCGCTGTCGGTCCCGCAACTATTATTTGTGCATCGGGCCTTGCGTAACTCAAAAGATCATCTATTGTTCCATTGGCAATAGAAGCTCCGGTAATGATCACCGTGCTGCAAAGAGGAATTTCCGCCGGTGCGTCATCGGCCGGCACAAAGTATCTTTGATCGTCACCTGTTAAGCTCTCTTTATTTAGCTCAATCACGCTGAGCTGAATATTACTTATTTTTTTAAATCTCTGGAGAAATGGCGGGAAGGCACCCACCATGCCGATCTTTTTTGTTGGATCTATTTTTATACAATCAAGAACATCGCTGTCTTCAATGATGAAATACCTTTTCCGGTCAAGAAGCAAGGCCGAGAGTGCATTTATCAAAACAATCCTGATCGTTTTGTGCATTACGGTATCACTCAAATTATTCAAAGCATCATTTACGGGCATGCCCTTGAACCTTACAGGTGCTTTTTTTGTGAATATCGGGCTTGCGTGCCGCACATCCTCGTGCATTTCCAGGGCAGGTGTATAGGATATGCCCGCATATCCGTTTGAGAGTTTCACTCCGGTATAGAATATACCCATCACCAACCTCTCTATGGTGATGCGCCGCAAGCTATCGCCATAGAGTTCAATAATAGTGTCAATAGTTTCCTGCAGAACCATGATCATTCTCCTCGTGGATATTCAACATTTTTGTGGCGCCGTTCTTTCCTGCCTCTGGATATGCACATGCGAACCTATAACTAAAGATATTCTCATTGGCGGGCAATGTACGGCTAAATAAGGATTGCAGGCATGACCTGGCCGGGATGAACATATCAAACAATTTGAAGAAATGCATTTTCTCCATATTCCCTTACACAGCGCTAAGAACAGATGTTCCGATAGACTGCGTCTTCTTTAAAAAAACACCTATTTCATATTTTCTTCTGCCATACCTGCAATCCATTCGGCTTCATTTCCGTTTAATCATCCCGTTCTGTTTATCCTGATGAACCTACGTTATTTCTTTTAGAATATAACGTAGGTTATATATCAAATAATATAACGTATCGTCAATTATTATTTATTGATTTTTAATAAAATAACGAATGGAACTGAACCGTTGAGCAGCCAGCTTTTTTAATATCGTTCATTATTATGAATAGGGACTCTGCGCAGGCAGGCAAAACAGCATACAGGAAGACAGGTTATTTAATTCAGCAACTATTTATAAATGATTTGCATAAAGGCTGTTCCCGCTTTCTTATGATTTTTGCCCAATGCCGGATTATGACCTCGGGGCCGCTTACCCTCGGATCAACACTCTCAGATCAATGTTTTCTGCATTCTTTAAAACTTTCCGGCAGACTGCTCAAGCACATGATTTTTTTCTTGACATCGTTATTCCCGTTCGTATATAACTATATACATCTTGAATATCATTCCGGGAAGAGGGGTTATGCTGGCATTATGAAGAACCTGAAAAAACATCCTGTTGGAAACAGTCACGAGATGGGAGTCGGATAATCCCATAAATCCCAAAAGGAGGAACTCACCAACTAAAGCAAACTCTCATAAAATCCTTTCTACTGGGAATATGGCCGTCGCGAGCACGTAGCCGGGCGGCCATATTTTCGTATGCACTTCCCGTCATCTCACCGACCGGCGGACTTGTCTTCAGTCTGTCAGCAGCCCGGTTCACCAGGGTGGCCACAGCAGCTGCTCATGGTGATCATCTTTTTAATATTGTTCCGCAAAAGGAGCCAGATCTTCCGCCGCAGGGGCATCGGCGCGTGCAGGTTTGTGAGGAAGGCCCGCGCGTCGGGCCTTCCGTGTTTATGGTCATGTCCGTGCATTGCCCTGTCACCTGGCGCCGACGAGGGGCAGCACCTTGTCGATGCGGAAATAGACGAGGAAGCGTTTCTCATCCTTCTGTTCTTCAGGCACCTTGTAGGTCTTGCGCCAGCGGATCTGCTCGATCTTCGCAGGATCGTTCTCCTCCTTGAGCTTGGTGAGATAGAGGCGCTTGCCTGTGAATGTTCCCTCCGCCGCCTCCGCGAAGATATAGGCCGCGTGCGGGTTGGACTGCAGATTGGCGTGGGTGAGGCGGTCCGTCATGATCCACACCACCGTCTCCTCGTCAACGAAGTGCGGCCTCGAGTAGACCGCCGCGTCGACTATCCCCTTAGAATCGGCCGTCGCCAGAACGCCCCTTCCCTTTGTGTTCTCAAAATATTCGCTGAGATTCATGTACACCTCCCCTGGTCTTTTTTTCCTGTTTTCTCATTATAGCAAAGATTCCTTTTTTTGTTATAAAATTAAGAGATGGAGATACTTCCGGAACGTATTCGAACGATCAGGGAAGGTGTGCCGGGCACGGGAGTCGTGGCGTACTGGATGAGCCGTGACCAGCGCTCAGGTGACAACTGGGCACTTCTGTTCGCCCAGGAGACGGCCCTGCGGCACAAGCTCCCTCTTGTCGTCGTTTTCTGCCTCGCCGATTCTTTCCTCGGGGCAACGCTCAGGCAATACGGCTTCATGCTCCAGGGCCTCGAGAAGGTTGCAAGATCACTCGAGAAGCTCTCCATCCCTTTCTTCATCCTTCGCGGCGAGGCGCCTGAAACCCTGCCGGGGTTCATCGAACAAAGCGATGTATCCTTTCTCGTAACGGACTTCGACCCCCTTCGCGTCAAAAGACACTGGCAGGATGAGGTCGCCCGGAAAGCGAACATACCTTTTTACGAGGTGGATGCGCACAACATGGTCCCCTGCCGATTCGTATCGGACAAAAAGGAATACGGGGCCTACACGATCAGGAAAAAAATAGGCCGCCTCTTGAAGCGTTTCGCCGTAGACATCCCCGTCCCGGAAAAACACCCGTACCCCTCGGGGCTCAGGGGCACTCCGGTCGATGCCGGCGCCCTGCTCAGGGGCCTAAAAATTGACAGGTCCGTGAAGGAGATCGACTGGATAACCCCCGGGGAGGATTATGCGCTGAGGGCCCTTGACGGGTTTCTTGAGGAAAGGCTCGGCCGGTACGGCGCCGACAGGAACGATCCTCTGAAAGATTGCCAGTCCGACCTCTCGCCGTACCTTCATTTCGGTCAGATCTCGGCCCAGCGGATCGCCCTCGGGGTGATGAAATGCCGGGCGGCGGGCTTATCCGGGGACGCCTTTCTGGAAGAGCTCATTGTCCGCAGGGAGCTTTCCGATAATTTCTGCCTTTATGAACGCGATTATGACAGTTTCAGCGCCTTTCCTGAATGGGCCAGAAGGACCCTCGATGAACACCGGGGCGACAGGCGTGCCTATCTCTATTCGCGGGAAGAACTTGAATCATCGAAGACCCACGATGACCTCTGGAACGCCGCCCAGAGAGAAATGGCCGCCAGGGGAAAGATGCACGGCTACATGAGGATGTACTGGGCGAAGAAGATCCTCGAATGGACGGCGTCACCGGAAGAGGCGCTTTCTGCGGCGATATATTTAAACGACCGCTATGAGCTTGACGGGCGCGACCCGAACGGTTACGCCGGGATCGCCTGGAGCATCGGCGGGGTCCACGACAGGGCATGGGGCAGTCGAAATGTTTTTGGAAAAATCAGATACATGAGTTATAATGGGTGCGCGTCGAAATTCAGCGTGAAGCGCTACATTAAAAAGGTTTCACGCCTTAACGGATAAAAGGCACCGGAGGGCGGATGGCTGCGAAGAAACCAATACCGAGCACGACACAAAAGGGAAGCGCCGGGGTCCTGAACAGGCTCAAGACGTTCAACTCAAGAGAATCCTTCGCCGTTCTGGCCACAGATGAAGGCGGGAAACCCTACACCTCTCTCATTTCCTTTGCCTTCACGCCCGATCTCAAAGAGGTCATATTCGCCACGCCGAAGAACACGAGAAAATTCAGGAACATCGCCGGAGCAAAAGATGTGGCCCTTCTCATAGACAACCGTTCCAACAAGAAGAAGGGCTTCATGGAAACCGAGGCCGTCACCGTCACGGGAAAGGCATCGGTCCTTCGCCGCGGCAGGGCCTGGATAGAATATGCGGGTATATTCCTTAAGAAACACCCGGAACTGGAAGAGTTCATCAACGCGCCGACAACGGCCCTTATCGTTATCGATATAACAAGCTGCGTCCACGTGGGACAATTTCAGACCGTCACGGTCATGGACCTGAACAGGCAGGAGGGTTGATAGAACATGTGGAACTGGAAGCCATTTTACGAAAACGAGGTCATCTCGGCCTTTTGCGACCTTGACCAGATCGTCGATACAGAGGCTGACGAGGACGGGCTCTATGCCTCACCGGAATGCTTCCGGCCGCTGCCGTCCCGTTTCGGCGTGTTCGTATCCATCGTCATCAAGGACAAGGACAGCATTGCCCGCTACCTCGAAGAACGTAAAAAACGCTCCCTGCCCATGACCGGGTACAGATCTTTCCGCTACTGTCTCTGCCTCGTCGAGATAGACGCACGGGAGATGATCTCCCGCGCCCTGCCGGCAGGCGACTTCGATTCACAGGACCGCGAGCTCGGCGGCACCTGCATCATCACCGATATCACCCCGCCCATACTCCCGGGTGTCGACGAGACATGGAAACCCATCAGGTCAAAGAAGACCCACCCCATGATCCGCTCCCTGGCAAAGATGTTCTTTCCCAAGGAATAATACGGGTTATGGGTTATGGGGTGTGAAAAAAACATTTTTTAGCGTTTCGTTGTTTATGAACCGTTTCATAAACATTCAAACCTTCAAGCATTAAAACCGTTTTTCCCATCACCCATCACCTATTACCCATCACCTGTTGTTTAGAAATTGACAAGGAACGGGTCCGCGGGTTATAAACTGGCATGATCGAACGATATACACGTGAACGCATGGCCAGCGTCTGGACCGATGAGAACAAGTACCGGACATGGCTTACGATCGAGGTCCTCATCTGCGAGGCATATACTGAGCTTTCCCTCATCCCCGCCGATGATATGAAGAACATCAGGGAAAAGGCGCGTTTCGACGTTGCCCGTGTCCTGGAGATAGAGGAGCGCACCAGGCACGACGTTGTCGCCTTCATAGAGAACGTCGCCGAATACGTCGGTCCCTCCTCCAAGTACATCCACATGGGGGTAACCTCCTCGGACATCCTTGACACCTCTTTTTCCTGCCTTCTCAACGAGGCGGCGGACATCCTCATCGAAGACATAACCGCGCTCATGGGGGTCCTCAAGGAAAAGGCATACGCTTGCAAGGACATGCCCGCCATCGGCAGAACCCACGGCATACACGCCGAACCGGTGACCTTCGGCCTCAAGATCACCCACTTCTACGACGAGATGAAACGCAACCTGGAGCGGATGAAGACCGCCAGGGAACGCATCCGCCACGGGAAGATATCGGGCGCCGTCGGCACTTACGCCCATGTCCCTCCCTTTGTCGAGCAGTACGTGTGCGAAAAGCTGGGCCTCAAACCGTGTCCCATATCGTCGCAGATCATCCCCCGCGATTACTACGCGGAATTCTTCACCACGCTGGCCATCACGGGTTCCACCATTGAACGGATGTCCATGGAAGTGAGAAACCTCCAGCGCACCGAGGTCGGCGAGGCGGAGGAGTTCTTCCGGAAGGGACAGACAGGCTCGTCAGCAATGCCCCACAAGAGAAACCCCATCGCCTCGGAGAACCTCTGCGGCATGGCAAGGCTGCTCCACGGCTACGCCATGTCTTCGATGGAGAACATTCCGCTCTGGCACGAAAGGGACATCAGCCATTCTTCAGTCGAGCGCGTCATGGCCCCCGATGCCACCATCGCCCTCGATTACATGCTGGAGCGGGTCAAGAACGTCTTCAAGAACCTCATCGTCTATCCCGAAAAAATGCAGAAGAACCTGGAGATCACCAGGGGCCTGTATCACTCTGAGGCCATCCTCATCGCCCTTATCAGGAAGGGATTGACCAGGCAGGAGGCCTACAAGGTTACCCAGGGTGTCGCAATGCGATGCTACGAAGGCGGCCTTGATTTCGTGACAGAATTGAAGAAGGACACCGAACTGGGCAAACACCTTTCCGCGCAGGAGATCGAGGAAACCTGCACGAACGAACATTATTTCCGGCACATCGACACGATCTTCAAACGCGTCTACGAGTAAAAGACAGCCTGAGTGCTTGAGCGTCGAACTTCTTCAAAAGATGCTTGTGCCTTTAACATTCAAGCGGTTCAAGCATTCAAGCGGTTCAAGCAAAAAACACAGGGGTATTTTTTCGCTACCTGTGAATTCGAGGTAAATCCCTGTTTATTCCAGTTTCAGATCTTAGATGATAACGAGGCGGCAAGGATGAGGCAACACAGGCATACCGACGTATGTCGTGGCGCCGAAGACGCGGCCAACGAAGATAGCACTCAGATCTGGAACCGGAATCAGCAGACGGATTTCACGTAGCGTATGTGCAGGTCATACAGTATCCCGTCGATGAGCCTCTCTTCATCCGCGCCAAGGTTCCCCTTCGTCTTGTCCTTGAGAATCTCAATGATGGTTATCGTCTGTTTCGCCAGCGGGAGGTTGACGTTCTTTTCATTGCTTAGAGGATCCGGCAACTCCCCCATGCACACCAGTGCCGACGTGGAGAGGGACAATATGAACGTGGAGAAATTGAGCTCCGGAAACAGGTTCTCTTCCGCGGCCTCGCAAGTACCAACCTCATCTTTTACCTGATCTTTTATGTCTTTTACATCCGTCATGGCAACCCCCTAAAGAAGAGTATCGAGCTTGACCGGTAAAAAGAATAGGCTGTCGTTCCTTTTTACCTGGTAGAGAATATAATTCCTCCTGAGCCCTTCGATCATAAAGGTATCGAAATCCTTGTTGTTCTTGACCGTATTGTTATTGATCTTCACTATGACATCGCCTTTTTTCAGCCCCGATTTCATGCCGATGCCGCCGGCAAAGACCTTCACAACCACAACACCATCCCTGTCGCGCAGACGGTATTTGAACTTCGGGTATCCCGATATGTTGGAAACCTTCATACCGCAGAGCACCTGGTCCACAGGGATCGGTACATAATCTTCGATGTCGGCCACATCGATATTGACGGTGTATTTTTTAGCACCCCGGACCACGCGAAGCTGAAGGGTGTCATTCTTTTTGATCGAACGGACGACACCCTGCAGTTTTAAGGATTCGCGGATCGATCTTTTGTTGATCTCGGTGACCTTGTCGCCGACAAGAAAACCATATTTGACGGCAGGGCTTCCGTTGATGATCTTGTTGACATAAAGATAGTGCTTCCTCTCTTCCTTCTGCCGTTCGATAAAAAGGCCGAGAATGGGACGCCTCGGTGTGTTCTCGACGAACTCGGAGAGTATGGTCACGACATCGTCCATTGGAATGGCAAAGCCGATGCCCTTGCCTTCGCCGTAAATGGCGGTCACGATGCCCATGGGAACACCGCCCGCATCAAGAAGGACACCGCCGCTGTTGCCCGGGTTGATGGCGGCGTCGGTCTGGATGAGGTTCGCGTAGATCTTATTGTCGATTCTCAGGTTCCTCCCTAGAGCGCTCACTACTCCGACGGAAACGGAGCTGGAAAGACCGTAAGGGTTACCTATAACTATGGCCTTTTCTCCCACACGGATCTTTTTCGGCGTTATGGTGAGATAAGGGAAGTCAGTCCTCTCCGCCACGATCTTGAGAAGAGCGATGTCATACTCGGGATCGCTCCCAAGAACGTATGCCTCATATTCCTTGCCGTTGATGAACTTCACCCTGATGTTGATCGCTTTCGCGATGAGATGCTCATTGGTAACGATGATCCCTCTCGGGTCGAGCACAACGCCTGAGCCTATGTTCTCGACAAGCTCCTCCACCTCGTCCTCGCCGGCAAAATACTTTTTAAAAAATGATGAGGATTTCTTTTCCTCGGGATCGCTTTTGAAGATCTCTTCCGTTTTGATGTTCACGATGGCCCTGCCTGCCATTTCCACAACATCCGCCGCCGAACTGTCCTGCGCGCGAACTGTGTTCTGACGGACACCCTGCGCTCCGGCGGCCAGCGGCAATAAGATCGCTGAAAAGACTGCAAGCGATAAAAGGAAAAAACGCCAAAGGCGCGGACCCTTCTTTTTTGGCCGATCAGAAAATGAAGGTACTGCAGGCACCATGATAGAGGATACTCCGGCAATAGTAGTAACAAGAAGCTTCAGACAGTTTTCGGTTATCAGTCTGTCTTCACCCTGTGGCGCTTCTTGATGAGTTTTTTCACTGAATCAAGGATAATATGGGCGATCTCGTCCTTGCTGAGCCGCGGCACCTGCTTGGTGGAACCCGAACGGTCGATGATCGTCACTTCGTTCTCTTCGGAACCGAATCCTATGCCCTCCTGGGCCACGTTGTTCGCGACAATGAGATCAAGGTTCTTTCTTTTCAGCTTGTCCAGGGCGTGCTCGATGATGTTCTCAGTTTCCGCGGCAAACCCGACGATGATCCTGTCGCCCTTTATCTTGCAAAGCTCGGCGATGATATCGGGATTCTTCTCAAGCTCAAGGTTAAGGATATTTGTATCACCCTTCTTTTTAATCTTCTGACAGTTGGAGTTGCTGCACCGGAAATCTGCAACAGCAGCGGTCTTGATGACCACCGTCGACTCCTTCTGGTGGGCCATGACACAGTCGAGCATATCGCATGCCGTAGTGGCCCGGATGACAGGTATGTCCGTTCTGTGAAGGGTGATCGAGGTTTCCCCGCTGACAAGAACCACGTCCGCACCGCGCCTTTTCGCGATCTTCGCGATGGCGTAGCCCATTTTACCCGAAGAACGGTTGGTTATGCATCGCACGGGATCGATGAATTCCATGGTGGGACCGGCCGTGACAAGGATCCTCTCACCCACGAGGTCTTTCTGGGTGAATATGTCCTCTATCCTCTCAACGATCTCTTCTATGGTCGGAAGCCGCCCCTTGCCGTCGGTTCCGCAGGCAAGATCGCCGCTCGCCGGCTCCATCATTTCATAGCCCGCATCGCGGAGTTTGTGAAGATTGGCCTGGACCATTTTGCTCGACCACATCTTCGTATTCATGGAGGGCACAAAAAAGACCGGCACTGTAGTGGCCATCACCATGGTGGTGAGAAAATCATCGGCGATGCCGTTGGCTATCTTTCCGATGATATTTGCCGTGGCAGGCGCGATCACAAGAAGGTCAGCAATGTCGGAAAGGGCGATATGACCTATCTTGGACCCACGGAAAAGCTCGAACATCTCGTGGATGACAGGGTTCCCGGACAGTGTCTGGAACGTCAGCGGCGTTACGAACTGCATGGCGTTCTTTGTCATGACGACATGGACATTGGCCCCGCGCCTCGTGAGCATACGTATCAGCTCCGCCGTTTTATAGGCCGCGATCCCGCCGCACACCCCGACGATGATCTCCTTGTTGCGCAACATGCTGAACTGGATATCTTTCATGTCAAATGTTAAGACCGAGTCTCCTTATGAATCTCGTAAAAAGGTTCGCTTTGGGCACGTACACCGGGGATACAATGTCGACCTTGCCGATCACTTGATTGTCAAGCTTTATGACCAGCTCCCCAAGTTTTTGCCCCTCCCTGATCTCTCCCTTTACCTTTTCCGGGAGCACGATCTCCTTTTTCACGGTACCCTTTTTGTCAACAGACATGGGGTAAAGAAAACTCTTCTCCGTCACTCCTTTCATTTTTCTGTACTTCCCGTCGACAAGAAAGACGTCCTGATCAATAACCTCGCCTTTCTTGACGATGTTCAACATTTTATACTGTGCAAAGGCCTTTTGCAACTTTTCCATTGCCGCGGCGTCGCGTATCTTTCCGGTGGGGCTCCCCATGATGATGGCGATGAACCTCATCTCCCCGCGCTTCGCCGTCGCGACTATGTTGAACCCCGTTTCACGGTAATAACCCGTTTTGAGGCCGTCCGTCCCGGCAAACTTTCCAAGGAGCTTGTTCGTGTTGGAAAGCGTGAAGGCGCCGCCTCTGAATGTGTCGCTCTGGATTGCCGTCCATTCCATGAGCTTCGGGTAATTTATCAATTCCCGGGCCAGAATGGCCAGATCATGGCAGGAGGTGAGGTCCTCCTTTTCCCCTTTTCCGGGCGGCAGGCCGTGTACCGTGTGAAACTGCGTATCGGCAAGGCCCAGCATTTTCGCTTTCTCGTTCATAAGCTTGATCATCTCTTCCTTGCTTCCGGCCACATGAACGCTGATGGCGTATGCGGCGTCGTTGGCGGAGGCGACCATCATCGCCTTCATAAGCTCTTCGAGGGTAAAAACCTCGCCTTCCTTCAGATAGACCTGACTTCCGCCTATTTTTGAGGCCTCCTTCGTTACAGTGATCTTGTCGGTGAGCTTTAACGACCCTGTCGCGAGCCTTTCCATGACCACGGATGCCACCATGAGCTTCGTTATGCTCGCGGGCGGCCTCTTTTCGCGGGCATTGGCCCCGTCGATCACCCTGCCACCGGCAGCTTCCACCACCAGAAATGCCTTGTATGGCGCTTCAGGTTCTTTCTTCCTGGGTGCGGCAGGGTTTTTTTTGCTGCCGTTGGCGTTCTTCGCCGGCGCTCCGTGGCCGGCCAGGGCCGATATTACCAGGAACATCATTGCGAGCGTGAAAATGAACAATTTTTTCATTAGGTGCGTGTCCCTTCTATTTACCTGTTTTATCCATGAACATCTTAATAAGGTCTATCGGCAACGGGAAGATGACCGTGGAGTTCTTCTCCGTGGATATCTCGATCAATGTCTGCATATAGCGAAGCTGGAGAGACATGGGGTTCTTTGAAAGGATCTCGGAGGCCTCCGAGAGTTTTGTCGCCGCCTGGTATTCGCCTTCGGCCCCGATGACCTTGGCCCTTCTCTCCCTCTCCGCCTCTGCCTGGCGTGCGATCGCCCTCTGCATCTCCTGCGGCAGGTCGACGTTCTTAACCTCCACGTTGGACACCTTGATCCCCCACGGCTCAGTGTGGGTGTCGAGGATCTCCTGAAGCCTCTCGTTCAGTTGTTCCCGGTGCGAAAGCAGGTCATCAAGCTCGGCCTGGCCCAGAACACTTCTCAAGGTGGTCTGGGAAAGCTGGCTCGTTGCGTAAAGAAAATTTTCCACATCAATGATGGCCTTCAGGGGGTCCACCACGCGAAAATAGACAACGGCATTGACCTTTATGGAAACGTTGTCCCGGGTGATAACGTCCTGGGGCGGTATATCAAGCACTACGGTCCTGAGGCTCACCTTGACCATGCGGTCAATAATGGGGATAAGTATGATAAGACCCGGGCCCTTGGGCATTCCGAGAACCCTGCCGAGCCTGAAGATGACACCCCTTTCATACTCGTTGAGGATCTTGATGGCACTGAACAGAAAAAAAACCACGACTATTATGACAAACAGGATCGGGATCGCAGGCATGTTATAGTCCTCCTTTTTTCTTCACCTTTACGACAAGGCGCTCTACCGCGGTGACAATAACGTCTTCGCCCTTATTAACATTCTCATCGCTGGCTGCGCTCCAGAGCTCGCCATGGACCGAAACCTTTCCTCTGCCGCCTGCCGCGATATCCGTCTTCGCAATACCCTGCTCTCCAACAAGACCCTCCATACCCGTCCTGACCTTCGCAAGCTGCGCCTTCACCGCATAGGAAAGGATACCGAAAACAAATATTGCCGATACTATGGCCACAACAAGTATGGTCTTCAACGATATGGACAGGACGCTGGCCGGCAGATCGATAAGCATGATCGAACCGATCACGATGGAAACGATGCCGGCGATACCGAGAGCCCCGTGGCTTACGATCTTGACCTCCAGTATAAAAAATACAATGCCGAGGAGTATCAGCGCAAGTCCCGCAAAGCTGATGGGGATCGCCTGGAAGGCATACAGCGCAAGTATGAGCGATATGCCGCCCATCACGCCCGGAAAGATGGTGCCGGGACTGTAGAACTCGAAAAGGATCCCGTATATCCCGATCATCATGAGAATGTATGCCACGTTGGGATCGCTGATATAGGAGAGGAACCGGTACTTGAAAGGCATCGGCATCTCCACCGTCTTCATTCCTTTTGTTCTCAGGGCGGCCTTCCCCCGTTTCGTTTCCACCACCTTCCCGTCGATCTTTGCCAGAAGGTCGTCAAGAGAATCGGCCACAATGTCTACAACACCTCCGGCGAGGGCCTCTTTCGCGGGGATCGAGGCACTCTCCGTGACGGCCTTCGCCGCCCATTCGGCGTTCCTTCCCCGTTTCGCGGCAATGCTTTTTGAATATGCCTCGGCGTCCTTCACGGCCTTCTTCATGCTTGTCGCGTCCGCTTTTTCCCCGCCGATGCTGACGGGATGCGCCGCACCCACGTTCGTCCCGGGGGCCATGGCCGCAATATGCGAGGCCATGAGGATTATGGCCCCGGCCGATGCCGCCCGGGCCCCTGACGGGGCCACGTAAACAACAACGGGCACAGGGGCATCCATGATCTCCTTCACGATGTCCCGCATCGACGTGTCAAGCCCGCCGGGGGTATCAAGAAGGACCACGATCACCTCAGCGTCTTTTTTCGCGGCATTTTCAAGCGATTCGCGCAGGAAGCCGGCAACGGGCGGGTTGATGACCCCGTTTATCCTGACAGTGTACACATCTTTTGCGTTAAGAAGGGATGATGAAAGAATCGCCGCAACAAGCAGCAAAAAGATGAGACAGTTCTTCTTCATCGTCCCGGGAAGATCTCCTTGAGCCTTTTTTCCACAGGTGCCGGGACAAACCCGGACACATCGCCGCCGAATTCCGCGACCTCTTTTATCGTCCTGGAGCTTATGAAGAAATAGTCCTTGCTTGTCATCATGAACAGGGTGTCCATGCCGGGGTTCAAGGTCCTGTTGATGGACGCCATCTGGAACTCGTATTCAAAGTCGCTCATGGCCCTGAGGCCCCTGATGACGAACTGCGCATCAACCTTTTTCACATAGTCGATAAGCAGGCCGTCAAAACTGTCGATGATAACATTGCTGTTCCCGTTTATTGATTGCCGGATAAGCCCTTTCCTCTCTTCAAAATTAAAAAGGCCCTTCTTTTCTATATTGTAGGCTATGGCGATAATGACCTTATCGAAGAGGGCAAGGCCCCTGGTAAGGATGTCGAGGTGCCCGAAGGTGATGGGGTCAAAAGAACCGGGATATACAGCAATCGTCTCCTTCATGTCGTCTCCTTATGAGTGAAAATGCCTGATGTCCGTTAGTACGGTGATCACCGTATCTCCGTATTTTTTCGTTCTTGTGTCTGTTTGATCCCCGAAAAGTGACAGGGTATCCGCTTCCCGCCTTGAATATTCAGCTATCAGGACGGTATCGGCGGTGTAAAGAGGATTCGCTTTGAGAGTTGTCATCACGTCCGCAACATACCCCCTTTCATAGGGAGGATCCATGAAGATCATATCATAGGCATTGTTCCTGCCATATAGAAAAGGGATGGCATATCTTACATCCATATGTAGCACTTGGCAATATTTATTTAATGCCGCTGAGGTCAGGTTTTTCCCTATAAGTTCGACCATTTTTTTATTTGACTCGACAAGCGTCGCAGCGGCGGCCCCCCGGCTCAAGGCCTCTATTGAAAACGAGCCGGAACCGGCAAAGAGCTCCAGAACAGACATGCCCTCAACACTGCCGATCATATTGAATATCGCCTGTCTGACCTTTGAAGATGTATAACGGGCCGCGTCGCCCGGATGAGAGCTGATAGACAATCCTTTCAGCCTGCCGCCCGTGATCCTCAAGGTCGGCATGGGCCCTACCCGAAGAGGAGCCGGGCCGCCTGAGCGATCCGCTCCATCCCCTTTATCTCATGGGGAGCAAGGTACAGGATGGTGAGGGCCTTGTCCCGGTAGGCCTGGATCAGCTCATCGATATAGCCTTCCTGCATCGTTTTCCGGAGCCGGTGGAAGTCGCAATCCGCGCTCTCCACGACGTTGTTGATGACGATGTTTTCAACGGCAAGGCTGTTTTCCTCCAGTTCCCTGATAACACGCCGGGTCATCTTCACGCCAAGGGCCTCGGGGATGGTCACGATGAGATATTTCACCGATGTCCTGTCACGGATAAACTCCACAATGCGCTCAGAGAGGGCCTCCCATCCGGCGATGATCTGCAGGAGGGTCTTCTTCGATTCCCTGAGGCGCACCGTGTCTTTCACCTTTTCTATGTAACCATACATGTTCATGTAGAACTTTGTCGCGGCCTCCAGGTGCGAAAGGAAAAGCTCGGGCAATTTAAGAAGCCTGAGCGTATGACCGGCGGGCGCGGTGTCCCACACGACGATGTCGTAGCTTCCGCCTTCAACAAGCTCCATGATGAAGTTGAGCATGTATTCCTCTTCGATGCCCGGCGCGGTACCGATGTATTCGACAAAATCGTAATCGACGCGGGCAAATGAAGAGACCACTTCGTAGATCTCCGGGCCAAAACGCTCCTTCCACCGCTTCAGTACGATATCGGATGACACCTCAAGTCCATAGAGCTCGTATTCATCGTGTATCTTCGTCTCCGTATCACCGATGGTCTTTTCGAATATGTCGGAAAGCGATGGCGCTGGATCGCTCGTGATTATGAGAACTTTCCTCCCTTCCATGGCGATCTTGAGAGCGACAGCGGAGGCACAGGTTGTCTTGCCCACCCCGCCTTTGCCTCCGACCATGATGAGCTTGACATCTCTATTGTCAACACCGGCAAGTCCCATAGGGGAACATAATAGCATGTTTGAACGACAAATTGAAAGATGGGGACCAGAAAAGACAGTTTGATGGTTTAACAGTCTGAAAGTTTATGAAGCGATACAGAAAAACTAAATTCCTTCCCATGAAACGGTTCACAAACTCTCAAATTTTCAAAAGGGACGGAAATGTCTCTCCCCGCATCCTCGGTGGACTTGAGTGAACCCGAAGGGTGAACAGGCATGAGACAGGTCTTCCGTTTTTCTCGTTCAAGCGGTTCAAGCGGCTGCAACCGTCTTCACTCTTCCTCATATCCCGTTATCATGGCTTTCGTGTGAGAGGTTACGTGTGTGCCCAGGGTCGCCATGTAAATGTGGACAATGAGGTAAATAACGAAAAAGTAGCCCGCGATCACGTGGACAGCATCGATCACACGGATCCCTCCGAAAAATAAGATGGCCCCGTAAAAATCCATGATGTTGCCGAAAATGATCCCCGTGATGATAACAACAGGCATCGCGATGAGCATGGTGAACGAATAGGCCATTTTTTGGAGGGCATTGAACTTTACCTCTCGCGAAGGTTTGAAAGGATTGGGTTTGCCGCAAAAATACAGGAAGGAGTAATAAGCCGCCTGGGAAGGCATGGACCTCAGGTCTTTGGGAAAGACCGCGTAATTCCTCACAAGCCCTCCCAACCCCCACTCCATCATGTACACGGCGAGCCAGAAGAGGAAAGAAACAGTAAGGAAGTACCCGGCATATTTGTGGAGTGCAACGACAAAATTATAATCGGAAAAGATCCGGATGTCGGTAATGCGCAGCTGTGCCCCGGTGATTATAAGCACCAGTACGATAAGGGCATTGGTCCAATGCCATATGCGGATCGACAGCGGATGGAGAGGGATACCTTTGCCCTTCATCGTCTGAACACCACCCTTATGATAATGTGGACGCAAACAAACAGCAAGACCGCAAGGCACAGAAAGATGCCGGCAAAGTCGATCCACTTGAAGCCGAGTTCTCCTGCGAGCTCCTGCCGGGCCTCACCCTTTGCCGAGAGGAAACCCCGTATATCGTTCCAGGTCATTTTTGTCTCGCCGAGAAGGAAGAAATTGGCGAAAAGAGAGGAAGGGAGCGCAGACAACACGGTACCCTTGACCGGGATGTAGGAGATGCCGCTCTCCTCGGGCAGGACCAGGTACATGGACTGGTAAAAAGGTGCGTCGTCGGAGTGACAGGTGGAACAGACCTTTTCCCTTTTCTGCACCTGGGAATAATCGTGATGGATCCCGGTGACAACGATGGAACCGCGGACGAGAACATCGTCTTGCAACCCTTTCTGCAATGCCGTGAAAAAGGGGACAAGCTCCGATGACTCGATGCGCCCGTCCGCGTTCACATCCACATGCTCCCTGACGGGCCTCTTTGTGCCGAAAAGCCTCGAAATATCATTGTGGCCGATCTTTCTCCCGTTTTTGCGCTCGCCGACGCTCACGGTAAAAACCATGCTCTTTGTCGAGCGCGGGCTGTGACAGGTCGAGCACTCAAGATACATGAAGTGCAGCTGCGCGTGGGGAAGCCACGCGTGCTTCTCCTTGTAATCCTTGTGGCAGCGGGCGCACACCTCCACCCTTTCGGCGGCATCCAGTTCACGGTAGGTCTTCACCTTGTGCGGGTCGTGGCAATCGGTGCAATTTGCGGCTGACCCCTTCGCGTGCGTGGTCCCTTTGTAGACATGGTACACCTCATTATGACACTTCGCGCAGACCTCATCGTTGATGCGCGCCTGAGATATATGACAGTCCTGACAGCCGACTCCGCCCTTTCCGTGGGAGGTCAGCTTGTAGAGTTCGCTCAGGGGGAGACGGGGGACAACGCTGTGAGGATCAAGAGGTATGCTGGTCCTCGCCGCCCCGTTCATTTCGAGACCGGCCTTCTGGAAAACCCTGTTCTCCACGTGACATCCGCTGCAGGAGATCGCCTTCGTGCCGATGTTGTGGGCGCCGCCCCTGGCAGAATAAGTCCTTTTGATCTTATAGCTTTCCTTCAGCACGGACTGTGCATGGACGAGAAAATCCCTCCACTCCTTTTCATCGACAAATTTGTTGCCGTCCTTATCAACAATGCTTTTTGCCATGGGCTGCTTCCCCGCGTCGACCGTAACGGTGATATGCCCGTGAACGGTTTTCGCGTGGCACCCGGCGCACTCCAATGCCGCCAGGTGCTTCCGGGCGGAAGGAAGCGTCC
Source organism: Deltaproteobacteria bacterium (assembly GCA_022711595.1). Lineage (GTDB taxonomy): Bacteria > Desulfobacterota > Syntrophorhabdia > Syntrophorhabdales > Syntrophorhabdaceae > Delta-02. The sequence goes on from JAKLET010000001.1 coordinate 82,158, forward strand.
TGTGGGCTGCAGACGGATGGCATGAGGTGCATTTCTTTTTGTCCCGCGCAGGGTTGTGGGCATTGTGGCATTTCGCGCATACCAATCCTTTCTGGGAGTGGATGCTTGCCTGGTATTGTTTTGCCGTTTCACCGTGGCACGAGGTGCAGCCGGGCTTCAAAAGCTTGTCGGCATGGGGAAGGTCCTTTATATCACTATGACACGCAACGCAATCCAGTTTCCCGTGATCTGCCTTTTTGTATTTGTCGTGGCATTCGAAACATTCTTCTGCGGCTATGACACACAGGGGAAAGAGAAAAAGGATCACAATGGCAAGAAAGCGTCGCATTTATCTCACTACCTGTCAATTTTATCGCGGAAGCAAAGGAAATGCAAGAAACTGCGGCGGCAGTTCATTTTTTAACTCTATTTTTTTCACTTCCTGCCGATAAGAATAATACGTATCCTGGCGATAAAGGTTATACATGAGCGACGCATTTTCTCAGGCAGATCTCGATGCATTATTGGGTGATCTTGGATCACCCTCATCGGAAACACCGGCCGAAGTATCGGAGATGGACAAGCTGTTTCTCGACCTCTCGGCGCTCCAGGCCCAAACGCCCGCGCCGGCCCAGGAACCCTGCTGTGCCGACCCGTCGTCCGACAGCGAAAACCTCTCGCAGGACCAGATCGACGAACTCCTGAAGCAATTCCTGGGATAAAGAACAGCTTGAACCGCTTGAGTCGTTTAAACCGCTTGAACTGGAAAAACAAGATGATTTGAATGCTTGACAAGCTTTCGATAACTTACTCATAACTTGTCACTCCGGCTTTTAAAAGTCGGATCCAGGCGGTTTCTATTCCCTGGATGTCGCCTGCGCGAGCGAGGATACCGGGTCTTAGGCCGGAATGAAAATAATCAAATACATTGGAAAACAGGCTTTTTTGTTTTTTCCGTTGAAGCGGTTCGAGCAGTTCAAGCGGTTCAAGCCGTCTTTACTTCCTCATCCGCCAGAAGAAGAAAAAACCGAGCATGGCCACAAAAGCAATGGCCATTATGATCCAGAAGGCATGTGTGTGTTTCTGGATAGGGATGGCAACGTTCATGGAGAAGGCACTGACGACGAAGGTCGGGACCATGATGGCAATGGTGATCATGGTGAGTTTTTTCATGAGGATGTTAAGGTTGTTGTTCACAATGGACACCCTCGCGTCCATCATGCTTGCGAGAATGTTCGAATATATCTCCGCCTGCTTGTAGCACTGCGTGTTTTCGATGGTGATATCATCGAGAAGCTCCGTGTCTTCGACGGTGAAACCGATCCTCTGCGTGTAGATCTTCATCTTCTCTATGAGGACGGAATTGGAGTTAATGGCGTTCTGGTAGTAGACAAGGCTTTTTTCCAGGGCAAAAAGGTTCAGCAGGTATGTGTTCTCCATGGAGGTGCTGATTTTTTCACCAAGCTCGTCGGAAACCATGTCGATCACTCTCAGGTGTTCAAGGAAACGAAAAATGGTGTAGTTCACGATCTTGATCATGATCTCGGCAAGCCTGTTCACCTTTGAAAACGTCTTGCTGTCAAAGACCGGGAGGTCCTCGGCCATGACCATGATCAGGACATCATCGAAGAGGAACATACCCATTGAGGACACGAGGAACTCGAAGGAATGCTCGGCCTGATAATTGACAGGCACCTTGAGAATGATGGCCACATGGTTCGACTCTATCTCGATACGGGAAAGCTCGTCAGGGTCGAGGGCGGACTGGAGGGTGTGCTCGTCGATCTGGTAATGATCGATAAGGTATTTTCTCTCCTGTTCATCGGGATTGATATAGACGGCGATATTCTCCTTTTCGCCGCCGCTTTCCATTACCCGTGATTCTACTATGTTGTAAAGCTTTACCATTCAAGATACCGTTCTTTTCGGGATTGTTTTCTACAATGTATCCCATCCTGCCGTAAAAATCATCGAAATTCAGAGGAAAGGCCGGGGGCCTCATCACATTCCCCGTCGTTTCAGTTTACACCGCCATGCGGGAGGTCAAAAGAGCAACCCCGGGAGCACAAACCTCTCCGGGGCTGCCGTCCTCAGACACCTGCCGGGAGCCTGTTATCTCCCGTTATTTCTTCCGAACGCTATAGAAAACGTTCCCGCCTCCGAATATTGCCAGTTCGCCAAGTTCGTCCTCTATTCTCAGAAGCTGGTTGTACTTGGCGATCCTCTCGCTCCTTGAAGCCGAACCGGTCTTTATCTGGCCCACATTGGTCGCGACAGCGAGATCCGCGATAAAGGTGTCCTCCGTCTCGCCGGAGCGGTGCGAGATAACACAGGTATAACCGGCGCGCTTTGCCATCTCTATGGTTGTCAGGGTCTCCGTTACCGTACCGATCTGGTTCAGCTTGATGAGGATGCTGTTGGCGATGCCTTTCTCGATACCCTCCGCGAAAATCTTCGGATTCGTGACAAATATATCGTCGCCTACGATCTGGATCTTTGAAGCGCACCGGTCGGTGAACAGCTTCCAGCCCTTCCAGTCGTTCTGCGCAAAACCGTCCTCGATGGACACTATGGGGTACTTTTTGACAAGGCCGTCATAAAAATCAACAAGCTTGCCGGCGTCCCACACGTTGCCGTCGATATGGTATTTTCCTTTTTTATAGAACTCGCTTGCGGCCGCATCGAGGGCCAGAAAAACATCCTTACCCGCCTTGAACCCCGCTTTGGTAATGGCCTTTATGAGCGTATCAAGCACTTCCGTCGTCGTTTTGATCTGCGGCGCGAACCCGCCCTCATCGCCGACGCCTGTCGAATAGCCCTTGTCTTTCAGGATACCCCTGAGAGTATGGAAGACTTCCGCGCCCATCCGGAGCGCCTCACGAAAAGAATCTGCGCCGGCAGGGACGATCATGAATTCCTGCACATCGAGGCCGTTCTGGGCGTGGGCCCCTCCATTTATAACATTCATCATGGGCACCGGGATCTCCCGTCCCCTTATACCGCCGATGTACTGGTACAATGAAACTCCGAGAAAATCAGCGGCGGCCCTTGTCACTGCCATTGAAACACCGAGCATCGCGTTGGCGCCGAGGTTGCTCTTGTTCTCCGTACCGTCCGCATCAACGAGCACCTTGTCTATATATGCCTGGTCAAGCGCATCGAGCCCTTCCACTTCGGGGGCTATTATATTGTTCACATTTTCCACAGCCTTCAGCACGCCCTTCCCTTTGTATCTTTTCGCGTCACCGTCCCGGAGCTCCAGCGCTTCCCTCTCACCCGTAGAGGCTCCGGATGGTACCATGGCCCGCCCCATTGCGCCGCTTTCGAGGACCACTTCCACTTCCACCGTGGGGTTTCCCCTGCTGTCGAGCACTTCCCTTGCGTAAACATCATATATCACTGACATAAGGACCTCCTTTTTTTATGCGGGAATCGATTCCTGACCACCTCGGGCCGACATGTGCAGATTACCACAGGGATGGAAAACCTTCAATCTTTTTATGCTGTTGAATATATTTACAGATCCTCGCTCATTCCGGGGGTAAAATGTGGTAAAAACAGGTGATAAAAGAAGAGGGGTTATGGGTTATGGGAAAAGGAACAGTTTATACGGTTAACTGAAGAAACCAGATAAACCGTAAACTCCACGGAGGAAATGATGGAAAGAGGGAATATATTCAAGGGTATACCTGCACACGTACCCGACGAGATCTTCGAAACCATCGCCGAAGAAGGCGCCGTCAGGATCGAAAGGATCATATCCGGCGGACAGTCAACGCCGGAAGGTGAATGGTACGATCAGGACCGCAGTGAATGGGTGATGGTCCTCAAGGGAAGCGCCGAGATCATCTTTGAAGGTGAAAGGGACGCGATCATCCTGACAGCGGGCGACTATGTCAATATCGCGGCCCACCGCCGGCACCGGGTGATTCGGACTGACATCGACGGCCCCACGGTGTGGCTGGCCGTGCACTATCCCTGAAAGAAACGGGTGATGGGTCCGGGGTCATAGGCCATGGGAACAAATTTATTTTCCATGACCCATAACCTATTACCAATCACCTGTCTTTTTCAGGTTTTGGTTTCTACGACGCGCTCTATGAGCTCTTTCAAGTCATTTGCCTTGTAAGGTTTTGTGATGGCCCCGACAAATCCGAAATCAGAGTACCGGGCTATTGCGGAATCATTCGTATAACCGCTTGATATAATGGCTTTGACCTCCGGGTCAATACGGAGCAGTTCGGTCATGGCCTCCTTGCCGCCAGCACCCCGCTTGACCGTCAGATCGAGTATGACCACCTCAAAGCGGCCGCCTGACTGTTGTTCCTTGATATACAGATCGATCGCTTCCAGTCCGTTCTCCGCCAGGACCGCCTCATATCCCAGTCTGCTTATGATCTGCTGTGCAATATCACGGATGATCTTTTCATCGTCCATAAAGAGGATCTTCCCTTTGGGCGACACTCGCTGCGGAGCCTCCGGCGCCCTTCTCACCTTTGCCGGCACCAGCAGGGGGAGATAGACATGGACCGTCGTCCCTTTCCCCGGAACCGATTCGGCCGTCACCGTCCCGTTATGCTTTCTCGCGATAGAATAGACAACGGCCAGACCAAGCCCCATCCCCTTCTGCGAACCCATCACTTTAGTTGTGAAATAGGGATCAAAGATCCTCGGGAGAACATCCTCGGTCATACCGCATCCCTCGTCCTCAAAGGAGATCCGGACATAGTTGCCGCTCTCGAGAGGGATCGAGCCGTCCTCTCCGATCAAAGCACGGTCAATGGAAACCTTGAGTGTGCCGCCGCGCGGCATTGCTTCCCTGGAGTTGACGGCAATATTGTTGATGACCTGCCTGATCTGTCCCTCATCGGCTTCGACGCGGTTAAGGCTGTCTGAAATCGAAAAACGGGCGGTGATCCCGGATCCGGCCAGGGCGTTTTCCAATGCTTCCTTCACAAGGGCATTGAGGTTGATGATCTTTTTCGCTGGTTCTCCGCCTTTTGAAAAGGTAATGAGCTGCTGGGTCAGTTCCTTTCCCATGAAAGATATGCGTTCAGCTTCGGAAAGGAGTTCATAGACCATGTTCTGCGGACCGATGCGTGTTTTGGCAAGGGCGATATAACCTGTTACAGCCATGAGAAGGTTGTTGAAATCATGGGCTATTCCACCCGCGAGCGTCCCGATGGATTCAAGGTTCTTCATCTTCAGGATCTCGGCTTGAGCTTCCCTGCTGATGAATGCAAGGCCGCCCCCGCCGCCGGCACCTTCGTATTTTTCTCTCAATTCCGAAAGTGCCTTCCTGAGATCGCTGACCTCCTTCCTCAACCGATCCAGCTCAACCATGGACCATTCTTCAGATCGTTTCGTATCGGTCATGCCCCGTAACCCCCCTGGTCCCCCTGCTGCAATTGAGAGCACCGATCTTTTTTCTCAACCGGCCCGGCCCAACCTTTCAGTAATACCCCGTAACCCCCCTGGTCCCCCTGTTCACAATGTTTTAAATAACTTTTTGTCCGGTAAAAAGAGTTCATAACATTATCATAAAATCCAAAAAATCAAATGATAAATATCAGATAAACAAATGATAAGTACAAGCTATCACCTACTTGAGGGACATGAGAAATGTCCTGAGGCTTATTTTTTTACCGTTCAGGGAGAGCTTGTTTCTGATATGCTGCCTGTGAAGATTGACGGCGCTTTCTGAAACACCCAGTATCCCGGAGATTTCCTTCACGGTCTTCCCGTCGCGGATAAAGGCGGCAACCTTTATCTCGGTGGGTGTGAAGTCCAGATTCACGGCTGTCATCTTCTGAATGAAAGGTGAGATGATGTCCCTGATGTTCGATTCGATGACGTCCAGGTAGGTCTTCTGCCTTTCGCTGATCTGGTTTGACCTCAATTTGTCCAGATAGGGAAAGATAAGCTGTTTGAAATTCACGAGGATCTTCTGCTCCATCTCGTCACGGTCCCGCTCGCGTTGCTTCAGGAGCGCCTTCAGCGCGGCATTCGCTTCTTCGATGCCCTGCGATTTCTCTTTCAGCTCCTGTTCAGCTCTTTTACGTTCCGTTATGTCCTTTGCCATTCCCGAGAGCGTTCTGCCTTCAAGGGTGGCGCTGAGAAGGACGCTTTTCTTCTCGCCTGACTTTGTTAAAAGCTCCAGTTCGATACTCGGGATCCTCTTCTCTTTTTTCAGGCTTTTCAGGAACGCCTTCCTGACCTGCGGGTCGGCATAATAACGGAAGGCCTTCTCGCGCCTTACCTCATCGGGTGAATCAAAGCCGAGCATCTTTGCAAAAGCATCGTTGATATAGAGGATTCTGCCATCCACATCGGTCTGATAGATCCCGACGAGAGAGCTTTCCACAAGGTCCCGGTACTGTTTTTCCGAGGCCCGCAGGGCCTCTTCGGCCCTTTTTTGCTCCGTGACGTCGTTGAGGAACGCATAGGTCACATCCTCGCCCATAAACCGGATCAGAATGGATGAAAGGAGCACCTGGAAGCGCTCTCCGTTGCGATTTTTAAGGCACACAAGGCGGTCTTTCAACTTGCCGTTTTTCTCAAGCTCCTTTATCACCTGGATCCTCTCGGCGGGATCGTCATAAAAATCCGATGTGCTCTGCCCGATTGCCTCCTCCCTTGGGAAGCGGAACGTGTCCGATGTTCTCTGGTTGATAAAAACAATGCGATCATCGTGAAGACTGGTGATAACCATCGGAAACGGCGCATTCTCAATAAGAAAGCGGTACTGCCTTTCGCCCTCCCTTAACTTCTCTTCCGCCTCTTTCCGCTGGGTCACATCCCTTATATAGGCAAGTGTGGCCGCCTCCCCGCGGTAGTTGATCGAGGTCGCCGAGGCTTCCACGTAGATCGTGGTCCCGTCCTTTCGAGATCCCCTGCATTCGTATTTTGAGGGAACACTCTCTCCCTGCTGCCTTCTGGCGTTCCTTTCCATGACCCATGCCGCGTCATCGGGATGGACCGTCAGGGACATTTCCTTTCCCAGTATCTCACGGGGATCATCATACCCGAAGATCTCAATATACTTCCTGTTGGTGAAAACAACCTTATCGCCCTTTATGATGGCCACCCCGTCGTTGGAGCTTTCAATGGCGGTCCGGTAACGCTCTTCCGATTCGCGCAGTTGTTCCACTACCTCCCTGCGTTCACTTATATCGTCGGTGAGGGTCCTGTTGAGAAGCTCAAGCTCCATGGTGCGCTCCTCGATCTTCTTTTCCAGTTCCCGGGTGTGGTCCTCGATCTTTTGCCGCAGCTGCGCCTGCCTGATCGCAAGCGCAAGGGTTGTGGCAACCTCGCGGGCGATCTCCACGTGTTCGTCGGTAAAAAAATGGCTTTGCCTGGAACAGATATTGAGAGAGCCCGTTAACCTGTTATCGATCCACAGGGGGACCCGAAGATATGAATTGAAACCTTCCTGAAGCAGGGTCTTCTCGATCCCGCCATCGGTTCCGGCGGCAAAGATGTCCTGCTTGATGGTTACATGGCCCTCCATGAGATCTTCCGGCGCCAGGACATCATCGAGGTCCAGGATGGAACCTTCCGCGAAAACTGTCTTCGCATCTCCTTCAACGGCAAGGATGGTGCATGTACGTGCATCGAGACCGAAAGAAAAAACACTTGCCTGCTCTCCGGGCACAAGGTCCTTGATGTGCTTCAAGGCCTTTCGGGCAATGCCCCTGGGGGCAGTATCCGCGAGGATGGCGTTACTCATGTCGCGGACCCTTTCGAGCCTTTTTGCATACCGCGCCTGCTCCTGGCTGGCCTCTTTCTGCCCGGTGATGTCCATCGCGGCCTTGATCGCTATCAGGCGCCCGTCAGACAGACGCATTGCCGTTGCCCGGCAGTCATACCACCTGTTGTTGGCGGTATTGAAGTGCTCCCGGACATGAACACCTGCAGGGTTGCCGTTTTTATCCAGAATATGCCCGTTGATACAGTCGGGGCAGGGCCCGGTCCGGCCCTCATGGAACACTGCCCAGCATTTGCGTCCCCTTACATCGCCCAGGATATCAATGCCGCAGCTGTTGATGAAGAGGATCTCACGGGTGTTAATATCCGTCACATGGATCAAGGTGCTGACATTACCCAGGATTGACTCGACGATCTCCAGGCCCACTCCGGACAGACTGTCCAGTATGGGTGCAGGGATCCTCACCGGAATATCTTCTGAACCCGGCTTTACCTTTTTTTTCTTTTCTTCGCGAGGATCGTGCTGAAGTGAATCTTCCATTTACGCGTTGTCCGTTAATCTGTTATAACAACCTGCTCGAGAAGAACTCCGCGGCTTAATACTGATTTTTTCTTTTCTTTTTTACCCGTGATTCACCTTCAAGGATATTACCACGAAAAAAACTGCATTGACATAAAAAACCGTCTATTCTTGCAATCAAAAAAGCGAAGTCGTATATTTTGAGGCATGGAAAGCGAATACACGAAGGAAAGGGCCCTCGGGCTTTTATCGGCCGAAGGGGATGCGCTCGAAGACCTGTACCGCCATGCGGATATGGTCCGCAGAAACCACATGGGCGAGGAGGTTTTCATAAGGGGCATCGTTGAGTTTTCCAATATCTGTCTCAATGACTGCCTTTACTGCGGCATCAGGGCCTCAAACCGGGATGTGGCACGCTATGCGATCCCTCCCGAAGAGATCGTCGATATCGCCCACGCCATGAAGGGCTCCGAACAGACAACGGTCGTTCTCCAGTCGGGCGAAACACCGGGGATGGCAGACGATAAACTGGGGTCCGTCATCAGGCGGATCAAGGGCGAAACCGGCCTTGCCGTCACCGTATCGGTCGGCAACAGGCCGTATGAAACATATCGCTTCTGGAAGGAATGCGGAATGGACCGCTACCTCCTCAGGTTCGAGACTTCGGACAGGGCCCTCTTCGCACGTCTTCGTCCCGGGTCGAGCCTTGACGAAAGACTGCGCTGTCTCGGCCACTTGAAGGACCTGGGGGTCCAGACGGGAAGCGGGTTCATGATCGGACTTCCGGGCGAAAGGCCGGAAGTACTCGCCGACAACATCATCCTGTGCCGCAGCCTTGACCTCGACATGATCGGCATCGGCCCCTTCATCCCCCATCCAGGCACTCCGCTGCGCGGCACAAAGAATGCCTATCACGATGACCCCGAAATGTTCTTCAAGGCGCTGGCGGTGCTCCGGGTCTTCAACCCCGACGCCCACATACCCGCCACAACTGCCTTCGATGCGGTCTTTCCCGGATCGGGGCGGGACCTGGCCCTTAAAAGGGGTGCCAATGTCTTTATGCCCAACAACACACCGGTAAGATACAAAAAGGAATACCTCCTCTATCCCGGAAAACCTTCCGTGGACGAATCACCGGAAGAATGCACCGAAGCGGCTGTTGCAAGGATAGAATCTTTGGGAAGGATAATAGGGAAAGGCCCCGGCCACTCCTTCAAAAAGCGGCCGGGGCGCGGTCTTTAAACGTATTTTCCGGCGATGTAATTGCTCAGGTGTTCAATGAGCATGTCTTTTTCAGATATGATGGATTTTACAACGTCACCGATGGAGATCACGCCGATGAATTTCTCATCCTCGAAAACGGGTATGTGCCTGATACGTTTCGCCGTGATAAGGACCATGCAGTCCTCAACGGATGTGTCCGGTTTTACGGTGAACATCTTGTCCGTCGGGGTCATGATCTCCGACACCTTGGTCTCGCGCGATGTCTTGCCTTTCAGGATGACCTTCCTCGCGTAGTCCCTTTCAGAGATGATGCCGTGGACCTTGCTCTTTTCATCGATGACCATCAACGCACCGACCTCTTTTTCACCCATGATCTTCAATGCATTGAAAACGGTATCCTTCGGCGTGATCGACCAGACCTCTTTCTTCTTGTTCTTGAGGATCTCTTTCGCAGTTTTCATCGTTCTGACTCCCCCTGTTATTTTTTCAAAAACGCGGTCGCGTTAGCTGCCGTTCCTAATTACCAGTATATAAGCAAAGTGTTATTCAGGCAAGCTCATTTTGGCTCCGCTGTTAAAAATAAAGGTCCCTTTCGCCCTCTTCTATCCTTTTCAGTCTGTGCTCCGTTTCTTCTCGCAGCTTCGGGTTGGGTATGGAGCACAGGTGTTCCCTGATAACGGCCTCACCGATCTTTTTTGTCTCCTTCGAGGCATAATCGACAAGGAACTCTTTGAAGGTGAGGATGGCATTGGGCTGGCAGATGTTCTGTATCTCCCCGGTCTTCGCGAGGGCCATGAAACGGTCACCCGTCCTGCCCTGACGGTAGCATGCCGTACAGAAGCTCGGCAGATAGCCTGACCGGCAAATATTGTTTAACATCTCATCCGTCGTGCGGTGGTCTTCCACCTGGAACTGGCCCTGGGCTTCAATTTCGCCTTTTTCAATGTCTTTGTGATATCCCCCGACACCGGTGCACGAGCCCGCACTGATCTGCGAGATACCGAGAGCTATGACCTCATCGCGGTAACCCTGGGGTTCCCTCGTGGAAAGTATCATCCCCGTGTATGGTACAGCAAGCCTGATTACGGCCACCATCCTTTTGAAATCATCGTCGTTGACCAGGTGGGGAAATGTTTCGAAAGAAACGCCCTCGGCGGGCCTCATGCGCGGCACCGATATGGTATGGCAACCTACACCGAACCTCTCCTCCAGATGGAGTGAATGGAGAAGGAGTGCGATGACCTCGAATTTATGGTCATAGAGGCCGAAAAGAACTCCCAGCCCCACGTCGTCGATGCCCGCCTCCATGGCCCGGTCCATCGCCATGGTATGCCAGTCATAGTCCCTCTTCGGCCCCGAGGGATGCACTTTCCCGTAGGTCTCGCGATGGTACGTTTCCTGGAAAAGGATGTACGTGCCGATGCCGGCCTCTTTAAGCCTGCGGTAATCCTCGACGGTTGTGGCGGCAATGTTGACGTTGATGCGCCTGATGCTCCCCGTTTTTTCCTTGACAGAATAGATCTTTCGCATGGCATCGAGGACATAATCGATGGGACAGTTCTTCGGATCCTCGCCGACTTCAAGGGCGATCCTTTTGTGCCCCATTGCTTCCAGCGCGATTACCTCGCGTTCTATCTCGTCGGGTTCGAGCCTGCGGCGCACTATCTCGTTGTGCCTGCGGTACCCGCAATAGGTACAGTTATTTATGCAGTAATTGCTAATGTAAAGCGGGGCAAAAAAAACGATCCGCCTGCCATATATCTTCTCTTTGACCTCGCGTGAAACTTCGAAAAGACGGCGCCGCAGTTCGCCGTCACCGGACTGCAGGAGAACGGCGGTCTCATATGGGGTCAACCCCTTCGCTTCACGCCCTTTCTCGATTATATCGAGGGCCTCCTTTACAGACGCGCCTTTCGCCATCTCCAGTATGTTCCAGATCTCCGCCTCGTTGATAAAATCGGCCCGTTCAACAGGTTGTTTCTCTTCCATAATCTGGCCTCCAGCCTCCGTTGGATAAGTATATTGCCTGGCCGTCGAAAAGTAAAGGAGGGGAAAGGCTTTTTAAGTCTTCAGTCTTCCATGATCTGTGCCGCCTCGGGGAAGGGTTTCAGCGTACGGGGCAGGATCCCCATGACATATGCGATGAGGACACCGTAATTGACGATGGGAACACCGGCGTGCTGCGCCGTCATAAGCCTGTGGAGCATCTCCTTGCGGTTTATCATGCATGCGCCGCAGTGGATGATGAGCTTGTATCCCGAAAGGTCTTTCGGCAGCTCAAGACCGCTCACCCAGGTGTAATCGAGCGGTCCTCCCACAAGCTGATTGAGCCAGCGGGGGATCTTGACGGTCCCTATGTCATCCTCCACCCGATGGTGGGTGCAGGCTTCGGAAACAAGGACCCTGTCGCCCGGGACAAGGCCTTCCACCGCCTTCGCGCCCTCGACGAGGGTCGTCAGGTTCCCTTTGTGGCGGGCGAAGAGTATCGAGAAAGAGGTCAGGGGAACATCCTTCGGCGTGTCCGCGGCAACCTTGAGGAATGCCTGGGAATCGGTGACGACAAGCCTCGGCTTCTCCTTCAGTCTGGCCAGGGCGCCTTTCAGTTCGCGCTCCTTGACGACATAGGCCATCGCGTCGTTGTCGAGGATGTCGCGGATCGTTTGGACCTGGGGGAGGATAAGGCGCCCCTTCGGCGCGGCGAGGTCTATGGGCACTACCAGCACAACTGTGTCACCCGGGGAGATAAGGTCCCCCAGGATCGTCGGCGTCATCCAGTCCTTCGGTGCATCCTTGATCATAGCCATCTTCAGTTCATCGATACCCCTGCGGGTCAGGGCGCTGACCTCCACAACGGGCAGACCGGCAGACGGTAAGCGGGCTTCCACATCGAACTGCGGGTACAGGTCCATCTTGTTGACAACGATAATTACGGGCACGCTGTTCTCGCGGGCCCTGCCGATCACCTCTTCTTCATGCTGTCCCAGGCCGGATCCTGGATCTATGACCAGCAGCATGAGGTCCGTTTTTTTGAGGACATCAAATGCCTTTTCTATGCGCATCCTCCCCAGCTCCCCCACATCATCGATACCGGCGGTATCGATGATGACAACGGGCCCGATGGGGAGTATCTCCATCGACTTGTAAACGGGATCTGTGGTTGTCCCCGGGACATCGGAGACGATGGCGATCTCCTGGTTCGTCAGGGCGTTGATGAGGCTCGATTTGCCGGCGTTGCGCCTGCCGAAGATGGCGATGTGAAGGCGGCTTCCCCTCGGCGTCTGGTTGAGTGTCGTATCGGTCACGTTTGCCCTTTCCTTCCCTTGTTCACTTTTTTCGATCCCGCTATGCCGGGCCTTGTCAGTTCGTGAGGCTGGAAGATGGCCTCGATCTCCTCTTTTGAAAAATATCCTTTTTCGACGGCGGCATCGCCGATGGTCCTTCCCTCTTCACGGGCCGCCTTTGAGATCTCGCCCGCTTTTTCGTGGCCGATGTACGGGGCAAGCGCCGCGGCAAGGCAGAGACTCTCTTCAAGCCATTTTCGGCAGCGCTTTTCGTCGGCCTCCACCCCCTCCACAAGGTGCGTGCGGAAGATGGAAACGGCGTTGATGAGGAGCTTCAGTTCCGTAAGGAGGTTGAAGGCTATAAGGGGCAAAAAGGCGTTGAGTTCGAGCTGGCCGGACGACGCCGCGAGGGTGATGGCATGGTCGTGGCTTATTGCCTGAAAGGCGACGCTCGTTGCCATCTCCGTGATGACGGGGTTCACCTTATCAGGCATGATGGAGCTGCCTTCCTGAAGACCGGGCAGTCTTATCTCGGCAAGACCTCCCCTCGGGCCCATGGAAAGAAGGCGCATATCGGACGATACCTTTGCGAGATTAACGGCGGCGGCCCTGACAAGCCCGGAAACCTCGACGAAGACATCTGCATTCTGCGTAACATCCACCATGTTCTCCGCCCTGGCTATGCCGAGCCCCGTGATGTTCTGCAGTTCATCGATGGCCGCGTAGATATACTCGCGTTTGGCGTTGAGACCCGTACCTACGGCCGTACCACCCAGGTTCACCTGCCTCAGGCGCTCTTCCACCTTGAAAAGGCGCCACCTGTCACGGGCGAAGGCCTCCGCGAAAGCCCCGAACTCCTGCCCCAGCGTAACAGGCACGGCGTCCTGCATCTCGGTCCTGCCAAGCTTGAGAACACCGGCGAATTCCTGTTCCTTTTTCTGGAGTGCCCCCTGGAGACGCGCTATGGTCTCGCTCAATGTAATGACCAGTCTGATGGCGGACACCTTCAGGGCCGTTGGATAGACATCGTTTGTGGATTGGGAAAGATTGACATGACCGATGGGGTCGACAATGCCATAATCGCCCTTTCGTCCGCCGAGGATCTCGATAGCGCGATTAGCCAGGACCTCGTTCACATTCATGTTCGTCGATGTTCCCGCACCCCCCTGGAAAGCATCGACAACAAACTGATCAGCAAGGGCGCCGGCGGCCACTTCCTTTGCGGCGGCCATTATGGCCTCACCCGTCTTCCGGTCAAGGAGCCCCGCCTGCATATTGGCGAAGGCGCACGACTGTTTCACTTCGGCAAGGGCGGCGATCAGTTCGCGGGGCACCGGAAAAGAGGAAACGGGGAAGTTCTGAAGCGCCCTTTGCGTGTGAATACCATAATATGCACCGGCAGGCACCTCGATCTCGCCCAGAAGATCACGTTCGACCCTGAACTCACCCATTGTACCTTGTTATAAACTGTGCAGAAAAAACAATCAAGTACTGAAGTTGCATACGCGGTATGTCGGGATGGTCGCTGAAACGGTCTTTTTTTACAGCTTTCCGAGCACTTCACTTATCTTCTTTGACAACGCTTCCAGATTGAAAGGCTTCTGGATGAACCCGTTGCAGCCTCTCTCCAGTATGTGCGCGGCCTGACCGTCCAGACTGTATCCACTGGAAAGAATGACCTTAACGTCTGGATCCATCTCCTTAAGCCTGTCATAGGTCGCCTCCCCGCTGAGGCCGGGCATGACCATGTCTAGAATTACAATGTCTATGGAACCCATGCGGCCGGCATACAGATCAATGGCCTTTTGTCCGCTGCCTGCTGAAAGCACCTCGTATCCAAGCGCCTGGAGCATCGCGGTACTTGTTTCAAGGAGCATCTCCTGGTCGTCTACAACGAGAACTGTCCCCGATCCCTTCCGTTTGGAAACAGAGGCGCTCTTCTCCAGGCGGGGCTCCCTGTCAGGAACGGGGAGATATATCGTGAATGTCGTGCCTCGCTCTCTCTCGCTCGACACCTCTATTATGCCGCCGTGGTTCTTTATGACCCCGTAAGCGGAGGCAAGCCCCAGGCCGCTCCCCCGCCCCATCTCCCTGGTCGTGAAAAAGGGTTCGAAGATGCGCCTTTGCGTTGCCTCGTCCATTCCCACACCCGTGTCGGAAACGGCCATCTTCACATATTTTCCCGGCCGCGCTGAATAACGCATCGTGTGTACTTCCTCGAGCAGGACGCTTTTGGTCCTGAGATAAAGGTCACCGCCTCCCGGCATGGCCTGCCATGCGTTGAGATAAAGATTGACGAGGACCTGTTCTATCTGGCCACGGTCGACCTCCACACGGGGCAGGCTGCCTGCAAGATCCTTATGGATTGTGATCTCTTTTTTTGTCCTTCCGAACATGTCCGCTGTTTCGTTGATGAGGGCATTGAGGTCTGTAGGCCTCACCTCATATTTGCCCCTTTGCGCGAAGCCGAGAAGCTTGCCCGTGAGGTCGGAACCGCTTCTCACCAATTCCTCGATGTTCTTGAGCTTTTGAAAATGAGGGTGGGAGATGTCCATATCGTAGATCATGAGGGAGGCATACCCCTGGATCCCCATGAGCAGGTTGTTAAAATCATGGGCAATGCCGCCTGCCAGCGTCCCCACGGATTCCAGTTTCTGCGCATCGAGCAGCCTCCTCTCCAGCCCCAGACGTTCTTCCTCTATGCGCTTGCGCTCGGTTATATCATGAACGGTCGCCAGAATGGCATCCGCGCCGGCCAGCGTGATCTTCCCCAGGAACACCTCGACATGAAAAGAACTGCCGTCATGGGGGCGGCGGGCCTTCCATTCAAAGGCCTTCTTTTCACCCTTTATAACGCTGTCCCACACTCCGCGTAACATACCAAGGGGATTATCGGGGGTGGAAAAGTCATTTTCGATGCTCATCGAAAACACCTCTTCACGGGTCACCCTGTACATCTCGAGCATCTTACTGTTCATATCGATGATCTTCCCGTCCATATTGTGAATGAAGATGGCGTCGTTGACGCTGTCCAGGATCGTGCGGAGATTTCCCTCTGAAGACCTCAGGGCCTCTTCGGCTTTTTTCTGTTCCGTAATGTCCCTGATAAAACCGAGGGACGCAGGTCTGTCCTTATAGACGATAGCGGAGGCGGAGATCGCTACGTGGACCGTTGTACCGTTCTTTCTGACCAGCCTGCATTCATAGCTCGACGGGGCCTGCTCCCCTCTTTGTCTTCTTCTGGCATGATCTGCGACCATCTCCATGTCATCAGGATGGACTACCTTGAAAAGAGGCTTGTCCGAAATCTCTTCACGGCTGGTGTACCCCAATATTTCGAGGTATTTTTTATTGCAGTAGAAGCGTTCATCTCCGGCCAGAATTATCACACCGTCATTGGAGTGTTCAATGGCCGTTCTGTACAGCGCCTCGCTCTCCTTAAGCTGTACCTTTTCCTGCCGGCGCTCGTCTTCCGATCGCCTCAGCTTCGCATTTTCTTCACGTAATTCAGACAGTTCCTGGAGGAGCTGCTCTTTTGTTCTATTCTTGTTGTCCATAAGAGCTCCTTCTTTAATTATCGATATAAATCGAAAATATTCAAACTGTTTACAATACTGCGGGGGTCCTCTGAAAAATAAAAGCCCCCGCCCTCTTGCCGGACGGGGGCTTCAGGGTTTGCGTCAGATCAGAATTTGCTCCTCGGGGTATAATGTGTGTGGAGAAGATGATGTGATCTTTCACCCAGCGGCTGCCCCAGGAACTCCTCGTAGATCTTCTTGATGGAAGGGCTTTCATGGGACTTCCTGTAGGTGAGGGCGCAGTCTTCATTATAGAGCGCCTGGGCCCTGAGCGCCCGTATCTCATTATTGACCGGAATGGGCTGGCCGCCGCCGCCGACGCAACCGCCCGGACATGCCATGACCTCGATGAAATGGTAGCTTGCCTCGCCGGTTTTAATTTTATCGAGAAGCTTTCTCGCGTTGCCGAGACCGTGCGCTACGGCCACTTTCACATCACCGATCCCTTCAACGGGGACCGTGGCCTCCTTGATGCCGTCAAGACCCCTCACAGCCGAGAATTCTACGTTTTCAAGCGTCTTGCCCGTTGCCACCTCGTATGCGGTGCGGAGCGCCGCCTCCATGACTCCGCCGGTCGCGCCGAAGATCGTGGCCGCCCCGGTGTATTCACCCATGGGATCATCGTAATTACCGTCGGCGAGGTTTTCGAAATCGATGCCCGCCTGTTTTATCATCTTGGCAAACTCGCGGGTGGTCAACACATAATCCACGTCCTTGTAGCCGCTGCCGTTCATCTCCGGACGGTTGCACTCGAACTTCTTTGCCGTACAGGGCATGACGGAAACAACGACCATGCTCTTCGGGTCGATACCGGCCTTCTGCGCGTAATATGTCTTCGCCAGGGCACCGAGCATCATGTGCGGCGACTTGCAGGTGGAGAGATGGTCAAGCAGTTCGGGATAGAAATGTTCTATGAACTTGATCCAGCCCGGGCTGCAGCTCGTGATCATGGGAAGGACACCGCCGGTTTTGACTCGTGTCAGAAGCTCTGTTCCTTCCTCCAAAATGGTGAGATCGGCGGCAAAGTTCGTGTCAAAGACGCGGTCAAAACCGAGCATGCGGGCCGCCGCCAGCATTTTGCCCGTTACAAGCGTTCCCGGGGGATAACCGAATTCCTCGCCGAGGGCCGCCCTCACCGCGGGCGCGTCCTGGATAATGACAAATTTGGACGGGTCATGGATGGCCTCCCAGACCTCGTCGATGTATTCCTTTTCCGTTATGGCACCAACGGGGCACACGATGGAGCACTGGCCGCAGTTGGTGCACGCGACATCATTGATGTCCCGGTCAAAAGCCGGTTCCACCCTTGCTTCAAAACCCCTTCCCTGCAGGTAGAGAGCCGTCACCGATTGTATCTCCTGGCAGACCGTTACACAGCGCCTGCACAAAATACACTTGTTCTGGTCCCGTCTTATCGACGGTGAAGATTCATCGATGCGCCCGCCGCTTTTTTCCCCGGTAAAATGGACCTCGCGGATGCCAAGTTCATAGGCAAGCGTCTGGAGATCACAGTTGAGGTTCTTTGCGCAGGTAAGGCATTCGAAGGGGTGGTTCGACAGAAGCATCTCCACGGAGAAGCGCCTCGCCTTGCGCACCCTGTCGGTGTTGGTATATATGACCTGTCCCTTGCTGGCCGGTGAAACACACGCGGCCTGCAGCGTACGGTTCCCTTCGACCTCCACGAGACATACCCTGCAGGCCCCTATGGCCTGGACCTCCGGCAGATAGCACAGGGTCGGTATATGGACATTGGCCTGTTTCGCGGCATCCAGTATGCTCGTACCCTCTTCCACTTCGACCGTACGGCCGTCTATTGTCAGACTTATCATCATATCGGCTCACACTCCTTTTTTTCAGCTTCCCTGTTATTCCGTTTGCCTGAGATAGCAGTGGAGGCATCTCTTTGCCTCTTCTACCGCCGCCTTCTGGTCATAACCGAGGACAACCTCGTTGAAGTTGCTGATACGTTTTGGCACCGGCAGATGCTGCATCGCCACTTTGCCCATCTCCTTCTGGTACTGCGCCTCATCATAGGTGACAACCATATTGACAAGCTCATCACGGAAGGTGTTTATCGGCTCTCCGTCGCCGCCCAGGTACATGTCTATGGCCATTGCCGCCGTCTTGCCGTCGCCGACGGCCTCTACGGCTGTCGCGGGGCCCCTCACATTGTCGCCTGCAGCGAAGATACCGTCCCTGGCAGTTGCAAGGGTCTTCATGTCAACTTCGACGGTACCGCCCTTTGCCGTCTTGATCCCGTCACCGTTTACCCATGACAGGTCAGGCGTCTGGCCTATCGCGGCGATGACGAGGTCTGCGTCGACCACCAATTCCGAACCCGGGATGGCCTGCGGCGTCCTCCTGCCTCCCTTATCGAATTTCCCGAGGCTCATACGGGCGCACTCCACCCCGCTCACCTTGCCGTCCTTGACGACGACTTTCATCGGCGCTACGAGGGTATGGATGGCGATGCCTTCCGTTTCGGCGTCGTCAATCTCTTCACGGTTGGCGGGCATATCGTCCTTGTCGCGCCTGTAAAGGATGGCCACTTCCTTCGCGCCCATCCTCAGGGCCGACCTGGCAGCGTCGATGGCCACATTGCCGCCGCCGATCACGACGACCTTGCCCTCCGCTTTCGTTATCTTGCCAAGGTTCACATCACGCAGGAATGTTACCCCGTCGAGCACGCCCTTTGTTTCTTCTCCGTCAATGCCAAGCCTCTGCCCCTTGTGCGCGCCTGTCGCTACGAGGATGGCGCTGTAGCCTTCAGCAAAGAGCTTGTCCGTTGTTATGTCCTTGCCGAGGGCCGTGTTGTACCTGATCTCCACGCCAAGGTCGGTGATAAGCTTTATCTCGTTCTTCAATATCTCTTTGGGCAGCCGATAGTCCGGGATGCCCACGGCCAGCATGCCGCCCGCTACGGGCAGCGCCTCGAATACCGTCACCTTGTAGCCCTTGAGGGTCAGAAAATAGGCACCTGCAAGGCCGGCGGGACCGGCGCCGATAACGGCCACCTTTTTGTCCTTTGGCTCCTGCGGCTGTGGTTTATACTGCGGGAATGTACTCATATCGACATCCGCCGCAAAACGCTTGAGCGCACAGATGGACACCGGCGCGTCTATCTGCGCCCTGCGGCACTTGTTCTCGCAGGGATGGACGCAGACCCTGCCCAGGGTTGCAGGAAGCGGGTTTGCCTCCTTGATGACGGCGATAGCTTCCTTGAACCTGCCTTCGCTGATGAGGGTCACGTACCCCCAGGCGTTCTGGTCTGTGGGACAGGCGTTCTGGCAGGGAGCGTCAAACAGGGCACTGCAGACACCCGCACGGCAGTGTTTGTCCTCTATATGCTCCATGTATTCATGCTTGAAATACTTGAGTGTTGAAAGAATGGGGTTCGGGGCCGTCTGGCCGAGGCCGCAAAGAGCCGCATCCTTGATGCGCGTTGCAAGCTCCACGAGATCGTCTATGTCCTCAGGTCTGCCTTCACCATGAGTGATCCTCTTCAGGATCTCCAGCATGCGCTTTGTGCCGATCCGGCACGGAGGGCACTTTCCGCAAGATTCATGCTGGATGAAATCGAGGAAGAAACGGGCGAAGTCGACCATG
This sequence comes from Deltaproteobacteria bacterium, assembly GCA_022711595.1. GTDB lineage: Bacteria > Desulfobacterota > Syntrophorhabdia > Syntrophorhabdales > Syntrophorhabdaceae > Delta-02. The sequence goes on from JAKLET010000001.1 coordinate 102,053, forward strand.
CACGTGTCCTCATCGGCAACGATGAGACCGCCGGACCCGACGATTGCGCCAAGTTCCGCGACCGATTCATAGTCGACGGGGACATTGAGGTGATCAATGGGGATACAGCCTCCGGAAGGACCGCCGAGTTGTGCCGCCTTGTATTTTTTACCGCCTTTTATACCGCCGCCGATATTGAAAATGATATCACCGAGCGGTGTGCCCATGGGAACTTCCACGAGACCTGTGTTGTTGACGGCTCCGGCCAGGGCGAATACCTTGGTGCCCTTGCTCTTTTCCGTGCCGTACTGTGCGTACCAGGCTGCCCCCCTTGTGATGATGGCGGGTATGTTCGCGTACGTTTCCACGTTGTTGAGAAGCGTCGGGGCGTTGAAAAGACCCTTGACGACGGGAAAAGGCGGTCTCGGTCTTGGTTCTCCGCGCTTACCTTCAATGGAGATCATGAGGGCTGTTTCTTCTCCACAGACAAAGGCACCCGCGCCGATACGTATTTCGAGATCGAAGTTGAAACCGGTCTCGAGTATGTTCTTTCCAAGGAACTTATATTCCCTTGCCTGACCGATGGCCCAGTTGAGACGCTCAATGGCGAGCGGGTATTCCGCCCTGACGTACACGTAGCCCTGCTGCGCACCGATGGCGTAGGCCGCGATGGCCATGGCTTCGATAACACTGTGGGGATCGCCTTCAAGGACGCTTCTGTCCATGAACGCGCCGGGATCACCTTCATCGGCATTACAGACCACGTATTTCACGTCACCGGGTGACTGGAAAGCAAACTTCCATTTCATGCCGGTGGGGAAACCGCCGCCGCCGCGGCCGCGAAGGCCGGATTTCAGGACCTCATCGATGACCTCTTCCCTGGTCATGGACGTCAGCGCCTTACCAAGGGCCATATAACCGTCACGGGCGATATATTCCTCTATGTTCATCGGATTGATGACGCCGCAGTTCCTCAGGACGATCTTTATCTGGTCCTTGAAGAAGTCCATCTCTTTCATCGAGGGGATCGTCTTCGCGGTCACCGGTTCTTTGTAAAGGAGCCGCTCCACTATCCTCCCCTTGAGAAGGTGCTCGGTAACGATCTCTTCCGCGTCCTCGGGTTTCAGTTTCTGGTAAAGAACGCCTTCTGGATAGACAAGCGCCAGGGGGCCTAAATCGCAGGCGCCTACACAGCCCGTCTCTATGACCTTTATCTCGTTCTGCAACCCCTGTTCTATGACCTTATTGACAACAGCATCTCTTATCTGACGACAGCCGGAGGAGACGCATGCAGCCCCAGCACATACCAATATATGAGCGCGAGATACCTCCATTATAACTTTCCTCCTTACTCGTACTTTTCAATAATATCAAGAAGATGCGGTGACTTTACCCGTCCGTACACGTCATCGTTGACGAGCATTGCCGGCGCGAGACCGCATGCGCCGATGCATCGGACGACATCCAAAGAATACCGCCTGTCCTCTGTTGTGCCTCCAACCTTAATGCCAAGTTCTTTCTGGGCCTTGTCGAGGACCTCCTGAGAACCCCTGACATAGCATGCCGTACCAAGACATATCTTTACGCTGTTGCGTCCCTGGGGGACAGTGGAAAAGAAATTGTAAAACGTTATAACTCCGTAGACCTCGTTGAGCGAAACGTTCAAACCTTCAGCAACCAATTCCTGCGCTTTCCTCGGCAAATAACCGAAAAGGTTCTGTGCTTTATGAAGCACCATGATGAGGTCTTCCCCCTTCCCCTTATGTTCCTTGATAACTTCCTCAAGTCTCGGATATAGCTCTTCTTCCTGAATCTCGGCACAGTGGCACTGTTTTTCTTGCGACATCTTCATCCTCCCTTGTTTCACCTGACTGTTATTTCACTTAGCCGGGCAGTATTTTGCCATCAACAGCACTTCTTTTGTAATAATGCGTATGGAGAAGTTTGTGGGCCTTCTCCGAATTCGGCTTCTCAAGAAATTTCTCATAAATGGCAAGAACGGATGGGTTCTCATGTGAACGGCGCAATGGCAGACTGCGGTCTTCTTCATAGAGGGACTCGCCCCTGCGGGCCCTCTTTGCCATATTGCTGCCCCAGGACTGGCCGCCGCCTCCGACGCAGCCGCCCGGACATGCCATGACCTCGATGAACTGGTATTCCGATTTTCCGTCCTTCGCTATCTGGTCCTGCACTTTATCGAGGAGTTCCCTCGCCTGTCCGCAGCTGTGGGCCACGGCAACCTTTACCTTTGTGCCTTCTATGTCTATCTCTGCTTCCTTGATACCCTTGAGCCCCCTTACGGGCTTGATCTCCACGTCCTCAAGCTCTTTGCCCGTGACAAGGCGGTAGGCGCTTCTCACCGCCGCCTCCATGACGCCGCCCGTGGCGCCGAAGATAGTCGCCGCGCCGGTGTATTCGCCAAGGATATCATCGGGGGGTTCGTCGGGCATCTCCTTTATGTCGAGCCCCGCTTCACGCATCATCCTGCCGATCTCCCTTGTTGTCAGAACGTAATCGACGTCCTGGTATCCGCTCGCGTTCATTTCCGGCCTCTGGCACTCGAACTTCTTCGCCGTGCAGGGCATGATGGACACCGATACTATTTTCGCAGGGTCTATTCCCTTCACCTGCGCATAGTATGTCTTTGCGAGGGCGCCGAACATCTGCTGAGGCGATTTCGCGGTGGACATATGGGGGATCATGTCATGGTAAAAGGTCTCCATGAACTTGATCCAACCGGGGCTGCATGATGTGATAAGGGGCAGGTTCTTGCCGGATGTGAGCCTGCTGATGAGCTCCGTGCCCTCTTCCATGATTGTGAGGTCCGCGGTGAAGTTCGTCTCCAGCACGGCATCGAACCCAAGCCTTCTCAGCGCGGCATGCATTTTTCCGCTGACCAGGGACCCCGTCGGCATTCCGAACTCCTCGCCGAGCATGACCCTCACTGCGGGTGCCTCCTGGACCACAACAAATTTGTCGGGATCGTGGATGGCCTCCCAGACCTCTTCCGCTGCGCTCCTTTCATAGAGGGCGCCCACGGGGCAATGGACAACGCACTGCCCGCAGTTGATGCAGACGCTGTTGCCGAGACCGGCATCGAATGCGGTCGTTATAAGCGTATCGCATCCCCTGTGATTGACGGCAAGGGCATTGACCGTCTGTACCTTGCTGCACACCTGTATACACCGTCCGCAGAGAATGCACTTGTTGGGATCGCGGACTATGGAAACGCTTGTGTGGTCTATGGGAAGTTTTTCTTCAAATTTGGGATAATCGAGTACGTTGATTCCCAGTGTGGCCGCAAGCTGCTGAAGCTCGCAGTTGTTGTTCTTCACGCAGGTCAGGCAATCGGTATCGTGGTTGGACAGAATAAGCTCCACAAGCTGCTTGCGTGTGGCCATGACCCTCGGTGTATGCGTCCTGACCTTAAAACCTTCTCCGATAGGGGTCATACAGGCCCTTTTCAGTCCCGGGATACCCTCGATCTCAACAACGCATATGCCGCATTGCCCGCCCGGTTCCAGGTCGGGGTGATTGCAAAGCGTGGGAATGGTAAAACCGGCCTTCTTCGCCGCCCAGAGAATATTTGTACCTTCGGGCACCTCTATGTCTACATTATTTATGGTCGCTTTTATCATTAAGTACTCCGCCTCCTTCTATAGAACATCACATATCATCCAGTTACACGGCCGAATATCTCATCCTTGAAAAATTTCAATGAACTGGAAATGGGCAGGATCGGTGACTGCCCGAGGGGACAGAATGATGTGTCCCGCATCACCTCCGACACCTTCACAAGCTTCTCGATGTCCCCGTTCTTACCTTTTCCGTCGGCGATCTTGTCGATGATCTTGACGAGTTGGGATGTCCCGAGCCGGCACGGGACGCAATGACCACAGGATTCGTGCTTAAAAAAGTGGAGAACGCTTTTGAGCATCCCCACGATATCGGCGCTGTCATCCATGACGAGTATCGCTCCGGACCCGAGCACCGCGGCGTATTCCCTGAGGTTTACAAAGTCCATCTGTGCGTCAAGCATTTCGGGACCCATGAAAGCCCCGGCCGCACCGCCGACAAGAGCTCCTTTGAATTTTTTCCCGTCCTTGATCCCGCCGGCATATTCATAGATGATATCGCGAAGCGTGGTGCCCATCTCGGCCTCTATGAGTCCGGGTGTCGCCACGTTCCCGATGATCGTGTAGACCTTCGTCCCGGGACACTTGTCCGTCCCGTACCCGCGGTACCACGCGGCCCCGTTGCGGATGATCTCGGGCACATTGGCCAGCGTTTCCACGTTGTTCACAACCGTCGGCTTGCCCCAGAGACCTTCCGTTACCGGGTACGGCGGCTTGTTGCGCGGATGTCCCCTTTTTCCCTCGAGGGACTCGATAAGCGCCGTTTCCTCACCACAGACATATGCTCCGGCACCCTTCATGACCTCAACATCGAAGCTGAAACCGCTTTCAAGAATGTTGTCTCCGAGGATGCCGTACTGCCTCGCCTGGGCGATGGCCTTTTCGAGGCGTTCGATGGAAAGGGCATATTCACCGCGGATATAGACAAAACCCTTCGTCGCCCCCACGGCATACCCGGCGATCATCATACCCTCAATGAGCTTGTGCGGGTCGCCTTCGAGAATGAGCCTGTCCTTGAATGTACCTGGTTCTCCTTCATCGGCATTGCAAATGATATATTTCACATCGCCCGGTGCCTTACTGGCGAAATCCCATTTCATGCCCGTCGTAAAGGCCGCGCCGCCCCTTCCCATCAGACCCGAGTCTTTCATCTCCTGGATGACCCCGGCGGGACTGAGCTTGGTAAACGCTCTTTCGATCGCCTCGTAACCGCTTTCAGCGATGTATTCGTCTATGTTCTCAGGATCTATAATGCCGCTGTTGCGCAGAACGATCCTGGGCTGCTCTTTAAGAAGGCCGGTCCTCTCTTTTCTTATGACATGCTGTTTCGGCATTTCGGTCATCATGAGCCTCTTGACGGGCCTGCCTTTGAGCAGATGCTCCTCGACAAGTTCATGGGCGTCCTGAGGGGTCACATTGGCGTAGTAAAGGCCCTCAGGATAAACAACAATGACAACCCCCTGGCCGGTCACCCCGATGCTGCCCGTTTCCAGCACGGCTATCTCGCCGGAAAGGCCCTGTCTGTCGATCTCTTCGACCAGGGCTTTCTCTACCGCGCGGGCACCCGCCATTATTGTTCCTGCATCGATACTGATCAATAGGTGGTTTCTCACGAGGTTCATATCTGTTTTCTCCTCTCGCCAAGGATGGCGTCGACCTTCTCGGGTGTGAGATTGCCGAACATCTCTTCATTGAGCATCATTGCCGGGGCCACACCACAGGCGCCGAGGCAGCTTGTGAGCTCCAGCGTGAACATACCGTCCTTCGTGGTCCCGCCGACATCCACTTTCAGCGCCCCCTTGAGATAGTCAAGGAGCGACTGGGCCCCCATAAGGTGACAGGGAGGGGATTCGCAAAGACGGATGATGTTCTTCCCGCGCGGCTTGAGACTGTACATCGTATAGAAACTCGCTACACTGTGAACATAGCTGTAGGGAACGTTCAGATAGTCAGCGCAGACCTTGATATCCTCTTTCGAGAGATACCGCTCCGGGTTGTTGTCCTGGAGATCATGCATGATATAGAGTATGTTGCTGAGGTTTGCTTCATACTTCTTGAGAATGCTTTCCCTGTCCAAGCCGTACCTCCTTTAGGTTCCTAGATGGCGAATTCCGAAACCGGGTGCCCGTTGACCACGTGCTCCACCACGATCTTTTTCGCCTTTTCAGCGCTAATGTTTCCATATACAACAGCAGGTTTCCCCTCTTCGAAGACCTCCACCATGGGCTCCTGGGAGGCAAGGCCTTTTTCGCCTGTCTGCGTCACGATAACATCCGTGAGATTCCGTTTTCCTACCTCTTCCACGAACGTTTTGAGCACGTCGCGCGCGCCGGCCGCGATGCCGCTCGTCCCCATACCCACGACAATCCTGATTCTTGCCTGTTTTTGCCTCAGTTCAACGTCTTTTTGCGCTTTTTCCCTGATTTTTTTGAGCTCTTCAAGATTCATTTGTCGGCCTCCTTATGGTTATAACAATTTATATGAAATCACATTTGCTCGTCAAGGTATTTGGTTAAAAAACCTATCACCTCCGGGTGATTAACAGGAACGTCCCCCAGTTCGTTCTTCAGCTCCTTCGTGGCCAGTAAAAAATCCTTTCCGTGAACGCGGTAGCGGAACGTGAAATCCACATCGGGATGACTGACTATGAGGACGAGGAAAGTGTCCTTTAGATTGCCCAGCGGCGGCAGGTCGGGATGGCCGGCATCAAAGACGGCCCTGATCAGGGTCCCCATACCCCGCTCACTTTGAAGGGCAAAACTCCCGCCCGTAGTTTCCGCGGTACCCTTGAGCAGCGGAATGCCCAGACCCACCTTTCTTCCCGTCTTTGTGGAGAAAAAAGGGTCCTGGACCTTCTGCGCCGTTTCGCGATCCATTCCGACACCGTCATCAGAAATAGCAAGAGCAAGGGTGTTCGCACCCGGGTCCTTATCAATGGTGACGGAAATGTTCTTTGCCTTTGCCGTAACAGAGTTCATAACGATATCCATTATATGGGAAGCAATATCCTCCATCATGACAATTTTTCTCTTTCCTTTTTTGCCATCACGCCGGCCCCCCGGACATTCCGTCGCCCAGAAGTTTAAGGGCGCTTTCGATATTTTCACAATCAGGTCTCTCCAGCGTCAGGACCGTCCTCCTCCTGCCGATATCGTCGGGGTAATGGGCGTCGGAAAAGGTCACGAAAGGGACCTTCTTTCGCATGATCAGGGGTGAAAGATCGCCTGCCCGGTCAAGATTGCGCACTTCAAGGGCATCCAGCGGGATATCGGCCGGGATGAAGCCGAGCTGGCTTATGATGCTGAATGTGGGGCTGTCGACATGTGACGCGATCGCTATCCCCCCGTGGGACTTTATCCAACCGGTCGCCTCTTCGATTGATATCTGCGCGGAGTTGATAAGCAGCCTTTCCTCGAAACGTACGATCTCATCGTCGGGATCGACGACGACCTGGTCCCCGTAAAAATCGGCGTCGTTGGGAACGGGCGGCAGAAGACCGTACACCATGGTCTGCAGCGAAAACGCCGTATCGTATTCATCAAAGATGGCGATAAGATGTATCTCCTCCCGGGTCTGCAGTTCCATGCCGGGAAGGACGACGAGCCCCGAGTTTGAGGCCGCCTCCCTGACGTAAGGAGCACATTCCGCCATGTTGTGGTCGGTGATGGCTATGATCTGCAACCCCGCTCCTTTTGCTTTCTCCACAATGACCCTCGGGGACATGTCCAGACTGCCGCAAGGCGATAAGGCTGTGTGTATATGAAGATCGCAGGCAAAATCTGGCAAATCCTCTCTAACCTCTCATCAGCTGGTTGTAGATGAGGCCCGATAGTTCGAACGCCGATCTGCTGCCCCTCAAGATGGCAATGCCTTCATCCTTTGCCTTTTCGATAAAGCTTTCCTCGAGGTCCAGTTTTCGCGGGATGACAATGGCAGCAACATCTTTCAGCTTTGCCACTCCGAGTATATTCACGTGCCGCTGAATGGTGATCCATACGGCATCGTCGTCAATATTGGCGATCACGTCGGAGAGCAGGTCGGAGGTGTACCCTGATATCACTTGCCTGTCAAGGTTTATCCCCCCTGTGAGAACTTCAAGGTTAAGCGCGGCTGCAAGGTCACGAACGGTCATTTTTTCCTCCACCATATATATAATTGTTATATATACCGGGACCGGCACGGGTGCTTAAGACGCGCCGGCCCTTCCATTCTGGCGTCAGTGCTTGCTGTTTCCCGTTTTCTTCGAATTGTCGCTCATCGACGGAGGGACTATGCGGGCAAGATCGAGAATCTCCTCCGCCAGTATCTTCACCTTCTCGCGCAGCTTTATGACACAGTCCGTTTCAAATGCAATCCCGCGGATTATATCTTCGGCAAGCGACCGGCAGCTTGGGGAACCGCAGGCCCCGCAATCAAGTCCTGGCAATTCGTTCGTTATATGATCGAGGCGCTCCATTTTCATGAGCGCACGGGAGACATCATCATCAAGGGTCATAATGGCTCTCGGTTCCACCGGTTCGGTGGAGGCGTAACGGTTTGACCGGTAGATCCTTTCGAGCTCCTTTTCGTCCAGATAGGCCTCTTTTGATCCGTAGCGCTTGATAAGGTCGCGAAGCCGTATACGCCCGACAAATAGGTTCTGGATATTGAGCGGTCCTCCCACACAGCCCCCAGTACAGGCCTGAAGCTCAATAAAATCGACGTCTTTGAGCTCTCCCCGCTCTATCTCTTCAAGGAGGCTCATAACGTTGTGTATTCCGCTGACGGCAAGGGTGGTCCCCGCATCGATGTTCTTCGATTCCCCCGTCACGTATCCCCAGGCCATGCCGAGCTTCGTTGCCCGCTGCTGCTCGGGCCCGCCCCCGGCGAGGTGCCTGTCCCCGAGGTGCCTGATGATATCCTTATATATAAGATTGACCCCGATAACACCGTTGACGGCGGAATGTTTCGTCGTCATTGGGTTTCTCATCTCGGTCACCTTTGCGGGACACGGCGAGATGAAGAAGGCGCCGATCTCTTCGTAGGGGATGCCGGTCTTGCGGGACGCCTCTTCCTTTGCGATGCGCGCCGCCACTTCCATGGGGGTCAGGAAAGGGGCCACCTGCTCCAGCAGGTCGGGGAATTTGATCTGCATGAGCCGCAGAACAGCCGGACACGCAGAGGAAAAAATAGGCCGCTTACCTTTATATTCCTTCAGATACTCGTGGACAACATATCCCACGATCTCCGCGGCCAGCGCCACTTCAAAAACCTCGTTAAACCCGATGCCCGAAAAAGCGCCGAAGACATCCTCGATGTCCACCTGTTCTTTGAACTGGCCGAAAAACGACGGGGAGGGGAGGGCAATGTTGTATTTATATTCCGCAAGCTTCTCAAGGGTATCTGTTACCGCGATCTTGGCGTGGTTAGGGCATTCGCGGATACATTCACCGCAGTCGATGCAGCGCTCCTGAACGATCATCGCCTTCCCTTCGCGGACCCTTATGGCCTCCATAGGACAGCGTTTGATGCAGTTGGTACAACCCTTGCATTTTTCCGTGTCCAGCGTAACGGAGTGAAAGTAACGGCTCATTGGCTCCCTGTCAATCTGCCTTGTCCCGGTTCAAGAAGTACACTCTGGCGTCGAGGGTTGTCCCTACGCCCACCTTCGATTCTATCTTCAGTTCATCAGAACACTGTTTGATATTGGAAAGACCCATCCCGGCGCCGAACCCCATCTCCCGCACCTCGTAGGATGCCGTCGAATACCCTTCCTTCATGGCAAGGTCAATATCCTCGATGCCGGCGCCCACATCCTCGGTACGTATGGAGATCGCCTCGGGGTCAACGTGAACAAAAAGCATCCCTCGGGTCGCATGTATGGCAACGTTCATTGCGGCTTCATAGATTATGATGGCGATCCTTTTTATAACATCCTGTTTGAGTCCGAGCTGTTGAAGCGTTTTCTTCACTCTTGATGCACACTCGCCGGCGATAAAAAAATCCTTCTCGCCAATCTCGAATTCCAGAGTGATCTGTGGTGTATACTGTAAGCTGTCGACCATGGTTAGATTCCGCTAACCGGGTTATTGCCTATCTCCTTTGATGCCCTTTTCATAAAGCCGGCCGCAGCAGTCGAATGTGAGAAGAGAGGTCGTGAGCATGGGGATATTGTTCTGCTCTCCGCTTTTGATGACTGACTGGTCAGGTTTTCTTCCGCCGACAAAAATGACGGCTTTCGCATCCATAACCTGCGCCGTATGGATGACATGGGCATTTGTGAGCGACGTGATAAGCAGTGAGTGGGGTTTTAAATAAAGGAGCATCTCGCTGATGAGATCGCAGGCGAAACAAATCCTGACCTTACGTTCAAGGCATTCATCGTCTCCACAGAGAATTTCGGCATCAAGCAAATTCTGGATCTCTTTTAACGTCATGCCGGTCTCAAACCTTTCGAACAACCACCCCGGGGTTGATCAGATCCCTCTTCGCACTTTGATCTCGCACACAGTCAAAGACCACCCGGAAAGATCTTGACCATTATATTAACAAACAAGCGGATCAATTAAGCTGAGAATGTACGAACACGCTTGTTCAGTATAGTGCATTTTCTTATCGAAGTCAAAGATACAAAGAACAAAAATATGACATTTTATTATTTTTTACTGGAAAACGTGGGGCGCCGGGAAACGGTGCGGATCTGTCCTGCTTTTCAGGGTTTCGATTTTCTCCCGAAGGGGATGCGGAGCTTTCTCATGCGGTGACGAAGGGTTCCAGGATTCACACCGAGGAGTTCGGCCGCGCCGCCGGTACCTTCCACCCTTCCTCCCGTCATCTCCAGGATGCGCCGTATGTGATCCGCCTCAACGTCCTGAAGTGCAAGAGGCCCCTTATCCACATAGGATGCTGCGTTGCTTTTATCCGGGGCGCTGCCGGAAACACTGAGGATCCCGTCAAAATTCAAGGGGTTATCGGCGGAAAGGATAAGGGCCCTTTCCACGGCGTTCTCGACCTCACGCACGTTCCCCGGCCAGTTGTACGCCATGAGGGCATCGATCGCACCCGGCGCAAGGGTCGGTATGTTATGGAGCACCATCTCCCGGGATTTCTTGCGGATAAAATGCTGTACCAGGGCCGGTATATCGTTCTTTCTCACCCTCAGCGGAGGCACTTCTATGGGGAACACCTTTATACGGAAAAAGAGATCACCCCGGAAATCGCCCTCCTCCACCATCTTTTCGAGGTCCCGGTTGGTCGCCGAGATGATCCTGATATCGATCTTGACCGGCTCCGTGCCGCCCACCCTCTCTATTTCCTTTTCCTGGAGCACCCGAAGGAGCCTTACCTGGGCGTGGGGAGGAAGCTCGCTGATCTCATCGAGAAAGATGGTGCCGCCGTGGGCGCGTTCGAAACGTCCTCTTTTTCTCGCAAGGGCACCTGTGAAGGCCCCTTTTTCGTGACCAAAAAGTTCGCTGTCGATAAGCGACTCCGGTATTGCCCCGCAGTTCACCTTTACGAAAGGTCCGCTATAGCGCGGCGACAGGTTGTGTATGGCATTGGCGATGACCTCCTTGCCGGTCCCCGTTTCGCCGACAAGCAGAACGGGGCTGGCGAGCGGCGCCACCTTCCTCACGCTCTCCATAACATTCCTGAGACCGAAATCGGCCCCGACGATCTCAACGGTGTTCTTCCGCAGTTCATCTCTGAGGTAGCTGTTGTCATCAGCAAGAAGGTCCTTAAGATCGGTGACCTCGTGATGTCTGCGGCTGTTTGCCAGCGCAATCGCCGCCGGTTCATTAACAAGCGACCAAAGGCGGACGTGGTCTTCAGTGTACCGTCCGGCCCCCGCTGCCCTGACGCCGAAGGCGCCCACATATTTGCCGTCAATGATAAGCCTCCCAAGCATCATCGAACATTCGTCCCAGCCGAGATTCCGTGCGATCCTGCCGAGGATGGGATCGTCGAAGACATTTTCGGCGATACGGACCCGCGGCCGACGGTAAGCCTCTTCGATCTCCTGCCTGAGCTCCGGGGGCAGGTGCGTCTTATCCATCCTCGTGACTCCCCCGTTCTCGTTCGCCGTTGCAACCACATCAACGGTACCGATGGCAGGGTCATATATGATAAGGATCAGTTCGTCGGCAGGCATGATATTACGGACATACAGAAAACACTGCCACAGGGCATTCTCGAGGTCGAGGGTCCCGCAGATCCTGAGGGTCATTTCACGAAAGAATTCATTCTCGTCGGCATTCATCACCTGAAGTGGCCTCCTATATCTATCATATACGATAGTATAAATTATAACTGACAAATATACCAGTACATTTCCGTCATATTTAACAGCAATTCTGGCAAATATTTGTATCTTAATAATATCATTAACAGTTTTTTTTGGCACACTCTGTGCTAAAGAAAAGACAAGAAAAAAACATGGAATGGATAGAGATCATACGCCTGAGAACACAGCCCGATGTCGAGAAGCCAGTCATCGAATGGCTCAAGGGACTCGTCCAGAATATCAAGGACACCCCGGGGCTTAACGAGGCAAAGGTCTATTGTCATGCGGCGGTTCCCGGAGATGTCAGCTTTCACATCCGCTGGAACAAGCCTGAGGCAACCTTATCGGAAAGCGAGATCGGCCTGATGGTGGCTGAATCGCTCAATAAATACGGCATCCTCGACCACACAGTGTGGTTCATGCAGGGAAATAACGGCAAAAGCGCAGACCATAAATGAAGAGAACAGTGATTGAGAGAACATATGCTGCAGCTGAAATATCTTCAATATTTACGGAAAGAAAGGCAAGAGAAACGAAAAACCTTCTTTTCCTTTTATATAATGTGAGTGAGGGGACGTAACGAATGACCAGATTGCTCTTGAACACGCTAATTTTCTCGCTGCTGCTCATATTGTTTGCCTCCCTGGGAGTAAACGGGGTCATGACCTCTATTCCCTCTGATTCTGAACTGTCCCACTCCCAATCCTACAGCGGCTTCGCCCCTCTCCTACCGGCAAAACATCCCACCGTTGCCGGCAAGGATCCCAACTCGTGCGCCCTATGTTGCGTCCCCAACTCACAAATATTTTTTGCAATATTGACCTGAACACAGCTTCACGATACCATCACCCCCCTTATATGTTTTTGCACAGCCCCCGGCGCCTCCCGGGGGCAACCCCTTTTTAAAGACCGTTCCACGTTCAAAGTTCCATGTTCAAAGTTTAAAAACTTTCTTTGCCCCATCTGTGATAATTGATTCTTTTTCTTTTCCGTGGAACATGGAACGTTTTTAAAAAAAATCTTGACTCATTAAGGAGTATTAGATATATTTTTATCGATATAAGATTATAGATAGTATTTTATCTAAAAAGGACGGAGGTATGAGTATGACAAACATGGAAGACAAGAACGATCTTCCGACAAAACCCATCCCCGAACCGACCCTGAGGCGATTACCCGTCTATTACCAGTACCTGAAAAAGATCAAGGATGAAAAGAAAGGTGATTTCATTTCATGCACGCAGATCGGCAATGATCTGAGCATCCTCCCCATACAGGTGCGCAAAGACCTGGAGGTCACCGAAGCCGTGGGCAAACCGAAACTGGGCTACGGCATAGAGGAGCTCATCACCGTTATCGGGGACTTCCTCGGGTGGAACAACACGAAAGATGCCTATCTCGTCGGCGTCGGTCATCTCGGCACTGCGCTTCTCGGCTTTGAAAGGTTCAGAGAACACGGTCTCAATATCATAGCCGCCTTCGATATCGACGCCGAAAAGATAGGCCAGACGGTCCACGGGGTCAGGGTCTTCCACATCAAGAAGCTTCCTGACATGGTAAAACGCATGGGCATCAAGATCGGCATCCTCACGACCCCCGCTTATTCTGCGCAGGATCTGACCGATAATATGGTTAAGGCGGGGATCAAGGCCATCTGGAATTTTTCCCCGGAGAAGGTAAACGTCCCACCGGGCATTATCGTCCAGCACGAAAACCTCGCGGCATCCCTGGTGGTTTTATCGAAAAAACTGGCGTTGACATTGAAAGCTCAATTGAAGGATGAGGTGAATGATGGAAACAATGAGAAAATTTGAACGGATCTGTGAGATCGTCGACGGCAACCAGCGCAGTGCTGCCCGACTGATACCCATTCTCCAGGCCGTGCAGGCCGAGTACAGGTACCTGCCAGAAGAGATACTCACGTTCGTGGCGACATCGCTCGGCATCTCCCCTGCGCGGGTCTTCGGCGTGGCGACCTTTTACTCCCTCTTTACTCTCAAACCCAAGGGCAAATACCTGATAAGGGTCTGCAACGGCACGGCATGCCACGTGAAGGGCTCCATGAACCTTTACGGGACCATCGTGAAAAAACTCGCCCTTCGTGAAGGCGAGGACTCCACCCACGACATGCTCTTCACCGTGGAAACGGTGAACTGCCTCGGGGCGTGCGGCCTGGCGCCGGCCATGGTCATCAATGACACGGTCTACGGCCAGCTCACGCCGGAGCGTGTATCGGACATCATCGACGAGATCGTTCTCAAGGAGGCTCAGAATGAACCTGACACTCACGGGGCTTAAAAAGATCAGCAGTGATTTCCTTGGATGGAGCACATCCGTTTCGCACAGGGTGCTCGTGTGCGCAGGAACGGGATGCCTTGTCAACGGCTCCCTCAAGGTGTACAACGAATTCGTCAAGGCGATCGGCGACAGCGGGCTCAACGCGTTGGTGGAACTCAAAAAGGAAGAGGACGAGGGCGTCTTCGTTTCAAAGACGGGATGCCAGGGCTTCTGCCAGATCGGGCCCCTCGTTACCATCCTCCCCGAAGGCATCTTTTATACAAAGGTAAAACCGGAAGACGTTCCCGAGATCGTGGAAACAACGATAAGAAAGGGTGCCGTGGTGGAAAGGCTCCTCTATGTTGAACCCGATACACAGAAAATCTGTCATAAAAAAGAAGAGATCCCCTTTTACCAGAAACAGCGTCGTTTTGTTCTGAACAACTGCGGCGCCATCGATCCCGAGGACATCAGGGAATATATCGCAAAAGGCGGGTACGGACAAGCGGTCCGGGCCTGCACCGAAATGACCTCCGAGGATATCTGCGAACTCATTTTCGCCTCTGGCCTGCGCGGCCGCGGCGGCGGCGGTTTTCCCTCGGGTCGCAAATGGGACGCGGCACGCCGTGAGACAAACGATAAGAAATATGTTATCTGCAACGGCGATGAAGGCGATCCCGGAGCGTTCATGGACATGGGCATCATGGAAGGCAACCCTCACAGCGTCATCGAAGGCATGATCATCGCGGCCCGCGGCATCGACGCCGACGAAGGCTACATTTACGTCAGGGCGGAGTACCCGCTGGCAGTCAAGCGCCTGCGCAAGGCCATAGAGGACGCATACCGCATGGGCCTTCTCGGAAAAGACCTCTTCGGATCGGGACACACGTTCAACCTCACCGTCATGGAGGGCGCGGGCGCCTTCGTCTGCGGAGAGGAAACGGCGCTCATCGCCTCCATCGAAGGTAAGCGCGGCATGCCGTCACCCAAACCTCCCTACCCTTCGCAGAGCGGGCTCTGGGGTAAACCGACAATCATCAACAACGTGGAAACCCTCTCCCAGGTTCCGCTTGTCCTGGCCATCGGCCCCGACGGCTACCGGAAGATGGGGACCAAGGATTCCCCGGGAACGAAGACATTTGCCCTCACCGGGCATGTAGCCAATTCGGGGCTCATTGAAATGCCTTTCGGTTCCACCCTTCGGGAGATCATCTACGGCGTCGCCGGAGGCATGACATCGGACACGGGCAAGGCGGTGAGTGACGGCTTCAAGGCCGTCCAGATCGGCGGCCCGTCCGGGGGATGCCTTACCCGCGACCACCTGGACCTGCCCATCGACTTCGACTCTTTGAAGGGCGTTGGTGCAATGGTCGGTTCGGGCGGCCTCGTCGTCATGAACAAGAACACCTGCATGGTCAGCGTGGCGCGTTTTTTCATGCAGTTCACCCAGCACGAGTCGTGCGGCAAATGTGTGCTCTGCAGGGAAGGGACGAAACAGATGCTGGCCCTGCTTGACGACATCATTGAGGGACGGGCAACAATGGAAACCCTGGACCTCCTGGAAGACCTCGCTGCCGCTGTCCAGAAAGGGTCTCTCTGCGGGCTCGGCAAGACCGCGCCGAACCCGGTACTGTCCACAATGAAACATTTCCGTGACGAATACGTGTCACACGTGCGGGACAAGCGCTGCCCCACGGGAAAATGCAAGGCCCTCGTGAGGCTCACCATCGACGAAGACCTCTGCAAGGGCTGTACGCTATGCGCGGCGAAATGCCCCGTTGGCGCCATATCGGGGGAAAAGGGCAAACCCCACCGCATCGATCAAAGCATATGCAGAAAATGTTATATCTGCGTGGAAGTCTGTAAATTCAACGCGATCAAAGGAGACTAATAAAATGAACGGCACCTTCGTCCTCATCGATAATAAAGAGATCCCCATCGAGAACGAGCAAAACCTCCTGGAACTCATCAGGAAGGCCCGGATCGACCTTCCCACCTTCTGTTACCATTCGGAACTGAGCATTTACGGCGCCTGCAGGCTCTGCATGGTACAGGTGGAAGGCATGGGCCTCGTTCCCGCCTGTTCCACCCCGCCGGCCAACGAAATGAAGGTGAGCACCAATACCGAAGAGATACGGAAGATGCGCAGGATCATCGTGGAACTCCTGCTCGCCAACCACAGCCAGAACTGCCCCACCTGCCAGAAAAGCACCACCTGCCAGCTCCAGGCACTTGCACGGCGCCTCGGCATAACAAAGATACGATTCAGGAACCAGCTCAAGGAGGTCCCCCTCGACGAATCGTCACCGTCCATTGTGAGGGACCCCAACAAGTGTGTCCTCTGCGGCGACTGCGTCCGCATCTGTTCAGAGGTGCAGTCCGTCGGGGCCATCGACTTCGCCTACAGGGGGGCGCAGACCGTTGTCATACCTTCCTTCGGAAAGGCCCTCGACAAGGTCGAGTGTGTCAACTGCGGCCAGTGTGTCCGCGTCTGCCCCACAGGAGCTCTGACCCCGAGATCAGAGGTGGATGAGGTGTGGAACGCCATTCACGACCCCTCCAAGATCGTCGTTGCCCAGGTGGCACCTGCTGTAAGGGTGGCCATCGGGGAAATGTTCGGCCTCCCGCCCGGGACCACAACAACGGGCCAGATCGCGGCGGCACTCCGGGCGGTCGGCTTCGACAGGATATACGACACATCCTTTACCGCGGACCTCACCGTGCTGGAAGAGAGCAGCGAATTTATAAAACGCGTCACCGCCGGCGACAGGATCCCCCAGTTCACATCATGCTGCCCGGCATGGGTCAAGTTCGTAGAACAGTACTATCCCGAATTTGTGGACCATCTTTCAAGCTGCCGCTCTCCTCAGCAGATGTTCGGCGCCCTCGCCAAAGAGATGCTCTCCAGCGAGCTCGGCGTAAATCGCGAGGACATCGTCGTCGTCTCAATAATGCCCTGCACTGCCAAAAAGTTCGAGGCCAAGCGGCCGGAATTCGAAAGCGATGGAGTGCGCGATGTGGACCACGTACTCACCACCCAGGAGTTCGGACGGATGATCGATGAGGCTGGCCTGCATTTCAAGGAACTGGGCCCGGAATCGTTCCATCTGCCCTTCGGCTTCAAGACCGGCGCCGGCGTGATATTCGGCAATTCCGGCGGCGTGAGCGAGGCCGTCCTTCGCTACGTCAGCGAAAAACTGACGGGGCAGAAACATGACGCCTACGAGTTCACCTCTGTCCGTGGCGAAGAAGGCATCCGCGAGGCAAAGCTCTCCGTTGCGGGCAAGGAATTCACCCTTGCCGTCGTGAGCGGCCTCGGCAACGCACGGAAGGCCCTCGAGATGATAAGATCCGGGGCGGCGCATTACGATTTTGTCGAGGTCATGGCATGCCCCGGCGGCTGTGTCGGCGGCGCAGGCCAGCCGGTCTTCAGCGACACCGCCGTGCGAAGGAAGAGGACCAGGGGCATCTACGAGAACGACCGGATGCTGGAACTCCACAAGTCCCAGGACAACCCGTACATCACGGAACTTTACCAGAACGTCCTCGGTGACGTGGGAAGCCCAAAGGCCCATAAGCTCCTCCACACGAGCTACCGCACGAGGAAGCGCATTTTTGACGAAGATGTGGACATAAGCGCCGGCGGCGAAAAAAGCGTCGACGTCAGCGTCTGTTTCGGCACCAGCTGTTTCCTTAAAGGCTCCCAGAAGCTCCTGCGTGATATACTTGTACATATACGTTCGAACGGTATCGGTGCCAGGGTGAACGTAAAGGCATCGTTCTGTTTTGAGAAATGCGACAAGGGACCGACCATCAAGGTCGGCAACCGCATCATTGAAGGCTGCACCATAGAAAAGGCCATAGAGGCCATTAAACGCGAGGGGGTGGACCTCGCTGAAGAGGTAAGGCAGGATGCTTGAATCATCAAAACCCCAGATCGTCTTTACACTGACGGCCCGGTGCCGGGACTGCTACCGGTGCCTGCGCGCCTGTCCCGTCAAGGCCATCCGCATGCAGAACGGCCAGGCATATGTGGATGAAAAACGATGCATCGCCTGCGGCACCTGCATCCGAGAATGCCCACAGCAGGCAAAGACCTTTCGCAATGACATAAACATCGCCCAGAGCCTCATCGACGAAGGTCATTTCGTCGCCGCCAGCATCGCCCCTTCGTTTTCCGCCGTCTTCAACAAATGGCAGCACTCAAGGCTCGCTTCGGCGCTTCGCGCCCTTGGCATCCGCTACGTGGGGCAGACATCCCACGGCGCATACCAGATATCACTCGAGTCCCAGAGGCTCGCCGAAGGAGACAAGACCAGGCCCCACATCGCCACGGCGTGTCCCGCCCTCATCAACTACATTGAAAAATACCAGCCGGAACTGGTAGATTACCTCCTGCCCCTCGTATCCCCTATGGTGGCACACGCCAGGCTTCTCAGAGAAAAGCTCGGCAAGGACATCAAGGTGATCTTCATCGGCCCCTGCGTGGCGAAGAAATCGGAATTGAACCGGCCCGAGGTGGCCGGCGTTGTCGACTGCGTCCTCACCTTCAAGGAGCTCAACCTGTGGCTTGAACAGAAGGGCATTGACCTTTCCATGTGCGAAGAGAGCAACTTCGATGAAAAGCCCGTCCACAAGGCACAGCTCTACCCCCTGCCGGGAGGGCTCATCAAAACAGCAGGGCTCAAGGATGACGGGCTGAACCTCAAGCTTCTGCGCGTCGACAGCATCCAGGGCGTCCGCGAGCTCCTCAACGGCATCGGCGAAGGATCCGAGCACGCCCTCATCGAACCGCTTTTCTGCAGCCAGGGGTGCATCAACGGCCCCGGCATTGACCCCGGCAAGAACCTTTTCGAACGCAGGCGCGACATCATCGAATACAACAGGGAAACCAAATCAATCTCGATCGCCCCCGAGGCCGCTGACAGCGGGCTCTTCAAGGCAGCCTTCAGGAAGACCGACAGCGGGAGTTCCCCGGGCAGCGTTACCGAAGAGCAGATACAGCAGATCCTGGCACGTACCGGCAAACAGGACCCGGAACAGCAGCTCAACTGCGGTGCCTGCGGTTACGACAGCTGCCGCGAGAAGGCCATCGCCGTCGCGCTGGGGATGGCGGAGCCGGAAATGTGCATCCCCTACATGAGACGCCTTGCGGAGCGCCGCACCGACCAGATCTTCAGCACCACGCCCAACGGCGTGATCATGCTCGACGGGGAGCTCAATATCCTCGGTATGAACCCCGCTTTTAAAAGCTTTTTCTCCTGCAGCGACGTGATCCTGGGAAAGCACATATCATACCTCATGGATCCCGCCCCGTTCGAAAAGCTTATATCGGGGATGGAGGAGAAAATGGACATAACCATCTTCCACCGCCCGTACAATCTCCTGTGCCGCGAACTCCTGTACATACTGAAGGAAGAAAAACAGATCGTCGGGATCTTCATCAACATAACGAGTCAGCAGGAGCACGAAAAGAAACTCAAGGAGATACGCTCCCAGACTGTCGAACAGGCGAACGAACTCCTCGAGCACCAGATCAAAATGGCGCAGAACATTGCACAGTTCCTGGGTGAAAGCACCGCCCGCGGTGAGGAACTGGTGCGCAAACTGATGAGCCTGAGCGAGGGCGATGAAAACACCTCCCGATGAATCGAGGAAATACATCGAGATCGCAAACTCCCAGGCCGCCAAGAGACCGGGCGGGATCTGCGGCGATTTCATCATAACGGAACGAACGTCCGAGGCAACGACGACAATTGTGGCAGACGGGATCGGCACCGGCATCAAGGCAAGGGTCGCTGCCGTCATGTGCGCATCGCGTCTGATGGAGCTCATCCGCGTCGGTTTCACCCTGCGCGAGGCGTGCTACAAGATCGTCGACACCATGCACGCGGCGCGCACGACGGATATCCCTTTCTCCGCTTTTTCGGTCTGCCGCGTACTGGTGAGCGGCCACGCCACAGTCATGTCCTACGAAATACCATCCCCCATTCTCATCAACAACCGGCTTGCCGCGTACCTGCCGAAACAGCGTGTCTTTCCCATGGGCCTGGAGATGGTGGGCGAGGTCAACTGTATGCTCGAATACGGTGACGGCATCATCATGGTCAGCGACGGCGTGAGCCAGGCCGGCCTCGGCCAGCAATACCGCATGGGTTGGGGCATCCAGGGCGCCTGTGACTTTATCAACGGCCTGCTTGTTCAGGGCACACAGATGAAAGACATACCCCAGAAGATCATCGCGAACGTAAGGGAGATCTCGGGTGCCACATACGGCGACGACACAACATGCAGCCTCCTGCTTTGCCGCGAAGCGCACGTTCTCAACATCCTCACCGGGCCGCCTGCCAGGAAATCGGATGACGGTAAGGTTGTAAAGGAATTCATGGAAACGAAGGGAACGAAGATCGTCTGCGGCTCGACAACAGCGGAGATCGTCGCCCGCAACCTCGGGGTGGCCATCGACATCAAAGACGTTTCAAATGCCTACCATAAACCGCCATCTTATGATATAAAAGGCATAGACTATTCGACGGAAGGTGCGATCACCTTAAACCAGGTGTACAACATCCTGGGCGAGGCACCCGAAAAACTTGAATCTGATTCGTCCGTTTCAGACCTTTACCGGTTTTTTCACACCTCCGACACGATCAACTTCCTCGTTGGAACGGCAGCAAATCCGGGACACGAACACATAGTCTTTCGGCAGATGGGGGTATACCCCAGAGACGTTATCGTCAGGCTCCTCGCGGAAAAACTCAAGGCCATGGGGAAGCTGGTGAATATTATATATTTGTAACAGGGGCTCGCAAAGGGCGGTTTGAACTTACACCGCCCTCCCCGGTATAACACGAAGGAGGATTCAATGACAGCAGGAGCACCAATCGATTTTTTCAACGCGGCAGATTATTTCGTTGACCGCAACGTCCGCCAGGGGCGGGGACATAAAACAGCGGTCTTCACGGAATACCGGAACTATACGTACAACGATATCCACAAGATGACAAACAAAACGGCAAATGCATTTCGCGAACTGGGAGTGAGCGTCGACGACCGTATCCTGATGCTTATGCTTGACGTACCGCAGTTCTACGCGGTCTTCTGGGGCGCCATCAAGATTGGCGCCGTCCCCATCCCCGTCAACACCATGCTGACCCCAGAGGATTACGAGTATTACCTGAATGACAGCCGCACAAAGGTCCTTGTCATTTCAGAACAGCTCCTTCCCCTCGTGACACAGATAAAGGGCGACCTTTTATACCTCAGGGACCTCGTGATCATATCCGAGGTAGCAGGCGCCTATATCCCGTTCAAACAAAAATACCGCCACGCGCCGGAGACCCTGAAGACCGAGTTCACCACAAAGGACGATGTCTGTTTCTGGCTCTACAGCTCAGGTTCCACCGGTTCCCCCAAGGGTGCCATCCATTCCCAGTACGACATGGTGGTCACATCCGAATCTTTCGCCAAGGGGGTCCTGGGCATCAATGAGGACGACATCGTCTTTTCCGCGGCGCGGCTCTTTTTCTCCTACGGCCTCGGCAACGGCATGTATTTCCCAATGTCCGTGGGCGCCTCGGCGGTCTTGAACCCCCAGGCCCCCAGCCCGGAGAACGTCTTCAGGCACCTCGAAAAATTCCGTCCCACCGTTTTCTTCGGCGTGCCCACGCTCTACGGCCAGATGCTCGAATACAAGGCGAAACAGGACAAGCAGCAGGGTGTAAAGGGCGGCCCCAACGACCAGCACGAGCTTTCGTCGGTGAGGATCTGCGTGTCCGCCGGCGAGGCGCTGCCGACAGACATATTCGAGCGCTGGAAAAAGCGCTTCGGCATCGAGATCATCGACGGCATCGGCTCCACGGAAATGCTCCACATCTTTCTAAGCAACCGCCCGGGCGATATCAAGCCGGGCTCCACGGGAAAACCCGTCCCCGGCTACGAGCTGAAGCTTGTCGGCGATGACGGCCAGGAAGTTCCCAGAGGCGAGATCGGCACCCTGCACGTCAAGGGCGACAGCGCGGCCCAGCAATACTGGCGCAAGCGCGACAAGACGCGCACCACCATGCAGGGCGAATGGGTCAACACGGGCGACAAGTACTATGTTGATGAAGAAGGCTACTACTGGTGTGCCGGCCGTGCCGACGACATGCTGAAGGTCGGCGGCATCTGGGTCTCACCCGTCGAGGTCGAGAACTGCCTCAGTCAGCACCCCGCCGTTCTTGAATGCGCCGTCGTGGGCGCCCCCGATGAAAAAAACCTCGCCAAACCGAAGGCATTCGTGGTGCTCCGGGAAGGCTTCGAGAAATCGGAAGAGCTCAAGGAAGAAATGAAAAAGTGGGTCCTCGACAGGCAGGCCAAGTTCAAATACCCGCGGTGGGTGGAATTCGTTGACCAGCTCCCCAAGAGCGCAACGGGCAAGATACAGCGTTTCAAATTGAGATAAAAAAGCTTCTTAGTCCCGGGATTTCATCGTTTCAGATGAATATCCTGTTGAAAAACCCCTCCCGTCTTAACAGACCCGGAGGGGTTTTCTTTGCCGGTGACCGTACCGCCCCGAAAAAAGGCCCGCAGCTGAAAAAGCAAAATGGTCTTGCCTGTCACATACGTTAGTAAAAGTATTAACTGACAAATATATCAGTACATTTCCATCATATTTCACGGCAATTTTTGTGAGTATACATATCTATACGATTTTATTAAGAATATTATTTGGCACAGGAAATGCTCTAACATGATCAAGGCAAATACTGTTGAACGGACCTCATAATAAGGCGAAAGGAGTAATTGTTATGAAAAAGGATGCTTCGAACGAGAAAGCCGAAAGAACAGAAACAAAAAAGGAAGTGGCTGCCCTGAACAGGCGCGATCTCTTGAAAACTTCACTCGGTTTCGGGGCCATTGCGGCAGCCGGAGCTTTGGGCCTTCATTTTTCCGGCAGCAAGGCAGAAGCGGCCCCGCTTCGTCAAATGCCGAAAAAGTGGGATGAAGAATACGATGTCGTGATAATCGGTTCCGGCTTCGCCGGCCTCGCCGCTGCCGCAGAGGCAGCAGCAGCCGGTGCGAAGGCCGTCATACTCGAGAAAATGCCCACATACGGGGGCAACTCGATCATAAACGGCGGCGTGTACGCGTCCTGGGACGATGAATACCATCTGCGTCAAAAATTGAACCTTGGCAATGACAGCCCTGAACAGCACAAGACGGACACACTCAAGGGCGGCGATTTCTATGGTTTTCCGGAACTCGTGGATATACTCACGAAGGGAGCGACACCGGCGCTTAACTGGATGATCGACAAAGGAGGCCTCAAGATCAGGGAGGCGGTCACAAGGGCCGGCGGACACAGCGCCTACAGGACCCATACCTGCGTTGAAGGCGTGGGGCGCGGTTTCACGGAAGCCATCAAGAAAATTGCCGAAGGAAAAGGGGCAAAGATAAGGCTGAAAACCAGGGTCACCTGGATCTGGCGGAAAGATGTCAACAGTCCTGTAGCAGGCGTCGAAGTGGAGACCGCAAAGGGAAAGAAGAACATCAGGATAAAGAAGGCTCTCATACTTGCTTCCGGCGGTTTCAGCAGGGACATCGAGATGCGCAAGGCGTTCAATCCGGGGATAGTCCCTGAATTCAACTGCACCAATCACCCGGGCGCAACAGGTGAGATCCTCCGCTTTGCCCAGTCGATCGGTGCCGATTCCCTGCAGCTCGCTTTCATCCAGTTGTATCCCTTCGCAGAACCGGAAACCGGGATCCTCGACACACCCGCCGTCTATCCCTTCAATGGTGTCGGCTACGGCCTCGTATATGTGAGCAAGGAAGGCAAGAGGTTCGTCAACGAACTTGAACGGCGCGACGTATGCTCCTATGCCCAGATCAAACTCGGGCAAAAACCGACCTACTCCATATTCAACGACAAGATGGTCATTAAGATGGGCGGTTCAAAGGAAGAGGTCGAGAAAGGGATCAAGAAAGGACGCTTCATCAAGGCCGCAACAATAGCCGAACTGGCGGGAAAGCTGAAAATACCGGCCGACGCCCTTCAGGCGACAATAGCGAAGCACAACCAGTATATCAAGGACGGCAAAGACCCCGAACAGAACAAACCGATGACGAAGAGCATGATCCCTCTCGAAGAGGGCCCTTTTTACGGCGTGGCCCAGTGGCCCGCCGTGCACCACACCATGGGCGGCCTGAGAATAAACAAGGATGCCCAGGTCATAGACATATGGGGCGACCCCATACCGCGCCTTTATGCTGCCGGCGAGGTGGCCGGCGGCGTCCACGGGTCGAACCGCCTCGGGAGCAACGCCATTCCCGACTGTGTTGTCTTCGGCAGAATAGCCGGGCTCAACGCGGCAAAGGAAAAGTGATAAATTATATGCCGGGAAGGTAATGCGGGGACCAAAACCCCGCCTCCCCTTCCCGCAATGTGAGTCATGGGACGTGACGAATGAATAGATCTCTTTTGAACACACTGGTCATCACGCTGTTCCTCGTATTGATAACCGATGCGGGGTACTCCGGAGCAACTTCCAAACCCTCGGTCCCCAAACAATCCTGCCATCAATGTCACAACGAATTCACCCCTCTCTTGCCGGCAAAACATCCCACCGTTGCCGGAAAAGATATCAGTTCGTGCACATCATGTCACGTCCCTGACTCACAAAACAAGGCAAAACCGGAACCCTATTCATCAAAGCTTCACCTGTCCCACATGCAGCAGAACGCCAAATTGGACTGCATGACGTGCCACATCTGGCAGCCAGGCAAGTCCTTTGGGCTGAAAGGAACAAAAATATCTTTTGGCGCCCTTTCAAAAGAAGGTATGGAACAGATCAAAAGGGTCTTTGATTCCTGGGCCGCTTCAAAACATCTCGACGCACACCATGGTAAAAAGAACATCACATGTTCCGGCTGCCACGAAGCAAAGCTGCCGGAGAAAGGTGATTCTGTCGAAAACGACCGCTGCCTCGCCTGTCATGGAGACTTCGAAAAGCTTGCGAAAAAAACTGAACCCAAAGATTTCCCCGACAGAAACCCGCACAAGTCCCATCTCGGCAGCATCGATTGTGCCGTATGCCACAAAGCCCACGGGCCGTCAAAATCCTATTGTCTCGATTGCCATAAGAAATTCGATATGAAGATCCCCTTCGGGGATGCCCCGGCAGACCCAAGGGCTGCGGCAGGCGGCAAGGTAAAATAAGGAGGTATTCACATGTTTGGTCTAGGCATGCCGGAACTCATCATTATCATGGTGATCGTCCTTATGGTCTTCGGCGCGGGCAGGCTCCCGGAAATCGGGGGGGCTATCGGGAAAGGGATCAGGAGTTTCAAAAGGTCTGTTGACGGTCCCGATGCGGCTGAGGTCACCGAAAAAAGCGCCACCCGCGGAAACAAGGCGTCCTGACGGCATATTCGGTTTGAGCGCTCATTCAGGCATCCAGGCCGCTTTTCATCGTTGTATCACGGCCTGCCATGTCAGCGGCTCCGGCAACCAGGGACATTTCATTTCACCTTTCACCGCTTTCATATCCGAGGCGAGAATGCCTGTGTAGGTGCAGTTTCCCTTAGGGTGCTCACGTACAACGGTAACCTCATTCCCCTTGATATCAATCTTGAGCGTTGCGTTCACCTGACGTTTGTCGGGAAGGGTCCATACCGCATCAAAGGTCTTACTGTTGTCCTTTCTCGTCCAGACCCCCTTCCTCTGTCCCTCTTCTTGATCCCATACCTGTCCCAGGGCATCGTTCTCATAGTTTTTCAGGAACTTTTGGAAGGCGGCGCAGGTCTTGTTCGGCGCGGGATCGATATTACACCCGCACGAAAAATCCTCCCACTTGCGATGTTTGCAGGTTTCCTTTTTAACGTGTGAACGGACACCATGCTTCATGCACGTCCGCTGCGCCTCGGTGTAGCTCGACATTGGTATGAATGTCTCGCCCGTGTAATAGAACACCGTCGGAGCCACCGACATGTGACGGACAAAGGTCGGCTGCCATTTGTCGTGCCTGCACTCTGCTGAAAAAAGCGGCGGGGCGACAAAAAGTAAAAGCAAAAGAGAAACACAAATGACACTGAAAATGCTGTTGCTCTTCATCATTTCCTCCCCGGACCTCAATGAAGCTTAAAAAAAGGTAATATTCTCCCGCGCGGGACCTGTATAAAAAATCGATCTTTTTGCGGGACGATAACAAGGATGTTATCAGATAGCGCGCCTGACGTCAATGGCGGACTTGCCGCCGCACAGCGCCCTCCCTTAAATTATCTTGCGGCTTGCGGGGATGCCCCTTTACGGCCGCGAAGCATCGGCAGCAGTAAAATTATGGCGGCGGCGGCTATAAGATGCTTCAATGTATGTCCGCTGATAAAACCCAACCGGGTAAAGACTGCTGAGTCATAAATTTCGAGCGCTTTTGCGCACCCGTATATCGCAATAACGAAGAGGAGATATGCCCCTTTCGTATAGCGCGGCGGAAAAAGGGCGAGCATGAGGGGAATGGCGATCATGGGATAGAACTGCATGAAAATATAAGGCCGAAGGTCGCCATGCCCTGCCTGCTGTGTCGTGTACCAGTAAGCAACGCTGCAAACACCTGTAATGACAAGAGGCAAAAGCATCAGGAGTCCGGCTTTCACATTGATCCGTTCCGCCGCCGTTACTGACAGAAAAGAGGCAAAGATGAGCGTCATGGGCAGCCTGTCCCATAAAAGCGTGCCGTCCGAAGGGGCCAGGTGATAATACGACGACCCGAAAGCGGTCAGGGCAACACCCAAAAAAAGAACGGCGTAGGGCCACCGCTCCAACGGATCGATAAAAAAGGCCCCCCTTGCAGTCCACCCCGGGAACGCGGTAATGAACATCCCGAGGACACCGGCGGCAAAAAACCCCGCATTGGAGACAACGTTCATGAAATTGGGAACACCAGGGAGGCTGCGCTCGTCTGCAAAATGATGGTATGACTGCGGCTGGCTGACGGGAGGAAGAAGGCACAGGATGATGACGGACACAACGGTCACCGCTATAAGGACGATGATCCTGCCCCCGGTCTCCCCCCGCTTCCCTTCCAGGGCGGAAACATCCCCGGTGCCTTCTTTCATGGATCGGTCCCTTCACCCGCCGCCGGCCCGGAGCGCCGCGCGAAGATAAAATGGACAGCACCGGCGATGAGCACGGGAACAAAAAGGATAACGGGCAGGGTGGTATCGTTGATGAGGTACCCGCCCATCCCGCCGTCAAGGTCCGCCACGCCAAAGCGGCCGTGGTGACGGAAATAGGTCAGCGCCATATCATGCATCACTTCCGAAAAATAAAGGAAGGCAATAACGATCGTATAAACCGATTCGACAAAGAAAAGGACGGGTATCCACCATCCTTTTCTGCCGGAGCGCAGGCATTTCCATATCAGCAGCGGCACGACCGCGCCGGGCACGAGAAGGACCAGCACTATCCAGTAGTTCGGGCGCATATCGAGAGGGAGCAGGGCGTGTATGTAATAGACGCAAAGGAGGGCGAACATTAAAAAGACCGTGACCGTCTTGATCCATATCAAAAGGAAGAACATCTTCCGCGCCATGGATCACTCCTCCTTCTTTTGAACCTTTTTGACCGCATCGCGCAGGTAAATGACCATCTCCATGTTCTTTGCCGCCATGGCGACATCAAGGGGCGTGGAACCTGCCGGGAATATCGCCCAGTCACGGGTGGTCCGTGCCCCGATGTCTGCACCGCGGAAAACAAGGATGTCGGCGGTCTCCGGGGCGCCTTCAAAGGCGGCCCAGTGCAGGGGTGTCCAGCCTGACGAGTCACGGGCGTTCACGTCGGCCCCGTGGGCCAAAAGCAGAAAAACAAACTCCTTCTTGTTCCAGTTGGCCGCGATATGGAGCGCACCCTTCAGGTATTCGTCGCCCCTGTTCACATCGGCACCCCTGGCTATGAGGAATCTCGCCTTGTCAATGGCATCCCAGTAAACAGCCCACATGAGCGGTGTTGTCCCCTTTTTGCTCCTTGCGTTCACATCGGCACCCCTGGCTATGAGGAGTTCGCTGATCTCAACGCTCTGGTTGAAAAGCGGCGTCATCCCGAAATCATTGTCCCTTGCGTTCACATCGGCACCCTTTTCGATAAGCAGCCGCGCGACCTCCCTGGATTTTGCGATATGGAGCGGTGTCTCGCCGATCTCTCCGCGGGCATTCACATTCGCGCCCCTGCCGACAAGGTCAATGACCTTTTCAATGTCACCCTCCGCGGCGGCGTCAAAGAGTGCATCGTCCACCCGGGACGCCTGCCCGAAGGCGGTGTGCGCCCACAGCGACAGAAGGATTGTCAATACAGCGATGAGCACTGCCGAATTTCGACCGGTTGTCATAGTCCCTTCTCCGTTGCCCTCCAAAACAGCACGGGCTCTCCAATATCAAGGTTGGATCGTCGCCCGCCATGGTATCGGACCCGGAGCCCAGGAACATCCGTATGTGCCGCTTACGGTCCTCATGTCGGAGTCAAGGTTGCCCCGATAGGTGCAGGTTCCCCTCTGCTGACGCCTGGCGACATTCACATCGTTTCCTCTTATGCCGATGGTGAGCACCGCCCGTTCCTGCGGCTGTCCGCGCGTGGTCCAGACCGCATCAAAGGTATTGCTCGTGCCCCTTCTTGTCCAGACCCCGCTCCAGCCTGATTCCTGCTCGTTCCATACCCTCCCCAGAACATTTGTTTCATAGGTCCTCAGGAAGTTCTGGAAGGCTGCGCAGGTCCTGTTAGGCGACGGCGTTATATTGCAGCCGCAGCCGAACCCGCCCCAATCGCGCTGCGCGCAGGTCTGGCCGTTAATGGCCATTCGGACACCCCGGTTTCGGCAGAGCTGCTGCGCTTCCTGGGGAGACGAGACAGGTATGAAGGTGCTCCCGGTAAAATAGAATACGGTGGGTGACACGGAGTTATGGCGTACAAATGTCGGCTGCCAGGTGTTGCCCCCGCATTCATCGGCAAAAAGCGCCGCAGGGCTTAAACACACAAATAGAGCGCAGAAACAAACCGTAAGGACAAAATAACCTTTCATGGTTTCCTCCCTTAGTTTTTGTGTAAAAAAATAAATCTCCCCTGTTTCCCGGCCAATGGAACTCAATATTTCACCAAAGCTATTATACAAAGATGTTATCAATAGACTGGTTTTAAGTCAATGGCTCTATCCTGTTCACGGTTTGGCTTGCTTCGAAAAAGGACATCTGGTAATGTGACCGATATAACAATCACACAGGAGGAAACAAAATGAGGGCATCCCTTTTTATCTTTACCGCCTTTATCGCCCTGTGCACCTTTGCGTGTACACATAATGAAAAAGTCCGGAACCCCGCCCCGGAGACGATCAGGGAGTTCGGCGATCCTTCCCGGGAAATAAGAGTGTCCGTGGGTGAGAAGTTTTCCATTGTTCTTGATTCGAACGCAACGACGGGCTACTCATGGCAGACCGCAAAAAAGGCTGTCGGTCCCGTGGTAAAGTTCATCAGCAGGGATTACGAGGCACCCCGGACAAAGATGGCAGGGGCGGGCGGCAGGGAACACCTCACGTTCAGGGCCGAATCGGCCGGCACGGAAAAGCTGACCTTCCATTATCTGCGCCCGTGGGAAAAAGATACGGAACCAGCCCGCACGGTAACCTTCACAGTGGTGGCAAAATAACTGCAGTTCCGATGTTCCAGCGTTTGTGAAACGCTCCAGGGAAAGACAATATCCCCTTGATCCTCCCCTGGAACTTTGAACTTTGAAACTCTTGAACTTTTTTTATTGGAGCGCTTTTATCTGTTCGTTGAGCTTATTGAAACGTTTCTCAAAATATTTCTTCGCTATTTCGCGGTCCTTTTCCCGGCGCTCCTGCTTGAAACCGGGAAATCCGTAGAGATTATCGATGAACTTCAACACCTCCGGGATCGCCCGCTGTGCGTTCTCATCCCTGGGCTCTGCCAGGGAAAGCTTTCCCTGGAGCGTCACCCAGACGGAAAAAAGCGGCGTCCTCTTGTCCTGGTATTCCTTATCGCTGAGGTTCGCCGAGGCGTCGGTCTTCATGACCGGACCGGTCGCCTCCCAGAGTTTTTGCACCCTCTGGCCCGGAGTCCCCTCTGCGGGCACCGAAAAGTCACCGGCCTTCTGCTTTTCGCCCTGTGCACCGGTCTTGCCGCCGGAAGGACCCGTACCCTCCCTGGATGGCTCCCCGCAGCCTCCAAAAACCGCCATTAAGCAGATCATCACAAATAAGCAAAAGGCCTTCGCCGTTAAACCATTCATCTTTTTAAGTACCTCCTTGTACGCGTTTTTTCACGACGGCCGCTCATCGATCCCGGCAAGACGTCTTCAAGCCGCAATATATCACTCCCAGCATGACAATGCAAGGCGCGCCCGGCCGAAAGCATTCTTTAAAAAACCGATGTTTTATACCTCCAATGTGACAATAATATTTTTTTATTGTCATTCACTGGATCAGGTGGTATAAAGACGTCAAACAGACAATCTATAAACTTTGCGTCAAGACGCAAGAATTGATCGAAACAACGAGGAAGCAACGCAATAGTGCGGACATTCAGAATTGGTCAAAGAATGCGCTTCGGCATCAGGAAAAAGGGTATCATTGCACTTTTTTCACTGATCTGTCTTTTTTCTGTCTCATTGCATGTCGTCCATGGCGACGCGCCGCAGCGGACAAAAGACAGCAAGACCCTTATTGTCAAAGGCGATAACAACTCCCCTCCCTTCGAATATCTTCACAACGGTCAGCCGACGGGGTTCAACATCGAGTTGATAAGGGCCGTTGCCGATGCCGCGGGGCTTAATATCAGCATTGAACTTCGTCCCCTGAACGAAGCACGCGAAGATATGGAAAAAGGTAAAGCCGATATACTCACCGGGATCGCCCATTCCCCGGAGCAAAATAACCTTTACAGTCTTAGCGTACCCCATTCCATCCAGTCCTTCGACCTCTTCGTCCGGACCGATTCAGCCATTAAGTCCTTAGAGGGCGCACGGGGCAAGGAGATAATGGTGCAGGAAGGCTCCGCTATGCATGACTTCCTGAAGGAAAAGGAACTCACATCAGATATAATTGCCGTGAAGGACGCTTCCGGGATAGCTAAAACGCTTGCGGCGGGACAGCACGACGCGGCCCTGCTCAGTAAAGTACAGGGGCTCTATTTCATCAACACCGTGGGGCTTAATAATATAAAAGCCCTTGGTGTAAAGATCACACCCCGCAAATATTCCTTCGCTGTCCGCAAAGGGGACGATGTTCTGCTCGCCCAGCTCAACGACGGGCTCAATATTCTGAAAAGCTCCGGCAAGTTCGACGATCTTCGGGAAAAATGGTTCGGGATCCACGAAAAGAAAAGTATCTGGGAATCGAACGCAAACTATCTGCTCTATGGCCTCTGCTGCGCCATCGTTGTCCTTATCGTGTGCATCCTCTGGATACTGGGGCTCAGAAAGGGACTGAGGCGACGCACGACACAGCTCGTCAGAAGCAGGGACCTCTATCGCCTGCTTGTCGAGAATGCCCCGGAAGGTGTGATCGTCCTGGTAGAAAACAAGCCTGTTCTTGTCAATTCCAGGGCCGTGCGCATAACCGGCTTCTTTCCTGAAGAGCTGACCGCAAAAACTCTTGCCGAGATCGTC
Organism: Deltaproteobacteria bacterium; assembly: GCA_022711595.1. Taxonomy (GTDB): domain Bacteria; phylum Desulfobacterota; class Syntrophorhabdia; order Syntrophorhabdales; family Syntrophorhabdaceae; genus Delta-02. The sequence goes on from JAKLET010000001.1 coordinate 133,854, forward strand.
TACCCCCAGGACCGCGGCCCTGTAGTTGAGGCACACCGGAAGATCGTCACGGGAGAGGCAAAAAACCTGGAGCTCTCTTTCAGGATCACGGACAAAGAGGGCACGACGAAGTGGATCATCAGTAATGCCGTGCATGTCGATTGGGACGGGATACCCGGCATCCTGAGCATATTCGCCGATATATCAGGGCAGAAAAAACTGGAGGAGCAATACCTGCAAGCCCAGAAAATGGAGGCTATAGGTCAATTGGCAGGCGGCATAGCGCATGATTTCAACAATATTCTCACAGCGATCATAGGTTATGGCAATCTTCTGAAATTGAAGGCGGCCGGTGATATGGTGCTGAAAAGGTATGCGGACAACATCCTCGGATGCTCCGACCGTGCCGCCAATCTCATAAAAGGACTGCTGGCTTTCAGTAAAAAACAGGTGCATGACCCTAAACCGACCGACCTCCATGACATGATCGGCGGAGCGGAAAAGATGCTTCGCCGGATCATTGGTGAAGATATCGAGTTTTCGCTTATTTTTTCTAAAACAAGCCTGGTCGTGAACGCCGACAGCGGACAGTTCATACAGGTGCTCATGAACCTCGCCACGAACGCCCGGGACGCCATGCCGAAAGGCGGCAAACTGACCATACGGACCCAGCCGGTAGAGATCGACGATGCTACGATGGAGATGGGGGGGCTGACGGGAAGCAGGAATTACGCCCTGGTAACCTTCGAAGATACCGGCGTCGGCATGGACGAGTCGACGGTGGAAAACATCTTTGATCCCGCCTTCACCACAAAGGATTCCGGAAAGGGCTCCGGCCTCGGCCTTGCCACTGTTTACGGCATCATTAAACAGCAAAAAGGAGTGGTTACCGTCCACAGTAACCCCGGCTCCGGGACAACTTTCAACATCTACCTGCCCCTCGTGGATTCCCCGCTCCGGGCCGACGAAAAGATACGCCCCTACCCGCTTTTACGCGGAACAGAAACGATCCTTCTGTGTGAGGATGAACCGGATATCAGGAAATTCATCAGGGAGGTCCTGGAATCGAACGGTTACGGCGTCATAGAGGCGCGAGACGGCGAAGAGGCTATAGAAGCTTTCCGGTATCACCGGGAAAAAATAAGCCTTGTTATCCTCGATGTCATCATGCCTAAAAAAAGCGGGAAGGATGTCCACGACATGATCCTGGAGATCAACCCCTTCATCAAAACCATCTTCATGAGCGGATATACATCGGACATCCTGCAGAAGGAAGGCCTCACCGAATCCACAGCACGATGCATCTTCAAACCGATCGAGATAAACAATCTGCTGACAGAGGTGAGAAGAACGCTGGATGGGATGTAAAAAAAACAGTTTAAGCCGCTCGAACTGTTTGAACCGTTTCAACGGGAAAGACTAAAAAGATTTAAGGTCGTTAACGGCTGGAACATTTCAAACGGCTGAAACGGTTGGAGCTGGTTTTTACCTGTTTATCTTTTCCCCGCACTCCGGGCAGAATTTTACCGAAGGCGAGATCTCCGCTGAGCACGCCGGGCATGTGCTCTTCTGTGCGAGCTTGTGTCCGCACTCCGGGCAGAACTTTGCCCCCTTTGTCTCGGCTCCGCACTCGGGACATTTCAACTGGTGCTCCGTCCTGACATCCCGCTTTTTCCCTTTCCTGATGCCCGCATTGACCGCCTCTTCCGTTGCGCCGTATATCTCGCCCTGCACCCTGGCAGCCTCCACTTCGGTCTGCACATCAGGCGCACAGTTAAGGCATAGCCCTTTGTCGTTGTTCCAGCATACATCGCACACATACTGATAGCACCTGGCACACCGGTGGAAGTGGTTCTTTGCCTGTTCAACGGCGCCCTGGAATGCCTCGTCATGGGCACTGCCGTAGCCTGAACGTGCCAGTCCGTCAGCCGCACTTGCGGCACCGCCTATGATGCCGCCGAACATCCCCGAGGCCTTCTGGAGCCAGCCCGTTGCCTGGCCGCTCCGGAAAGGAACGAATTCGGTCCTCCACGTTTCATTGCACCGCTCACAATAAAACTCGAACTGGAACCCTGCATTGACGCCGCTCTCGACGGACATGTCATTATAATTATCGCTGAATTTAAGCTCTTTCATGGTCTCTCCTCTTCGGAAAATATCTAAAGCGTGAACATTGTAACACAACGATTATAAATGATAAAGATAGTTTGAACGTTTGAATCTTTGTGTAGCGATTTTCAAAGAAAGGAACTCTTCTTTTCCTTGAAACGGTTCACAAACATTCAAACTGTGAAACTGTCTTCGCGGGTCAGGAACGTTTCAAGAGCTCGAGGATCACGTAATTCGCGGCTATGAGACCGAAAATGGCCGGGATCGTCGGAAGGCTCGGGAGGGACCTGCGCGGTCGTCCCCTTACATACGTTCCCGATGTTTCATGCTGTGCCGGAGGGCCGGCCGGATGGGAAGAGACCGGCTTTTCCGTGGAATAGACGACAGGGACATCCATGGCCACCTTGCGGTTTCTCAGGTAGCGCCGGAGGGTGCGGGCAAGGGGGCACACGCTGGTCTTCCCAAGAGAGTCGATCCGCACACTCATCGGGTCTGTCTTTCCCGCCGCCCCAAGCACACATATGACCGGCAGGGCCCGCTCCACACACTGGCTGACAAGCTCCGCCTTGGGGTTCATACTGTCGATGGCGTCGATGACAAAATCGAGGTCCCCGCCGAGAAGCTCTCCCGTGGTGTCATGATGGAAAAACTCGTGGCGGGCGTCGACCTCCATAAAAGGGTTGATCTCTGCAAGGCGCCGTCTTGCAACGTCCACCTTTTTCTCACCCACATTCGTCGCAAGGGCAAGAAGCTGTCTGTTCACATCGGGTGGTTTGATGATGTCACAATCGACAAGCCGTATCCCGCCTATGCCTCCTCTGCAGAGCGCCTCTGCCGCATAAGAGCCGACACCGCCGAGACCTACAACGGCAACGGTGCTGCCCTGGAGCCTTTCGAAGCCCTCGCGCCCGTAAAGCATGATGCTCCGTGAAAAAAAGTCTTCCCTGACCATTACGGCGCCCCGCTCGCTGCCGGTATGGAAAAGACCCTCGCGGCGTTGCGTGTTGAAATGCGGCAGACCTCGTCATAAGGGACACCCCTGACCTCGGCGACCTTCCGGGCGACCTCGACCGCGTGGTGGGGTTCCACGCAGGAAGCCACTGTTGTCTGCGTCGCGATAGACGGAGCGTCCGTTTCGAGAAGCAGCCTTCCTTCTGGCACCTGATGCGCGCAGCGATGGTATTTTTTTGCGCCCTGCCTCGTCACTGAGCCGGAAAAGGAGATATAACAACCAAGATCAATAAATCTTTCCATCACCTCGAAGCTTCCCGAGAAGGAGTGGAGCACCACATCCATCTTTCCCCTGTACGCGGTCAGGATATCGTAAAGCAGGCCGTGCGCCTTCCTGCAATGGACAATAACAGGCAGGCCGAGGTTCGCGGCCATGTCGAGCTGCGCGACCAATGCCTTCTCCTGAACCTCTCGCGCAGGCATCCCCTGAGCGAGGTCAAGACCGATCTCCCCCACAGCAGACGTTCCGGGCCGCTTTAAGTAGTACTCCACGTCTTCAAGGCCTCCGCCATCCAGATACCAGGGATGGATCCCGAAGGCCGGGAAAACCGCTTTGGGATAACGCCCGGCAAGTTCAAGGGTCCTCGGCAGCGAAGCGCGATCATAGGCAGGCACGACACAGGCCGTGACGCCCTTTCCCCGCGCACGGGAAAGAACGTCGCCAACGGAGCCCTCAAAAGAGGGGTCGTTGAGGTGACAATGTGTGTCAATGAGAATGCCTCCCTGCACGTCTCTTTCCATTGAGTAAATGTACCATCTTTGGGTACACGGTGACAAGGGAAGGGAGCGGAGAGAAAGGTCCGTCCGCCCCCGGGAAATTTTTCAGGCCTCCGCTATATCGCTGACAAGAGGCAATTCGTATGTTATATAAAAAGGAAAGCAATTAAAATATTCTGCCCAGGAGAAAAATATGGAGGAACGAGAAATTATCGAAAGGATCAGCAAGGTTTTTGAAGAAACACTTCCCATCCTGAACAACATCTACAGGGGTTTTGCAGGCCAGAAGATCAATCTCCTCAGGGACAGCAAGGTACAATTCAGGGAATCACTGAAAAGATCGCTCCCCGATATAGAAAAGCTTGTCGAAGAGAAAGACAAAAAAGAAGCGGTACAAAAGTTTCTCACTGCACTCCCTCACCTCCAGCGCGTCGCGCTGGCCCTCGACAGCCTTGTGGAGAAAATGGAAGCAAAGGTTGAAGCCAACGTGCTTTTCACTCAGAAGGCCCTTGATGAAATAAAGCAGCTCATGGTGGCTGTCGGCGCCGAGTTCACCAATGTAAAGGATTATTACATAACAAGGAACCCAAAGCTCAAGGAACAGATACGGACCGACATGGAAAAGGTCAGGCAGATGATAGACGATTTTGACCACGTCCACCAGAACCGGTTGATCACCGGCGTATGCATGCCCCAGGCCTCGTATTTGTATATCGATATGACCGACTCCCTGAAAAGGATGGCGAAAGAGCTTGATGCCTTCGCCGAAAATATTTAAGCCTTAAAGCCGGTCAGTGACCGAACGGGCGGCCGGGCGGGAGGACAGGAACAAGCTTCATGGTTTAGGAACCGTTCCGGGGTGAAAATTCGGCGGCGAAACAGGATCAGCATGACAGCCCGGAGTGCGATTACCGGCAGATGTCAAAGGGAATTGCGGATTACGTGAAAGGGCAATCCATCTCACTTTTACACGGTAATTCCATTGTCGATCACATGATCTCTTTCTCTTCAGAGAACCTGACAACCCTGTCCGCAATCCTTTTCACCTGATCGAGGTAGTGCGAAACGGCAAGGATGGTGGTCCTTTCCCTGAGATGGAGGATCAGTTCCTCAATGACCTCCGCCGCTTTGCCATCCAGTGATGATGTGGGCTCGTCGAGCAGGAGCACTTCCGGTTCAAGTACAAGTGACCGCGCTATGCAAAGCCTCTGCTGCTGGCCGCCGGAAAGGGCGAATGCACTGTGATTCAGGCGGTCTTTGACCTCATCCCACAGATAGGCCTTTCTCAATGCCTCCTCCACTTTCCGGTCAATGAGCTTTTTGTCCTTTTCGCCGGACAGTTTGAAAGGAAAAGCGACATTGCGGAAAATGCTCATCGGCAGGGGGTTTGGTTTCTGAAAGACCGTCCCTACAAGTTTTCGCAGGTGCGATGGTGAAATGGAGCTGTCATGGATATCCATGAGACGTCCGCCCAGCTTCATCTCCACCCTGCCTGACAACTGTGCCCGGGGTATGTTCTCCCAGAGGCGGTTGAGCGTCATGAGCAAGGTGGACTTCCCCACGCCTGAAGGCCCTACGATCGCGGTCACGGCAAACTCCTCGAAATTCTCGTTCATACCGTTCAGGATCCGCCGCCCCCTGTAGGAAAAGGTCAGATCCGTCACTCTGATCTTGGTATTTTCAATGTGGTTATTGTTCATGCCCTGTAGAATGCCATATATGTTAATCGTTTTTTAATAAAAAAAGCCGCCGAGAAGAGAACGACGCACATGGCGAGAAGGATGATCGAAGCCCCGTAGCCGGTCAGCAGTTCCTCCGGTGTGGTGTACTGCGAAGAAATGTAATAGATGTAGAAAGGGAGCGCTTCGTAACTGGAAAGAAGCGATCCCGGTATCCCGGCTGTGGCAACGACACCCGTCAGCATGATAACCGCGGTATCTTCGGCACAGCGGCCGATGGCAAGGATGACCCCGCTCATGATGCCCGAAAGGGACTTCGGAAGAAGCACATAAAAAATGTTCTGCATCTTTGTCGCTCCAAGCGCGAGGGCCCCCAGACGGGTGTCTTCCGGGAGGCCGTCAAGTGCCACCTGCGTTGTCCTTATAAGGTACGGCAGTACAAGGAAGGCAAGAGCAATACTTGATATGAGCAGACAGGGCTGTATTGCCTTCGAAACGTTCTTGTGGAGAAAAACCGAGAAGGCGAACCCAAACAGGCCGATAACTATGGAAGGGATTCCCGCGAGAATGTCAAAAAAAAGGTTGAACAGTCCCCTTACCCTGTCACCGGCATATTCCGCAAGGTAAATTCCTGTTGCTATCCCCACAGGTATGGCCCATGCAACAGACATGACAACGAGAACCAGGGTCCCGGCAATTGCAGGAAAGAGACCGTTGAAGACCTGTTTTTTTAATAACAACGCATCGAGTATCCCGGTATCGCCGAAGATCAGCCGGGTGTCGAGGCTGGAATACCCCTTCGCGAACAGAAAGCCCGTGATCGAGAAAACGGCCCCCAGAAGCATTATCGTGCACAACCATGAAAATCCGGTGACCAGTTTTTCAATTGGTCTTTTCATCGCGTCTCCCTGTCTGTGAAAGCAAAATAACGGACGCCGATGACGATCGCCGTCGCGAAGAGATAGAGCACCATCCCGCAAGCAAAGATCGACTTGAACTCAAGGCTTTCGTAGTCTGCGGCGATGACCAGGGCGATATGGGCAGTCAACGCGCGCGCGGAATCAAAGACCGAACCGGGGATTTGGGTCGAGTTGCCGGCGATCATGAGGGCTACCAGGGTGTCCCCCAGGGCCCTTCCAAAAGCAAGTATCAGTCCGATGATAATGCCTTTTTTTGCATTGGGAAGAACCACGTAAACAAGTTTCTGCACATTGCTGGCGCCGAGTCCGTCAGCAGCGTCCAGATAAGATGCCGGCACCCTCTCAAAGCTGTCGTTGAAGAAAAGGACCATTGTGGGAGAGATGAGCACCGACAGCATGAGTGCCGCGGTGATCACCGACATGCCCGATCCTCCGCTGGCAAGCCCCCGGACAATTGGCACAAGAAGGAATATGCCGACAAATCCGTAGATCACTGTCGGAATACCGGTCATCATCTGGACGATCCTTTTAAGATAGCGGCCTGACCGCTTTGGCCCTAACACCCCTATGAAACTCGAGCAGCCGATGCTCATCGGAAAAGAGATCGTGACGCTTAAAAACGATATGGCGAGTGTGCCGACGGTCATCGGCAATATGCCGTAAGAACCATCCCCCGGCGACCAGGAACCGACAAAGATCTGGAATATCTTCCCCCCGCCTAAAAGGGGGAGAGCCATAAACAGCATAAAACCGAAGATGATGAGCGTTATGGAACCGCTCACTATCGTGGAGAGGAGAAGGGCCCTCTCCACGGCTGTCTCTTTTACCGCTCTCACTTGACGGCGATGAAACCGTTCGCGGTTACGATCTTCTGACCTTCACCGGTGAACAGCAAATCGAGGAATTTCTTTGTCAGGGGCGCGGGGTCGCCTTTTGTGTTGCTGTAGAGGCCACGGGAAACTGCATATTTGCCTGACTTGACCGTTGCTATTGTCGGTTCGACGCCGTCAAAGGCGACAGGCACGACGGTCTTGTCTATGTGTCCCACTGAAACATACCCGATGGCATAAGGATCCTGGGATATTGCGGACTTCATCGCACCGTTTGAAACAACAACATTCGCGCTTTTTGCAATGTTTCCCTTCCCAAGCGCCTTTTCCCAGAAAACCTCTCTGGTGCCGCTCGCTTCGTCCCTTGTGTAGAGGTTTATCTTCCTGTCCTCTCCGCCGAGTGCCTTCCAATTATCGATCTTCCCAGAAAAGATGTCCGCGGCCTGGGCCTTGCTCAGGGACCGCACCTTGTTCTTCGGATTCACTATAAGGGCAACACCGTCGACGGCCCACATGAAAAGCTTGAGGTTGTAACGTTTGATCTCGTCATCGGTCGGCTTCCTTCCTGTGTTGCCGATGTCCACAAGCCCTTCTCCGACCTGTTTGATGCCCACACCCGAACCGCCGCCGGCGATGGTTATACGGATATCGGGATTTGCCGTCATGATCAGGCGGGCCGTTTCCTTCATTACGGGAATATGCGCCGTGCCTCCCGATATCTTTACAGTTCCCTTCTCCCCTTTGAATGCGTCAAGGGGCTCCGCAAAAGACAGTGACAGACCAGAAAAAACCAAACAAAGGACAACCAGCAGAAAGAGGGTGCATGTTCTTTTCATATATTCCTCCCAAACATCAAAATAATGCATTATTAAACCCCTGCGGCAGGAATATGTCCAATTGAATTCTGGAATATGAATCTTGAGATTCATCAGGAACATCGATAGTTACAAAAGGGTCCGGCAGACGGTGCCCGTGTGTTGTCACAATCTGTTCAGCCGGGGGGAACACGGCGGCCTCTGGATGTAAGAACACCCTTTCGCGGGGAAGGTGCCGTGACCCGTGCGCCTGCATATACAGGGCTTGACATTCCGGAGCCCGTTCAGTTAAATTGTTCTATCAAAAAAGGAATCATGACCATGCGTAAAAGAACAAATATATTTCTTCCATCGGGTTGAGCAGCGTATCGGGGGCCCGTGCGGCCTCCCGTTGTGACCGTGCCCGCTGTTTCCCCGCCCTAACACCCCTGCCCCGCTTTCCTTCCAGGGGTCCGGACGCGGAAGACAGGCGGTCCGGATCTTTTGTTTTTGGGAGGTATTCATGTCAAAGGATACACCGATATGGCCGGATCCGCACCTTTACCCCCGGACCCGCAATAGACCTCTTTTCACCACAGACGGAATTTACAGGACACTTTCCCATACCGGAAGGGTGTTCCCGGGACAACGAGGTATTTCAATGAAAGGTATTGAGACCATGCAGAAAACGGCAGACTTGTTCCTTCCATCGGGTTGAGCAGCGTATCGGGGGCCCGTGCGGCCTCCCGTTGTGACCGTGCCCGCTGTTTCCCCGCCCTAACACCCCTGCCCCGCTTTCCTTCCAGGGGTCCGGACGCGGAAGACAGGCGGTCCGGATCTTTTGTTTTTGGGAGGTATTCATGTCAAAAAAGCGAATATACGCGATCAGCATATTGCCCACGTTTTGCCGTATGCAAAGGGGCTGCACGCCTGTGTATTGAAACCTGAACAAAACCAGGACGTTGCGGGTACAAAATAATTGGATGAGGTGAAAAAAGTGGAAAAAGAGCTTATGGAAAAAGAACAGATCAAGGAACAGGTTCACAAAGACCTCCCGGAAGGCAATTTTGGAGACGTCATGATCGTCGGCGGGGGGATCAGCGGCATTCAGGCAGCGCTTGATCTTGGCACTGCCGGTTTTAAGGTCTACTTTGTCGAGAAATCACCGACAGTCGGCGGTAAGATGGCCCACCTTGACAAGACATTTCCAACCAACGACTGCTCCATGTGCATCGAATCACCCAAATTCGTTGAATGCAAAAGGCATCCCAACATAGAGATGTTGACCTATGCCGAGGTGGAGAGCGTAAAGGGGGAAGCGGGGGACTTCACCGTCACGGTGGTCAAGAAACCAAGGTACGTTGACGAGAGCAAATGTACAGGCTGTACTGTCTGCGTAGAATATTGCCCGGTCCAATACCCCGACCAGTTCAATCAGGGAATATCGAAGAACAAATCCATTCATATATACTTTGCCCAGGCAATCCCTCTTGTCACTTATATAGATGAAAGCTGCCTTTATCTCAAGGAAGGGAAATGCCAGATCTGCGCTGCAGCCTGCAAGACAAACGCCATAGATTTCGGTCAAAAACCGGAGAAAATAGATATAAAGGTTGGTGCCATAATCCTGTCTCCGGGCATTGAACCCTTTGATCCCAGATTGAGGCAGGAGTACCGCTACGGGGAATTCATGAACGTGGTAAACGCTCTCGATTATGAAAGACTGCTGTGCGCCACGGGACCGTACGAGGGAGAGATACTGCGGGCCTCAGACAAGAAACATCCGCACAACATAGCCTGGATACACTGTGTCGGCTCCCGGCAGGTCACGGAGGGGGGCAACAGCTACTGCAGCGCCGTGTGCTGCACCTACACCCAGAAGCAGGTGATCCTCACAAAGGACCATGACGACAATGCCAGGTGCACCATATTCCATAACGATATCCGTTCCTACGGCAAGGACTTCGAGCGCTTCTATCAAAGGACGGAGAACCTCCCCGGGATCCGGTTCATCAGAAGCTACGTATCGATAGAAAAAGAAGACCCCGTGACGAAGAACGTGACCATACGGTATTCCACGCCCGACGACGGGGTCAGGGAAGAAGAATTCGATATGGTGGTACTGTCCGTCGGATTGACCCCTCCCGCCGGATTGAAAGGCCTTGCAGATGCCTTTGGCATCGAACTCAATTCCCACGGGTTCTGCAAGACCAACCCTGCCAATCCCCTTGAAACCACGCGGCCGGGTATTTTTGTAAGCGGCGCCTTCCAGGGCCCCATGGACATTCCCGAGTCGGTCCTGAGCGCCAGCGGGGCCGGTTCCCTGTGCGGAGAGATCCTTTCCTACAGGCGCGGCAATCTTTCCAGGGAAAGGGTCTACCCGGAGGAAAGGGACGTCTCCGGTGAAGAACCGAAGATAGGGGTCTATGTGTGCCATTGCGGGGCCAATATCGGAAGGATAGTCAACGTCCCTGAAACGGTCGCATACTCCCTGAGCCTTCCCAATGTCGTTCACGCCGAGGAGAGCCTTTTCATATGCTCCACTGAGGCAGCGGCGATGCTGGCAAAGGACATCAAGGAAAGAGGGCTCAACAGGGTCATTGTTGCCGCCTGTACCCCCAGGACGCATGAACCGCTCTTCCGGGACACGCTGCGCGAGGCGGGGATCAATCAGTACTACTACGATATGGCAAACATCAGGGAACATTACTCCTGGGTCCATTCGAAAGAAAAGGAAGCGGCCACGGAAAAGGCAAAGGACATAATCCGGATGTCGGCTGCGCGGGCCTGCCACCTGGAACCCCTTCAGGAATTCGACCTGCCCGTCGACAAGAGGGCGCTCGTGGTCGGTGGCGGCATAGCCGGCATGACAAGCGCTCTCTCAATAGCAAAACAGGGGCACGAGGTCTTCCTGGTGGAGAAGGAAAAGGAGTTGGGCGGAATGGTGCGCAAACTCCATTACACCCTCGAAGGCCTCGATGTCCAGGCATTCCTGCGCGATCTCACAGCAAAGGTATATAAACACCCAATGATACATGTGTACACCAGCGCGGCCATCCCGGAATCCACCGGTTACGTGGGGAACTTCGTGACAAAGGTGAACTCCGGGCGCGGGGTCACCGAAATAAAACACGGCGCCATCGTCATCGCCATAGGCGCCGACCTGCACACCCCCACGGAGTACCTCTACGGCGAAGATGACAGGGTGATGAACCACCTCGAACTGGAGGAGAAGATCGCCGCGGGAGACGAAAAAGTTGTCGGCGCGAAGAGCGCGGTCATGATCCAGTGCGTCGGCTGCAGGAACGAGGACAGAAACTACTGCAGCAGGATATGCTGCAGCGAGTCCATCAAGAACGCCCTGCTCCTGAAAGAGAGAAACCCCGGCATGGATATTTGCATACTCTTCAGGGACATAAGAACATACGGGTTCAAAGAGGATTATTACCGGGAAGCGGCGGGCAGGGGTGTCAGGTTCATCCGTTACGAGCCGGAAAACAAACCCCGTGTGGAACCCGGCAAGGCTGAGGACGACGGAAGACCGGTCCTCAAGGTCACCGCGACCGATTACGTTCTCGGAAAGAACATCGAACTGGATGCCGATCTGCTCGTTCTGGCCGCAGCCATCATCCCTTCCGCGGGAAGCCAGGAGGTATCCAAATTATTCAAGGTAGCCCTTGGACCGGACGGTTTCTGCCAGGAGGCCCATGTCAAGTTAAGACCCGTTGACTTTGCCGCTGAAGGCGTCTACCTGTGCGGGACAGCCCACTATCCCAAGCTAATGTCTGAAACGATCAGCCAGGCCTACGGGGCCGCCGGGCGGGCCCTGACACTCCTCGCGAATGATACGGTCGTGGCCTCAGGCTCTGTCTGTACCGTCAACGAAAAGCAGTGCATTGGATGCGGCGCATGCGCCCCGGCCTGCACCTACAACGCCATAGAGCTTCGCGAAACAAAGCAGGGCAGAAAGGCCGAGGTCATTCCCGTTCTCTGCAAGGGATGCGGTCTTTGCAACTCAAAATGCCCGACAGGGGCCATACGGCTCAAGCACTATACCGATGAAGAGATCTTCAGCCAGATACTTGCGGGACTTCACAAGGAAGAGGCCCCAATGCCGCAGATCGATTCGGCCGTTGGAGACGAGTAGAGAGCACACGGACCTGTAAGAACAGGACAATAAACCATGGAGGTATAATAATATGAGTTCGGAAGGCAAGTTCAAACCAAAGATGCTGGGCATTATATGCAACTGGTGCTGCTATGGCGGGGCGGACCTTTGTGGGGTTTCCCGATTTCAATACCCCACTTATATAAGACTGATACGCGTGATGTGCTCCGGCAGGGTCGACCTGAAGCACATACTCCTTGCCTTTGCCAACGGAGTGGACGGGATGTTTGTAGGCGGGTGTCATATCAACGACTGCCATTACAACCCCGAAGGTAATTACGACGCGATGAGCATGGTAAGCCTGTGCAAGAAACTGTTGGAACACATAGGTATAAACCCCAAAAGGTTGAGGCTGGAATGGGTGTCTGCCGGCGAAGGCATCCGTTTTGCCAATATCATGAATGAGTTCAGCAGGGAAATAGAGCATCTGGGGCCCCTCGGCAAAAGCGAAGGGCTCGATGCAGATGAATTGAAGAAAAGGATCGAGAGTATGGCGAAGCTCATCCCTTACATCAAACTGGCAAAAATGAAAAAACTGGCGCTGCATAACATTGATGAGGACTATACCAAACTCTACACCAGCGACGAGATAGACAGCCTTATCAGCGAAGCGCCGTCCTACTGGATCGATCCGGACAGGTGCCAGGCGTGCATGACCTGCGCCCGCAGGTGCCCCGTGGAAGCGATTATAAGCGCCAAAAACCAGGTCCACGTGATCGATCAGGACAAATGCATCAGATGCGGCACCTGTCTTTCGGCCTGTCCGCCAAAGTTTGGCGCGGTGACAAGGATCGTCGGGGAACCTCTTCCGCCGCCGCTTCCCGAAGGAAAGAGAACCATAGTCAGAAAAGGGAAGGAAAAGGCGGGGGAAAGCCCTTCACCGGCCGGTTGAAAAAATAGATACTGGCTGGATCGTAGAAGCGGTTTGGTTGTTTGAACGCTCAACGGGCTGTTGAGCTTAATAGGGAACATTTCAAGGTAATTATTACCGCTTTAAGAGCAAAGATGATATGGATGCATCTGCGAGGAGGCGGCCCCGCCAACGGCGAACTGGCACGGGAAAGGTCTTTCCGTTCAAGCACCAAAGAGGCTCGAGCGTTTGAGCCGATCCTATTTCTTCAATGCTTTTGCGTAGGCAAAAACGGCCTTCACATAGTTGTCGCAGTGGTTGTATGCGTAGACCGCCTGCCATTTCCCGGCCTGTTTGTCCTTTTCCCAGCCGTGGGCCTTCAGGTAGTTGGCAACGCTCACCACGGCATCGCTCATGGTGAACAGATCGACGGTCCCGTCGCCGTTGCCGTCGACGGCGAACTTTACGTACGAAGAAGGTATGAACTGGCTGATGCCGAAGGCACCGGCCCAGGAACCGCGTATCGAAAAGGGGTCTGTGCCCTGCTGCCTGCACACCTTCAATAGCTGGACCACCTCATCCTGCGCCCATTTTGATCGCCTATTCTCCACCACCGCGATCGTCACAAGGCTGTTCAGGATCGGGTAAGTACCGGTAGAGGAACCGAAGTTCGTCTCCACGCGCAGAATCGCGGCAATGACTTCCTTCTCGACCCCGTACTGGTCTTCGGCGCCTTTAAAGGTGTCCCTGTATTTTATGAGCACGGCCTTTCCGCGGCTCACAGACCTCTTCGTCAACAGGCCGAACCGGCGGTTGAAATAGTTCATGCCCTTGCCTTTTCTCCCGACGATCTCCGGATAAAGCTCAAACCGGCTGTCTAAAAAGACTCCCGCAAGCTCATCGGAAGTGAATCCGTGCCTCCCCAGCTCTTCCTTTAAACCTTCGAGGTTTTTTTCGTATGCGGCATTGACCCCTGCGCAGTACAAAAATGAGGGCAGGCAAACAAAAGCTATAAGCAAAAGGCCGGCCGGCACCATGCGCCGTATGGTCCTCAACACGGCACCTTCCGTCACTTTGTACCGCCGCCGGCCGCCTTTAACAACAATCCACGGATCTTCACCGCATGACCGCTGCTGACGGTCCTTGCGACAAGTATGTCAGAGGGGCTCACATTCTTACTGTAATAGGCCTGGTTTAAGCTTTCTCTCACCTTGACTATGGCGCCTTCGAGAGATGCGCCTCCGTAGAGCCCCTTGGAACGTGAAAAGGTGAGTATGTCAACGCTGAGATTCGCGGTGGAGGCGTCCGCACCGGCACCAACGGGCCCCACGGCTATACCGACATCCGCACCGAGCTTGACGCTGCTTGAAAGAAGGGCAGTCACACCGCGGTCCGTCATCGCGAGAAATATCACCTCCGAGGCATCCCCGCCGATCTGCAGGCCAAAGCTCACCTCCCCGATCGTATAGAATGCCGGACCCGCCCAGTCTCCCCTGTTCCTGTCGCGCACCATGAAAACGCCGCTGCCGCCCGAACCGCCAAAGATGAACGCCCCCCTTATCACCTGCGGTGATATGAAAACACCGCGCGCGCTTTTCAGGAGGGTGCGGAATTTGTCCATTTCGTCGGCATCGATAAATGATCCAAGGGTTATCTGCGCCTTCTCTACAAGCTGTCTTGCCTGCGCGCTGTCGTCGCAGCGGGCAGGGGAAACCGAGACCGCGCACACAACGACCGAGCACACGCAAAGAACCGCCGCGGCCCTCAACAATGAGTTGAACATTCCATACCTCACGGGCAACTCCTTTCATCCTTTATCCCCGCCGCGCCCTTGAAACACAGGCTTTACGGGGTTTTTAACCGATGTCGTATTATGTCACATGGTATACGAATACTTTTTCCTTGTCAATCTTTCATGAATCGTTTTATGATAGCTTTACATACTGGCTCCCTGAAAAGGGGCGTTTTAAATTTCCTGTTTCCAGGTATTTATCTCTTCCTCCTCCCATGTTTCTTTCGAGATAGGCTTGTAAGATCCGGCGTCTTGGAGAAATATGAATTGAGTTCAGCGCCAAGGGAGGTGTCACGCCATGAACGGCAACAAACTTTATGTAGGCAACATAAGCTATTCAGTAAGCAGCGAGCAGTTAAGGGAGTTGTTTTCCCAATACGGGGAAGTGGGGGAAGTAAGGGTCATCGAAGGCAAGGGTTTCGGTTTCGTTGAAATGGCAACAAAAGAAGGTGCGGAAAAGGCGAAGCTGGCCTTGAATGGCACCGAATTCGCCGGAAGGAGCATGAGGATCGACGACGCCAGGCCGCAGAAAGAAAAACCAAGGGGAAGGGGTCCGCGCAGATATTAGACCGCTGCGCACTTTTTATGGGAAAAGCTCTGAGAGTGAACGCGACAGGACGACCAATAAAACATCATGGAGGCAACAATGGCATCTGCAAAAACAAACGATACGGTCAGGATCCACTATACGGGAACTCTCACGGACGGCACGGTATTCGATTCTTCCAACGACCGTGAACCTTTCGAGTTCATCATCGGTCAGGGCATGGTCATACCGGGTTTCGAAAACGCTGTTATCGGCATGAGTGAAGGGGACGAAAAAACCGTATCGATCCCTGCAGAAGATGCCTACGGCCACTATCAGGATGAACTTGTCGCTGTTGTGGCACGTTCACAGGTACCAACGGAGATTGAACTCGACATCGGCACGATCCTGCAGGTCCGGTCGCCGGAAGGCGGCATTGCCAGGGTGGTGGTAAAAAAGATCACCGAATCAGAGGTCACACTCGACCTCAACCACCCGCTGGCCGGTCAGGATCTGACCTTCGAGCTCAAGCTCATAAAGATCCTTTAGATAGATTTTTCGCGAACAAAAAAGGGAGGGCTATGGGACCCTCCCTTTTGTTTTGTTTCAGCCGTCTTTTCATGTTTCTCTGGTTTCTTCAGTTCATTCAGTTTCTTTGGTTGTTAAAACCGAAAAAACGATATCTTGAACGTTCGTGCCGTCCAAGCATTCCAGGGGTTTAGGCTGTCTTTAAAATTTGACTTCCGAACACAATCAGGTTAGAAAAATAGCGATGTTGGAACAAGCATACCGGACAAAATCAGGGGACAGGGGAACAAAAATGCAGGCAAAAACAAACGACAGGGTTAAAGTCCATTACAAAGGAACTCTGCAGGACGGTACCGTATTTGATTCATCCGTCGGCAAAGAACCTTTTGAGTTTATCATCGGCGAAGGCAAGGTCATACCGGGATTTGAAAAGAGCATCATCGGCATGTCGGCGGGCGATGTCAAAACCGTCACATTGGCACCGGAAGAAGGGTACGGCCCCCGGAGGAAAGAGCTTTGCGCCGTCGTTGCGCGTTCCCGTTTCCCCGAGACTATCAACCTCAGGTCAGGGGCCAAACTTGAGGTCCAATCATCGACCGGCAAATCCGCCCAGGCTGTTGTCCTTGATGTGACAGAATCAGAGGTCACGCTCGACCTCAACCACCCGCTGGCCGGTCAGGAACTTATTTTCGAGCTGGAATTAATAGAAATACTCTAATAAACCCGTAAGGCGTAGAACATGAAGAGTTAAGAGCTTCAACTCCTCACGCTTTACGCCTCACCCCTCGCACTCTCTTATGCGACGATCTTCTCCACCCTGCATGCGCAGACCTTGTATTCCGGTATCTTGCATACCGGATCAAGACAGTCCACGGTAAGCCGGTTGGCGCACGATTCGTAGAAATGGAACGGGATAAAGACCGCATTGGGTTTAATGCGCTCCACGACCCTCGCTTTGACCCTTATGCTGCCGCGCCTGGTGGAAACGGAAACAAGCTCGCCGTCTGCCACGTCGAGGTTGCCGGCGTCATTGGGGTTGACCTCAACGAAACCCTCAGGAGCGGTCTCTTCAAGGACCCTGGAGTTTCGTGACATGGAACCGGTATGGAATTGCTGCAGTATGCGCCCCGTCGTGAGTATGAGAGGAAATTCCCTGTCCGTTTCTTCAAACGGGGGAGTGTACTCGATGGCGGTAAAAAGCCCCTTGCCTCTCGAAAATGCCTCACGATGGAGAACCTTGGTCCCCGGGTGTTCCTTTGTCGGACAGGGCCACTGGATCAGCTCGTTCTCGATACGTTTGTACGTGATCCCGGCATAGGAAGGGGTGACCTTCCGTATCTCCTTGAAGATGTCCTTCGCGTCTTCATAATCCCAGTCGGCTCCCATGCGGTTGGCTATCTGCATGGTGATCCACCAGTCGTCCTTTATCAGGCGCCCCGGTTTGAGGACACGGTGCATCGGCTGGACCCGGCGCTCCGTGTTCGTCGCTGTTCCCTCTTTCTCCAGGAACGCGCACGACGGCAGGACAACGTGGGCATGCTGCGCCGTCTCTGTGAGGAAGATGTCCTGTACGACAAGGAGCTCCAAATTATCCAGCGCCTCGATCACGTGCTGCTGGTTGGGGTCGGACATGACGGGGTTCTCACCCATGATATACATGGCCTTCACCCCGCCCGCGTGCGCTGCGTTCATCATCTCCATAAGTGTGAGGCCGGGCTTTACAGAGAGATTTTTCACGCTCCAGGCATCTTCGAACTTTTTCTTGTTGTCTTCGCTCGCCACAGGCTGATAAGCAGGATATGTCGCCGGCAACGCGCCCATGTCGCAGGCCCCCTGCACATTGTTCTGCCCGCGGAGCGGGTTGACCCCGCCGCCCTCGACGCCCATGTTGCCGAGCATCATCTGGAGATTTGCGGTCGACTTGACACCGTTCACACCGGAAACGAACTGGGTGATACCCATGGAATAATAGAGCGCCATGGGCTTCAGCGACGCCATGAGACGGGCCGCCGCTACGATATCGTCGGGGTTGTCGAGGCCGCAGATATCTGCCACATAGGCCGGCGTGTATTTCTCGAGGGTCTTCTTGAGGTCCTCGAAGCCTTCCGTGCGGTTTTCCACAAAGGCCTTGTCATAGAGGCCTTCCTTCACGATAACGTGCATGAAGCCGTTGAGGATGGCGATGTTGGTCCCCGGTTTTATCGGGAAATAATAATCGGCATATCTTGCCAGCTCTATCCTGCGCGGATCGATCACAATGAGGCGCTTTTGCTGGTTGATCACCTCGTTCTTTATCATCGAACCCATGACGGGGTGGTTCTCGGTGGTGTTGGAACCAATCACCAGATAGCCTTGCGATTGTGGAATTTCCCGTATGGAGTTTGTCATGGCTCCGGAACCGAAAACAGCCGCCAGACCGGCGACGGTGGAGCTGTGTCAGAGACGGGCGCAGTGATCGACGTTGTTGGAGCCGATGACCGCGCGCATGAATTTCTGCATGAGGTAGTTCTCTTCGTTGGTGCACTTTGCCGACGAGAGGGCGGCGATTGCATCGGGACCGTCCTTTTCCTTGACGGCCCTCATTCTGCCCGCTACAAAATCGAGGGCTTCCTTCCAGCCAACCTCAACAAATTCGCCGTCCTTCTTCATGAGCGGTTTCGTGAGCCTCTTCGGGCTCTGTACAAAATCGAAACCGAACCTGCCCTTTACACACAGATGGCCCTTGTTCGGGCCGTCATCATTGCCAATGGCCTTTACCAGAACGCCCTCTTCATTGGTATAGAAATCTATCTTGCAGCCCACACCGCAGTATATGCAGATGCTTGATTCCTTTTTGAGCTCCCAGTTGAGGCCCTTGCCGGAAACTGTCTGGAAGGTGAGCGCGCCGGTGGGGCACAGCTGCACGCAGGTGCCGCACTTTACGCAGCTCGATTCGCCGATCTTCCGGTCGTCGTCGGCTATGAGGTGGGTCTGGCTGCCGCGCTCGGTGAAACCCCATACGTTGGAGACCTGTATCTCCTTACAGGCCCGTATGCATCTCCCGCAGAGGATACACCGGTTCTCGTTCCTCTTGATGGCATTGCTTGTCACATAGTCGACCTCGCGTGGATTCCGGGGGAAATCCTCATCGGTCTTTTCCACGTTGTAGATCTTGGCGTACCTTTGAAGCTCACAATCACCGTCGGCATCACAGTAGAGACAATTATGGTCGCCTTCCATGAGCAGGAGGCCCAGGAGCCATTTGCGTATGTTCCTGAGCGCTTCGTCCTCTGTAATGACGCTCATGCCGTCTCCAGCCAGTTCCGTGCAGGAGGTCTTCAGCATCTTGCCATCGATCCGTACAAGACAGAGGCGGCAGGCCCCGGTCTTGCTCAGTTTCGGGTGATAACACAGGTGGGGTATATCGATCCCGTTGTCCCGGGCAACCTCCATTATTGTCTGCCCGCGAAGTCCCGACACCTCTTTTCCGTCGATTGTGAGCTTGATCTTGTCCATTAAACAAACCCCCATTTTTTATTATTTCAGCTGATTGTGCAAATTGTTATGTTTTCAAGACCCATTTATTTTATACCTTTATTCCCCATTTTTCCAAGGAAAAATGTCTAATCTTTTCAAGACTATAGCATCGATTAGAGATACATGAAATAAGGGATATAATAAGACAATAAAAGAAAAAAAGTTACCAATAATAACAATTATGCTCCGCATTCAAGGTGCGTAATTGCGATGCGCTCACATTTTCCATTTTTTTGCCCCCCATGCTTTCCGCGTCCCGCGGCCTCCCCTTCCTGATCGTCTTCGTCCTTGACTGTTTTGCTGTTATGTGAAACATTAAAAGGGGTTGGAAGAAAATGATATCACAGGCCATCGACTTTTTTCGCAAAGGGATATGGGAGGTCAGACTCGACAGACTTTCGAAGGCACGCGCCTATGTTATCGGCACCATACGTATATTCCTGATGGCCGGCGGCAACCTTGAAAAGAACGATTGTCAGAGAAATGCCACGGTCCTCACCTATTATTCAGTACTCAATATCGTTCCCCTCTTCGCCGTCGTATTTGCCGTCGCCAACGGGTTTGGCCTGGAAAAGTTCGTTGTTCGACAGATATTCCGGTTGGCCCGCGACGCCAACCTGCAGCCCGACGTGACAAGCAGGATCATCGACTTTTCCCGTTCTCTTCTCACCCACGCGAAAGGAGAGATCATAGTCGGTGTCGGCGTTGTCATCCTGTTCTGGACCATCATCTCCATCCTTGGCAAGATAGAAGATACGTTCAATGTGATCTGGGGGGCACGCCAGTCGCGCACTGTTGTTCGTAAATTGACCGATTACCTGTCCATGCTCATATTGGGGCCGGTGCTTCTCGCGCTATGGAGCAGCGTGAACATCCTCATAGTCAGCGAACTACGGGTTATCATGCGGGACATCTCCCTCCTGGGCCCGATGAGCGCCATACTTTTTTTCCTCATGAAATTGCTCCCATTCATTTCCATCTGGCTTCTCCTACTGGTCCTTTATCTTGTTATGCCCAACACCAGGGTGTCCGTCAGGTCCTCCGTCTTCGCGGCCATAGTTACCGGTTCGCTCATCCAGGTTGTTCAATGGGTCTATATCAGGTTCCAGATCGGCGTTTCCACACAGAGCGCCATCTACGGCAGCTTCGCCGCCATCCCGCTTTTTCTCGCCTGGCTGCAGGTGAGTTGGATCATTGTTATTTTCGGTGCCGAGATCGCAAACTCCAGCGAGCATTATGAAACCTACGGTTTCCACCCCGATTATTCCCGTATCGGCGAAGCGAAGCGGCGGCTGCTTATGCTCAGGATCTTCCACCTCCTCGTAAAAAGGTTCGATGCCGGCGAAAAACCCCTGACCTCGAAAGAAATAGGAAAGATCCTCGAAATACCCGAACCGCTGGTAAGGGAGATACTTGTCCAGATCGTCGATGTGGACCTCGTCTCCGAGATCACCAAGGGAGCACGGAAGGAATCCCGGTTCCAGCCGGCCAGGTCCGTCAATGAAATGACGATCAAAAATGTTCTCGATGCCTATGAGAAAAGCGGTGAGGACATCCTTGTGCCCGCGGACGAGGAAGAGACGGACGGATTGGCCCGGTCCTTGCGAGTTTTTTCTGAAGCCATGGAAAATTCACCTGCCAATGTGAAATTGAAAGATATTTGACGGAATCCGGGATCCACAAGAACATGATGATGCGGTTTCCCCGGTTTCTATAGTTCTTCCGGTCTATCTGGTTAATAAGATTCGAATATCATGAAATAATCCTCAACCGGAAAACCAAAGAAACTATAGAAACCGGGGAAACCCGACTGTTACTTTCTTGTTTTCAAAACCTCTTCGCAGCTCGGCACGTAGTCCTTGCCAGGGATCGTCACGATCTCTGAGGCGATGAGGAAATCATAGCCCGACGCTTTCTTCGTCACACCGAAGAACATGGGGAGTGTTGCCTGATGATCGCAGGCGCGCATCTCTATCTTCCCGACAGGGGTGTTGATGGCAAGCCCTTCGAGGGCATCGATAAATTTTTCTCGGTCGATCTTCTTCGCCTTCTCGTAGCCCTTCACGATAAACTGCCCCGTGATATAACCGTAGAGCGCAGTTGACCGGGGATAGCGTTTATAGGCTTTTCTGAACTTTTCCACAAAAGCCTTGTTATCCGCTGTCGCCGGGAAATAGAAATGATAATTCGAGGTGCCCATAATGCCCTCCGGCGCCTCCATCCCCAGAGGGGCAAGCGCGGCAAGCTCCGTGGAGTTGTGCTGGTATGAGGGTACCTTCTGGGCAAAACCGGTGCTTTTGATCGTCTTGAGCAGGTTAACAACGCCGCTGCCGCCCGAGGCATGGATGACGAAATCAGGCTTTTCCTGGAGGACGGCTGTCAGATAAGGAACAACGTCGGCTTCGCCGACCTTTCTCCATGACTGGCCTATGAGCTGCACATCGGGCTTGAGCGCCTTCAGGTTCTTCCAGACCCCGTCTGCGCAGGCATGGCCGAACTCATAGTCCTCACCGGTTATAAAGTATCTCTTGTACGGTCTTTTAGCGAGGGCAATGGCTGTGGCCTTGCCGATCATAGCGGTGTTCTCGTTGGCGTTGAACACGTAGCGGTGGCCCTTTTCACCGGTTATCTTCTCGCTTTTCGAGTCTGTAACGATAAAAGGGACCTTTTCTCTTTTCACAAAATCGGATATTGCCAGAGCGGCGGCGCTGTTCGTGGTGCCGATGATGATGTCGACCTGCTCCTTCAGGATAAGGTCCTTGGCCATGGTAAGGGCAATGTCAGGTTTGAATTTGTCGTCACGGATGACGAATTCGATCTTCCGCCCCAACACGCCTCCTTTCTTGTTGGCCTCCTCAATGGCGAGCTTGAAACCATCCAGGACATCCTGCGAATAGGTCAGCGCGGGGCCGGTATACGTGTCGACGATCCCGACCTTGATGGGTGCCGCGCCGAAGGCAACCCCGGTAATAACGACAAAAAAACACATGGTTACAGCGATCAAAGAAAGAGTTCTCATGTCCTGCTCCTTGCGTTGTTTATTTGGTAATAGAAAAGATATACCACAGGGAAAGCAATTAAGAAAGAGGTGAAGAAAAAAGATAGCAGCCAAATTCAGTTTCTCTGGTTATCGGTTATTGTCTTTCATTTGGTTATTGTTTCCGATCCGTTTGGATCTTCCCGCCCTTCTTGACAGCCCCGGGTGCCTCCACGTAGTATTAATGTAAAGGAGCATTCATGGTCGACGAAACGGCCCTTGCCGTCCTTCAGAAGCGATATCTTGTCAAGAACGCCGGGGGGAACACCATGGAAACCGTTGAAGGCATGTTCATGCGCGTCGCCCGGCACGTTGCCTCTGCAGAAAAGGAACTGGGTCCGGACGGCCTTGAGGGCCTTGCCGGATCGTTCTTCCAGGCGATGAACAACCTTGAGTTTTTGCCCAACTCGCCGGCACTCATGAACGCGGGAAGGCAGCTGGGCCAGCTGGCGGCCTGTTTTGTCCTACCCGTCGAAGACTCCCTCGACTCCATTTTCGAGTCCGTCAGGGAAACGGCAAAGATCCACCAGACTGGAGGCGGTACAGGTTTTTCCTTTTCAAGGCTCAGACCTTCCGGTGATGTCGTAAGATCGACCATGGGTGCGGCAAGCGGCCCGGTTTCATTTATCAGGGTATTTAATATGGCGACGGAGGTAATCAAACAGGGGGGCACCCGGCGCGGTGCCAACATGGGGATCCTCCGGGTCGACCATCCTGATATCGAAGAGTTCGTAACCGTTAAGAACGACCCCGCGGAACTCTCCAATTTCAATCTCTCCGTGGCAGTCACCGACGCCTTCATGGGCGCCTGTGAAAGGGGTGAAGAATTCCCCCTCGTCAATCCCCGCACCGGCAGGGCAGTGCGTCAGGTGCCCGCCAGGGAAATCCTCAACCTCATTGCCCACAGTGCCTGGCTGTCCGGCGAACCGGGGCTCATCTTCATAGATACGGTAAACAGCGCCAACCCCACACCGCACATCGGCACCATAGAGGCGACAAACCCCTGCGGCGAGCAGCCCCTTCTGCCATATGAGTCGTGTTGCCTTGGTTCAATCAATCTCGCGAAGATCGTGCGAAATGGAGAGATAGACCGGGAAAAGCTTCGGGATCTTGTCCATCTGGGCGTGCGCTTTCTCGATGACGTAATAGATGCAGGCAGGTATCCCCTCTCAGTCATAGAGAAAACGACAAAAGCGAACAGGAAGATCGGCCTCGGGGTCATGGGCTTCGCCCATATGCTCATCGCCCTTGGCATCCCATATGATTCCGAAAGGGCGGTGAAGACGGCCCACGACGTAATGGGATTCATCGAAAGTGAATCAAAGGCGGCATCAAAGGACCTCGCCGTTTTGCGGGGGGTGTTCCCGAACTATAGAGGGAGCGTATGGGAGAAAAAGGGCCTGCCCCAGAGAAATGCCACGACAACCACCATCGCCCCTACGGGTACCCTGAGTATAATCGCGGGTGTATCAAGCGGCATCGAACCAGTCTACGACGTGCAGTACTCGCGGGTGCTCTTCGGAGGCCTGCTTGTCGACGTTGTCGACCCGCTTTACGCAGAGATGAAAAAGACCGTCAGCGAAGCCGGCCTTAAGTGGCTCTTCAGGAGGGCATACGACGTGAGCCCGGACTGTCATCTTGCTGTACAGAAGGCCTTTCAGGACCATGTTGACAACGCTGTTTCCAAGACCATCAACCTCCCCGCCGCAACAACGCCGGAAGAGATAGGCTCGATCTTCATGAAGGCCCACAGAATGGGTCTCAAGGGGATCACCGTATTCCGCGACAGAAGCCGGGATTCCCAGGTCCTCTCCTGCAGGACACAGCAGACCTGCTGAAAAACAACCGCATCAACCGCTCCGGCCGTTTCAGCCATTAAAAGCGGAACGCTGTGATATAATTACTTTAAGAAAGGGAAAACGGTTGCTTTTATCTCACAACGGAGCAATGGGCAGGAAAAAACACAAAAAGGAGGTTAGAACGCCATGTTAAAACCTACCAAGATCCTGGTACCCACCGATTTTTCAGGATATTCTGATGCCGCCCTGAAGCAAGCCGTCGATATCGCAGAAGAATACGGGGCCGAAGTTCATGTTCTCCATGTGGTCGAGGTAAGGATCCACAGCATGTACGAATATGAGTTCGCCGGAAAGACCGCTTCCGCCGCAGGCATAAGGCGCCTTGAAAGCAAAATGGTCAAAACCGCGGAGACCAGGATGCAGGAATACCTGGCCAAACCGATTGCCGGGAAAAAAGTAAAGGTGATCCCAAGGGTTGTAAAGGGCAGCCCGATCAAGGAGATATTGAAGTTCCAGAATGAGAACGGCATTGATCTCATCGTCATTTCGTCACTCGGTCACAGCGGCCTTGCCGAATACTTTATCGGCGGCGTGGCGCGCAATGTGCTGAAAGGTTCAACCTGCCCGGTCCTGTTGACAAAGGGCTGACGGGCAGCAAAGGGCCATGCCCAGGATGCGTGTTCCCGGCCATTGGACATAACGTTAAAGGAGGGAATTATGTTGAAACCTACAAAGATCCTGGTGCCAACGGATTTTTCAGAGTATTCGGACAAGGCCCTGCAGCAGGGCATCGATATCGCAAGGCAATACAGGGCGCAGGTATACCTTGTCCATGTCACTCCGGGAGATTTTCACCGCGTTGTCGTCGATTACGCTATTCCTGAAGAAATGATAGAGTCCATTGAGGCAAAACAACAGGCAATTGCAACGGAGAGCCTGAAAACACAGCTTGCCAAATTTGAAAAAGCAAGAGAGGTGGAGGTTTTCCCCAGGATAAGGAAGGGTATTGCCCATGAGGAGCTCCTCAGGGAAGAGAAGGAAAAAGGGATAGATCTCATTGTCATAGCTTCCCTCGGAAGGACTGGCCTTGCAAAATACCTCATCGGCAGCGTAGCGCGCAACGTTCTGAAAAACGCCGTATGCCCGGTGCTGTTGACGAAGTAAAGACGGCTTGAACGCTTGAACCGTTTAAGCGTTCAAAAACATTTATTTTTTTACTTTTAAGCGGTTCGATTGGTTCAAACTATTTTTTTATTGTGCATCTTCCCCCTCGCCAGCGACGCGAAGATGCCGAGGAAAGACAGGCCGGCAAATACAAAAAAGGCCGCCTTGACGCTCTCCATGAAGTGCCCGTAATGCTCCGGGGTAATCTGGATCTTCCCTACAAAAAGCATGAACATGAACATAACGATCCCCATGCTGAGCGTCTGGCCGATAACGCGCATCGTCGCCAGTGTGCCCGACGCCACACCGTAGAATCTCTTGTCAACTGAACCCATCACGGCGTTGGTGTTGGGCGAAACGAAAAGGGCAAAACCGAACCCGAGAAAAAGAAGATTCAGTACTATGAGATGTATCCGGGCACCCTCACTGATAAAACCGAAAAGCCCGAGCCCGATCACAAGGGACGCCATACCCAGCGAAGAAAGTATCCTGGGTTCCACCCTGTCGGAGATCTTGCCCGTGAAGGTTGTCAGCAAGGCCTGCATCAGCGGCTGGGCGATCAGGATGAGCCCTGCTGCCTGCGGGCTCATACCTTTGATATACTGGAGGTAAAGGCTGATCAGGAAGGTGATGGCGAAAGTGGCGCTGTAGTTTATCAGCGTTGCGAGGTTTGAAAAGAGGAATGTCCTGTTGTCAATGAAAAGGCGCATCTCCAGGACGGGGTGCTCCACCCTGAGCTCCCACATTACAAAAAGGACAAGTCCGGCAAGTCCGGCCGCAAGGAAAAGCCCTCCTCTGATCGATGGAAGCGTCATAAACCCATACATCGTCAATGTGAACGGAACGATATAGAGCATGGAACCGGCGATGTCGAATTTTTCCCCTTTGGCCTCGGCCCATTCCTCCCTGATCTTCCATATTGTCGTCGCAAGGACCACGGTGCCGATGGCCACATTGGCGTAGAAAATGCTCCTCCACCCGAAAAGATCCGTCAGGATACCGCCAATGAACGGCCCCGCGGAAAGCCCCACATAGACCGCGGTGAGAACGATACCCAACGCCTTGCCCCGCTCGTTGGCCGGGAATACGGAGGCCACGATGGTGATCCCCGTGCCGAAGATCATTGAACTGCCCATGCCCTGGATGACCCTCCAGAAAATAAGTGCGCAGCCCGTTGTAGAAAGGGCCGCGAATATTGAAGAGATACTTACAAGCGCCATGCCCCACAGAAAGATCTTTTTTCTGCCGTAAACATCGGACGCCCTGCCTATGGGGACAAGAAAGGCGGAGGCGGCAAGAAGGTATGCCGTAGCGACCCAGCTCAGCGAAATGGCGTCCATTGAGAGGTCCGCCCCTATGCTTGGCAGCGCAACGGTTATCGACGAGGCTATGAAGGGCCCGAGAAAGGCGCTTAAGACCGAAACAAGGAGGGCGTTCCTTTTGAGACTTCCGTCAATATCCATAGAGCGTTATCTACCTTTCAGCCAGACCAATATACCACAGCCTGCGGGCGGACAACAGGCTTTCGTCGTCCTGAAATAAGTTGACTTTTCCGCTTATCTCCGATATGAAATCTCTGTCGTTCGTATCGACATATCTCAAGAGGAAAGGAAAAAACATCCATGGGTAAGGGCGATAAAAGGACAAAGAGAGGAAAGATATGGAGAGGCTCCTCCGGCAAAACCAGGCCCAAAGGCAAAAAGACCCGGCCCGTCGAAAAGACTGAAAAATAGCCCCGCTTAACCTGGCCGGCATTGCTCATTTTCCCTCAAGGACCGGCCGGGCGCCCTGAGCGATGGATCTGCTCAGGCTGGCGAGCGCCTCGCTCATGGCTGCGTTCACGCCGGCGTCGTCCCTTCGCTCAACGGGTGTATTAAAAGAGATGTCCCTGACCAGAACAGGGGCTGACACCCTTTTGCTGTACAATGCCCATCTTGCCTTTGTTTCGATAAGACCGGATCCGGCGATATCAAAGACCGTGAGGTCTATGGCCACTCGATAGTCCGATACGCTGCCATGGGTATAGGGAACAACAGCGATACCGGCGGGGGCAAAAAGGACCCTCAGGTTTTCCGTGATGACCATCGGTATCTCTCTTTTAAGCACATATACCCTCTGATCGATAGATGAAACATTCGCCATGTTCACCGTGGTTTCCATTATTGTGGACGCACGTTCGATATAACCCGGAACATCGATGGGACCGACAGCGACCACAGGCCCCATGGACGAACCGGAAGTGGAGACAACCGGCGCTATGGTGCCAAGCATTGGATAGCCGCCCTGGTTCATCCCCGCGCAGCCCGCCATCATCATGATCATCCCCGCAATTGTCACCGCAAGAGGAATCTTTTTAATGCATTTCTTCATGTCCGCCTCCCGTCAATGTTTCGTTTCTGCTGCAGCCGGCAGATAAGACCAATATACACAAGTGAACACCCTTCGTCAAAAACACTCAGGCGGTATTTTTGCTTGCAAAAGAAGCACCCCTGCTGTACAAATAAAGATATGCAATCCAATTTTCACGCTGCGCAGGTCCAGGGAACGACCTCCCGTCGATAAGAGGCAGCTTTGAATACCCCCAAAAAAAGCTTCATTAATAACCTTATGAAAAGAGCACAGGAGATCAGGTCGAGGCAGGCCCTTGAATCTTCGGAGGACCTCGATGATGCGGTGGTGCTTGTCTCCGCGGCCATTCTTGCCGATTCGGTACCCCTGCCCACAATAATGAGGGTCACCAGGAACCCGGCATATGCGCGGGCCGTAGGCGCCTTTCTGTGCCTTGTTGTCGCGTCGATCCTCACGTGGATCGAAAAAGATGGTCACAAGACCTCAAAGAACGAGGTGCTTGCATCGACCTTTCTCGTTCTCTATCAGATGCACGAACGCGATATCATTGCGTCGCTTGCTTCCGAGGGGATGAGGCGCTTCCAGTCCATAACGCAGGAGGCGCTGGAAAACAGGACGGTGCAGGAATATCTGAACGGCATCAACCAGAGCATTCATCGTTACATCATGACAGGCGACGACTCTTTCACGGAAACCTTCAAAGACCTCTACACAGCACTTCTCGAAGAAAAAGAAATAAAACCGGCGTGAAACGGTTTGTATGGTTTGTATGGTTTGTATGGTTTGTATGGTTGGAATAACCAAAGAAACCGAATAAACAGAATAAACCGAATAAACCGGGGTGACCTGTTCCTCCGCCTATTGCCTGTCTTTTTAAAAATAAAAATGATATAGAATAACAGAACGAACACATAAAAAGACCGGCAGCATGCCGGGCCACTCTATTGGAGCGCAGACAATGAATTATGTACTGGCAGTACTCTCCATCGGATTCATCATACTTGCCCATGAACTGGGCCACCTTATCGCAGCAAAGCTCTCCGGGATACCCATAAGGGTATTTTCCATCGGTTTCGGCCCGAAGCTCTTCGCCATGAGAAGGGGCGGCACCGAATACAGGCTGTCCCTTGTCCCGCTGGGCGGTTACGTGATGCCCGACATCGATGACGAAAAGGAGTTCTTTAACTTTTCCGTGTCCAGGCGGATAGCCATGACCATCGGCGGTCCCGCAGCGAGTATTGTCCTCCCCTTCTTCTGTTTTGCCCTGTCCGATGTGCTTCGCTTCGGGCCAACATTGACTAATTTCCTCTTTGCACCCCTCTCACAGACCACGGCGGTCTTTATGAAAACTGCGGCGGTCATCCCCATGCTTTTCACGCACCACGGGGAGCTTTCCGGAATAGCCGGTATTGTTTCACAGGGCGGCCGCTTCATCGGGATGAACGGGTTCAACCTCCTTCACTTTACTGCCCTCATGAGCATCAATCTCGCAGTGCTCAACCTGTTGCCCATACCTGTTCTGGACGGCGGCAAGATCGTCATGTATGCCATGGAAAAGATAAGCAGGCACCTCTCGAAGCTCCATTATCCGCTGGCCGTCGCGGGCTGGGTCTTCATGCTCGCTGTTATGATATACGCGACGATACTCGACGTCGGAAGGCTGACTGGCGGGAAGCTCCTGTAACCGCACCGTCTGTCCTTGGAACCTTAAAGGAGGGTTGCCATGAATGAAACAGATCAGGCCGGGACTGCCGAAAAGAAGCTCGAAGGGATAGGCGGCTGGCTTATCCTTGTGGCTATCGGTCTGTGCGTAAGCCCGATCAAGATCGGTGTCGGTCTCGTTCGCGACGTCTTGCCGGCTTTTTCCGGCGGGGTATGGGAAAAACTGACAACCGCAGGCTCTCCGGCCTATGATCCTCTCTGGGCGCCTCTTCTCATCATGGAAATGGTCGGCAACATCATCTTCATACTTTTTCCCCTGGCCATCCTTTTCTTCTTTTTCACCAAAAAGAGGTCCACGCCCCTCCTCGTGATCATCTTCCTTCTGTCGAACCTTGCATTCGTGGTCGCTGATTACGTTGTCGCCATGAGGATCCCCGTAGTCGCGTCCATGCCTGACGAATCGACGCCTGTTGAGATCATACGGGTTGCCATTGCCTGCGCCATCTGGGTCCCCTATTTCCTCAAGTCAAAACGGGTCAGGAACACCTTTGTGAAGTAACGAGGGGTGATGGGTTATGGGTCATTGGTGATAGGAAGAACGGTTTCTCGAGCACCTACAGCCAATAATCAGATCATCAATTATTCCAATTCCAGATCAAAAATGATGCCGAGGCGGCAACGAGGAGCCGACGCAGGCGTACTGTAGTACGTCGAGGAGTGCGACGAGGAAGACAACGAAGGGAGCACTTTGATGTGGAATTGGAATTATTTGAACTTGTGATGGTCCTTATTCTTCTCGTAGAGTATCTTCAATCCTTCAAGCGTGAGGAACTCGTCAACGACGTCGATCGTCTGGGAACCTTTGTAGATCAGGCTTGACAATCCACCGGTAGCGATGACATAAGGATCGGTCCCTACCTCGTCCTTCATCCTCCTCACTATGCCGTCCACAAGGCTGACATAACCGTAGGTTATACCGGCCTGCATGGCCTGCACGGTGTTCTTGCCTATGAGTGACCTGGGCTGGACGAGTTCCACCCGCGGCAGCTTCGAGGCCCGCTCGAACAGGGCATCAAGAGATATCAGGATCCCCGGGGCAATGGAACCTCCGGCATATTCACCCTTCGGCGTAATATAGTCAAAGGTGGTGGCCGTACCGAAATCAACTATTATAAGGGCTTTTTTGTATTTATCGTAACCCGCGACAGCATTCACGATCCTGTCGGCGCCAAGCTCGGATGCGTTCTCGTAAAGAATGGGCATACCCGTCTTGATCCCCGGTTCAACAACGATGGGCATGATGCCGATGTACTTCCTGCAGACGATCTCGAAGGGTATGAGAAGGGGCGGCACGACGCATGACACTATGGCGCTGTGGATCTCGTTCAGGCGTATCTTTTCGATATAAAGAAGGCTGTTGAGAAGAATGGCGTATTCGTCGACTGTCTTTGTAAGGGCCGTGCTCAGTCTCCAGTGATTGAGGAGCTTGCCCTCGTGGTAGACACCAAAAACAATGTTTGTGTTGCCGATATCGATGACCAGTAACATTAGAAGTTCACATCTCCTGCAATGATTTTTTTTATCTTTCCGTCTATGTCAAGAAGGATGGCCCCGTCCCGGTCTATACCCCTGGCGATCCCTTTGTAGGATTCGCCCATCTGGTTGATCTCGAGGCGTTTTCCGCGGATCCGGGCCTTCTCTTCCCAGATATCACAGATGGCCATTTCGCCGTCTTCCCTGAAAAGGTTGTAATATCTCTCAAGGTTGGACATCAGAATACCACACACCCTGGGCCTTTCAAATGTTTTTTTTGTCGCCATGGAGAGTGAGGTCGCCCTGGCCTTTATCTCCTGGTCCATGTCCTTCGGCTCCAGGTTCACGTTGAGCCCGATACCGATGATGACGAACCGGACCATGTCCGCCTCCGTGGACAGTTCAAGGAGGGTCCCCGATATCTTCCTGTCGTGCAGGAGCACATCGTTGGGCCATTTCAGTGACGCTTCCAGGCCGGTAAGTTCCCCGATCGTATCGGATACGGCAAGAGAAGATAAAAATGTAATGGGATAAACAGTCGAGGGGTGGATCGCAGGCCGTAATATCACAGAAAAATAGATGTTCTTTCCCGCAGGGGAAGACCATTTCCGGCCAAGCCTGCCCTTGCCTTTCTCCTGTGATTCAGCAACCACGCAGGTCCCTTCCGGCTCGCCTGCCAGCGCCTGTTTGAAGGCCAGCGAGTTCGTTGAATCGATCTTGTCCCGGTGGATGATCCGGCGCCCGATAACGTCGGTCTTCCTGTATCGGTCGATCTCCCACCCATAGAGCCTGTCAGGGGTGCCAGCAAGATGGTAGCCTTTCCCCTTTGATTTTTCGATATTATATCCGTACCGTTCAAGCTGGTTCATATATTTCCAGACGGCCGTCCTTGACACCCCCAGCCTGCCCGATATGCGATCACCCGATATGAACCCGTCACTTTCCCTGAGATACCTCAAGACCTCGCCCAGATTATCCATTTTCTATCCTGTCATAGTGAGAAAAGTACATTGTAAAGGAGGCCCTTCCCTGGGAAAGCGACCTGATGTCGGTGGAATACCCGAACATGTTTGTGAGCGGTGCATTCGCCTCCACAACGGTGTATTTGTCCTTCGTCGAGATATCGGCTATCTGGCATTTGCGAGAATTCAGATCACCGATGATCTCGCCCAAAAATTCGTTCGGCGTCGTCACCGTCAGCGACATGACCGGCACCAGCAGTACGGGCCCGGCATGTTCGCAAGCGTCCCGAAGCGCGTCATATGCGGCCATTTTCAGCGTAAGCCTGGCAAACTCGGGGTTGTTGAAGGTGGCATCGTTGATCTGTACCTTCACGTCGGTCAGGGGATATCCCTTGAGCACCCCGATGTTGGAAGCCTCATGGATGCCCTCTTCAATGGCCGGGACAAAGGGATAGACGATGCTGTCCCCGGCTATGTTCGAAGTGACAAGCATACCCTCTCCCCTGCCGTTGGGACCGATGGCGATGGATACCCATCCCTTGCAAGGAACGTTGTTGATGAGCTTTTCAAAGGTGTGCTCCCGTGTTATGGCCTTCTCGATGCTCTCCTTGTACACGACCTGGGGCTTGCCGACGTGCAGGTCGATGCCGAACTCCTCTTTGATCCGGTGCATGATCACGTCGAGGTGCAGCTCTCCCATGCCGGAAACTATTGTCTGATAGGCATCTTCGTCCGCCTTGAGGACGAACGTCGGGTCCTCTTCCGATATCCTCCTGAGCGCAAGCATCAGTTTGTCCTGGTCCACGTTCCTGGCCGGTTCGACGGCAATGGAGATGACGGGCTGGTAAACCTCGATAGGCTCGAGGAGCAGCGGTTTTGTCTGGGTCAGGGTATGCCCCGTGGATGTCTCCTTGAGGCCGACGATGCCGACGATGGCACCCGTCCTCGCTTCCTCGACGCGGTCCTTGTGGTTCGCGTGCATTTTGTATATGCGGGAAATCTTCTCCTTCTTCCCGAGATTCACATTATACACATCTCCCCCGACCTTGATCGAACCCGAATAGATCCTTATATAGGTGAGCTTCCTGCCCTCCTCGAGGACGATCTTGAAGGCCAGGGCCGCAAGGTCTTCTGAATCGGTGGCCCTTCGCTCCTCTGCCTCGCCTGTCGCCGGGTTTTCCCCCGTCACGGGCGGCACATCCAGAGGTGAGGGCAGATAGCGGACAACTGCGTCGAGGAGCGGCTGGATCCCCTTGTTTCTCAGGGCCGCACCGCAGAGCACAGGGACGCATTTGAGCGCGATGGTGCCCTTGCGAAGGGCGCCGTATATCCGCGAAGGCTCTATCTCCGCGCCTTCAAGGTAGAGTTCCATCAGTTCATCGTCAAAAAGGGAGATCCTGTCGAAAAGTTTCTCACGCCAGGCAAGGGCCTGCTCTTTATATTCCCGGGGTATGGAGATCGTACGGTACGTTGCGCCGAGGTCCTCTTCCTCCCATGCAATGGCCTCCATGGTCACGAGATCGACGATACCGTAAAAGCCGTCCTCCCTGCCCAGGGGGATCTGGAGCGGTATCGGGTCGGCGCCGAACTTTTCCACTATCATGTCTATGACGCGGAAGAAATCGGACCCGATGCGGTCAAGTTTGTTGATGAAGGCAATGCGGGGCACATGGTACTTGTCCGCCTGGTGCCACACCGTTTCGGTCTGGGGCTCCACCCCTCCGACACCGCAAAATACAGCCACCATACCGTCGAGCACCCTGAGGGAACGTTCCACCTCAATGGTAAAATCGACGTGTCCCGGGGTGTCGATGAGCTGGACCTCGTGATCGTTCCAGTAGAGAGTGGTCACCGCCGATGTGATGGTGATGCCGCGTTCCTGTTCCTGGGGCAGATAATCCATGACCGCCGTGCCCTCGTGGACCTCGCCGATCTTGTGGGTCCGGCCGGTATAATAGAGGATCCGCTCCGTTACCGTCGTCTTGCCTGCGTCGATATGGGCAGCGATCCCGATGTTCCTGATCCTGGAAAGCCGCAGCTGTTCTTTCTTCATTTTCGCATAAGATATAGACCTAAGATGATGCAAAAGTCAACAAAGAAGGCTGAAAGCAAAGGGCTTTATCTTTGCTTGCAATTGGCAGCGGGAAGGTGTTAATTCTTATCGTGCCGGCAAAGCGGCAGACCTTTTGAAAAAGGACGTGAACATGGATACAAGACACATTCTCTACTCCACGCAGGGAAAGATAGCCACCATAACCCTCAACAGGCCCGATGCAAAGAACGCTTTCAGCCCCGAAATGATATCCCTGTGGCGTGAATTCCTCGAAAAGGCAAAGAACGATGATACCGTGAGCGTTGTCGTCGTGACGGGTACAGGGGACACCTTCTGCTCCGGCGGGGACATCCGTGATATGGCCGAGGGCAAACTCAAGTCCTGGGAGATGAAAAAGTTCCTCTGGGACGGGGTGCATCGCATCATATTTGCGCTGGAGGACCTCGATAAACCCGTCATTGCCGCCATAAACGGGGCCGCAATGGGAGCCGGCATGGACATGGCGATCATGTGCGATATGAGGGTGGCCTCCGACAGGGCAAAGCTTGCCGAATCGTACATAACGATGGGGCTCGCCCCCGGTGATGGAGGGGCATGGTTCCTGCCGAGGCTCGTCGGTACGTCGAAGGCCCTGGAACTCCTGTTGACGGCGGACGTGCTCAGCGCTCCCGAGGCGCTCTCGCTGGGTATCGTCAACCGCGTTGTGCCCCATGAAAAACTCATGGAGGAGACAATGAAGCTTGCCGGGAAGATCGCCGGCAAACCTCCTCTGGCCGTGAGAATGATGAAGCGCGCCGTCTACCAGGGCACGACAGGCACGCTCAGGGCCCACCTCGATTACATCTCTTCACAATTGTCCCTCCTGTCGGAAACACATGACCACGCCGAGGCGGCGCGGGCGTTCCTCGAAAAGAGAAAACCTGTCTTTACCGGAAGTTAAGATGATCATTCTGCGTGACAGGGCAAAATACACCCGCCGCTGAACATAGACAAGGCAGGCCTGACACGGTTTTAGACTTCAAAGGACAGCGGCGTCTGTCTGAATGCCCGAACCCTTCAAACACCAGAAGCAAAAAGAGGAATTCCCGCCTTTCACACCCGAACGGTTGAAACTGTCTTTTACGACAAGCGGGTGCAAGACAGGTCTTTTTACTTTTTTTCAACCTCCTTTTCTCCCCCTGTCTCAGGTAAATAAAGATAAGAAATCAGGGATTCCCCTATTGTTGGGGCCCTTCTTAAAGGTCTACAATGAATTATACACACCGCAGTTTACTAAAAAAGGGGGTTCACAATGGGTAAGCTCTGCGCAACGTTCGTCCTCGCAACAATTATCTCTTTGTTCCTGTTACCTCTTTCGGTCTTTTCCCAATCAACAGATATAAAATACCCCGAAACGAAACAGGTCCTGAATATCGTTCAGGATGCTTCTCAGGCGGTAGCTCAAAAGGGTGAGGCGGCTTTTCCCGAGTTCCGCAAAAAGGGCAGCAAATGGCTTCATGACGATGTCTATGTCTTCGTTATAGATACACAGGGCAACGTTATACTTAATCCCACGCGTCCCGAACTGGAAGGGAAAAACCAGATAAACCTCAAGGATGCTATGGGAAAACCTTTCATCAGGTGGTTCATCAAAGAGGTAACGGACTACTCCTTCAAGACACAGGGATGGTCCCACTATGTATGGTTCAAACCGGGACAGGAGATCGCCTCCTGGAAGACATCATTCGTCAAATACGTCAAGGCGCCTTCCGGCAAAGGATATATCGTTGGCAGCGGCCTTTATGAAATGAGGCCGGAAAAGATATTTGTAGTGGACATTGTCGATGAGGCAGCCGAGCTCGTCCGTAAAGACGGGCGCGGTTCATTCCCGGTGCTTCGGGACAAGGCGGGGGAATTCAACTACCTCACCACATATGTTTTCGTGATCGACACGAGCGGCACCGACCTCGTCAATCCCGCATTCCCCCAGCATGAAGGGAAAAATGTTCTTTCCCTGAAAGACAGCAGCGGTAAATTTTTCATCAGGGACATGGTCGCCATGCTTGCCGGCAGAGACAGCGGCTGGACCGTCTATTCATGGCCGAAACCGAGAACAATAAAACCCTCCGTCAAGGAAACCTACGTAAAAAAGGTGAAACACGGCAATGAGGTCTTTTTCGTAGGGTCGGGCATATATCTCGAATAATCCCGTTATCCGTCTTTTCATCGGGCCGGCAGTGATCCCGCGGCGCTGAATGTTCGCGGGAAGCTATCGGCCCCGATAAGGATTCCTGCGTGATAACACAGATCTTAAAAAAACATCATCGGTTCGCGGCCCCTTGTGCCTGTTCGGGGCCAACACCAGGTGATCGGGCTTTTGCTTTGGGCGGCCCTTTATAAAACAAAATGAAAAGGGGGTAGTAAGATGGATCCTGTTCAAACTGATCTTATGTTTCCGTGGTACGTCTGGTGGATCATGGTCGTCGGCCTGTTTCTCATGACCTTTATAGGGACCTATATAATAACAAGGAGGTGGGACGAATGAACCAGCAATATCTGCCCATCCCTGAGATCACAACAACCATGGCGGTTTCCTCGTCCATCGGCATAGCGGTGCTGCTCGGCATCTCCATTCTCCTCGGAATGCTCGGTAAAAAACAATGGAAATCTTTTGATGAATACCTCGTCGGCAAGCGCGACATGGGCCCCGTAGTAACGGGGTGCGCCCTTTCGGCCTCTTATCTTTCCGGCTGGGCGTTTTGCGGCAGCACAGGCATCGTTTATTCCGTCGGTTTTTCAGGTATGTGGTTCGCCGGCATGTGGAGCCTCATCGGGGTCATCCCCTGTATCTGGGTGGCATCAGCCAAAACAAGGGAATTTGCCGTGAAGCTCGGCGCGGCAACGGTGCCGGAGCTCATGGGCCGCCGCTACGAATCAAAAGCGCTTCAGACACTGGTGAGCGTGAGCATGCTTTTCTTTCTCTTCATATATTCCGTGGGTCAGCTTAAGGCTGCCGGCGGTGTCTGGTATGCGGTGACCGGCTTTCCTCCCGCCCTATGCCTGTTTCTTGGTGTATTTATCGCCTGGATCTACATGGTCCTCGGTGGTTACGTGGGCACGAACTGGTCCATGGCCTTCCAGGGCGGGTTCCTCGGCATCATCGGCGCGGCGGTCGGCATCATAGCCCTTGTCAAGTCCGGCGGTTTTGCGCAGATATCCACGGAGATCTTCGCGCAGGACCCGAGGCTCCTCCAGCTTGTCCGGCCCGATCTCCCGTCGGTGGGGCCGACGGAGTTCTTTTCGAGCTGGGCGGGGCTTCTTTCCATACCGCTCATCTTCTTTACCATGGCCATCGGGTTCCCTCATAACCTCGGGAGGTTCCTGGGGATGAAAAAAATGAGCAAAAAGGAGTTCTGGGTGCTCGTTCTCATCGTCTGGGCCATCACCGGCATACCTGTCATGCTCGCCGCCTCGACGAACGGCCTGATCGCCAGGATGCTCTTCGGCCCGGAGCTGTTCAAGATCGAGCCGTGGAAAGCCGACCTCGCGGCGCCGCTGCTCACTTATGCCATCGGGGGCATCCCCCTTCAGACCCTCTATGTCATGGGCCTTTTCGCCGCAACGCTTTCGACGCTCGCAGGCATGGTCATGATCATGAGCGCCAACGTCACCCGCGACATCATCACCCTCTGGCGGCCGCAGGTGAAGGACAAGACCCTCATCCGTCTCTCTTATTTCCTCATCGCCCTCTTTCTGTTCCTGCCCTTCTACTGGACATGGAAGAGGCCGCCTGAGCTCCTTTCCGTCTTCATGGGCCTTGCCGCTATGGGACTCGGTGCCATATTCTTCTTCGTCACGGCCATGTCCTATTACTGGAAAGGGGCATCAAAATGGGGCGCCATGGCCACCGTCGTCTACGGGACCATCGCCAGCCTTGTCGGCGGCTATCTCGTTTTCAGCAAGAAGGTGATAGGCATGGGCACCATGGAGTGGATCCTCCTCGGAGGATGCCTCGTTCTTTATGTGGGGGTCAGCCTGGTAACGAAAAAACCTTCAAAAGAACTGCTCGACGAGCTTTTTTGGAAAAAGGGTTAGAAACGGTTTCTATGGTTTCTATGGTTTGTCTGGTTTGTCTGGTTATCAACATTTTTTTAACCAGAGAAACTAAAAAACCGGACAAACCGTAGAAACCTTATTTATGGTTTGTCTGCATTAAAAAGGTTTCTCCGGTCATT
Source organism: Deltaproteobacteria bacterium (assembly GCA_022711595.1). Classification (GTDB taxonomy): domain Bacteria; phylum Desulfobacterota; class Syntrophorhabdia; order Syntrophorhabdales; family Syntrophorhabdaceae; genus Delta-02. The sequence goes on from JAKLET010000001.1 coordinate 172,046, forward strand.
GGTGGTTATCTCTTTCACCCTCCATAGGCAACGTGCTTCAGGAGTTCCATGGCGCGGCGCGCCTGATCGACGGTGAGGCTTCCCAGACCGCAGCTGGTCGTGAAAAGTATGCTTTCCCTGTCCGGGGAGGTAACGCCCGCGATCTTTTCAATGAAGTGCGCGGCGCGGTCGCGCACGGTATCGGGGGTTTCCTCCATGACCTCGGGTGATGACGGCACAATGCCGGGGGCGATCCAGCCGCCCCTTTCGAGGAAGGTCTTCAGGTCATCGTTGTAATAAAAGACTGTGTCGAGATAGGCAAATGCATCATAATTGACGATGTCGATATCCGACTGGAAGGGTACGGACCAGTCCGTATTCCCGCACACATGTATGCCGCATCTCGCTGGCAAGTCTTCCAGCACCTCGTTGAGGGCACCGATGACCTCTTCCCGGGAGATGGATATGTACGCCGATCCGAAAGAGACCATATACGGTTCGTCAAAGAAAATGATGATGTCTACGCCGGGATAGGCTTCCTGAATGGTCTTTATCATCCACTTCGCCTTCATGTTGAGGGCCTTCTTGATGATATCGTAAAAGGCAAAGTTGTAAATGACGGGTTTGTCCTTTTCATCCTTCAGGCCAAGCCCCATGCTGAAAGGGCCCGTGACCTGGCACTTGATGAACTGGAGGTCATCCCCGATCTCTCCGAGTCTTTCGAGAAAACGGTAAAAACCCGGTATGAACCGCTCGGAGATTGCAAAGGCGCCGGTGTTGCCGGCGGCAACGTTCTCGTAGAACTCCTCGATCCCTTCCGTTCTTTCCGTGTCTATGAATATAGAACCGGCCGCCTCATCGCTTACGATGGAGGGCACACCTTCCAGGAAAGGGACATACATGTTCTCGAGGGGGGACCGTTTCGGCAATTGCGGCCAAAAGGGTATGCCCCTGCATGTTGAAAAAATGAGATCGATCGCTTCATCAACCCTTGTAAAGGGAAAACTGCCGATGCCTGTTATCATCATGGTCCTCTGAAATTGAACTGTAATATCAATATCTCCCGAAATTATTAGCATAGTTGGCCGTTGAAGTAAAGGCATATGAGGCTTTGCAGCCAATCGGGGAACTCATGTTGCAGACGGCTTGACGGCAGGCTATACTTCCCATATAGGGCACATCTAAAAAAGGAGGATATTATGGGAGAGTCCATTGTATGGGAAAGTGACTTGAAAAAGGCCCTGGCCCGGGCAGGGGCGGAGAAAAGACCCGTTCTCCTCGATTTCTTCAACCCCGGTTGAATAGGCTGTCAACAGATGGATGCGGTCACGTATCCGACAGCCTCTGTTGTTGAGTTTATAAGCAAGAACGTCACACCCCTCCGCATTCCGTCTGACTCAGAACCGCTGGCTACGGATTTCATGATCAAGTGGACACCGACCCTGATCATCCTCGACGAGAACGGCAGGGAACACTTCAGGACTGTGGGGTTCCTCACACCGGAGGAGTTCGTACCCTCAATAATGCTTGGCATAGCTAAATACCACTACGGGCTCGACCGGTTCCAGAGCGCCATACACTGCGTAGACGATGTCCTGAAGGATCATCCGAAGAGCTCCGCCGCTCCTGAAGCCGTGTTCCTGCGCGGCGTCCTCGGTTATAAAAGCGCCCACGACGCAATGAGCCTGAAGAAGGCCTACGAAAGGCTTGCAGAGGAATACCCCGGGAGCGAATGGGCCAAAAAGGCCCTGCCGTACCGGTTGATACATTAGAAGATGGGTGACAGGTGATGGGTTATTGGAGATAGGAAAAAAGTTTGAAAGTTTACAGTTTGAGGGTTTGTGAAACGTTAGAAAAAGAAAAAGGGGCCTTCCCCTTTCCCTTGAAACGTCTCATAAACAATGAAACTCTGGAACAGTTCCTCCCATCACCTGCCTTCTTGTCAATTCGCTCGATACCTGTTATCTTATCCTTCAGTAAATTCCTGTCCCGGGGTTGATCATTTGACTATATACAATGCGGTTTCTGCTGCGGGTGTTCTTTGTTTTCTTGCCTTCCTGCTTCTCCTTTCAAGGGACAAAAAACGGGTAAGCGCGAGGGTTGTCGTCTGGGGCATCGCTCTGCAGGTCCTCTTCGCCCTTTTCGTTTTTCTCGTTCCCTTCGGTTCCCGCATCTTCCTCGTCCTCAACGATATAACCATGGAGGTCATTGAAAGCGCCTTTGAAGGGATACGTTTTCTCTTCGGCCCACTGGCGCTGTCACCCGGCAAACCCGGATCCATAGGCTTTATCCTGGCCTTTCAGGCGCTGCCTTCCATCATTTTTTTTGCGGCCCTGATGGAGCTTTTGTATCATGTCGGATTCATGGAAAAACTGATCGACGTCTTCGCCCGCATATTCGTCAAGGTGATGGGCATCAGCGGCGCCGAATCACTTTGCGCATCGGCGCAGATATTCCTTGGGATCGAATCGAACCTGACGGTAAGGCCTTACCTGAAAGAAATGACCCGCTCCGAGCTCATGGTGGTCCTCACGACAGGTATGGCCACAATCGCGTCGAGTGTGCTGGGCTTCTACGTCATCATCCTCTCCGGCATCTTCCCGAAGGTGGCAGGGCACCTTATATCGGCTTCGATCCTTCTTGCCCCTGCCGCTATCGTGGCGGCGAAGATGATCATCCCCGAAACGGCCGCCCCGAAAACCCTGGGAAAGGTCGTCAGGGCCGAGTATCAAAAGGCTGCAAGCCCCATCGAGGCGATCATCAATGGCGCCATGACAGGCGTCAGGATGGTCGTCAGCATCGGTGCCCTGCTCATCGCCTTCATAGGGATAGTGGCACTTCTCGATAACGGCCTTATCTACCTGGGCAAGCTCGCTGGCTCTTTCACCGCCGGACCCATCGACCTTTCCCTGAACAGGATCCTCGGTTACGTCTTTTATCCCTTCACGGTGGCCATGGGAGTTCCCCTTGAAGACGCGCCCCAGATCGCACGAATACTGGGTGAGCGCATAGTCATGACGGAGGTCAAATCCTACCAGGACCTGAGCGTTCTCGCGAAAGAAGGCAAGATACTTTATGAGCGGAGCATCTTCATTGCGACATACGCCCTGTGCGGTTTCGCGCACATCCCCTCCCTTGCTATCTTCGTAGGGGGAACATCGAGCCTGATCCCGGAGCGCACAAAGGACATTGCCGCAATCGGCCTGTGGGCGCTCCTTGCCGCCAACCTGGCCTGCTTTATGACGGGCGCCATCGCCGGGATATTCTATACGCCGGGCGGGGGCATCCTCTTCAAACCATAAAGAACAAGTCTCAACTGCTTCAACCGTTTCAGCTGCTTAAGCTGTTAAAAACTTCAATCTTATCTTTTTTTTCTGAAACGTTTGGAACTGTTGAAACGGTTGGAACTATTCCTTCTATTTTTCCTTCTTCACGAAGAACATGAGAACCGCGGCAAGGACCGCAAACCCTATCGCGATGAGGAAAGGGATGAAGAAAGAACCCGTTGCGTCCCTTAAGTACCCGCCCAGCCTGTGGGAAAAGATCGCTCCAGCACCGTAGAAAAAAGTGAAGGCGCCGATCGTCGTGCCCATGATTTCCTTCCTGAAATAATCCCCCCCGCAGGCGCCGTACATGGGGAATGTGGACCCGTAGAACGCCCCCAGGACGGCGATGGATATTATGAGCATGGTCTCGTTCTTCCCGGCCAGGATGACGCCAGCCACCGAGGCTGCAATAAAGAGATTAGAAAATATGATCGTTGTTTTCCTGCCGATCCGGTCGGATATAAAAGAGATAGCGAGAACACCGGCTATCTGCCCCAGACCGTGGGCGGTGGCAAGGAACGACGCTCTCGCATAGGGGAGGCCCAGTTCGTACCGCGCGTAGTCTACCATGAATGTCGTGATTATATAAAGCGTTCCGGCAACGAGCAGGTATGAGAACGCGATGAGCCAGAATTTAGGTATTTTTAAAATTTCCTTGTATATATCCTTCAATCCCGCTGCCTGCCCGGCAGGAGAAGGAGCTGACACCTGCGGCGCCTTTTCGCCCCAGGGCGCGAGCGCGATGTCCTCGGGTTTGCTCTTGAGCAGAAAAGCGTTAACCACCACCATCGCAAGGGCCGCGATACCAAGTATGTACCAGCAATAATGCCAGCTCCAGGCCTTTACTATCATGGGAAAGAACCTTCCCATCGAGGCGAAACCCAGACCGAACCCGGCCGAGAGGATGCCGAGCGCCATCCCCCTTCTGTTCGTGGCAAACCAGCGCTGCACAAGGGTGATGACCGGTGTCCACATGGCCGCTCCGCCGATCCCTGTTATTCCGAAAAATAAAAATGCCTGCCAGAAATCCCGGACCGTTCCCATCAGTATCGCGCCGCCCCCGAGAAATATCCCGAAGAGAGGGATTATCCTCCTGGCCCCCAGACGATCCGTCAGGTACCCCGTGAAGGGTGAAAGACATATATAAGCGAAAAGATAGGCATTGAAGATGTCCCCTCCCTGGGTCCTCGAAAACCCGATGGTGCGGATCATCTCCGGAAGGACTATGCCGTAGCCGAGACGTATGCCGTAATTGATATAAAGATTCACAAAACACACCGCGAGGATGATCCATGCATAGTGGATGATGCGTGATCTCGATGTTTCCGGGCATCCCATATCAACTCCCCCTAAAAAAGTGAACCCATCCACGGGTATGCTGGTACACGGGTAAGAAAACTAAAAAGAAAATCTTTTCCCCGTAAACTCGTCAACTCGTTTACCCGTCTGCCTCAGATCCCCATTTTTACCCTCTTCGTCTCTATGTGCGCCGCAATGCCGTCAACCGCCTTGATATGGTCCGTCTCCACGCTGAGTATGCCTCCTGTCACCTGCGGCAGATCCTCGGTAAGCAGTTTCACAAGGTTCGGCCCGCCCGTTACGGTGGGAACAGGGTTTACATAGGTGTAAAGTCCAAGGGCGAGGGCAAAGACGGCATCGACGGTCGCCTTTTGTTCCATGTATTCGGGCGCGACGGCGGCAACCGGGAGATCGGGAACGGGTACACCCGTGGCACCGGACACTGTGAGCAGAAAATCCGCCAGCCTTCCCGTATCGGTGCAGGTGCCGAAGCTCAACACGGGAGGCACACCCAGGAGATCGCAGACCTTTTTCAGGCCGGGGCCGGCAAGCTCCTTCGCCTCGCCGCTGCAGAGGCCCGCGACCTGCATTGCGCTGTTGCCGCACCCCATGGAGAGGACAAGGATGTCCCTTTTTATGAGCTCTTTCGCCATGCGGACACTGTGGACATCCTGACCGCTGTCCCTGAGGCTCGTGCATGAAACAAGCCCGGCTATGCCGCGGATGCCGCCTGACTGAAGGGCTCCCAGAAGGGGTCCGAGGCTCCCTCCAAGCGCGTCGAGGATGCTCTCCGGGGAAAAACCCACGACGGCCTCGCTCACCGGCAGCCCGACAACGGGCTCAACTGCGCCGTGCCGCACCCTGAAATTATCGATCGCCATCTCCAGAAGCCGTGCCGCCTGCTCCCGGGCCTTCCGGGGGTCGTAATCCACCCGGTCGGTTATGCCCTCGAAGGCGACAAGCTGGCTCACGGGAATGAGTTTGAACTTGTATTTCTCGGCGTATTTGGGGTCGACAGGCATGGAGCAGTTCATGTCGCAGGCGAAAAGGTCCACGCAGCCGCTCGCGAGGACCGCCTCCTGCATGATCCAGTTTCCGGTGAAACCATAGAAAACGTCGTCCATCTCCCACCGCTGGATCATCTCCTGACCCGTTTCGATATTTGCTATTATCCGAAGTCCTTTTGCACCGGCCTGTTTCGCCCTTTCCTGCCACTCGGGTGACCGTGCAAGGCTGACCATGGCAAAACCCAAAAACGGCTCGTGCCCGTTGGGCAGCACGTTGACAAAATCGGGATCCAGGACGCCGAGGTCCACGCGCATCTTATGGGGCCGCGGTATCCCGAAAAGGATGTCCTGGCAGTACTCGTTGACGATCTGGCTCTGGTAGGCCATGGCGATGCCGAGCCGCATGGCCTTGAGCGCCAGGCTGACGTAGTACCCGTCCACGTTGGTAAGACACGAACTGGTCGCAAACATCATCTCACCGTAAATACCTCCGGGGAAGATGCCCAGCCTTTTCCAGGCATCCTTGCGTTCCTTCGGCGCCAGCGTCTCAACGATATAGCTCGGTTCGTCGTACTTCCTGTTGAAGTCGGCCTCAAAATAATTGCACAGGGCAAGGGCAAGCTCATCGTCGTTGTCCACGATTGAAGGGATGTTAAAACGGTCCGCCAGTGCAACGAGCTTCGATGTCTCCTTGATCGAGAAAGGCGCTTCGCCGTTCGCCGCCGCCTTCAGTGTTTTAAGGGTCTGCTCCGTATGGTAGTGGTATGTCGACGCACCCAGCACATTTCTCAGAAGCATCATGCGCATGGCCATCCCGTCCCCGGTAATGCCGCAGACACCGCGCTTGTCCTTCGCGACATCTGCCCTACAGGGCCCGTTGGAACACAGGTCGCACCTGACACCCCCCTGGCAGAAGGGACAGCGCTGGTCGGGGCTCTGGCCCAGCCCCTGGGCCTCGTAGCGGTCCCAGATATTGGTCATGCCGTCCTTTTTGATGCGGTCATAAACCTTCCTGACCGATTCATGATAGGATATCCTGTCCTTTTCCATACGGCCGCCCTCCTCTTTTTTTCTCCTGATTTTGACATTGTAGGATAGGGCGGGAAAGATTGCAAGAGAAGGAGGGTTTTGGTTTCTCTGGTTTGTTCGGTTGTTTACCCAAAGAAACTGAAGAAGCAAGAGAAACGTTTTTTTGTTCTTTATTTGAAACTTAACACCGCCTTATGAACATGCTATATTGATGGAAAGAAAAACGGGAGGGCGTCATGAAGATCGGCGAGATTCAAAAAACAGGAACAGACAGGATCATCGTAACCGTGAAAGAGTTCAAGGGAAAAACCTATGTCGACGTGAGAAACTTCTTCGAGAACGATGAAGGCGAGATGGTGCCGACCAAGAAAGGTATCTCCCTTACGCCGGAAAACCTTGACGAGTTGATCCGCCTGCTTGGCGAGGCCAAAAAGAGCCTGCCGCAGGATAAGTGACCACAGTTATGAACAGGCGGATCAGGGGGCCGCAGGGCCCGCTTCCCTGATAAAGAAAAGCGCAAATTCCTAAAAAACGGGGGCATGGACAACGTGGAACTTTTTTCCGATGACGCGATAACCACGGAAAGGTCTAAAAAGCCGCTCGCCGACAGGATGAGACCACGCTCGCTTGATGATGTCGTCGGCCAGGAGCACCTCCTGGGGGAAGGCAAGCTCCTGAGGGTGCTCATCGAGAAGGGGGACATACCATCCTTTATCTTCTGGGGGCCAAGCGGCGTGGGAAAAACGACGATCGGCTGGCTTATCGGCAGGATCATGAAACTGCCCTACGTGTCGCTCTCCGCCGTGTCCATCGGCATCAAAGAAGTGAAAGAAGTGATCCAGAAGGCAAAGAGCCAGCGGATCATCCTCTTCATCGATGAGTTTCACCGCTTCAACAAGCTTCAGCAGGACACTTTCCTTCCGCACGTTGAGAGCGGCACCATCATCCTCATCGGCGCCACCACGGAAAATCCTTCCTTCGAGATCATCTCTCCCCTGCTCTCCCGGATGCGGGTGCTCACGCTCAAGCCCCTTGCCGCAGCCGATCTTGTGAAGATAGTAGAGAGGGCACTCAGGGATGACGGGGAGTTGAAAAAGGCGTCAATAGCCATCGACGCCAAGACGATCGAAGAGATAGCCTATCTTGCCGACGGCGACGCGAGGCGCGCGCTCAACCTGCTTGAGGTGTGCTATAAAATGGTCAGAGAAGGATCTTCGGAAGGTCTTGTCATCGATCACGACATAGTGCGCGAAGCCTACCAGAAGAAGACGGCCCGCTACGATAAAACGGGGGAGATGCATTATGACCTCATCAGCGCCCTCCATAAAAGCATGCGCGGCTCCGATGCCGATGCCTCTCTCTACTGGCTGGCAAGGATGATTGAGGCAGGCGAGGACCCCCTTTATATCATGCGGCGCATCGTCCGGTTCGCTTCCGAGGACATCGGCAATGCCGACCCTTATGCCCTGACGCTCACCATAAGCGCCACAGAGGCCTTCAAGTTCATCGGCCCACCGGAAGGTTACCTGGCCCTTGCGCAGGCTGTCATATATCTTTCCCTCTGCGAGAAAAGCAATGCCGTATACAAGGCATACGGCGCGGCGGCGAGGGACGCGCGTGACCTCCCCGAATACCCCGTCCCCATGCACATCCGCAACGCTCCGACCAGGCTCATGAATGAGCTTGGCTACGGCGAGGGATACCTATACCCGCACGACCATCCCGGAGGCCTCGTAAAACAGGCATATTTTCCCGGGGAGATGGCTGGCAAGAGATACTATCACCCAACGGACAGGGGCGAGGAAAGACGGCTCCGGGCCTTCATGGACAGGGCGCGTGCCTACCACAAAAAATAAAGACATTTTTAAACCCGCCTTGCCTTTCCCTTGCGTGGTATAATGCTGATTATCCTGTAATTCCTGATGGATACAGTCTATTCTTTAATTTAAGATGACCGCTTTATTCATCAACAAGTCGTTTATTGGTAATTTTTTCTTTGCAAAAAGCAATTATTCATGTATTATTGATTCATGCCTCAATATCAATGGGAAGGACGGACACTGGCGGGCGAAACACGCAAAGGCAGCACAAAGGCGTCGTCCGGCGATACCCTTCGCGCCCTCCTGAGAAAAGAGGGCATCATCCTCACCACTATGACGGAGACGAAAGAAGCGGCAAAACAGCAAAAATACAATCCCCAGAAAAAGATAAAAAACCTCGAGATCCTCCTCTTCACCAGGCAGCTTTCGACGATGATCACCTCAGGGCTCCCCCTTGTGCAATCCCTCGACATACTCGCGAATCAGATCGAGGACGTCAATTTCAAGGGGATCGTCAAAGAGATAAAGGAAAAGATAGAAGGCGGCGCGCGCTTTGCCGACGCACTCAGGGACTACCCCAAGTGTTTTGATGAGCTTTATATAAACCTTGTCGTTGCCGGCGAAGAGGGCGGCCTGCTCGATAACGTGCTCCAGAGGCTGGCCCTCTATATTGAAAAAACTGAAAAACTGAAGAAGAAGGTCAAGTCGGCGATGATCTACCCGATCGCGATCATATTTGTGGCCTTTACCGTCGTTGTTGTCCTCCTGCTCTTCGTTGTCCCCGTCTTTGAAAAGATGTTCAAGGAGATGGGCGCCGAGCTTCCCACCCCTACCCAGGTGGTCATCAACATAAGTCAGATCATTCAGTCGTACTGGTATATCCTTATCGGCGGCATCATCGCCCTCATTGTAGCGCTGAAATATTATTACAAGACCAACAATGGACACCGCACCATAGACCGTCTTATCCTGAAGCTTCCCCTTTTCGGGCTTCTCACCATCAAGGCCTCCGTAGCAAGGGTTACAAGGACCCTCGCGACGCTTCTCATGAGCGGCGTCGCCATTCTTGAGAGCATGGTCATTGTTGCAAGGGTGGCCGGCAACAAGATCGTTGAAGAGGCGCTCGTCGTGGCGCGGGCGCGCATCAGCGAGGGCCGTACCATGGCGGAGCCCCTCGAGCAGGCAGGGATCTTCCCCCCCATGGTCGTCCAGATGGTACAGGTCGGTGAATCAACGGGCGCCCTCGACAGCATGCTCAACAAGATCGCCGATTTTTACGAAGAGGACGTGGATAACATGGTAACCAACCTCACGGCAATGATGGAGCCCATGATCATGGTCTTCCTCGGCGTCATACTCGGCGGCCTCATCGTCGCCATGTACCTGCCGATCTTCAAGCTCGGGCAGGCAGTCGGATAAAAAAAGTTCCAGCCGTTTGAGCCGTTCCAACTGTTCCAACCGCGAAAAGCCAAAAAAGATCTGGGGTCTTTAACGATTGGAACAGCTGAAACTGTTTACGCCTGACGCTTCACGTTTCACGGTTTCTAAAGCACTTTACGGTTTCACACCTTACGCTTTACGGCCTATTGAACGGCTGGAACGGCTGAAACTTTTTTACCTGCCTTCGAGCTTTGCCGTCATACCCAGATCGTTTATCATCTCCAGATCATTTGCCGTGTCCCTGCCGAGGGTCGTGAGGTAGTTGCCCGTCATGAGGGAGTTGCACCCGGCAACTATCGCCAGCGGCAGGAGCTGCCTCAGGTTCTTCTCCTTTCCTCCGCAGAGCTTGATGTCCTTGTCGGGCAGGATGAAGCGGTAGAGGGCGACGGTAAGGAGGATCTCCATCGGCGCAAGGGGGGCTATGCCTTCAAGGGGCGTCCCGGGAATGGCGTTGAGTATGTTGATGGGTACGGAATCAACGTCAAGTTCCCTCAGGGTCATTGCCATCTCGACACGCTGCGCCATGGTCTCACCGAGGCCGATGATCCCGCCGGAGCAGACGGTAAGGCCTGCCTCACGCGCGTTCTTTACCGTCTGGATGTCTTCTTCATAATCATGGGTGGAACATATCTGGTCGAAAAAACTCCGCGATGTTTCCAGGTTGTGGTGGTAACGGTAAAGACCGGCATTCCTGAGATCGCCCGCCGTTTTTTTGTCGAGCATCCCCAGGGACGCGCAGGATAAGGCACCCGACGCATTGATAAGACCGATGGCACGGTAAATGGTTTCCCACTCCCCGGCTGTCGATACCCTCGTGCCGCTCGTGACGATGCTGAACATGTGGGCACCGTTTTCGTGCGCCTCGCGGCCTTTCTCCCCTATCTCTTCTGCTGACATCAGGGGGTAAACAGGAGCCTCGGTATGATAATGGCCCGACTGGGCGCAGAATCTGCAATTCTCCTGGCATACGCCGGATTTGGCGTTGACGATCCCGCAAAGGCTCACCGCGCTGCCTTTGAAATGCTCCCTTATCTTCGATGAGCAAGCCATGAGCATGAAGGGGTCCTTCTGCCCTTCTTTATACAGTCCCATGGCCTCTTCAACTGAAATATCTTTTTTCTTTACGGCCTTGCCGGTAAGTTTATCAAAAAGAGGGTTCATTATGACATCTCCTAAGTAAGATACGGTTCCAGGTTCAACGTTCCAGGTTCAAGGGAAAAATAAAGACACTTCGTGAGCAATCCGGTGATCATTTTCTCACTTCAAGTTTAACACTTGAAACTTGAAACGGTGTGCTCATTTACATTAACATTAATGAAAGGTCTTTTTCCATTCCGTTATATCTTTCAGGGCAGTTTCAATGGCCGCTTCCTTGTTCTTTTTGGAATAGCCTTCCAGGAGCCCGAAATTGACATTCATCGGCTGAAAATGTTTGTTTTCCGTTGTCAGGTAACGGATGAGCGCGCCCACGCAAGTTGTTGCCGGCGGCGGTTGAAATTCCTTTCCGGCGGCGGACAACAGCGCCGAGATCCCCGCCATGAGACCCATCGCCGTCGATTCAACATATCCTTCCACGCCGGTCAGCTGTCCCGCGAAAAACACACGAGGCATCACTTTTGACTGCAGTTTTTCGTTCAGGATCAAAGGCGCATTGATGTAAGTGTTCCGGTGAATGCTGCCATGCCTGAGGAACAGGGCGTTCCTGAGCGCCGGGACCATCCTGAAGACCCTCTCCTGCTCCGGGTATTTCATCTTCGTCTGGAAACCGACCATGTTGAGCATACTCCCCGAGGCATTCTCTTTCCTGAGCTGCAGCACGGCATACGGTCTCCTTCCGTCCGTCGGATCGACAAGGCCTACGGGCTTCATCGGCCCGTAGGTAAGGGTCTTTCTCCCCCTTTCCGCGAGCACCTCCACCGGCAGGCATCCTTCAAAGTAGGATGTCTTTTCGAAGTCTCTGAGGTCGACGCGCTCTGCGCTGATCAGCGCGTCATAGAAATTATCGTACTCATCCTTCGTAAGAGGACAGTTCAGGTAGTCTCCCCCGCCCTCTTTTGAATACCGCGACGCATAGAAGGCCCTGTCGTGATCGACGCTCCGCGCGTCAATGATGGGGGAAATGGAATCGAAGAACGAGAGGTTCTCTTCGCCCGTCAGGACCCCTATCTCACTGGCGATCGGCCCGCTTGTGAGGGGGCCCGTTGCAACTATAACGGTGCCTTCCGGTATCTTTTGCGCCTCCTGCCTGACAAGGCGGATGGCGGGGTCATCCTGTGTCATTTCAGTGAGCCGCCGCGCAAAGCGCTCCCTGTCCACCACGAGGGCCTTGCCGCCGGGTATGGCCGACCCGTCGGCTGCCTCGATAACGATGGAGGAGAGCCTGCGCATCTCTTCCTTGAGGAGTCCGTGGGCGTTGGACAATTCTTTCGATTTCAGCGAATTGCTGCAGACAAGCTCCGCGAGACAGTCTGTGTGATGGGCCGGCGTGCTGACAACCGGGCGCATCTCGTAAAGAACGACACTGCCTCCCATGCGGGCGATCTGGTGTGCGGCCTCTACACCAGCAAGACCGCCGCCTATTACCGTGATTTCCATCCGCAATCCTTGCGAAGACAGAAGAGGTTTTTCCTGAATGAGAAAAGGGTGGGCGCACCGCACACCGGGCATTGCCCTTCCACCGGTTCCCTGTTCGTTGCAAATGAACATTTCGGGTATTCGGAACAACTGACAAACTTCTTCTTCATTTTTGAGGTCTTTTCAACGAGCTTGCCGGGACAGCCTTCCAGGGGACAGGAATAACCCAGGGAATAGGCCTGTGTGTGCTTACATTCTGGATAGTTGCTGCATGCCAGGAAACGGCCGAACTTCCCCTTTTTTTCGATGAGCTTCCCCTGGCATTTCGGGCAGATCCCCCTGGCCTCGCTTTCAACAATGGTTATCTTTCCGTCACCGCCGACCTTGACGTTCTTCTTGTTCTTGCACTCCGGCTTCCCCGAGCAGACCAGGTATTCACCGCTCTTGCCCCAGCGCAGAAGCATCTTCTTCCCGCATTTATCGCAGTCGATGTCTGTCTCTTTTTCCTCTTTTTTGAGGCTCTTCATCTGCTGTTGGGCGCCCTGCAGTTCACCCTCAAAGGCGCTGTTGAACTTTTCCAGCGACCTTGCCCAGTCTTTTTTCCCGTCCTCGATCTCGTCGAGCCTTGCCTCCATCTTTGCCGTAAAGCCCACGTCGAGCACCATGGGGAAAAATTGGGACAAAAGTTTGTTCACTGTCCTTCCAAGAGGCGTTGGTACGAGTCTCCCCTTTTCCCTGTTCACATAGTCGCGCTCCTGAACGGTGCTGACGATAGTGGCATACGTCGACGGCCTGCCGATGCCTTTGCTTTCAAGGGTCCTGATGAGGGACGCCTCGGAAAAGCGCGGAGGAGGACTGGTGAAGCGCTGCTCCATTACAGTGTCTTTCAGGTCCACCTTCCATCCTTTCGCGACCGGGGGGAGACTGCTTTCGGCTTCTTCGTCTTCCCCGACCTCTTCATAGATCCTTGTGAAACCGTCAAAGAGCACATCCGTACCCCTGGCAACAAAGACGTATTCGCCTGCCGAGGCGTCCACCGTTTTTGTCTCCACCTTCTTCTGGGTCATCTGCGACGAAACGAAACGTTTCCAGATGAGATCGTAGAGGGCGAAAAGCTCTTTGTCCAGGTAGGGCTTCACCTTTTCAGGCGTGAACAACACGGATGTGGGGCGTATCGCCTCGTGCGCGTCCTGGGCGCTTTTCTTGTTGCGGTAGAAATTAGGTTTCGCGGGGATGTACTGGTCCCCGAAGCTTTTCTTTATGAACTCCCGCGCCTCACCGACAGCCTCCATGGAGACCCTCACCGAATCGGTCCTCATGTAAGTGATGAGCCCCACCGGCCCTTCTTCACCTATATCGATGCCCTCATAGAGCCTCTGGGCAAGCATCATCGTCCGCTTCGGGGAGAACCTGAGCATCCGCGACGCCTCCTGCTGGAGTCTGCTCGTGATGAACGCGGGCTGCGGGGAGATGTTCTTCCCCTTCGTTTCCACCCTGGTCACAATGAAGTCCCTGCCGGCAACGTAATCCTTGATGGAAGCGGCCTCCTCGCCGGAACGTATCTTTATCTTATCAGCACCCTTTCGTTCCAGCGTCGCCGTAAAGGTCTCTCCCGTCGGAAGCGCGAGGATTGCGTCTACGACCCAGTATTCCTCCCTGACAAACCCTTCGATCTCCGCCTCGCGGTCACAAACAAGGCGAAGGGCCACCGACTGGACCCTCCCGGCTGAAAGTCCGTAACTCACCCTTTCCCACAGAAGGGGACTTATCTTATACCCCACGAGACGGTCAAGGATGCGTCTCGCCTTCTGAGCATCATATTTTGCAGGATCAAGCCTGCTGGGGGATTTCATGGCATCAAGGACACCCCGCTTTGTGATCTCGTGGAAAAGGACGCGTTCTATCCTGTCTTCCTTCCCCAGGACCTCTGCCACATGGAAGGCTATAGCCTCCCCCTCGCGGTCCGGGTCAGACCCGATGAGGATCCTGTCCGCCTCTTTTCCCGCCTTTTTTATCTCGTCGACAACTTTCGATTTTCCTTTCAGAATGTGGAAATGCGGTTTGAAGCCCTCTTCGACGTCTACGCCGAGCTTGCTCTTCGGCAGGTCCTTGATATGGCCGTATGTCGCCTTTATGATGAAATCCTTTCCGAGGTACTTTGAAAGCGTTTTCATCTTCGTCGGCGATTCGACTATGAGCAGTGACTTTCCCATCTGTTTCTCCTTGTATTCACAGCCGGAGAGCTATCAAGCGTCCCCGGATGCCCTACCTTCGTATGAAAAACCCTCCCGGCATTTCCTCCACGACGTTCTTCATCGTCAGTCTCGTAAGCACCGACATAACCTCTCTCGTATCCATATCGCTTCTTTCTATTACCTCATCTGCATGGACTTTTTCAAATCCTATCAGAGAATAGACCTTCTTTTCCTCATCCGCAAGACTTACCGCTTCCTGCTTCGCCGGGAGAGAGATGCCCGGGAAACATGTCGAAAGGACATCCCCGATGCCGTCGACGAGTTTTGCGCCTTCCTTTATGAGCCTGTTGGACCCCGCATGACCTTCACGGAAAACGCTCCCCGGCACCGCCATGACCTCCCTGCCATAATCGAGGGCAAGCCGTGCGGTGATGAGGGACCCGCTGCGGCCTGATGCCTCCACCACGAGGACCCCCCTTGACAGCCCCGCTATGATCCGGTTCCGCTCCGGAAAATGGCGGGGAACCGGCGGTTCACCGGGCCCGTATTCCGTCAGGATCAGGCCTTCCCGGCCAATTTTCTCAAAAAGGATGCCGTTTTCAGGCGGATAACAGATGTCCAGCCCGCATCCCAGCACCGCTACCGTCTTCCCGGCGCCCGTAAGGGCCCCTGCATGGGCGGATGTATCGATACCCCGCGCGAGGCCGCTCACTGTAGTGATCCCGGCGGATGAAAGCGCCTCCCCGGCCTTCCGCGCGAGGTTCATGCCCTCCCGGGATGCCTTACGCGACCCCACGACGGCAAGCGCCAGCGGCCCCGGGAGCAGCACTCCTTTCTGGTAGAGGACGACGGGCGCGTCAGGTATGTGCCTGAGCAGTTCCGGGTAATCATCATCCCTTATGGTGATAACCCTGGCCCCGATCTTTTCAAGGGACTCCAGGTCCCTTTCTATCCCCTTCCAGTCGTTGAAACGTGCTGCGATCCCGGCGGGGGCCGCAGCGGGTCCCCTCCCGGGCTTAAAGAGGGACTCCACGTTCTCAAACATCTCGCAAAGCTGGCGTTTCGCGAGGCGGTCAAGGCCCCTGATGCGGGAAAGCGCTATAAGGGCCCTTTTCTCATCCATTTCGTTCCTTCACTGTTTCCCGCTTTCTTTTTTCCAGAGCATTGAAGAATAATGGGAAAGCGAGGCGTAGAATTCCCGTGCCATGAGGGACCTCGAAAGGCCGTCGCGCCACCACTTGTCCCTCTGGAAATATGTGACCTGTACGGGTTTGATCATGTAAAAGACCGCATCCCCGCTTCGGGATGAATCATATATATAATGATATCTGCGGGAGGCATATTCCGGCACGACGACTATCACCTTTTTCGCTCCCGATGCCTTGAGCTTTTCCTTGAGCGCGTTTGTCCCCGCGGTCCCGTCCGGACCTGGATCGATACCCTTGATGATGTTCTCCTTGACCCCGCGCGCTTTTGCCATGCGCGAAACGAATTCCGTTATGTTCGTTCCCAGTATTTTATCATCCTCTATGTACACGGCCTTGCCATTGCCGGCGAAATACTCCCTGAACGCCTCGGCGTAGAGATCTCCCTTTTTGTCCTCCGCGAAACGCGGCACGAAAAGGGCATCGGCAGGAACGATCTTGTCTTCATACCTGAACTGTTTTGCCATGAACTTCAGGCTCATGGGGTGCATAAGAACGCCCGCCAGTACCATGACAACGACAAGAATGCCGATGATGCACCCGCAACCCGCCTTTCCTGTGCTGCCCATGACCCCCTCCTTTTCACCGGCCGGGCCGGGCGATGCCGGCCCGTTTCCTGCATGTTTCATTTTTTATTGTCCCTGCCGTATTCGTAGAGAATGACGGAGAGAACGATAAGCGGCGTTGTTTCCGTCCTGAAAATGTTCTCCCCCAGGGTGCAGGTGATGAAGCCTTTCTCTCTGAGCCATTCCACTTCGGTTTCGTCGATGCCGCCTTCAGGGCCTATGACCACACAGACGGTTTCATTGGTCCTTACCGAAAAGACGTCCCTTAAGGTCGTGTGTCTTTCCTTTTCGTAGAGGGCCACCCGCTTCTCAATATCCTGCGCAAAGGTCATTATGCCCCGAAGCGGCGTCGGGGCTGCTATATCGGGTATGGTGAACCTCCCCGACTGGCGCGAGGCCTCTATGGTTATCCTTTTCCACCGCTCGATCTTCTCCCTGCCCTCATCATCGAACTTAACGACGGTCCTTTTAAAGAGTGTCGGCACTATCCTGTCAACGCCCAGCTCCGTTGCCTTTTCAACAAGCCAATCCATCCTGGGGCCCTTTATGGGGCTCACGCAGAGGGTCGCCTTAGGTCTTTTTTCCTCCGGATTGTGGACCACGTCAAGGATCTGGAGGTATATCTCCCTTCCCTTTATGCTGCCTATGGTACAGCGGTAAAGATAACCCTTTCCATCGATGAGGTCTATCCTGTCGCCGGGGTTCTTCCTCAGAACGCTGACGATATATTTATGCACCTGTCCGGCAAGGAGCGCCATTCCGTTCTTTATCTTCAGTTTGTCAACATATACTCTTCTTGTTTCCATGGCCGTCCTTTATGATATTTTAAAGAACTTCGCCTCGTAAAGACGGTGGAATTCACTCCAGCGGTCATCCGCCATGTTGTCCCTCATGTGTTCCCTGACACCCATCACCCTGGAGTCCAGATTGTCCAGATAGTGCACTATGAGGGCCTCGGCGAACATGGGCTTTTTTGGGGAGCCCCACTGTTCAAGCCCATGGTGGCTCACGATGATATGCGTGAGAACATCGGCGAGAGAAGAGGGGAACCCGTCGATGCGGCGAATGAGGTCCTCCAGAAGCATGACGCCCAGGGTTATGTGGCCAAGCAGCCTTCCGCGGTCGGTGAACTTGAAGCCTTTCAACATGTCAAGCTCCTCGATCTTGCCCACATCGTGAAGTATGCTGCCGGTTATGACAATGTCCCGGTCGCCGCCTATGAGCTCAGAGACGGCCGCAGACATTTTCGCGACAGAGAGGGAATGCTCGAGAAGACCTCCGGGATGGACATGGTGGACACCTGTTGATGCAGGATAGGAGAAAAACCTGTCCAGAAGTGGTTTATCGGAGTTGAAGGCGTTTAAAAGCCTCTTGAGATGGTCATTCGTAAGACCTTCAACCATCGTAAAGTATTCGCTTTTCATCTGGTCCGGCTTTTTATCGCTGCCTGAGAAGAAATGCGCGAAGTCATCTGCGGTGACATCCTCGCCGGTCTTGCGGATATCCGTGACCGTAAGCTGGAGCTTGTTGTTGTATTCCTTGGGGGTTGCCGTGACTGCAACAACATCCCCTTCGTCAAAATATCTTCCCAGTTCCTTCGCCCTGTCCCATATCCTGCCCTCGATGGTCCCCGTTGAATCCTTCAGGTTGACCACGATGTACATTTCGCCATTCTTCTTGGTATAGTTGCCTTTCCCTGCGACAATGAAGTGGTCTTTCACTTCCTTTATCGTCTTGCTGATGTCCCGGACAAAAACTTTTTTGTTCATCTGGCCCCCTTGAAATGATCATAACCCCGCCCGGGCGCCTCCACCTCGCTCCCGTTCCTTAAAAGCCTGACCCCTTTTCCTGAGACGACCTCCCCGATGACTGTGATCTTAAAACCTTTTTGCACCATACTGCTGACAGCGTCAAGCTTCCCCCGGGGAAAGGTAAAGAGCAACTGGTAATCTTCCCCGCCGGCAAGGGCCAGGCTTTCAAGGCCGTCTCGCCTTAAAGTGCGGGGCATGGGGACATCCTCCCAATGGATGCAGGCCTGCTTTTTGCTTTCCTCCATCATCCTGGAAAGATCGATGATGAGCCCGTCACTTATGTCCATCATCGCGTCTGTTATATCATTTTTAACAAGCTCCTTCCACAGTTCGTAAGGAGGCCTTGGGCTGAGAAAGCGCCTGATGAAGCTGCCTGCGCCTTTTCGCGGCGCGCGCTCCTTGAGGAGTCTAAGACCATATGCGGCTTCGCCGAGCCTGCCTGTGACGGCGATGAGATGCCCTGTCCTCGCTTTGTCCCTGCCGAAGTATCTTTTGGAAACCATTTTTCCGATGACGCTTATGTCGATAAAGAAATCTCCCTTCGTGGCGGTCGTGTCGCCGCCGATGAGCACGGCCCCGAACTCCCGCGCCACCATGTCCATACCTCTGTAAATCTTGAGGACGTCCCCTGACGAGAGCTTCTCCGGGATACCCATGGTCACAAGAAAGAAGAGCGGCCTTGCCCCCATTGCAAGCGTGTCGGAAATGTTGGAATAAAGCGCCTTCTTGCCGAGATGGCGGGGGTCCATGAAGGAAAACTCGAAATGGACATGTTCCACCATCGCATCCTGGACAAAGACGTACTGCCCTTCCGGCAGACCGGCAACCGCACCGTCATCGCCGATGCCCCTCACAATAGTATTACTTTTCCCGGCAAATTTACGGATAAGACCGATCAATCTGTTTTCCGATATTTCCATGACGGAAGAACATCATAACCCAGAGGGAGGATGGTTGCAACCGTTTAAGCCGTTTCAGTGTTTGAAAAACCGTGAGTTGTGAAACGTGAGGAATGCATCCAGATCATAATCCCGCATTACATCTTACCCCTCAAGTCTTTTCAAGCTTTTCACGGTTTTACAAAATGGTTTTTTTATTGCTCTTTCATCCCTATCGTGTTACTTTAATAATATTCGTATGCACAATGGAAGGGATACGCTTGTTTTTATTCATTGGGCATATATTTTTTGTCCTGTCATGGCACGATAAAATTTTAAGTAACACATTCAACAAGAGCTGCCGCCGTTCTTTTCTCCGACGAGAAACCCGGAAGGCCTTGCAGTTATGACGGGAGCACGACGGGGCGAAAACCTTGCCCCGCGGCGAACGTCCTTACGACCCATCCGTGAGATGCCATACATTTCGAGGCCATCGGCAGGATCGGTTGCGGCGTGCTCAATGATTTTGGAGGCCTGACATGCATTTCATGAGAACATTGCTCCTTTTTTTTCTTACAGTGATCATCATGATCCCTATCTCCGTCATGGCGGACAATGAAAGTTCCTCCTCGAAAGAAAACAAAACAGCAAAAAGGGTTGGCGATGAACAATCCGCGTACAAGGTCTATCAAATGCCGGGTATTACCGTAACGGCCACAAAAACTCAGACGCCGATTGAATCCATGCCGGTCACCGCCTATTCGGTGGGAAGGGAAGAGATCGAAAGCCAACCGGAATACGGCAGGGACAACTACGGTGAACTGATAAAGGACCTGCCCGGGGTGCACGTGGCCCAATCGGCCCTTACAGCCCCTCCCTGGATAAACCTCCGGGGCACCGGGTACTTTGTGGGGAGAACGCTCTACCTTATCGATGGAATGCCCGTTGCATCATCAACCACCCCCATGCTGACAACAGCCATAAATAACAACGACATTGAACGGATCGACGTGGTCCTCGGCCCCTCTTCGGCCCTGTACGGGGCAAATGCCTCTGGAGGGGTGGTCAATATCATCACCCGCAGGGGTGAAACCGACACCGGGGCAAAAGCGGTAGTATCGTATGGAAGCCAGAACACCTTCCGTCCAAATACGACAATCGGCAACCGGAACGGCAATTTCCATTATTACCTGTCCTATTCGGGAGATTATTCGGACGGTTTCAAGAACATTCCCGCAAGCGGCATGGTCGAACTCTACAGGCTCGGGAAAAAAGGCGAGCTTTCCAGCGCGACCCTTGAAGACGCGAATTACGACAACACGTATTTCTCCGGCAAGATCGGATGGGAAAGCAAGACCGGCGCCGGCATATGGGTAGGGTACAATTACGCGCAGATCTATATAACCGGCGGCCAGACGAACATGATATCCCTCGACAACGGCAGGGAAGGCGTTGGGCAGTTCAGGTTCTACACACCCATCGGAGATCTCATGAAGGTCACCTTCTCCCTGGGGCACCAGTTCTGGGACAGACCGTCCAAACAGAACTCAGGGCTGACGTACACGGTGAACACAAACAGGCTGGTCCTCAATGCAACAGAAAGATATTCCAACGAATCCATAATCGAAAGGGTCCCGGCCGAACTGCAGACAGACTTCTATTTGGGGAAGAACAATATACTTACCCTTGGGGCCTTCTACAGCACGGAAAGGCTTAAGACGGAGAACAACAACTGGCGCACCGGCGCTCCCCTGTCCTGCAGCGTGTATAATACCGACCAGTTCGCTCTGTATGCGCAAGACCAGATGTTCTTTTTTGATAACAGGCTTTCCGTTCTTTTCGGAATGCGCTACGACCGGTGGGAATACCACGACATTTACGACAGTTCCTCCACCCCCCAGAGACCGGATGGTTTCTCGAAGGACATAATCACCTACCGCGGCGGCGCCAAGTACAAATTCAACGACATCTTTTCCCTGAAAAGCTCAGCGGGCACGGCCTTCTGGCCGGGCTCGGCTGTCTGGTTCTTCACGAACACGAATACCGGCACAAACAGGAGCGAGGCAAACCCGGGCCTCAAACCCGAGAAGACCTGGATGGCTGACCTCGGGCTTGAGGTCAGTCTGAAGAGAACGGACACGTTCTTCAGCATAACGCCATATTATGGCGAGATAACGGACATGATCGCGTACCGGTACGACAATCACCCCACCCTTGCCGGTGTTACGATAAGGCGCACCAGCAATATCTCCGATGTTCAGATCTACGGGGTCGAACTGCTCCTCAACCAGAAGATCACAGACCACCTCTCCTTTGTGGGCAGTCTGACGTTCAACCACTCCGAGGTGGTGCGCGACCCCGTGAACGAGGGGAACCAGGTGAGCAATTCACCAGAATATTTCGGCTCGGCAAGCATACGCTACATGAACCCGTCCCTAGTGAACGGAACCGTCACCCTGCGCCTTTCTGACGGCAGGTACTACAACAACGATAATGAACGTCTCCCTTATTATTACATGAAGCCATACGAGGTTCTCGATCTCAAGTTTTGGCGCGACTGGGAGATCGCCGAAAAGACCTTCCTCACAACAGCGGTTTCCGTTGACAATCTCTTTGACAGGGAATATGAAACGGAGTATTACACGGTGAGCCCGGGGAGGATGATCATGGGAACGCTGGGAATAAAGAGGCTTTTTTGACAGAAAAAGGGGGCAAAGGCCTGTAATGACGTGTAGGGAACAGAGATTCGCCGCTGGATATGCGATCAGGCCCCGGTTGATCACCCTGTCCATCCTTTTGTGTTTCCTCCTTTGCCCCTTCTGTGCGTCGGGTGGGAGCACGCTGACAATCGGGGTCGGCAGGGACCTTTACGAAGGTCCCGAGAGCGAAACGTACATCCATGGCAGTACCAACGTATGGGAGGCGCTCACCATTCTCGACGGCAATCTCGAGCCTGCCGGCTGGCTCGCCGAGAGCTGGAGGATGCAAGACGGCGGCAGGACATGGGTCTTCCGCCTGCACCGCGGCGTTCGCTTTCACAATGGTAGTCTCCTTACCGCCGCCCACGTCGTCGCGAACATGGAAAGAAGGATGAAGCATCGCCGTTTCGACCCGCGGGGAGACCTCAGGGAGGTCATCTCCGTAAAGGCAAAGGGCGAACTCAATGTGGTCTTTCGCCTTAAAAGGCCCCTGCCGTTCTTTCCCGCCCTCATGGCATATTACGGGAGCCCCATCTTCCACCCCGGTGTTTTCGATGCAAAGGGGAGGATCACGCGGCCTGTCGGCACCGGGCCATTTCGCCTCGGGAAGGTAAAGCCCGGGGAGACCATAGAGCTTTTCGCCTTTGACGGTTACCGGGGAAAAAAGCCCGCCTTCCAGCGGGTCATGATCCGTGACATCCCCGACGCACAGACCAGGGTGTTCGCACTCATAAGGGGCGAGATCGACGCAATAATAGATGTGGGCGGCATTCTTCCTTCACAGATCAATGAACTCAAGGCAGGGCGGGACATCGAGTTGAAGCGCGCACAGCTCGCCATGACCCACTACCTGATGATGAACTGCCGGCGGCCGCCCTTTGACAACGTTGGAGCCAGGCTGTGGCTCGCGGGACGCATCGACAGGAAAAGACTTGTCGACAAACTCATGGAAGGGACAGGCATAGTCGCCGGCGAGTTCTATTCACCCCTTGCGCGAAAATGGGCCCCGCATGACAGGGCCCTCCGGTCGGCCCCTGAGGCCAAAAAACCTGCCCCCCTGCCGAAAATCCCAATCGTCATTCTCCTGCACAGCAATTTCCAGCAGCGCCTTCCATATGACCTTATCGCCCAGGTGATAGCCCAGACTCTCAGGGAGGAGGGTTTCGAGCCGCGCATAGAGATAAAAGAAACGGGCGCTTTCCAAGAAGCCCTTAAAAAGGGTGAATTCCACCTGAGCATCCAGCCGAGGAACCTTCTCACGGGGGACCCCGATTTCTACTATTCCTCGAACATATCGAGTTCCTCCTTTCGAAACACGGGCTTTACGGACCCGGAGGCTGACCGGCTCATCGACCTTGCCCGGCACGAGACGGGTCAGCAGAAGCGACGCCGTATATATGACCGGCTGGCATCGATCATGGCCGCGAATATGCCCATGATACCGCTGTATCATGAGGTTGCCCTGTATGCCCACCGGAAGGACGTCGAGGGCCTTACCATGGACGCGGTGTTCAGGCCGGACCTGGCCGCCGCCCGCCCGTCGGGAGGAAGCGTCAGATGAATTTTCTTTCCAGCTCTAACATGGTACCGCACTCTCCAGACAAACGGAGCGCACACAAATGACAGGGCGTGCCACCTTCAAACTTCTTGCACTTGTGCCCGTCCTTCTCGGGGTCTCTGTTATCACCTTCTCCCTTATGTACATGGCGCCGGGAAACCCCGCAGATATACTCATGCGCGCTTATGAAGAAGCGCCGGCCCAGGAGTCCGTCCAGGCATTCAGGTCTCATTTCGGGCTGGATGACGGCCCGTGCACGCAGTATGTAAAGTGGTTGTCAAGGGTCCTGCGCGGAAACCTCGGCGTCTCATTCAAGACCGGAGAGTCCGTGCAGGCGAAGATCATTGACCGCCTCCCCGCGACATTGGAACTGGCGGGCGGCGCCTTTCTCTTCATGGTCCTTGTGTCCATTTCCTTCGGGATAACGGGGGCACTCTGCAGGGGGCGCCTGCCGGACAAGGGGATACATATCCTCACTGTGCTGGCCACATCTGTTCCCGCCTTCCTGCTGGGACTGGTCCTGCTCTATGCCTTCGGTGTCCTGCTGAACGTCCTGCCGGTGACGGGGCGCATCGGCCCAGGCTCCTTCCTCCTGCCTGTTGTCACCCTTGGCCTTGCCGCTTCCTGCGTCTACGGAAGGACCCTGAGGGCCATTATCATCGATGTCATCGAACAGAATTATGTTAAACAGGCATACGCCATGGGACTTTCGACGCGGAGGATCATCACCGGGTATATCATGAAGAACGCAATGCTTCCCCTTGTCACTCTGTACGGAATGAGCATGGGGCATCTTCTGGGCGGGGCCGTGATCGTGGAATCTATCTTTTCCTGGCCCGGGGTCGGAAAGATGGCCCTGGAAGCCATAATGTCCCGCGATTATCCCGTTGTCCTCGGATACGTCCTCTTTATGACCGTTGTCTTTACCATGTCGAGCCTTGCCGTTGACATGGCATATCGCTTTCTGGATCCCCGCGTTCAGGAAGGCATAGGTTACGATCCTGGAGGCGATGGTGTTTAGGCGCGTGTTGCACAGCAGGCTGGCCCTCGCAGGCATTGCCATCGTTGCGCTCCTTGTAATGCTGGCGGCGTTCGCCCCTGTACTGGCACCGCACGATCCATACGGCATCGATCTCGACAGGCGGCTTGAGGGGCCATCTCCAAAATACCCTCTTGGCACCGACGCCCTTGGCAGGTGTCTTCTCTCACGCCTCCTTTACGGGGCGCGTACAACCATAGGAGCGGCCTTCGCGGTATTCACCGCCGTACTGGCCATGGGTGTTCTCATCGGCATTGTGTCGGGCCTCGCGGGCGGGATAACTGATGCAGTGATCATGCGGGTAGTGGATGTATTTCTCGCTTTCCCCTCGCTTATCCTTGCCGTCGCCGTCGCCGGGTTCATCGGGCCCTCGCTCTTCGGTGTCCTTGTCGGCGTCGCCTCCGTGTGGTGGGCGGGATACGCCCGTTTCATTCGGTCGGCGGTGCTGACCGCCAGGCAGAAGGAATACGTGGAAGGCGCCCGCGTCGCCGGCACGCGGGGGATAAGACTGGTTTTACGCTACATCGTGCCCCAGGTAGCGGCTCCGATCATTGTCCTTGCCGCCATGGAGATGCGCTGGGTCCTTCTGGCAACCTCGAGCCTCAGCTTCCTTGGGCTCGGCGTACAACCGCCAATGCCCGAATGGGGAGCGATGCTGAGCGACGCGCGCCATTATATCTTTTCCAGCCCCCGCATGATGATCGCGTCGGGCGCGTCCATTTCCCTGGCGGTACTGGGCTTCAATCTCCTCGGAGAGGGGCTCAGGGACGCGCTGCAGGTAAAACAGGCGAGGCGAAGATGACAACGATACTCGAGGCGAGGTCCCTTTCAGTCCATTATCAGACGCCTGTGGGGGCGGTAAAGGCGCTTGACCACGCGAGCTTTTCCCTTGGGGAAGGCGAGATCCTCGGCATGGTCGGACACAGCGGTTCCGGCAAGACCACGGCGGCCTGTGTTATCGGAGGTTTTCTGGAAAAGAACGGGCGCGTGGAAAACGGTGAGGTCCTTTTCAGGGGTGAGAATATCCTTTTCCTCCCGTGGAGGCGGAGGCGAAGGATCCTGGGGAAGGGCATCTTCCTGATAATGCAAAACAGCGCGTCCGCCCTGAACCCGACCAGACGCGTCATCGCCCACGTAGCCGACGCCTGTTCATCCGGGGAGGCGATCATGGGCAGAAAGGCTGTGTCAAAGGCCTGTGCCCTCCTCGAACGTGTAGGCATCGGGAAAGACAAACAAACCCTGTTTCCGTTCCAACTGAGCGGCGGCACGAAACAGAGGGTCCTTATTGCCATGGCGCTGGCCCTCAGGCCTGCCGTACTCATTGCCGACGAGCCCACAGCCGGACTCGATGCCATAAACCAGGCAACGGTCCTTGACCTTTTCGGCACACTGAAGGAGGAGTCGGTCGCTTCAGTCATCCTCATCACCCACGATCTCAGGGTCCTCACAGCAATAGCCGACAGGATCGCGGTCATGTACCGCGGCGCCCTTGTCGAGACCAGCAACACGGCCGACATCATTTCGAAACCGGTACACAGGCACACACAGGAGCTCGTTAATGCCATGAAAACGATCCACGGGTCATAAGGAGGCATCATTTGAACCCGATCTTATCGGTTCTTGATCTTGAAAAGACCTATCGGCAGTCTCTCGCCGCGCGCGGCGAGGAAAAGTTGCACCGCGCCCTGTCCGGGGTGACCTTCGAAGTGGATCGCGGCGAATCTCTCGGGATCTTCGGTGAAAGCGGCGCGGGAAAGACCACGCTTGCCCGGTGCATCCTGGGGCTAGCCGAACCGTCCTCAGGCAAGGTCCTCTTCAAGGGGGAGAAGATCGAAAGCCGCAACAAAATGAAACTTAGGGACATCAGAAAAAGCATACAGGTCATATGGCAGGACCCGTTGATATATCTGAATCCCTACATGAGGGCCGGGGAGATCGTCGAAGAACCGTTGATCAACTACCAAAATGGCAACAGGGCGGGTCGCAGGGGGCAGGTGAACGGGCTCTTTGAAATGGTAGGTCTGTCACGGTCCTTCAAGGGGCGCTACCCCCACGAGATGAGCGGCGGCCAATGCCAGCGCCTGGCCATCGCGAGGGCCATCGCGCCCGGGCCCGAGCTGCTGATATGCGACGAGGCGGTCTCGAGTCTGGACTCCCCCATGCAGATCCAGATCCTTCAGCTTCTGAAGTCCATTCACTCGGAAAATGGGCTGACGGTCATTTTCATCTCTCATGACCTTGCCCTCATAAGATATTTTTGCAACCGCATCGTTGTCCTCCACGAGGGAAAGGTTGCCCGTGTCGGCAGCATGGATGAGCTTATTGCACATCCGCCAAATCCCCGTATAGAAGAACTTGTCCTCTACGCGCAACATTTCATGAAAAACGGGAGGTTGGCACATCAATGAAAAAAGATGCCGGAAAGGAACCGCTTATCAGTCCTGATGCTCTCAGGGGATACTGGGAAAGAAAAGCGAAAAGGTACCCCCTGCCTTTCGATAAGGGCATGCAGGAAAAGGCGGTGAGGCTCATCGGGTGTGTTAAAGATATGGGGGTAAGGCTTGAGGGGAAAAGGGTGCTTGAGATCGGCTGCGGCACCGGCGTCATTACCGCCGCACTTGCCCGGGAGGCATTATCGGTGACCGGTATCGATATCTCACAGGTCATGATCGAGTCCTTAAAGAATGAGATGCTAAACCGCGACATCGGCAACATCTCGACGCTGAGGGCAGCCTGGAAGGAATGCGACCCCGCGGCGCTCGGGTTCGAAAAAACCTTTGACAGCGTCTGGACAGTCATCTCCACCGCTGTCAATGACGCCGGTGACATGGAGAAGATGGAGAGGTGCGCCATCTCCTGGTGCGTCTATGCCGGGACCAAAACAGTCTGCCGGGCGCCGCTCATGGAAGAGATACTCTCGAAGCACCGCATGGCCACGAGCCCTTTCACGGACGCAGGGAGTTTTTACGCAATGCTCAAGGACAGGGGAAGGTGTCCGCAGATGACCGAGATCGACCTCGTCTGGGATTGGGAAGAAAGTGCTGACAATATCTTTGAAGATCTCGTTGACCAGATCACCACGTTCGGCTCCATCCCCGATATGGATTTCATCCGCAGTGTTCTGCAAAAACACACCAGCGGTGACGGGACCATCCGATACACAAACCGCATGATAGAGGGGATAATAGTCTGGAAAGCACCGGGCTAGAAAAGCATACAGGCGTGCGGAAGGTGGGTTTTCGCATGTCTTCCGCACGCCTGTCCGATAGTCCAATAGTTGCTTTGGCGCGCTACCCCCTTATTACCGTATAGAACGTGGCGCTCTCACGCTGGATGAGGACGATGATCCCTTCCTTGACGTTCGAACGCTTCACGGCCTCCTTGAACTCTGCAACGCTCCTTACTGGCCGCCTGCTGATCTCTCTGATTATGTCACCGGAGCGGATATCGGCCTCCTGTGCGGGGCTTCCCGGGGTAACATCGGTCACGATAACCCCTCTCTTGTCTTTCATATTGAGGTGTTTGGCGATATCGGGTGTTATGTCCTGTACAACGAGCCCAAGGTCTTTCTCGACCTCGGTCTTCTTCGATGCCCTGAGAGACTCTTCCTGAAGTTCGCCTATGACCACCTCGGCTTCCATCCTCTTCTTGTTGCGGATAAAACCAACCTTTACCTTTTTGCCGATCTCCGTGGAGCCGACAAGACGGGGCAGCATTTCGTTGTCCTTTATCTTCTTGCCGTTGTAAGAAACGATAACGTCTCCGCGCTTGATCCCGGCCTTATCGGCAGGGCCCTGTTCCATCACGTCGGCAACGAGGGCACCCTCGGATTCACTGAGCTCGAAGCTTTTTGCGATCTCGGGCGTCACCTTCTGTATCACCACGCCGAGCCAGCCCCTTGCAACCTTTCCCTTGCTCTTGAGCTGGGTAAGCATGTCCTTCGCCACGTTTATGGGAATGGCAAAACCGATTCCCTGACCGCCGGAAACGATGGCGGTGTTGATACCGACCACTTCTCCCTTGAGGTTGAGCAGCGGCCCTCCGCTGTTGCCGGGGTTGATTGACGCGTCGGTCTGGATGAACTCATCGTAAGGCCCCGCGCCGATGACCCTGCCTTTGGCGCTCACTATGCCTGCCGTAACGGTATGTTCGAGCCCGAAGGGGTTGCCTATGGCCATCACCCAGTCGCCGACCTGAAGGGTATCGGAATTGCCGAGAACGGCAATGGGAAGGGCCTGCTTGACATTGATCCTGATGAGGGCGATGTCGGTCTTGGGGTCGCGGCCGACGATAGCGGCATCGTATTCCTTTTCGTCATCGGAAAGCTTGACCTTGATCGCCGATGCTTTTTCTACGACATGATTGTTCGTGAGGATATACCCCTCTTTGTCGATGATAAAGCCTGAGCCGAGGCTGCGCTGCTTAAACTCGCGGCGCGGTGAATTGCCAAAGAACTTGTCGAAGAAATCGTCTCCGAAGAAATCCTTGAAGGGGTTATTCCCCGGGCCCATGAAAGGCCCCTGGCTGCCGGGCCCCTTAATGACAGTGGTTGTGCTGATGTTGACAATGGACGGCTTTGCCTGGTTCACAAGACCTGCCAGACTTGGCAGCCCGTTACTGAAGGGCATGGTAGCCTTGACATTCTGCCTGGCGAGGTCGAGCTGGAGAGTTTTGTCGGGCAATACCTGCGCCCTCACGTAGGCAAAGGTGAGGGCTGCGACTATGAGAAGGCAAATCGTGATTATCAATCGTTTGTTCTTCATATAGATCCTCCGTATCTCTATATCGGTAATTTAACGGTGAACAGGCTCCCCGAGGAAAGCTTGCTCTTGACCTCAATGGTCCCCTTGTGGGCCTCGGCGATCCACTTGCTGATGGAGAGCCCGAGCCCGCTGCCGCTCTCGCGCTTGCGGGACCTGTCGGCACGGTAGAACCTGTCAAAGATATACTTGATGTCATCGCCTGATATGCCCACGCCATCGTCCTTGATGTCTATGCAGACATATCCGTTCTGCAGATATGATGAAACGGCGACCTGTCCGCCGCCTCGTCCGTATTTGATGCCGTTCTCCACGATGTTGGTGATCATCCTGCGCAGCTTCAGTTCATCACCGGTAATGCGGACATCCTCCAGGTCCCTGACGACCATCTCGACCCCTTTGTTCTCCGCAAAGAGCTTCATGTTCATGCAGACGTCGGCAAGAAGGTCCCTCAGGTCGACCCGTCCAAGGTTCAGTCTGATGTCCTTCGTTTCAGCCTTCGAGAGCAGGAGCAGGTCGTCGATGATATTGCTCATCCTGTCGATCTCCTCGAGATTGCTCTCCATGGACCGTTTGTATTCCTCGTTGGTCCTTTCCTTCCTGAGGGCCAGCTCCGTTTCGCCCTTCAGGATGGTAAGCGGTGTTTTGAGCTCATGTGAAACGTCGATGCTGAACTGGTTGATCCTCTGGAAGGAATCCTTGAGTCTCGCGATCATGGCGTTGAAGGTCTCGGCAAGCCTGCCAAGTTCGTCTTTGCGCCCCTTGATGTCAATGCGTTCATCAAGGTTGCTCGAAGATATCTTGACCGCGGCCCTGCGTATCTGATCGACGGGTTTCATCGTCTTCTTGGCCATGAAATAACCGACAATGATCGTCGCACTGATGGCGGTGATGATGCTGATGATCATGATTATGAGGAGCCTCTTCATCGTCTCTTCAAAATCCTCCATGGATGAACCGACCTGCACGATGCTGATGACCTTCTTGTTCTCCAGTATGGGCATCGTGATCATGCGCAGGCGGGGACGCGCGGTCTCTATCGTTTCATAGACGGTCTCTCCCTTGAGGGCCCGTTCGAGGGTCAGGAAGCTCACGGGCACCGCTTCCGCCTCAAGGTCGTTGAGCTTTGCCCCTATCTTTCCGGAGGAATCGATGATCTGGATGAACTTGCCCTTGGGTTTCTTGCCGAGGACATTCTCGAGATAGCGTTCAAAATTCCCGAAGAGGCTCTGATTGTGGGTCTCCGTCATGGAAGAGGAAAGCACTTCGGCAATTGACTTGATCTTGGCATCTATGCTCTTTTGCAGGCTGCTCTGGAAATATATATAGACACCGCTGGAAAAGGTGACAAGTATGAGGGCCAGAATGCCCCCGTACCAGAGTGTCAGTTTCCATTTGATGGGAAGGTTAAGCTTTTTCATGGTCTTCTTTGAGGATATACCCCACGCCGCGCACGGTGTGGATGAATTTCCTGTCCGAAAGGGGTTCGATCTTTTTCCTTAGAAAATTAACATAAACATCAACTATGTTCGACGAATCATCCTGGCTTTGCCAGACATATTCGGCTATCTCTTTCCTGGTCAGGGGACGTTCACTGTTCTTTATCATGTATTCCATGATGAGGAACTCTTTTTCCGTCAATTCGGCTTCTTTTCCTGCAACAGACAGCTTCCTGCTATAAGGGTTCAACGAGATGTCCCGGTATTCAAGGGTCAACGGGACAGGCTTGCGGCTCCTCCTGAGGAGCGCCCGTATCCGGGCGAGAAGCTCTTCGAAGGAGAACGGTTTTGTCAGATAATCGTCGCTGCCGGTGTCAAGCCCCCTGATGACATCCTCTTTGGAGCTTTTCGCTGTTATGATGAGCACCGGCGTTTCGATGCCTGCCTTGCGGGCCCTTTTAAGCACCTCGATACCGTCGATCTCCGGGATCATGAGGTCGAGAAGGACAATGTCATAATCGCCCGTCGTGACCAGCTCAAGGCCCTTCTTTCCGTCTTCGGCCACCTCAACGGTGTAGCCTTCCTCCTGAAGGCCCCTCATAATAAAGTTGGCCACTTTTGATTCATCTTCTACCAGGAGAATTTTCATATGGATATAATATAGTACAAAAAGTCCTCTTGTACAATTTTTCCATCGCAAAAAAGGCGGCCTTCTTCACCGGGACAGGCAAGGCAGGGGCTGCTCGCCCGGCGCTACAAATTCCTTTGACAAAATCGTGATGATACTATTTAGTATTAGCACCCGCGAACTTAAGAACAAGCGGGAAATTTCTCCAGCACGACAGGGACAATTAGATAAAAGGAGGTCCGCGCACCCATGAGTCTTCTTGAGGCTTACATTATTATGTTCATAGCAAGTTTCTGCACCCTCGTCATCGAGATGGTCGCCGGCCGCATCCTGGCGCCCTTCGTTGGTGTCTCCATCTATACATGGACAAGCATCATCGGAGTCATCCTCGCGGGGATAAGCATCGGCGCATACATCGGCGGCAAACTTGTCGACCGCTTCCCCACCAGGAAGACCCTGGGATGGCTCCTGCTCATATCGGGGATCACCGCCCTCATGATCATTCCGATCACCCACCTCGTCGCCTCCTACAGGTTCCCTGTTTCACTGATGGTCAGGATCTTCATCGTCACCTCCATTATTTTTTTCATTCCCGGCTGCGTACTTGGCACCATTTCGCCTGTGGTCGTCAGGCTCACCCTGAAGGACCTCGAGAACGCCGGCAATGTCATCGGCAAGATCTACGCCCTTTCCACGCTGGGGGCCATCATCGGCACCTTCGTGACAGGCTTTTTCCTTATCTCCTGGATGGGTACGCGGACGATCATCCTGTCGATGGGCATCATCCTGCTTGCCCTGGCCCTTTGCTCGGGATCCATCTTCAGGAAGAAGATAAGCATGGCCATCTTCATCGTCATCGCGGCGCCATGCATTTTTGCCATCCAGTCCTACCTCTATGCCGTTCCCTTGAGCGGCAAGACCTATCTCTACCGGGAGAGTGATTACTATACGATCAAACTGACAAAGACCCTGAGCTCCGACCGGCAGACGGAACTTGAGGCAATGGTCCTCGACAATCTTATCCACTCCTATGTGAGCCTCAAAGACCCCAGGCACATCGAATACGAGTACGAGCGGATCTACGCGGACGTGCTCAAATGGAAATTCGACGAGAAGACCGCTTTTAAAAGCCTCACCATCGGAGGCGGCGGCTACACCTTTCCGCGTTACATAGAACTCACCTACCCGAAGGCCCAGGTCGACGTGGTGGAGATCGACCCCGAAGTGACAAAGGTGGTCTACGACCACCTGGGGCTGCCGAAAGATACGAAGATAACCAGCTACAACACGGACGGACGGTGGTATGTGATGAACTGCAAGGAAAAATACGACCTTGTCTTCACCGACGCCTATAACGACCTTTCCATACCCTACCACCTGACAACGAAGGAGTTCGCCGAACAGATCAAGGCCGTAATGAACCCCGGCGCGATCCTCATGTCCAACATCATCGACAACTTCCAGAGAGGGATCTTCCTCCCTTCTTACATCAAGACCCTGCGGGAGGTCTTCGGGGAGAAGAACGTCCATCTCATTTCCGTAAGTCCCGATTTCAGGAAGACAAGGATCAGCACCTTCATCGTCCTGGCGGGCAACGGCAATTTCGATATCACCCAATTTCAGTCCTTCGTCAGGGAAAGGCTCGGCGCGCACGCCGCCTCCTCGGTCGTACCCGAGGACCTCATGGAGGAGTTCATCAACAGGAAGGCCTCCATCATCATCCGGGACGACTACGCACCCATCGACAACCTCATCGCCCCTGTCTTCGAAGAAAGGTTCGGATATAACAGGAAGAGCTAAAAAACGGGTCATGGGTGATGGGTCATAGGTTATAGGAAGGACAAACGCTACAGCAACAGACGGTATATCGCGGATGTTCCTTGTCCAATGTTTTTCCTGGATCCCGGCCTTCGCCGGGATGACAAAAAAGTAGACGGTGGTTTTCCCCATCACCCACGACCAATCACCCATGACCCGTTTTTTATTCTTTCCCATCACCCATAACCTATCACCCATTACCTGTCTTCTCTGTTCATTGACTTTTCCCCCGGCATGCTATAGGCTTTTGCATTATTTTCCTTTACAGATCAAAGGGGGTATGAAGTATGTCAAATCTTAACAAGGTACTGCTCATGGGACGGCTCGGGGCGGACCCTGAGCTTCGCTATACGGCTGACGGCACACCTGTTGCCACTTTCCGCATGGCCACGTCTGAATCTTACAAGGACAAGTCCGGGGTCAAACAGGAAAGGACAGAGTGGCACAGCATCGTTGCCTGGCGCAAACTTGCCGAGATCACCGGTGAATACCTGAAAAAGGGAAGACTCGTATACATCGAGGGCAGGATCCAGTCCCGCGAATACGAAGGACGCGACGGCGTTAAGCGCAAGGTTTTCGAGATCGTCGCTTCGGATATGAAAATGCTCCCTACCGGTCAGGGTCAGGGCCAGGGCCAGGATGACAGGAGAAGTTTCGGCTCTCCCAGGGGCCCCGTGGAAGATGATTTCGTCCCCGAGATCGAAGACGATGTACCAATGTAAAAAAGTTAGAACCGTTTCAACCGTTTGAGCGGGAAAAGCCAAAAAAGACCTGAGGTCTTTAACGATTGGAACAGCTGAAACTGTTTACGCCTGACGCTTCACGTTTCACGGTTTCTAAAGCACTTTACGGTTTCACACCTTACGCTTTACGGCCTATTGAACGGCTGAAACGGCTGGAACTGTTGAAACCGCTTCCGCACCTATAGCCTATGACCCGTTCGCACAGATCACCTGGTATCCGGCGGTGAAGAAGGTGCCGAAGGGACCTGTTTCTCCGGGACGGTCTTCTCTGTTTCTTCTGCCGGCAAAGGTATCTCGTCCGCGGGGCTCTCCGGCGGCGTGGACATCACGTCTTCATACTCGGGAACGACGATGCCCCTCCTCACCATGATATTGTAAATGATCTTCGCGCGGCGCTCCACATACCGGGACGTACCGTCCACCCTGTACCGCCTCGGATTTGGGAGGGCCGCCGCAAGTTTCGCCGCTTCTTCGGCGGAGAGCGCGGAGGCCGGCTTTCCGAAATGGCGGCGCGAGGCCTCCTCCGCTCCGAACGCTCCCTCCCCCCACTCAACAACATTGAGATAGAGCTCAAGTATCCTTCGTTTTGAAAGGGTGCGCTCCAGCCGCCAGGTGATGATGGCCTCTTTGAGCTTTCGAACGGGGTTCTTTGCCGGGGTAAGGTAGAGGTTTTTGGTGAGCTGCTGACTGATGGTGCTCCCGCCGAACTTGAATTTACCCGTTTCCAGGTTCTTCTCGAAGGCCTTCTGGATGGCCTCCTTGTCGAAACCGTGGTGGGACCAGAACTTGTCGTCCTCGGCAATGAGCACGGCCTTGAGAAGAAAGGGCGAGATGGACTTGAGCGGGACCCATCTCGATTGGATCCGCACATTCTTGCCCTTAGCCTTGTATTCTTTCTCCCGATATTCCATGAAGGAGGTCTTTTTGGGATTCTCCTTTTTGAGCTTCGACACATCGGGATAGACGAAATAGAACCCGCCGAACCCCAGGATGGCGAGGACAGCAAAAATGAATATCGCCCTGATGAACCGGAAGAACCTGCCCGGCCTTTTCTTTTTATTGCTTTTCTTTGCCAATGCCCTTTACGTCCTATTTTTCTTATCATATTCGAAGGCCTCATGGAAATAGATTCCTTATTACCCTGCCGTGGCCAATTTCTTTTGAAAAGATACCGTTACCTGTTGTATAGTTTCGAATAGTTGTAAGGAATAAACGAGTAATAGAGGTGTGTTTTGGATTATGGTGATTATGAAGGTGTGATGGGCCTGGAAGTTCACGCCCACCTTCTCACAAAGAGCAAGATATTCTGCGGATGTTCGACCGAGTTCGGCGCAGAGCCGAACAGCCATACCTGCCCTACCTGTATGGGGCTCCCCGGCGCGCTTCCGGTCCTTAATAAAAAAGTTGTCGAATTCGCGATCAAGCTCGGCCTTGCTCTCAACTGTTCCATCAGCCCGACGAGCATCTTTGCCCGGAAAAACTATTTCTATCCCGACCTGCCCAAGGGTTACCAGATATCCCAGTACGAAGAGCCCATATGTAACAACGGGTGGCTGGACATCTTCGTGAACGGGCAGGCAAAGCGCATCCGCATCCTGCGGATCCACATGGAGGAAGACGCGGGCAAGCTTGTCCACGAACGCACCATCGATACCAGCAGCTACAGTATGGTAGATTACAACCGTTCCAGCACCCCGCTTTTGGAGATCGTAAGCGAGCCGGACCTGCGCACGCCCGAGGAGGCTACGGCCTATCTCAAGGCACTGCGCGACATCCTGATGTACCTGGACATATGCGACGGCAACATGGAGGAAGGGAGCTTCCGCTGCGACGCCAACGTATCGGTTCGTAAAAAAGGCGCAGATGCATTCGGCACCAGGGCAGAACTGAAGAACCTGAACTCCTTCCGCTTCATTGAGAGATCGTTGGACTATGAGATCTCCCGCCAGATCGACCTCATAAAAAAAGGCGGCACCGTCATCCAGGAAACGCGGCTCTTCAACGCGGAACAGGGGGTAACCTATTCCATGCGCGGGAAGGAAGAGGCACATGACTATCGCTATTTCCCTGAGCCTGATCTCCTGCCCGTCGCTGTTGATGATGCCTGGGTGGAGAGCATTAAAAAAACCCTGCCCGAGCTTCCCATGGAGAAGATGGAGCGGTTCATGCGTGAATACGGCCTGCCGCGCTACGACGTGGAGATACTCTCCTCCGACAGGGAACTTGCCCGCTACTTCGAGGAGGTCCTCGCGCTCTTCCCCGATGCCAAGACGGTGAGCAATTTCATCATGACGGAGCTTTTACGGGAGCTCAAGAACGGAAACGTCTCCCCGAAAGACTCCCCCGTCAAGCCGGCTCAGTTTGCCGAGCTCCTCTCGCTCATAAAGGACGGGACCATCAGCAACAAGATCGGCAAGGAGATATTCCCTGACCTCTACCGGAGCGGTGCATCACCCGGGCAGTACGTGCGGGAAAAGGGCCTGCTCCAGATCTCCGACGAGGGCGCCATTGTGGGCATCATCGACGCCGTCATTGCCCGCAGCCCGAAAGAGGCCGCCGATTTCAGGGCTGGTAAGGAAAAGCTCCTCGGATTCTTCGTGGGGCAGGTCATGAAGGAGACCAAAGGCAAGGCAAACCCGGCACTTCTTAATGAACTGCTCTTGAAGAAGTTAAAAGGCTAATTTTTTAATCGCAAGGTGTAAGGTGTAAGGTGACAAAAAAACCATATTTATTGCACTGGATGTTATCTTTTGTAAAAATAGCGTAGAATAACAACAAGATAATTTTCATCGGCTATTTTTCGGCACCTCACGCTTCACACCTCGCGCTTTACGCTTAACGGAGGGTTGCAATGACAGATCACATATACTGGAAAAACGGCTCTCTATATCTTCTTGACCAGAGAGAACTGCCTTTTAAAAAGACATACGTGCGATGCACGACCGTAAGGGATGTGACGGCCGCCATCAACAACATGACCGTACGGGGAGCTCCGCTTCTCGGCATCGTGGCCGCCTACGGAGTGGTGCTGGGCGTCATGGAGAAAAAAAAGGCAAAACGGACCGTCAGGGGTTCGGACATAGCCGGGATCACCAGGGTGCTCGGCCGGACACGTCCGACGGCGGTGAATCTTTTCTGGGCCCTGAAAAGGATGACCGACGCCTTTGAACGATATGAAGGCGATAAAGATATAGCAGAGGATATGCTGGGAGAGGCCATAGCCATACATGTCGAAGACATCGAGAACAACAGGATGCTCTCCCTCTACGGTGCCGAGCTCATCGGGGACGGAGACACGATCATGACCCACTGCAATGCAGGCGCGCTGGCGACAGGCGGCTACGGCACGGCCCTGGGGGTGATCCGCGCCGCCCATGAATCGGGAAAGAGGATAAAGGTCTTTTCCACCGAGACAAGGCCCTATATGCAGGGCTCGCGCCTCACAGTCTGGGAACTCATGGAGGAAGGCATCAATGTTGAGCTTGTCCCGGAGAACCATGCTGGACTGCTGTTCTCCAGGGGGTTTGTGAACAAGGTCATCGTAGGGGCTGACAGAATAGCCCTCAATGGCGACACCGCGAACAAGGTGGGCACATTCATGATCGCGCTGGCAGCCAGCGAATACAAGGTCCCCTTCTTTGTCGCCGCGCCCGTTTCCACCTTCGACAGATCCATCGGGGACGGCACTTTTATAGACATCGAGGAGCGGAGCGCCAGGGAAGTTAAATATCTTGACGACAGGCTGCTCACTGTCAGGAACGCGAAGGCCCGCTACTACGCCTTCGACATCACACCGTCCAGGTACGTTACGAACTTCATCACAGAAAAAGGCATCATTGAAAAACCTTTTAAAAAATACATAAAGATGCTCTTCTAAGGGACCGATGGGCACGATCACGCTGCTGACCGATTTCGGAGAGAAGGACCCTTACGCGGGAATAATGAAGGGGGTCATCCTCGGTATTGACCCCTCGGCGTGCATCGTGGACATCACCCACAAGGTAGGGCCTCAGGACATACGAGAGGCGGCCTTTCTCGTCGATGAGTATTACCGGTATTTCCCAAAGGGAACGGTCCATGTGGTCGTTGTCGATCCCGGTGTCGGCGGCGATCGCAGGCCCATCATCGTCTCGAGGAACGGTCACCATTTTGTCGGGCCCGACAACGGCGTTTTCACTTTCATCGCCGACGCCGCCAGTGAGATCCGCGTCATCGAGAACCGCAATTTCATGCTCCCCTCCATAAGTTCCACTTTCCACGGACGGGACATTTTCGCGCCTGCGGCGGCGCGCCTTGCCCGGGGTTTTTACCCCTTTGCCTTCGGCAGGCAGGTCACGGACCCCGTCGTGCTCACCGGGCTGAACCCCGTGGCGGACGGCAGTACGCTGCACGGAGAGGTGGTCCGATTCGACAATTTCGGCAACGCGCTTACCAATATCAGGACGGGCACCTTCCGGTCTTTCACGAAGGGACACACCTTTGAGATCACGATCGGAGGGCTCTCTTTCACGTCCATCGACAGAACATACTGCGCGAACGAGTTCACCTGCCTTGCGGGCAGTGCCGGATTCATCGAGTTCGGGGTTTTTCAGGGTAATTTCGAGGAAAGGACGGGCACGCACAAGGGCGATCCCGTGACGGTCAGGATTTAATGAGGTTTAAGGCCCCCTTGAGCTTCTGGGTGGCTATCACGATGAACTGCTGGGCCTCTTCGATCTGCCTCGACACTTCATTGAGACCGCCGGAGGCGGCAACCCTGGCCCATTTCCGGTAGTTCTCCGCCAGGTATTCGTTGTTCTCGATGAGCTGTTTCAAAACAATGTTCAAACGGCTCTCTTCTTCCATTATCGCCTCCATTCAGGCGGCCCCGTACGGTGCTCCGGGCCGGCCTTTTCTATCTGCATTCCCTCGTGTTGTCACTGTCCACGTAGAGCAGTTCCCATCCCCATCCGGCCTGATCTGCCGCGGTGCGGACATAGGGCCCCGAGAGCCTGGCATAATTATCGATATCGGCATGTATGTCGTAGCGTCCTTCGTACTTGTGGACGCCGTCAAACCAGTGATATATCACGTTCGGTATCCTGTCGCCCGTGACGGGCACAATGGACCCTTCACCCGTGTGGCGCGTGCCGCCGATACAGCGGATTATCTTCAACTTGTTGCCGGAGCACGTTATTGTTGCCGTCCCCGAGTAGGTCTCGCCGCTTCCCGGCCTCTTTCCGATGACACTGTAGTTCCCCGCGACAAATCCAGGAAGGTCGTCACCCTTCTCCGCCCCGGCGCCTGCAGCCGGGCCCGCAAAGAAAAAGGCCGCGGCAAGAACGACAGGGGCAAGGAGCATGTATATGTTACGCTTCTTCCTGCGCAAGGGTCTCCTCCGGCACAAGCTCGATGGCGTCCTGTCTGCTCAGTTCGTCTATCTTTCTCAGGGGGCGCTCGAGCATGTTGGTCCGCGTTGTCGCGAGGGCGTCATATTCTTTTTTCGCCGCGTCGATACGGTCGCCCATTATTTTGAACTTGTCTTTGTACAGTTTCCACTGCTTCGAGAAATCCGCAAGGAGCTTGAGTATCTCCGAGGCGGTACGCTCCAGGTTGAAGTTCTCTATGGTCTGGCGGATCACGGCGAGCACCGCGTAGAGCGTAAAAGGAGAGCAAAGGATCACTTTCTGCTTCAGGGCCTCGTCCATTATCGTCGTGTCCGATTCCTGTATGAAACCGTAGACCTGTTCGTTGGGGATGAACATGATGACATAATCCACGGTATTGTCGGCAGTGTCGATGTATTCGCGGGTTGTCACCTGTTTTATCATGATCTTCGTGCTCTTCAGAAGCTCATCGCGGTAGCGTTTTTTGTCCTGTTCCGTTTCGGAATCTATATAATGGGTGAAGCTGTCGAGGGGAAACTTCACATCCATGTTCACCCTGAGGTTGTTCGGCAGAAAAAAAGTGTAGTCGGGCCTTCCCGGCGCGTTCTCCAAGGTCTTCTGCTTGATGTAGTTGACGCCCTCCACCATCCCCACAAGGCGTATGATGTCCTCCGCCATCCGCTCGCCCCATTCTCCGCGCTTCTTGGAGCTTGCCAGCGCCCGGCCGAGGTGCTCCGTCGTGTCCTTGAGCTTCGCCGTCACCTCTTCGTGTTTTTTAATGAGCGTGGACACCTCGGTGATCCTCTCCCCGCTTGTCTTTCCCACCTCTTCTATGCGCCTCTGGACCTCCGTCAGGGTCTTTCCGATGGCGTCGATGTTCCTGTCGATGAGGTCCTTTTTGCCTTCAAGCTCCTTTTTGCCTTCCGCAGTTTGTGACCTGAGCTTCTCTTCGGCAAGCTTCATGAACTCATCTGCGTATTTCTTGAACTCGTCGGTATTGCGGGTCAGGGCGTCGAGGGAGAGCGCCTTGAAGGTTTCAGAAAGCTCCCTGCGCATTGTGTCGAAGCGCTCCAGCTGTTCCTTCAGGTTTTCCTGTGATGCTTTCAGGCTCGTCAGCGCCTCCACTTTGGCCTGTTTTTCGAAACTGAGTTCGCCTCTGAGCCTCTGCGACTCCTCTTCTTTTTGCTGCACCTGCGGCCTCAGTTCGTTCACGACCGCCTCTGCCGAAACCGCCCTCGATTCCAGGTTCGCCTGCCTCCTGCCGGAGAGGGAAGATGCGATGAGCCAGAAAACGATGCCTCCGATCGCCGCTCCGGCGAGAAAAGCAATGATGAGGTAGACGGCCGTCACCAGATCACCTCCGGGCTCAAGGCCCACTCGATGAGCCACCTGCCGCCGCCCGCAGGTTTCAGGCACACCGCGCCCGATGTCTTGAAGTCTATTATGGCCATACCGGCTTCCCCGGTGACAAGAAGGGCAAGCAGCCTGTCCAGAAATGGAAGGTGCCCGACTATGGCAGTGTCGTCCTCCATTGCATTTATACGCCCTATCCATGGCTTCGGGTCGTCATTGGGCAAAAGCCCGTCGGCCTCGCCGATCGACTTTTTCGGCTTTAAATACTGTGCGAAGACCTGCGCCGTTTCGGCGGCCCTTTTCTTCGGACTGTGGATGATGACATCAAGCTGTGTATCCATGAACGACAGGAATTCAGCCATCCTGCCGGAATTCCTGAGCCCTTCCCCGGTGAGGCCCCGCTGCGGATCTTCCTCTTCCCGCTTCGCCTCGCCGTGCCGTACAAGATAGAGCAGCATCATTACCCCTTCATGTTTATCGTTCTTTTTGTGCCCCACGAACGGCGGATCACCGCCGTGAAACTACATTATAATCTATTTCCTGCCCACAGGCATTATATAAAGGGCCTTTTCATTTCCGGGCAGCTTTAAGGTCTTGCTTACCGCCTCGGGGTCGAAGCCTCCCATGACAACCGACCCGAGACCAAGGGACACCCCCTGGAGATAAACGTTCTGTGCCGCATGACCAGCTTCAACATACATGAAATTGGCGTTCGCCGCCCTGTCCTGCGCGCCCGCTATGACGAGGACCACCGGCGCCTTCTGTATGGGTGATTGCCCGACCGTCCTGTAAAGCGCGGTCTTCACGTCGCCTTCCGCGACGTGGCTGAGTGTATGGCCTGCCGGCACGTAGCGGTACATGCCCGGCCTGAGGCCCGTGACATTGTCAGCCAGAAGATAAACGGTGAGGTAATACTGAGCCCTCGCTGACGGAGCTGTCCTTAGTCCCCTGGAGGGCTCCGTTATGCCCTGGGCCGCCCACAACACCTGGGAAACCTCACCCATGGACAGCGGGGTGTCCTTGTACACCCTCACTGACCGTCTCTCTTTGAGAGCCTTTTCAACTGACACGGTCCCGTCGTGCTTCGGTCCGGGAAGCTTTATTTGTGCACCGGGCGCTCCGCTCTGCCCGTATGCCGACGTCAGCGACAGGACAAGAAAGCAAGCGATTACAATTAAATAAAGGACAGACCTCAACTTCCACCTCCCTGGCATTGATATTACCCTCACATGGTAATAACTTTTCCTGTCCTTTGCAACCATTAAGGGATGTCCCCGGGGGAGCAATTGGCATTGACAATTAACCTCCGGGCTGTTATAACACATAGCTACGGGGCTGTAGCTCAGCTGGGAGAGTGCTTGACTGGCAGTCAAGAGGTCGAGGGTTCGATCCCCTTCAGCTCCACCAAATCTTTCAACACCTTAGGCCATCTCCTTGATGGCCTTTTTTGTTGACTGTGAAAATACTGCTGGGAATCACCCTCTCCCGATACAAGCGCTGGCCCTTCTCGCTTTTTCTGGTAAAGTTGAAGAAT
The DNA here is from genome assembly GCA_022711595.1 of Deltaproteobacteria bacterium. Lineage (GTDB taxonomy): Bacteria > Desulfobacterota > Syntrophorhabdia > Syntrophorhabdales > Syntrophorhabdaceae > Delta-02. Next base: position 214,112 of record JAKLET010000001.1, read on the forward strand.
TCTACAATGTTCACTTAGAAAAGGGCCGTCAAGATAGATCCAGGGTGTTTGGCCTACGGAGAACAACTTCGGCTGGCAGAAACCGGTGGCATGAAAGAGGTCAGGAGCTACGGGGCCATAAGCTGGACAATGGCGGCACTTGATTCGTTCGACAAGATGGCAGAATGTGAAAATCCGAAGGGCATCCCCAAAGTTACCCCCAATCTCAGTATTCATGGGAATGGCCGAAGTACCGCGCCGCATCCCTCCATTATGTGAGAGGCGCAGGTCCCGGTGAAAGACTGACGGTGGTTTCGCTTTTCTACAGGTAACGCGGCCGACGGGGCGATTCTCTGAAGTGTCGCGCGGGGTATCACCGTATCAAGGTTGGTACGACAGGCCCAATACCTCTTTCAAGAAATGCCGGGCAAGGCGGATGGCAACGGTGCCGCGGTAATCGGCCGTTGATCGCTGGTCGTCTATGGGACTTAAGATCCGAGCATATCGCCGGAGAACAGCGGCCAGTATTTCCTCTCGTTCATACCGGCCGTTAGTTCCCGACAGGGAATCGAGCAGGGCCTGTTCGCAATCCAGTGATCTGACGACCTTCGGACCCACCGCGCCAAAGGCCAATCTCAAGTCAACAAGCCGGTCGTCGATCTTTTGTGCAAGTCCGACGATGGAGGCCTTGGTCAGGGCATTCGCCCTTCGTGCGGCCACCTTTTTATGAAACTCATAATCGAACTGATAGCGAGGTATTCGAAACCCCGTGACGATCTCATCAGGCGCGAGGATCGTCGTGCCGGGGCCTGAAATGAACTCGTTGACAGGGATTTCTTTCTGATCGTCCGTGCTTGCGCAGAGCACGGTTCCGTTCATCGCCAGGAGGTAGGGAATCGTGTCCCCGGCCGGCGATGCATTGCAGACGTTCCCTCCCATCGTTGCCATGTTCCTGACGGCAGGCGACGCCATGCTACCGATGATCCTTTTCAGAAGTACGGGCACATCGGGATGGCCCCGCAATGAAGAAAGGGTCGCGCAGGTCCCGATGACGAGGAAACCGGGCTCCGTCGCGACTTGCCTTAGTTCCTCAAGATGACCGATGAACATGACGGGACGGTCGGCGTCAGCATTTACTGTGCCCCACCGTGCGGAGCGGACCATCAGATCGGTGCCTCCCGCGTAGAGGATGCCGCCTGTTTCCCTTCGAAGAATCAGAGCTTCTTCCAGATCACGGGGCCTCAATGCGGTATCTTTCATAGGCTAGAAGGCTCCTTCGTTTCACGAGATGCCCGCATGACCGCCTGGACGATGCGGTTATATCCGGTACACCGGCAAAGATTCCCCGACAATGCCTCCCGTATGGTTTCCTCATCGGGATCGGAGCAGGCATCGATGAGTGCACCAGCGGCAATGATCATCCCCGGTGTGCAGAATCCGCACTGGAGCGCCCCGGTCTCGCTAAAGGCCGAAGCGACCTTTCGAAACAGGTCCCGTTCCTGATACCCCTCGATAGTGACCACATGACGGCCCTCGACAGCGCCGACAGCAACGATGCATGCCAGTGCAGGCCTTTCATCGATAAGGACCGAGCAGGCACCGCATTCACCCTCACCGCACCCTTCTTTGACGCCGGTCAGGCCAAGGTCCTCCCTGAGGACATCGATAAGCCGCCTCAAAGGGTCCGTTTCGAGGACCACGGGACGTCCATTCACCACAAACGCGATTGTCACGATGAGGCCTCCTTTGCCCTCACAAGATCGAGGAGATACTCGGGCGTAATGGGCAGGCGGCCCACCTCTATGCCGAGGGCATCGGCGACGGCCTCCCCGAGAGCGGCGGCGGCACCTATCGTCGGTATCTCGCCCACGGATTTCGCACCGAAGGGCCCTTCAGAATAGGGGTTGATCACAAAAAACTGCCGGATCGCCGGGATATCTCTCATTGTCGGTATGGTATAGTCCCTCAGACGGCTTTGCTGAAGGATGCCTTCTTTGCTTTCCAGCACCTCCATGAGGCCAAAACCAAGCCCCTGCACCAGCGCCCCGTCGACCTGCCCTTCCGCCAGGCGGTCATTGATAGGTCTGCCGATATCGTGAGCGGCCCATACGCCTGTTACCTGAACTTCGCATGTAAGTAAATCCACCGATACCTCTACCGCGACAGCGCCCCAGGAATAGGTGTGGAAGGCATCTCCGACGACTCGTTTGTCGTCCCATTCCAGATAGCCGGGCTCCACGTAATCTTCCATCACCTCGATCTCCCCCGGCTCGTCCCACCGGTCTTTGAGTTTTCGGGCCGCACGTTCGACAGACTTTCCGAACAGGGTAACTCCCAGGGAAGCACCCGTGCCCAGTGTAGAGGGATCGCGGTCCGTATCCGGATTGTCCATACTGATGCGTTCGATGGGGATATCGAGAATGCGGGAGGCTATCTCCCGGAAAACCGTCACTATGCCCTGACCCAACTCGGTAATAGTTGTGAGAATGACCACATCTCCCGATCCGGTACGCCGCAAGATAAGGGGTCTCGGTCGTGCCCGCAGAGTACCCTTGACGGTGTGCGGCGCCCCGAAGGAGTAAAGGGCGATGCCGATCCCCTTTTTCACCGTCGCGTCAGACCCGGCCTGTCTCCCGCGTTTTGCGCGGTAACCGGACATGGCATCGACGCTCTTTACGATCTCGGGTATCTTCACCTGATCGCGGAGAACGGCATCGGTGCTTGTCCTGTCTCCCTGCTTCAGTACATGGCCCAGCCTGAAATCAAGCGGGTCAATGCCGAGTTGCCGTGCAACGTGGCTCATATGGGTTTCGATGGCGAATGTCGTCTGCACAACGCCGAACCCCCGCGTGGCGCCGGGCATGATATGGTTCGTGGCCAGCGCCCTGCCCCGGACCGACACATTTTCGAACCGGTATGGACCCGTTGCCATCTTGACAGAAGAATCGAGAACAACGGCCGAAGAGCCGAAACAGGCGCCGCCAAGAAGGTCAATGTCCATTTTTACGGCCCTGACCCTCTTGTTTTGGTCGACGCCGCTCTTGATGCGGATCCGGGAAGGATGCCGCTTCGATGTCGTCGTTATGTCTTCTTCCCGATCGTACACGATCGAGCAGGGCCTTTGCGTTACATATGCGGCCAGGGCGCTCAGACAGGTGATCTGGGTTGTTGTTTCCATCTTGCCGCCGAAAGCCCCGCCGATGGTTGTGACACGCGCACGGATCCTGTCCGTGTTCCATCCCAACGGTATGGAAACAGCGACGGGAACGATGTCGGGTATCTGAAAAGGACCGTAGACAGTCATGCGCCCTTCTTCAGGTACCGCTATCGCCCGAAGCGTCTCGAGATAGAGATGTTCCTGGTAGCCTGTCCTGAACTCGTCCTCAAAGACCCGGGCACTCTCGATGAATGTTTTTTCGACATCGCCGCGCTCGAAACCGATAGATGCTATTACATTGTCCGTACCGAAGACCGGGGGTATCCGCCCTTCCTCGGCGTCTTCGATGGTTATGACAGGCTCTTCCGGTTCGTAGTCGATGCGTATCCCGTCGTTTATTTCGAGTATCCTGTCCCGTTCGGGCCCCGCGATGAGGAGAATCGCCTGCCCGGCAAAACTGACCCTGTCTTCGGCAAGAAGTGGAAAGTCCTGTTTCAGGATCGCGCAAACGTTCCTACCGGGTATGTCCGTGCTGTCTATGACGTAGTATCCCGAAGCGACAGCGGGGACATGAACGGATCGGATGCCGGCGCGGGGGAGCTGTGAGCGGACGACCATAACATGAAGCATGCCGGGGAACGAAAGCTCGTCCATGTATCCCGCTTTGCCGCAACACTTGGCCCAGGCATCATCTCGGACTGTCATCTATACTCCCTTTTTCATGCGGCTGATGGTGGAAGAGTAATCTCAACAAGGCTTTTATTCTTCATATCCAGCCGGTTCTTCACTCTGAAATCCTAGTCTATTCCTGACTGTATTGTCAAAAATAATGTGGGGCCTGGAAGACAAACAGAAGGTCAGCCTTCATTCAGGATCTCATCCCGCTTTGTCGTGGCATTTGACCCAGGCATCATCACGAGGCAGGGAACGGGATACCATGTCGTGAACTAAAGGGGTTCTCTTCTTCAACTCAACGAAAGTTGGCGGGTCTCGGGACCCTCGTGCGCAGTGCGAGCATATCGAGTAGGCTGAGCGGGCACGAGACGGTTTTTTTGCCTTTAACTTCGGACCGTTTCAAAATCAAGGCAGGATGGCGAAAACCCTTGCCGGCGCGCCCGAGCCGCCCCTGATCAACATGGGGATAACATAGAGAATTGCTCCCTTTGCGGGAAGCTTGTCCAGGCTGGCGATATTCTCCAATCCGAGTTTATCGGCACCGCAGATGATGCGGTGAACGGGGAAGTCTTTTGATTTACCGTAATCGATGCTCGGTGTATCGATGGCGATTCCCCTGATGTCACGTTCTTTCGTCAGAAACTCCGCGGATTCCCGGGAAAAGGCCGGAAAACTCAATTCAGGAATCGCGGACAGGCCCTTCTTATCCGTTCCCAGGACACGCTCCGGATCGGGATAAAATTGTGTGCCGATCCCCGTGTACATGATCACCCATGCCCCTGCCGGGATACGGCCGTGTTTTTTCTCCCAGTTTTTGATGTCATCCACGGAGAGGAGGTAATCCCGGTCGCGGGCGCATTGCCGTGTCGTGTCGATCTTTACCGCCGGACCGATCCATTCGGCAAGGGGAATCTGGTCGATGGTGCGTCCGTTTTCTGCAAAGTGGATCGGCGCGTCGACATGGGTCCCGCCATGCTCCGAGGCGGCATAGAAGTTTGAGCTGTACCAGTAGCCCTGCTGCGTCATCCCGTGGAATTCAGGGGTTAGTTTGAACGGCGACGCGTTGGGCCAGTAAATTGTGTTTCCGTCATAGGTGTACGTCATGTCCAGAATATTGCCTTGACCACCGGCAGCACATACGGGCCATCCCGCATTCATGAGTATTACCGACACACAAACTGCCGCCAGAAATATATTCCTGATTCTCATTTTTATTCTACCTCCTCTTCCCTGTTGCAAGTACCCATAGATATACAATGGAAGTCTGTCGATTACCAACTAAAAAGGTGGAGCTGCCGCCCTTCAACCCGGTTCCCCGGCGTCTGCCCCTGGAACGTCCACTCAGCATCGTTTTCGTCTCACCATGACGGCTCCAGGGCCGCGTTGCATAAGGTCAGGGCAAACCTGTTTCCGTATAAACCGCGAGGTTCTGCGCGTCTCTCAATGCAAGGGCAAGGGGCACTCCAACCAGCAGGGTGACTTTTTTTAAAAAAACCGGGGAATACTGGATCCTGTAAGTCTCGGCGCTTTTTAAAGTAAGCAGCAGGCGGCACCCTGAGGGTACAGGGTAATTTTCTCCGCCCCTTTCAAACAAAGCTCTGTTGCGCGGTCAAAATAATATCAGACAGAAGGGCACAACTGCAGGTATTTGACCTGCCTCCGTATTGATAGTTTGCTCTTCTTGTGTTACTTTTACAGAAGCTAAAGGTACGATCCCTCATCTGTTGCCAGTCGAAGCAAATGGCGGGGTCACGGGCAGGAAACTGCTGAAGTTCGATGAATTCTTCCAGGCACAGGTCTTACGAGAATACCTGTCCCAACCGCGGGGACAGCCGCCCCGGGATAGACGATGGAACGAATAGACACCTACCCGACCCACACGTACCAGGGATTCAAGGTCCGTCACGGCCGCCCCTATCCTTTCGGGGCCACCCTGACCCCCGGGGGCATCAACTTTTCCGTCTTTTCCCGGCATGCTGATCGCTGTGTCCTTGTCCTGTATAGAAAGGACAAACCCGAACCCATGGTCGAGATCCCCTTCCGGGGAGTCTTCCGCAAGGTACGCACGGATGAGGAGGTCCAGGTTGAGTTCAGGATCGGCAATGTCTTCTGCATCACCGTCTTCGGCCTTTACCCCGAAAATATCGAGTATGGTTACCGGATGGACGGGCCCTACCCCAGGGTGGAGCGCGGCCAGCCGGGACACCATCGTTTCGATCCCGGCAAGGTCCTGCTTGACCCGTACGCCAAGGCGATCGGGGGGCGGGAGGTATGGGGAAGGCAACCTGACCTGAATGACGATTATCAACATCGCGGCAGGGTCCTGCGCTACGATTTCAACTGGGAGGAAGACCATCCCCTTGAAATTCCCCTGGAAGACCTGATCATTTACGAGATGCACGTGCGCAGTTTTACCCGGCACCCCTCTTCCAGGGTGAACAGGCCCGGCACCTTTGCCGCCATCCGCGAAAAGATCCCCTATCTCAAGACGCTGGGGGTCAATTGCGTCGAACTGCTGCCGGTCTTCGAGTTCGACGAACTCGAGAACAGCCGGCATCATCCCGAAACCGGAGAGAGGCTGATGAACTACTGGGGCTACAGCACGGTGGGATTCTTCGCGCCCAAGGCGGGATACGCCGCCATGGGAGAGGCCGGCGACGGGACCCTCGTTGCCAACGAGTTCAAGGACCTGGTCAAGACCCTGCACGCCAGCGGCATCGAGGTCATGCTCGATGTTGTTTTCAACCACACAGCTGAAGGCAACGAACAGGGCCAGACCATTTCGTTCCGCGGGATCGATAACGTCACCTATTACATGCTGACCCCCGACGGCCATTACTACAATTTCAGCGGCACAGGCAACACCCTGAACTGCAACAACCCCATTGTGCGCGACTTCGTTCTGGAGTGCCTGCGTTACTGGGCCGCGGAATACCACATAGACGGCTTTCGCTTCGATCTGGCCGCCATCCTCGGGCGCGACCCCTATGGCGCGCCGCTCGCCAATCCGCCGCTGCTGGAAGAGCTGGCGCATGACCCCGTACTGGGCAAATGCAAACTTGTGGCCGAGGCATGGGACGCGGGAGGGCTCTACCAGGTAGGCTCTTTCCCGGCGTACGGCCGCTGGGCGGAATGGAACGGTAAATACCGCGACGATGTGCGAAGGTTCCTCAAGGGCGACATAGGCATGGTCGGCACCATGGTCCAGCGCATCCAGGGCTCACCCGATCTGTACGCCCAGGGCGAGAGGGGGCCAACCGCTTCGATCAACTTCATCACCTGCCATGACGGGTTCACCCTCGCCGACATGGTTTCCTACAACGAAAAGCACAACAAGGATAACAGCGAACAAGGCATGGACGGGACGGACTACAACCACAGCTGGAACTGCGGCCATGAAGGGCCGACGGACGATCCCGCCATCATTGCCCTGAGACTGCGGCAAATGAAGAACGCCATTGCCATGCTCATGATCAGTCAGGGCGTGCCGATGGTCCTCATGGGAGATGAACTGGGACGGACCCAGCGGGGCAATAACAACGCCTACTGTCACGACACCGAACTGAACTGGCTGAACTGGTCCCTCGTTGAAGCAAACGCACCCCTGCTTCGCTTCTTCAGGAACTGCATCGCCTTCAGACATGCCCATCCCGTACTCAGGGGAAAGACCCACCTGTGCAATGAAGACCGTCTTGGCTGCGGATATGCAGATATCTCCTGGCATGGGGTGAAACCCTGGGAGCCGGATTGGTCCTGGGCGAGCCGTACCCTGGCCTTCATGCTTTGGGGCCAGTACGCGAAAGAAGCCACTGTGGCCGATGATCACATCTACGTGGCAATGAACATGTACTGGGAACCGCTCCCGTTCGAACCGCCCCGCCTGCCGGGGGACCTGAAATGGCATCTTTTCGTGGACACCGGCGGGACGGCCCCCATGGATTGCCACGAACCCGGGAGCGAAACTGTACTTGAAAACCAGGGCGGCCTGACCCTCGCCGGGAGGTCGCTGGTGATCCTGACAGGTAAATCTGGAACCTGAAACTCTATTATTTACCGTAATGATATTCATCTTCCCGGTCATGCGGTTCAATCAATGTTCGAAATGGAGGTCCACCCGGCATTTATCTCCATCCCGGGAAGTCTTGATCTTGTCAGCGTAATGACGGACAAGGAATCCGGACATCATGGCAAGCGCTCCGGGATCGGCTACGATCGCTCCTATATCGGGGCGCTCCGTGGGGAATTCCATCATCCTGCCCTCATAATTGATCCTTACGTTCAGGCTCAATTCATCAAACACCGCGGTCATAACTATCTTTCTGCCTTTGAGACCATTGTGGGCAATGGCTTCCGCGAATTCATTCATGGCGGCCATGGCCTTGTAAATTACATCTTTTCGGGCCCCCCAGGCAGCACCCAGGCCTTCCATGAACTTGAAGACCTTATCTGATGGGTCCACCCCCGGGGCCAGCTCCAGCGTCTCCTTTCGGGAGATACCGATGCGCATGACAAGATTGAGGCCAACGGCAAGCACTGTGGTTACTGTCAGAGAAGAACTGAAGAAAGGCTTCAAAAAGGGGTGCACGTGCCGGTAGAGATCGGGAAATATGTCAACGCTCATCCCGAAAATAAGAGAAACAGCAATGATAAATGTCCTTCGGTTATCGATCATCCGGGAGGTCATTATCTGGATGCCGGAGATCACCATGAAACAAACCATGTAGACAAGCGCCCCTCCCATGACCGGCCTTGGCATGATACTGAAAACAGCAGCGAGCTTCGGCAGAAAGGCAAGGGCGACGAAGAGCCCTCCGGTGTAAAAGGCTATTATCCTGCTTGTTGCCCCCGTGGCCACGCTGAGGCCGACACTGGCGGCATAGAGCGATTTTCCCAGCGCCCCCAACCCGCCGCCGATGACAGAGGCAAGCCCGTCGGCAAACGTGCCTTTGCCGATATTGATAAGGTTCGGGCGCACCCAGGCAGCGTCATTGATCTTCTGGCACATGGTGATGGAGGCCACGGATTTAAGTGTTGATGCCAGAGTAACGATGATAATGGGGATCAGCAGGGCCGGGTCGAAGGAATACCTGATGTAGGAAATGTTGGGAAATGACAGTACGGGGGCATCGGATATCTCTCTCATTTGCGACGGTGTCAACACCCCGAGAAGGATCGATGCGGTATAACCGCCCGCTATGCCGATAATGACCGAATAGAGGCGCAGCTTCCCCTTGCTCCAAACACTGGTCCCCACCATAATGGCGAGCGTGATGACGGCGACCAGCACGTTCGCCGTCTCAATGGGGCTGTTTTTATCTTTGACGCCCATGAAGTCGAGGATCATTATGGGAACGATGTTGAGACCCACCATGGTCAGCACAACACCGGCGACATCCGGGGGAAAGATGACCCGAAGACGGTGCATGATCCGGGAGAGCAGGCATTCTATCACGCCGGAAACAATGGTCATGCCGAAAATGAGGGGCAGGCCGCCGGTGGTGCCTGCCAGAACAGATACGGAGAGAAAGCTCGGGTCTGTCCCTTCGGTACAGAGATAACCGCTTCCCACGGGGCCGCGCTTCAAGGCCTGGAGGATCGTGGCTATGCCGCCCGCCACCATGGTCATCGAAACTACATTACGGATGAGATCGGGGCTGCAGCCCATCTGGCCGAGAACTATGGCAACTACGATGAAACCGCTGGTAAGGAAAAAGATATGCTGGATCGCCAGTATAAGGCAGATACCTACCGGCGGGCGGTCATCGACGCCGTAAAGAAGGTTTGCTGGTTTTTCAGCCATGTGGATCACCTCGTTTTTTTGCGGGCCCTGATCCGGGTATGACCCTGCTGAACCCGGGCATTTTATTCACCTGACAGTCTTTGATCAAAGGACTGCTGAATACGTGCAGCCTGTTTCCTGAACGAACTAGTATTGTGTATTTTGTTTTTCGCTGCGGAACGAAGACGCACAGCGGCCGATCAATGTGATCAACCGGCCGCAGGAATGGCAGGTGCTCTTTTTTGCGGCATACGCTGGCTAAAGCGGCCGTCATGGCCCATAACGCTTTTTCACCGGAATGAGGGTCTACGGCTATTATGTGAGATTGACGAAATACGGCAGGCGGGGGATTGCTACTGGCTGTATTCTTTCAGGAAATCCGTCATGCGCTGTGCCACGGACCTTATCTCTTCCACGGTGGGCAGGAAAACCACGCGAAAGTGGTCAGGCGCCGGCCAGTTGAACCCTGTTCCCTGCACCATCAGCACCTTCTTTTCGGTCAGAAAATCGAGCAGGAACCTCTGGTCATCGTGGATATTGTATCTCCCGACATCGATCTTCGGGAAAAGATAGAGGGTGCCCATGGGCTTGACGCAGGAAATTCCCGGTATCGAGCAGAATGACTCGTAGGCGGCCTTCCTTTGTTCATACAGCCTACCGCCGGGGGAGACCAGCTGCCTGAGGCTCTGGTATCCGCCGAGTGCGGTCTGAATGGCAAGCTGTCCTGCCACGTTGCCGCACATCCTCATGTTCGACAGGGTATCGAGCCCTTCCTCGAGATAGTCCTTTGCCAGCGCTTTCTTGCCGCTCGCGATCATCCACCCGGCCCGAAGGCCCGGGATACGATGGGATTTGGACAAGCCGTTGAATGTGATGCAGAAGATATCATTCGCAAGCGATGCAAAAGGGACATGCTCGGCACCGTCATAAAGGATCTGGTCGTATATTTCGTCGGAAAATACCATGAGATCATGCTCTTCCGCCATCTGTGCGATCTTCAGTAAAACCTCCCTGGAATACACCGCACCGGTCGGATTGTTGGGATTGATGAGAACAATGCCCCTGGTCCTCGGCGTGATCTTGGATTCCATGTCCTTCAGGTCAGGGACCCAGTCCGATCCCTCATCACAGACGTAATGTACGGCTGTCCCACCCGACAATGTGACCGCCGCGGTCCATAACGGATAATCAGGGGAGGGAACGAGCATCTCGTCACCGTTGTTGAGGAGCCCCTGCATGGCCATCATTATCATCTCGGACACGCCGTTGCCCACATAGATGTCCTCGATCTCCACGCCTTCGATGCCCTTGAGCTGACATTGCTGCATGATCGCCTTACGCGCCGAGAAAAGACCCTTCGAGTCGCCATACGCCTGTGCCGATCTGATGTTGAGCACCACGTCATGGATTATCTCGTCGGGCGCATTGATCCCGAAGGCCGGGGGGTTCCCGCTGTTGAGCTTGATGATCGTGTACCCTTCATCCTCGAGGCGTTTTGCCTCCTTGAGAAGAGGTCCGCGGATCTCATAGCATATATTTTCCATTTTGTTCGATTTCAAGATCTTTCGCAGATGGTCCATTTTGCTCCCCGTGACACCTTTTCGTGCAGCCGTTAAACCGAATTAACATTATTAAGGAAAGTCTGCTTTTTGTCAACTCCCGGAAGGAAACCTACAGTACGGTCTCTTCCGCGCTCCCGCAGTCAAAGGTGCGGTATTCGTCCCTGACGCGGTCCTGCAGATAGATATAGTTGTATCCCGCCTTCTTCTTCATCTCATCGTAGTCGCTTCGTGCCCGCTCACCGCAGGTCGGGCAGCATGCCATGGGCAGGCAGATGCCGTAAATGGAATACTGCCGGCCGCTGGCGTGGACGCAGGACGACGATATACGCCTGAAACCGCAGCAGTCCGGGCACATCCTCAGGTCAAGGCGCTGCTCTTCCTGGAGATAGTTGGTATCGTAGAAAATGCTCCGGGAGTAGCTGTCAAATTCGCGCCCTTTTTTACGGTTTGCCTCTACCACCGCCTCCCTGCCGCGAAAGTTTTCGAGCTGGCGGTCGATGAGCGCCCTTATGTAGTCCATGTTCCCGGGCGATTCCTTGAACCTCGACGGGTTGTAGTCGGGCTCGCGCAGATTGGAAAAATCGATCCCGGCCATCGCCATGATGATGCCCATGTTGATGTAAGGCAACGCGGTTTCCACCGAGTACCCGCCTTCAAGGACCGCTATATCGGGACGCAGCTTCTGGTTGAGGACGGCATAGCCCTGCGCCGTGAAGCTCATGTTGGCCAGGGGGTCGCTGTAATGGTTGTCCTGCCCGGCGGAGTTGATCACAAGCTCCGGTTTGAACTCCTCCAGTATAGGAAGGACCAGGTTATCCATAATATAATGGATACCCGTATCCGTGGTCTTTGGCGCCATTGGTATGTTAATGGTTGTGCCGTATGCCAGCGGCCCGCCCAGCTCGTCCGTGAATCCCGAACCGGGATAGAGGGTTCGCCCGTCCTGGTGAAAGGATATGAAGAGCACATCCGGGTCGTGCCAGAATATCTCCTGCGAACCGTCGCCGTGGTGCACATCGGTATCGACGATCGCCAGGCGCTTGATGCCGTATGTCCGCCGCAGGTATTCCACCATGACGGCCTCGTTGTTTATATCGCAAAAACCCCTGTTGCCGTGGACCACTGTCATGGCATGATGACCGGGGGGCCGGATGATGGCAAAGGCGTTCTTCACTTCTTTCTGCATGAAGGAATCGGCCATCACCATTGCGCATCCTGCCGAGACCATGTGCGCCTGAGTCACGCGGCTCTCCACATCAGGAACACAGAAGTGCACACGGGAGACCTCTTTTGCTGTGGCAAGGCGCGGGTGGTACTCCCTGACCTCGGGCATGTCCATGATACCTTCTTCAAAAAGCTGGTCACGGGTGTAGAGCAGTCTCTCTTCTCTTTCAGGATGAGTGGGACTGATGGCCCAGTCGAAGGCCGGGAAAAAGATGACACCCGTCGGTTTCACTGTTCCACCCCCTTGTATTCATGAATGAATCCGGGGGCGATCTGTATGCCCACGTCAAAGAGCTTGCCCGTCTGCTGATAACCCCGGATAACATTGAACTGCTCCTCCAGATAGACCCTGGCATCATCGGCGTAGGCCGAAAGCCCTCTTTCGCCGCTTATCTCCCTGAGCAGGCGTTCTGCCAGTTTCCTGGCGTCCTTCATCTGGTAATTGCGGTCTTCAACAGGTCCGCTCAAGCCTCCCGGCGATGCGGTATATGCGCGTCTCTGGGTGTCCACATGAACCTCGACCGCCAGAGTGGGACGGGCCAGGGCGGCGCCCAGTGCATTTGCCACCGGTGAATAGCGGTGCAGGATGTGCGTCACTCCCAGCTTTTTCGCAAGCATGGGAACGATGGCGGGAGCAGCCGCGCCGATGCCGATCACATGGTGCAGGACAAACTTCCTCTGGTGCACCACCTCCCACACCTTGTAAGCGGGTTCGCTCTCCCATTGGCTGAACATATAAACGATACTCTCCTTCAATTTCTCTGTCACAATGTCTGCAACCTTCCGGCAAATGTCCTCCAGCTGAAGGTTTAGACGGCCCGCGACGATCTCTAGCTTTGTACGTGAGGCCTGTATGTCCCCAAGTTTTAAGTCCTCCAGGATATTGAAGGCATCGGTCACGGCAGGCGAGGCGCCTCCGAAACATGCGGCCACCCCGTTGCGCATAGGCCCCACCCTCAATTCACCGGACTCTTCATAGACGGCGCTGTCGCCGCCAATTGCCACGGAATTGACGGCAAAGGAATGGATGTGGGTCAGGTGCCCGCCTATCAGGGCCCCCTTCGACGCATACAGGGGCTGGCCGTCGATAAGCAGGCATACGTCGGAGGTGGTCCCGCCGATATCCACAGATACGCAGTTCAAGGGCTCACGGTTAAGCGCCACCGTTCCCATGGCGCTTGCCGCCGGGCCTGAGAAGACGGTCTCGCAGGGCCTGCGCCGGCTTGCCTCAAGCGTTGTGGTCCCGCCGTCGGCCTTCAGTATATGGAGCTCACATCCGGGGACTCGCCCGCGCACAGCGGCCTCTATACCGTCGGCAAAGGCATTCCACTGCCTTATGGTCATGGCCGTATAGTAACAGGTCACGGCGCGGCGGGGGAAGTTGAGCCGTCCCGCTATCTCGTTGCTGATGCACACATCCATGTGCGGATACAAGTCCTTTATCATCTCCATGACGAGCTTCTCATGGCTGTCGTTGCGATTGGAGAACTTGCCCGCAACGGCCACCCTTTCGATACCGGTCTTCTCGATCTGACGCAGGGCCTCTTCTATCTCTTTTTTGTCGGTCGGTTCGATCTGCCTTCCGCGAAAATCGATGCCCCCTTTTAGAAAATAGGTGTCGGGGCTGATACTGTAGGCCGAAAAAGGCATTCCGCTGCCGGGCAGGAGCAAAAGGGCCGTGCGCTCCCCCTTTCCCGTAGCAAGGAGGTTCGTCACGAGCGTTGTGCTCAGGACTATTCTCCTGACACCTTTTGTTTCCGCGTGTTTAAGAAGTTCATCGAGAACACCGAGAAGTGTTGCTGCAAGGTCGTTTTCATCTGTAGGGTGCTTGACGCTGTGCACAACCGACGCGTCCGAAAAAAGTGCTCCATCAGTAAAGGTGCCGCCGACATCAATTCCGATCAACATGTTCATCACCCGTGTTTTCTGTCCGATTTACGCCTGAAAAGGCCCATCGGGCCCACCGGAGCGCGTCACGATATGCGCCCGCTTTCTTATGCATGCATTAAGATATCATTGATCCAAAAAAGATGTCAATTTGACCTGGGAACATGGCAACATCCCTTCCGTTTTCATTCCCTCCGGTCATTGCCAGACTTTTCATCACTTCTGCCGGCTCCAAGCTCCATTCTTTTCACATTGCCGGCAACGGCCCCGTCAAGGACCAGGACCTCATTCTTCGGCCCGCTTCCCATGCGTCTCAGGATACCCTCAATGTTGTCCGTGAGTTCCGTTGCCGTGATCTCTCCAGATACGAACCGGTCTCTCTGGCCGGCCACATATCCGGCAAGGTCGACGGCTACGACCTTCTGTGCAAAGAACCGGTCGTAGACGGCAACGGTGAGGATGGAACAGGCAAAGCCCAGAATAACCGCAACCGCGGCCGCCGCCATGGCCCGCTTTTTCTCCACCCTACCAGTGGGCCCGGACATATCGCTCTCCATTTTGCGCATCCGCTGGTACCTCCTGCCGTGCGCTCTTTATGGCGATCTTCACGTTAATGAGCTTGGCTGCGGTGGCCACGTTGGCCCCTCCTTTTCCCACAAAATAACCGCAGTACGGTGTTTCGACCCTTACAATGGCCTCCCGCAGGGCGTGGGAATAGAGCACCTGGAGCACCTTGTCGGCAGGGGCCGGTACAAGGGCATTGACTATATACTCCTTTATGTTCTCGCTGTACCTGACGATGGTGATGGTATCGTCCGTGTACATTTTCGCCTTTTCGAGGTAGGGGAGGCATGTGTTCAGGGGGTCGGCGCCGTTTATGCCTTCTATGGCGACCTTCGCGAAGGGTCCGTTCATTACCGAAGCGGCCTTTCTCACCCGTATCCTCCCGTCCCTGATAACAGGCGTTAATATTTCCTCGGCGATCCTGCGAAAGTACTGCGGTGATCTCTGGCTCAGTATGGTCTTGCCGTCATCGAATAAAAAAACGGCCGCCACCGTCCCGCTTCCCTCCCTGTATTGCCTGCTGGCGTATTTCCTGGGAAGATAGGCGAGAGATTCCGTCCCGTTAATGACTGCAAGATAGGAATCAGGCTCCGGCAAAAACTTTACGACAGTGCACTGTATCAAGCGTCCGATCTTTATCTGCTGCATCATGAATGTCCCTCCCGATGTCTTTCACCACATAGAGGTATTACTTTTGAGGAAGGAAAAAGAGAGGAATATTTCAGGGTTCAGGATTTAAAATACAGCTTGTCTGGTTTATAATGGTGGGCAAATACACTTCGAGGTGAATGACATGGAATGTACGGTAGAAAAGAACAAGGCGGGGTGCACCTGCACGTACGAACCCTGCCCGCGCAAAGGCAAATGCTGTGAATGCGTCGCTTATCACAGAAAGATGAAACAACTCCCCGGATGCTTCTTCTCAAAGGAGGGCGAACTTTCTTACGACCGCTCTTATCATAGGTTTGTCATGGAGAACCAGTGAGACCCTAACCTGTTATCTCTTCGAGTATCTCTTCGGCCTTGACGCGGACCTCTTTGATCTTGTGCGTCATCGCCGTTATGGAGATCTTCCGCTTCGCATCATCCTGCTGCCGCGGCGCCATGCTGCCATACAATCCCGAGAGTTTTTCAAGCGTGGCGGCCGCGACATCGGCCATCTGGAGATCAAGGAAAAGAAGGAGCGTTGCGGCGTCATCGGGCAGGCCGTATTTCGCCATGTATTTTTCCGCCTGCTTCGGGAACGCCTCAGAGCCGTAAGCGTTGTGGAGCCTGGCGTATAGCTTGTCGTGCTCCGGTGTCCCCTTGTCCCCTTTGAACAGCCGGTCCAGGGCGTCCTTTACCCTGCCCTGCTGCCATCTGTCCCTGGGGGCCTCCTTTTTTGCCGCTCCCTTCTCCTGCCTGCCGTAGAACCGGCTTTTGTCCCTCTGACGGTCCAGTTCCCGCCAGTTTGGCTTTTCGTCGTCGTAGTCTCCCATAGATCCTCTCATCAGGTTTTTCTCATTATAATCGATTGCGAACTAATTTCCACTATTTTCTCCAGACAGGACATGGGGCCTGATAATGGCTGCAGCCGCTTGAACGGTTTTTTAAAAGACCTTGACAAACCCATTTGCACCGTGATGTGATTGTTTAGAAACAACGCCAAGGAGAAAGAATGTTCATCTGGCTCTTCCACAGGATCAGCGGAGTTTCGCTCATTGTCCTTTTCGGGATCAAGATCCTCACAAGCTACTTCCTCTTCACAAAAGACAAGAAACCCGACTGGGCGCTCAGCCTTCACCGGCAGCCGGTCCTCGACGTCCTCATACTCGTTCTCTTTACGTTCCACAGCGCCTACGGCATCCGCACCATTATCATGGACCTGGGCTACAGGAACGAGAAGCGGCTCTTCGCCGTGTCCAATATCGCCGCATGCGTGGTATCGGCCGGCCTCATATACCTGTACCTTATTTTTGCCTGATGGATATGCTCTCACACGATGTGCTCATTGTCGGCGGCGGCCTCGCGGGATTAAGATGTGCCGTCGGTCTCTGCGACAAATATGATGTGGCCCTGATATCCAAGGTTCACCCCATAAGGTCCCACTCTATAGCCGCCCAGGGGGGTATCAACGCGGCGCTCGCCAACAACCCGGACGCCAGGGACGACACCTGGGAGAAGCACGCCTTCGACACGGTGAAGGGGAGCGACTACCTTGCCGACCAGGACGCCGTGGAGATCATGTGCCGCGAGGCGCCGGAGATCGTCTACGAGATGGAGCACTGGGGCTGCCCCTTCAGCCGTTTCCCTGACGGATCCATAGCGCAGAGACCCTTCGGCGGGGCGGGTTACCCCAGGACATGCTACTCGACGGACATAACGGGCCACGTTCTGCTCAATACCCTCTACGAAAGGGCCGTCTTCAAGGGCGTTAAGGTCTACCCCGAATGGCACGTTACTGCGCTCGCGACAGAGGACGAAAGCTGCCACGGCGTTATCGCCTTCGACCTCATAAACGGCGTGATAATGCCGATCAGGGCAAAGGCGACGCTCTTCGCAACGGGCGGCTACGGCAGGGTCTATTTCTATTCCACGAACGCCCTCATCAATACCGGCAGCGGCATCGGCATCGCTTACAAGGCCGGCGTCCCCGTGAAGGACATGGAGTTCGTCCAGTTCCACCCCACGTGCCTCATCGGCACGAACATCCTCATGACGGAGGCGTGCCGGGGAGAGGGGGGATACCTTTTCAACAACAGGGGCGAGCGCTTCATGGAGAGGTACGCCCCCAAAGCGATGGAGCTGGCGCCCCGGGACATCGTCTCGCGCAGCATCCAGACCGAGATCAACGAGGGCAGGGGCTTCGACCACCCCCTTGGAAGGTACATCAGGCTCGACCTGAGGCACCTGGGCGGGAAGAAGATCCTCGAGAGGCTTCCGGGCATCAGGAAGATCTGCATCGACTTCATAGGCATCGACCCCGTGAACGAGCCCATCCCGATCATGCCCTGCCAGCACTATTCCATGGGCGGCATCGACACGGACGCGGCGGGGGCAACACCGGTCAGGGGGTTCTACGCCGCCGGCGAATGCGCCTGCGTGAGCGTCCACGGGGCGAACAGGCTCGGGGGAAATTCCCTCCTGGACACCATTGTCTTCGGCAAGCTGGCCGCCGGCTCCATCGACGCCTATCTGTCCGGCGGCGGCGCGGTCCCTGATGAAAAAGCGGTCCTCCGCCTCGCCGGGGATATGGAGAAGAAGATCTCCGGCCTTGTCTCGGGGGGAAAGGAAAAGACCTTCGCCCTCCACGCCGAACTGGCGAGGACTATGAGCGCCAACGTGGGCATCTTCCGCCGGCAGGATGAGATGGAGCAGGCGCTGCAGGACATCGCCCGCGTCAGGGAACGCTACCGCGGCGCCGGCGTGTCGTCGCCTTCGCGCCACATGAACTACGAGCTCATGAACGCCATAGAACTTGAATACATGCTTGAGGTCGCCCACACCATTGCGCTGGGAGCGCTTTTGAGGGAAGAGAGCAGGGGGGCCCACTCCCGGAGGGACTTCACGAAACGCGACGATGAAAAGTGGCTCAAACACACCATTGCCCGGCGCGGCGCGGACGGCAGTCCGGACACCTCCTTCAGGGGTGTGGCGATCACACGCTACCAGCCCATGGAGAGGGTCTATTGATAACCGCCGATGCATATACCTTCAGGATACTGCGCTTCGACGCGAAAAGACCCGAAGAGCCCCCCGCGTTCCAGGCATACCGGATAAAGGTCATCCCGGGGCTCACGGTCCTTGCCGTGCTGAACAGGATACGGGACGAGATAGACGGGACACTCTCCTTCCGCTCGTCCTGCAGGTCGGCGGTGTGCGGCTCCTGCGCCATGGTCATAAACGGACGGATAGACCTCGCCTGCAGGACCCAGGTCGCCTCTTTCGGGACCAGCACCATCATCCTGGAACCGCTGCCGAACATGGAGATCATCAAGGACCTCGTGGTTGACATGACCCCCTTCTGGAAGATGTACGAAAAGGTGCGCCCCCATCTCGTCCGGGAGAGCGCAGACCCCGTAAGAGAGATCAGGCAGAGCGAGAAGGAGAGGGGCCGCATCGACCAGTTCGTCAACTGCATCCTCTGCGCCTGCTGCTACGGGGCCTGCCCCGTCATCTCCCGGGACCCGGAGTACATGGGGCCGGCGGCCCTCGCCAAGCTGGAGCGGTTTACCCTTGATTCGCGCGATGAAAGGCCGGAGAACTTCCTCGACACCGTCAACAACGAGAAGGGCGTCTGGGGGTGCGACATGGTGCTGCGGTGCATCGATGCCTGCCCCAAGGACGTGCGGCCCACCGATTCCATCGTGGGCCTGCGCAAGGCCCTGGTGAAGAAGAAGGCGAAAGGGCTTTTGGGGATGAAGAAGAGATGAAGCTCAACTACTCGCTTGTAACACGCAGGACCTTCATCAACACCCTCTTCGGGGGATGGTTGGCCGCCTTCGCGGCGGGAAGCCTTTACGCGCTCTTCAAGTTCGCCTTCCCCACCCTCGGGAAAGAACCCGATTTCGTGGTGCTCAAGAAGGCAGATTTCCTTGATATTCCGGTCAACTCGGTGAAACCATTCGCATGGGGAGGCAAGCTGGGGCTTTTTTTCAAGAAGGAAAACGGCACGACGCAGGCATTGAAAGGTGTCTGCACGCACATGGAATGCAACATCACCTACCGGCCGGATGTGAAGAGGTTCTACTGCGCCTGCCATAAGGGATGGTTCGACGAATCGGGGAAGAACATCGAGGGACCGCCGCCGAAGCCGCTGGAGTTCTTTGACGTTACAATCGAGGGTGACAGGCTCATCGTCGCGAAAAAGGGAGTGAAGGTTGAGTTGCCGAAGGCTTAAGGACTGGTTCGATGAACGCTATGACCTTGAGGGGCTTGCAGGGATTGCACGGGGGAAGCACGTTCCCTCCCACAGGCATGACATCTGGTACTTTGCCGGGGGGCTGACGCTCTTCCTCTTCTGCATCCAGTTCATAACGGGCATGGCCCTCGCATTCTACTACGTCCCCCACCCCGAACACGCCCACAAGAGCATCATCGAGATCGTGACAAAGCTCAACATGGGCTGGCTGTTCCGCTCCATCCACCACTGGGGGGCCCAGCTCGCCATCGTCGTCCTCTTTATCCACCTCTTCAGCACGCTCCTTCTCAAGGCATACCGGAAGCCGAGGGAGCTTCTGTGGGTGACCGGCTTCGTCATGCTCGCCGTCTCCATCTTCTTCGGCCTGAGCGGCTACTTCCTCCTCTGGGACGAGAGGGCCTTCGCCGCGGTGCGGGTGGCGACCGGCGGCGCCGGGAACCTCCCTGTTGTCGGCGGTCTCATCAAGGGCTTCCTCAGGGGCGGCATCGATGTCACCGGGGAGACGCTGACCCGCTTTTACGCCTTCCATGTCGCTGTCCTTCCCATTGTCACGCTTGCCCTTGCCGGGGCCCACGTGGTCCTCGTGCAGGTCCACGGGATGAGCGTGCCCCTGTCACAGCAGCACCGTCAGGGCAGGCCCGAGCCGTTCTTCCCGGACATGCTCTGCAAGGACATGATCATATGGCTCATCTTCCTGGGGATCGTGGTGACTCTCGCCGTGCTTTTGCCTCCCGAGATCGGCAAAAAAGCAGACCCGCTGGCGCCGGCACCGGAGAACATCAAGCCCGAGTGGTATTTCCTCTTCCTCTTCGAGACGCTCAAACTCTTCCCCGGAGAGATACTGGGGCTCAACGGCGAGACCATCGCCATCCTCGTCATATCCGCCGCCATCCTCTTCTTCTTCCTCATACCCTTTGTCGACAGAAGGTCGGCGGCGCAGCAGAAAAGCCCTGTCTTCACGTGGATCGGCATCCTTTACGTCGTTTATTTCGCGGTGATGACCTTCATCGGTTTTGTGAGTTAGGAGCGGCAATGATCATAAAGGCCCTGGCATTCATCTCCATCCTCTTCACGCAGGCAATGACGCTCTGCGCGCAGGGCGAGCAGAAGATCGAGGTGTTCACGAGCGTATCCTACGACCGCTTCATCATATACCAGGCGCTTGTCCTCTTCTGGGCAGGCATCATCGGGCTCATCGTCATCATCGCCATGAAGCTCAAGGATCTCCGGCGGACCCGGGAAATGGACATCGACAGGGAAGAAAAAGACGCGCCTTTCCTTGACTAAGCAGGCCCAAACATTTATTATTAGGTATCTGCGGACCTATGCAACCAACTATTGTGCGGAACACTCTAATATCCCGCCAGGGGCTCGACCATCTTCTCAGCCTTCCCCAGGAAGATATTGTTTACGTTTCCCTTCTGGAGATACTTGCCAAATTCCAGGACATTAAAAAATTCGCCAGCGAGATACACACCGAGATACATCTCATCAAGCCGGTCCTCAAGATACTCGGCTATGCCTACGAATCAAAACCCAAGTATTTCGATGAACGCGTCAAAGACCCCGACGTCGCCCTTTTCGAATCTGAAGAGAAGCGCGAGAGCACATCCCGGTTCTGGGGCACAAAGGAGTATTATTCGAACACCCTGGGAGTGCTGATACTGAAGCGCTTCGGCAGGAACCTCGAGGAGGGTGTCAGCGGTTTCTTCCTGGATTTTGAGAACCGCATACCCCTTTACCAGCTCTTTTACCTGCTGAAAAGCACGAAGACGCCATGGGGCATCCTCACGAACGGCAAGCAGTGGCTGCTCATGAAGAAACCTTTTGCCTGTGAAATACGGGCCTTCTGCGTTGACCTTGAAGAGGCGGCCCAGACAAACGACAGGAACGCCCTTCATCTTTTCTGCAAGATATTCTCATTGAGCGGCCTCACAAAGACCCTGCCGGACCTCCAGGAAAGCGAGCGTGAGGCCCTCCTCGGACGCCTCCAGGAGAAGAAGGCATCCATACGCAACGCGATAGGAGGTTTCAAAAAGAAAACGGACGTGTTCCCCAGGATCATAAGCGGCCTCTCTGACCTCTTCGAGGAAAAGGTGTTCACCGTTACCGAGAATTACCTCAAGGAGAACGAGGTGTGGATCCCAAAACGGACGGCCCCGCCCGGGAGCAGCGTCGACGACTTCAATCTCGCAGATATTTCCTCTTTTCTTTTAAACAAAAAAGGTGTGCCTCCTCCCGTCGATCTCGAAAGGGCGTTCTTAAGGTCAAAGACCGGGGCGATGACAAAAGAGGATCTTCTCTCCATGAAGATACTCGACATGACGCCGGGTTTCGGCAACATCACGACGGAGCTCATCGACAGCATCACCTACTTTTCCTTCATCCTCCCATACCGGGACAGGAACACCTTTGTTTCCGAATGGGAGAACGAAAAGACCCTGAAACGGTTCATAATAGACAAGGTCCTCCACGGCATCGAAAAATCACACATCGCCTTCGATATACTTCACGATATGATGAAGAACCGCTACGGCACTGACGGGGCGAACTACAAGTTCGGCAATCCCCTCATCGGCATGTCGCTCGCCGATATCGCGCCGCATGTGGACATAAAGAACCAGCCCGGCCTTTTCTCAAAGAACCCTCTGGACCTCATCGCTGACCTCGGGCAGATGTACCGGCAATATTTCTCCCTCTCCGAAAAGATCAGAGAAGACATGGTTATCAGGAAAGAGCTGGGGATCAAGCTCAGGCTTTACAGGGAACGCCTTTGTGATGTCATGGACCTCATAACGGCCACATATTTCAGCAAGACGGTGGATGAGAGAAAGATCCAGGAGGCGCTCTCCATGCTTGACAGCGATAGTGATTCCTGGAGATCTCTGTCATCCAGGGACTGGTTTTCCGAATCGAAGCGCATTGCAGCGCGAAGCGGCTTCTTTCACCTTGAGATCGAATTCCCCTTTCTCATCAACGGGGCATTCGACCACATACTGGTCCAGCCTTCCCTCACCCACATCTGGGAAGACGCCTTTCCCCTCCCTGAGGTTACAAAGGCCTACATCAAGAGGGGTATGACCTATCTCAAGCCGGAGGGTACCATGGTGATAATCCTCGAGAGGGCCAACGACGACCTTTTCAAGGACCTCTCCAGATCGAAACGGTATGAGACGCAGGCGCACGAGAATATGATCATCCTCACGAAGAAAACGGCTGAAAAGACGGTTTGAACTACTTGAACGCAAGTCCTCCACGGTGTGAATAACAAAAAGATGACCATATTGATTTCTCGGGTACGTCACCGATTCTTCCGATCCCGCGCTTATAGCAGCACCCGTTAAAAACGTTCAGAAACCTGACCGGTTTATCGGGTTCGGGCCAACCGGTCGTGATATAGAACATGGTCCAATACCTGGTATTATTTTCAGGACCGGTAGAGATGCTCCCGTGTCATCGGCAGGGAATTATTCGGACCATTCGTGAAAAGTATCTGGTAGAGCCTTATATCGCCCCACCGGAAAGCCGCGGCGCTGCCATTCAGATACATGTGCCACATGCGGACGAAGGCACCTGCCGTGTTGTAATAATAACACTCAAATTTATGGCCTGCTTATGCTTATTGTACACCTCTAAAGTCAGTTCCTCAAATAATTGGGCATACCCCTCTGCAAACGGGAATCGCAAAGGTGAGGGCAACAACCGGTTTTTCGCTTTTATCCTGGTGAGAATTTAGAGAAAAAAGAGTATCTGCATCGGGCTGCAAAACAACGGCTTGTATTTCCACAAGGCCCTCAAGGCGACGGGTGAAAAGCTTTCGGGACACGCCGCTGATGGTAATAAATAATGGAAATAAATTGAACAGCCGCAGCACCGGTACGGCATCGCCCTTGACAAGCGGGCACCCGGGAGAATACCATGTATCAATCACCATATGCGGCAATCGATAAAAAGGGGAAACCGTTGAACAAGCAGTTTGTGATCGTTTCCGTCGCTGTCTTCATATTATTGTCCGGAATGTTGCCGTCAACCAGTGCCAGCCAATGTTACACAAGGGACGTCCTCCCGAGATCGGAAGAGGCCTTATCAGGGAACGCCATCAGTAAATTCGAGACTGACTGGAATGGAGACGGTATCAGGGACAAGGTGCTTCTGGTAAAAAACGCTTCCTGTGTACAGTTGGCGGTCTTTTACTATGACCGGAACAGCAAAATTGTCAGTCATGAGATCTCCGGTGATCTCGGGACCGGAGAGTACGGCGGCTATCCCACCCAGATCACCATGGACAAGAACATTATCGTCCTGAAGACAGGGGAGATGAGAAATGAGGTCGTGCTCCGATTCAGGTACAGCGGCAAGGCCAAACAGACAATGCTGATCGGCGAAGAAGTGGAATATTATACAAGCGGCAGGTCAGGCCCGAGCCGGGTCTCGATCAATTACCTTAATAAGCAGAAATATATTTACACTTCTGTTTTTGATGAGAAAGAGCAGCAATTCAAATATCGTTCGGGGCCGAAAAAAAAGGGTATAAAACGCGGCCCAAGACCGTTGTCTGAGATCAACACCGACAGCATGTACGACGATGCAGGAAATGAGTAGCCTTTGAATGCCCGGGAGACAAAAGGCTGCTGCGGCAATTTAAACCATCTTCAGAACACCGTCGTTTTGAGAAGCCGATAGGACCTGAGGTCCACATCTATGTGGTAGGTGATGAAGCTCTCCATGATCTCCTGGGCCTCTCTCTCAACGGCCCTGTTGTCGAATCCGCCGCACCTGGTTCGCGCCGAGATGAGGCCGGATATGGTCCCCTCCGCGCACACCCTGTGCGGCAGGGATCTTGCGCACGCGTCGCAAAGTACACCTCCGCGTTCTCCGGAAAAATTGACCTTCTTCTGTCGGATCATGTCGGCGCCGCAATACACACAAGAATCCAGATTGGGATGGTACCCGAGAGTTTCCAGCATGCCAAGCTGGTGATGGAGTACGTCGGCATAGGTCGGGTCGTTCCCCCTGACCGAATCTATGAGTCTCTTCAGCGCATGGAACAATTGCGCATGAGGCTCCCGCTCTTTCGTGAGCCTGTCAACGAATTCGGCGAAGAACGCTGCAGCACAGGCCTTCCTTATGCTCGTTTCGATACCGTCGTTCGCTGCAACCAGATCGGCATTCTCGATCCTCACCATACCCCTCCCGTGCTTCTCGAAGTATTCTACATGAATGTGATTGAAGGGTTCCAGGGTATTCATGAACCGTTTCTGGCTTTTGCCGGCACCCTTCGCTATGGCCGCCACCTTGCCGGCCCCCAGGGTGAAAAGGTGGATGATCCTGTCCGATTCACCATAGGCGCGCTTTAAAAGGATGATAGCTTCATCTTTATGCAGGGCCATCAGCATACTCCCGGGGACAGGTTCCAACAGTTTGAACCGCTTTAACGTTCAGGGAATGGGAATCGAAATGTATTCCGTTGGGCCGGTATGGAAAGTCATTCATGGCGCATCCCCTTTCAGGAAACCGGAGATGATGAATCGGGCCACCGCATCGACATCGTCACGCGCAAAGCGCGGCAGGGGAACGTCCACATTGTCGTCGGTGACGATGGCAATATAGTTCTTCTCGCCGGAGGCGCAAAGGGGTTCTCTCCCCTTTTTCTTTGTGAAGACCTCGATCTTCAACGCTTTTTCGTGTTTGAATCCCTCTACGATCACCATATCGGCGTCATCGGCATAGCGTAAAATTATATCGTCAAGGGAGGGTTCATTATCAATGTCTTTCACGATCCCTATTCCCGAGGGGGTAACAAGGATGGCCGTCGCAGCGCCTGCCTGTTTGTGGCGATGCGTGTCCTTCCCGGGGACATCGAACTGGAGATCGTGGTGAGTATGTTTGATAACAGCAATACGCAGCCGTTCTTTCCTCAACAAAGGTATCAGCCGTTCGATAAGGGTCGTCTTGCCGCTGCCCGACCTGCCGGCAATACCGATCACGGGGATTTTACCGGAAGACGCCATCACCGGTTAAAAAGCTTTTTTGTAATATAGAAGTGGAATGCAACGATAACGAGGGAATGGGTTATCGCCCCGCCCGCCATGATATCGGGTATCTCCTCGGCAGGCACAAGGACCACTTCTATGTCCTCGTTGGGATCAAGCGCTTTTTCGGCCACTTCTCTGGCGTTCTCGATAAGATAGGTATGGCAGAGATTGTTGAATATGGCAGGATTGGGGTTTACACTGCCCAGGTGCTCCACTTTTCCCCCTGCATATCCTGTCTCTTCAAGGAGCTCGCGCTGGGCGGCTTCACGGGGGTCCTCCTCATCAACGAGCCCGCCAGGTATCTCCAGGGTCACTTCTTTTGAACCGTGGCGATACTGTTTGATCATGACCACCCTGCCATCGTTCGTTACCGGAATGACGTTGACCCAGTCCCTTGTGTCTATGGTGTAGAACTGACCGATCTTTTTGGTCCTCGGGGATATGGCAAGCTCCGATTGTATCCTGAACACCTGATAGTCCTTATCGACCTTTGATTCGAGAAGCTCCCATTCTTTTATCATGATCAAGAACAAAATAGCATGCCGGCGAGGGGAAATGCAAGACCCGATCTGGTTACTGCAAAGCCCGGGGCCCGACAAAAAACATCGGGCCCCGGGCGCGTTGCGAGGAGATTTATGGTTTAACGAGGAGATTTATGGTGGCGTACGCTTCTTTGCCGTCGCCCGTGGGTGAAAAGACAAGCTTCTTCATGATCTCGGTTACGCGCTTTACCAGCCCGCCGTTCTGCTGTGTCTTCGTTACGACCTTTACCGCCTTCACGGTGCCGTCGGGGTTTACAGTGAGCTCTACGGTGTAAGTCATCGCGCTGGTGACACCGGCAAAGCACTTTTCGATCTCGTGCATGTTCTTCTTTACGATTTCCAGCACGTTCTGTTTTGAAAGCCCGCCGGCCACCTTCACATCACCTGCGGTGACAGCGGCTGCCCATTTATTTTCCCTGTCCTTTTTTCCGGTCTCTTCCTTGGCATACTCTGGAGCCTGCACGGCCGGGGCCCACCTGCCGCCCGTTTTCGAGGGATAAGGCGGGGCAACTGCCATCTTCGCCATTGTGCCTCCCACGGCATGGTCGGAGACGCCTTCAGGCAGCGGCAGCGGCTGATTGACCGTCGTCGGTTTGTCACCGGTATTGCGCACCTGCGTATCGACGGCCACGAAAGACGTGTATGCGGTGAGCAGGTTATATGTGAGGCCAAGTTCCGTCACTTCTTTCACGCGCTTGTCGTTGGAGCGCAGCTTGTTGTAGTCTGAAAGGAGGGTAATGCGGTGGCGGGCCCAGAGATATTTCAGCGCTGCGTTTTCCTTCGCGGGTTTCACCGATGCCACATTGATCGTCTCCTTAAAGGCGCCCGCGCCGGAGGTGCCGGTCACCGTTACCGTCCCCTTAGGGTTTCCTTTCCATTTGCCAAAAACTATGACAGGACGGTCGGCAAGAACATCGGGGACGGAGGGGGGCTCCACATCGTATGCCGAGAACCCTTTGAAGCTGATTTTCACCTTCGTCAGGACGGGTGACTCTATCATCTCTCTGAAACGCTGGGCCTGCGAGGGGGCATCAACCGGCTTTGTTATGATAAAGGGCTCTCCCATGCCGACATGGGCCATTCCTTCGATGATGTGGCGGTTAACGGAACTGCCGATACCAAAGGCAAACATGTTCGCATCGCCGAGGTTTGCGCGGATGAGGTCGAAAACCTCTTCCTCGACCATGACGTATCCATCGGTGACAACTACAACGGTCCGGGAATAATTCTCCAGTCTGGGGAGCTTGAGGACACGGTTGAGGGCGGGAAGAAGTTCCGTGCCGCCGCCTCCCTTCTGGCGATCGATGACATTGATCGCATTATCGATGTTCTCCTTTGTCGCCGGCACCGATCTTTCCGACATGAGCCTGGAGCCCCCGGAAAAAAGGAGGACGTTGAAAGTATCCGTCGGGCGCAGTTTGCCGATGAGATCCCTCATGAGCTTCTTCGATATATCAAGGGGAAATCCGTACATGGAGCCGGAAACATCAACGACGAAGATATATTCCCTGCCCGGTATCTGGGCGGTCTTGACCTTTTTGGGCGGCTGGAGCATACAGAGGAAAAAGTTCTCCTTTTCGCCTTCGAACAGGAGCAGGCCCGACTGTATCTTGTCCCCGGCAAGGCGGTAGCGGAGGATGTAATCTTTGTTCCCTCCGTTCCTATCAGACCTGTCGAGGGTCACCTTCGCGACGGCCGGCCCGTCAAAGACCGCGTTGACCTTGTGCGAGGGAGAGGCAAGTTCCTTGATGGGCATGCCGGCGTTGATGTTGACGGTCATGTCGAAAGTATAGGTGGGTTTCTCACCCTGGCGCAGATAAGGGTTCTGCACCCATTTATCGGAGGGTGATGCCGTATCGGACGTCTTGTTGGAATAACGGGGCCCGACAACGGTGGGATAGGCAAATTCGTATATCCTGTCAGTGGGAACAAGGAGCTCCGTGTATTTCAGTTCCACTTTGATCTCGTCACCGGGCATGATGTTGGCGACGTTCATCTGGAACACGTTCGGTCTTTGCTGTTCGAGGAGCGATGCACTTTTGCCCTGTTTTTTAGCGTCTTCGTAATCCTTGCGGGCCTCCTCACGCTTCTTGATCTTTGCCTCGATGACGCGTTTGCCTATGACCATCTTCATGCCGTACACGGCCGCGCGTGTCGAAGCCGGAAAGATGTAGATCGCTTCAAGGGGTTTCTTCCCCTCGTTCTTATAGACCTGGGTCACTTTCACATCGGCGATGACACCGGATATGGCGGCAGCTGCAGATGTCGACTTGAGCGGCAGCTGGTCAACGGTCGGGTCGTCGCTCTTCACGAAGAAATAGGGAGAGAGCGTCCTGTCACCGGAGTCCTCCGGTTTCTGTGTGTACGACGACCCCGGGAAAAAAAATACAGAACATATCATGGTAATTACCATGAGAAGAATTGGAACACGTTTCATCGATAACCTCCTTTGGGTCTGTGTTGCTTTTCTCAAAGTAAGACAGCAGGAGTCATGGAAAAGTTCCAAAAAAAATAACGAAATAATCTATCAGGGAAAATTGCGATAATTTTAGCAGTTTAAAGCGTTTGGGCCGTTCCAACCGTTTAAACAGGAAAAACTAAAAAGAGACCTCCGTTCTTTTACGGCCGGAACAGTTCAAACGGTTGGAACGGTTGAAACTTTTCTTACCAGGCGATTCTCCTTCCCTGCAGGATCCCCTGTGCACGGGCGTTTCCCAGGCGTGCTGCGCCCTGATAGTCCTTCACGGCCTGCTCTTTGTTTCCCTTCAGCTCATATGACTGGGCACGGTTGAGATAGGCATCGGAATTGGACGGGTCTACCTCGATGGCCTTTGAATAATCCGTGATGGCGCGGTCGTTATCGCCTTTGAGGAAATACGCGAGCCCCCTTATCAGATAAAGCTCGTCGTCCGCGGGATCAAGCTCGATGGCCCTGGTATAGTCGGCTATGGCCTTTTCGTGATTGCCCATCTTCTGATAAACATAGCCCCTCCCCGCATAAGCAACAGGATCTTTCGGATTATACCTGATGGCCTTGTCGTAATCCTTCAGCGCTTCTTCATAATTGCCCTGGGAAGCATCGAACTCGCCGAACTTTTCCAGATAGGCGACATTGCAGGCACACAGCACGGAAAGCGCGGCCGCCGCGAAAAAGAAACCCGAAAACAACAATATTTTCTTTATTCCACTCTTCCTGATTGTCATTTTGCCCCTCGCTTGTCTGTAATGTGAATGGATTATAACACGCGCTTTTGAGTTTTTCACCTGCTTTCCCTGCAAAAACAGATGTAATAAAGCGGGGTCTAACCGCCGTTGAGGATCTTTTCCATCTCAAGGATCTCGTCATTGACGGATTCGAGATCGCATACAAACTTGAAAACATCCATGTCTTTAATGGCCGGGGCTATTTCAGCAAGCGCCTTGAACGCTTCCGTATCGGTGAGAACGACGCCGCTCATGTCCCCTCCGAAACCAAAATACCTTATCCGGGCAAGCTGGTCAGCGAGGGCGCAAACGGCAACGGTGGGCCTGCTCTCCCGGGGGCACTCCCCGACATTATGGTGGTATTTCGTAATATCCACCAGCAGCCAGGGAAACTTCCATTTCTCCATTATAAGACCGCCTATGTTGTCGTGTGATTCACCGATGATCCGTTTTTCCGCATCGATCATCGGCAGGCATTCCTCATGGGTGACCTGCACGACGATCCTGTATATGTCGTGGGCATAACGGTCCAGCACCACCTTGCCGACATCATGAAGAAGGCCTCCGAAATAGATGATGTTCTTGTCTCCGACGGACAGTTCCTGGCATATCTTCTTTGCTATGACCCCCGTCGCAACGGAATGTTTCCAGAACTCATCCAGGCTGAACGTTTCCGCGCCGCGGGGCGGTTTCAACGCCTGGTAGGCGCCGCAAGAGACACAGATCATCGTTATCTCTTTCACGCCGAGCATTTTTACTGCGTAATCAACGGTGGCAACCTTGTTGGGCAGGCGATAGAACGCCGAGTTGGCAACCTTGAGGACGTTCATGCTCATCGACGGGTCCCTGGCAATGATCCGGGCAATGCTGTTCATGTCCGAGTTCTCATCATCGAGCGCCTTTAGAAGCTCGATAATGATCATCGGTATGGGCGGGAGAAAGCTTATCACCGCTTCAAGTTTTTTCGCAAAGTCGTTTATCACATATCCCTTGCCATTTTTTATTCCCCGGCAATAAATACGTTCCGGTAATAGTATCATCGGTCAAAAACCTGATCCCTTAAGGGTTGTCCATTCAAGGGACCGCGGAAGATCATTTTTCCTTTGCAATCTTCCCCCATAGTGCTGTAAAACATCAAAAATCTTTTTTTATCTGATAGTTGCGGTGTGAATAACATTGAACGCATGACACGGGATTATATGGCGAAAGGCACAGAGGGAACAAATCCGTCGGCACCATTGTCTTATACAAAAGAGCTGCGCCGTGAAGGAGCGGATGAGGACCATGAATATGTGACACTGTGCCAGAAAGGCGACGCTGACGCATTCGAGGTACTCGTAAGGAGGCACCAGAAGAAGATGCTCAATATCGCATACCGCATGACGGGAGACTACGAAGATGCCTGCGACATCGTACAGGAGGCCTTCCTTTCCGCCTACAAGACCATAAAAAAATTTCGCGGTGAGGCAAAGTTCTCGACATGGCTTTTCGGCATCGTTGTCAATCACGCCCGGAACCGCATAAGACACACCAGGAGCAAGGCGTTCCATGAAGTTGCAAGCCTGGATGACCCGCCCGAAGAAAACAGGGGGGGCATTGCGGCCAGGTCCCCGTCGCAGGACATCTCCGCTGTCGACATGATGATGCAAAAAGAGGTCCAGGAAAAGGTCCAGGCGTGCATAGGCAACCTTGACGAGGAACATCGGGAAGTCCTGGTGCTCAGGGACATACAGGGTTTCTCGTACGAAGAGATCTCCCTGATGCTCAAGATACCTGACGGCACTGTGAAATCGAGGCTTTCAAGGGCGCGCGGCGCCCTGAAGGAAGACCTTTTAAAGGTACTCGGTGATCAATGAAAAAATGTGTTGATATGGAGCTGAAATTAAATGCCTATCTCGAAGGATTGCTCTCCGGGAAAGAAAAGGACCTCGTGGAAGAACATCTCCGGGATTGCCCGGATTGCGCAAGGGCGCTTGAAGGACTGAAAAAAACAAGGCAGATAATCGGAAGCCTCGACGAGATCGAGCCGCCGCCATGGCTCGCCGCAAAGGTCATGTCCCGTATTCACGAAGAAAGTGAAGCAAAAAAAAGTTTTTTCCGGAAGCTCTTTTTCCCTCTCCATATAAAAATTCCAGTTGAAGCTCTTGCCGCGGCTTGCGTGGTTGTCCTTTCCGTCCTCATCTACCAATCCACTATACCCGACATCAAAAGCGTTCAGCGCCCCCTGCCGGAAGCGCAGCTTTCCGGGCAGGTGCCCGTTGATGCCGGCAGTGCTGCGCAGCAGCACTCCGTTTCGAAAGCTCCCCCCGAGAAAACCCTTGACCGTCAGATCGGTAAAAAGGCTGCACAGGAAAGAAAGGTTTCTGCCGTTGAAAGTCGGGAGAAAAGCGAACAGACGCAATCATCGCCTCAAAAATCCCTTGCAGCGCAGCAGGATACTCCGCCTGTCCTCTCCGGCAAAGATAGCTCTCCCGGTCTTGCCGGGCGGATGGAAACGTACGGCACAAAGACCGGCGGCGGCGATGATTATATGAAAGAGGCCCCACCCGTGCTGAAAGCGGGGCCCCACTCTGCTGCGAAAATGAGACCGGAAAGGAGCGCAGCGGACACGATGGTGAAAAAGGAGAAGACAATGGCGCCTGCTGCGCGGCCGGCACAGCCCGCGGAATCAAAGGAACCACGCAATAGGATCTTTGTGCTCACCGACAGGCCTTCGGAAGCGGCCG
The DNA here is from genome assembly GCA_022711595.1 of Deltaproteobacteria bacterium. Lineage (GTDB taxonomy): Bacteria > Desulfobacterota > Syntrophorhabdia > Syntrophorhabdales > Syntrophorhabdaceae > Delta-02. The sequence continues at coordinate 246,346 of JAKLET010000001.1, forward strand.
GCGAAGTGCAGACAATACTGTTTTCCGTTGGAGGTAAAGGGATCGAGAAAAAATGGTACAGCGGTGAAACGGTCATCTCAGGCATGGTCGATACAAAGAATATCGACGAGCTTCTGAACAGGCTGAAAAAGACCGGCACCGTGGATAAAAACGGCATTCCTGCCAAGACCGATACAAAGTCGATCCTCATCGAAATAACTATCCGCAACACAGGGGTTGGCCTGGTGGATTAACGGGCCAGGATAAACGTATTTTCCGTCCCTCATCTCTTCAACGAACATCATAACCAGGATCATCCAGGAAATAAGTAACCATTCAAATACCAAAAGGGACGATTCGCATATTATTGTATTGATTGTATTGACAACATTCACAACGGGTAGTTATGTTATCCGGGAGTCGGGGGCGGCTCAAAGGCAACGCTGCAATGATCATATTTTTTTGAGAGCGATGGACAAACGTACCGGCGCGCTATGCTGTTCGCAATTGGGCGCCGGACATAACGGGTATGTCAGACAACCAGTATATTACAAAAGACGGACACCGTCACCCGGAGATCAGTTTCAACAAAGTTCCGATAAGGCTCGGCATAAGCCCTGTTTCTATCGCCCGCACGGTCAAGTCCGGAATACCTGCAAAAAAAAGCAAGTACGATGACCATGAAAAGATCAACGAACTGTACCGCGAATGGTCCAGGTCCCCGAAAGCGCCCTCAGGCAACCTGAGTGAAAAGGTCCTTCTTCGTTTTTACGATTTCTACAAACCAAGGATCATGGCAATCGTAAAAAAATACCGCGCTCTGAGTCCCGTCTTTGATGATGACGACCTGCAGCAAACAGCACTGCTCGGGATATTTCAGGCCCTCGCAAAATACGATCACGCACCGCATGTAGAAATGAGATTTTCTACTTATCTCGAATGGTCGATAAGGAATATATTTCAACGGGCCATCGGTTATTCCGACAAATTCGTTGAGGTCTATAATGGAAACGACCGTCTTCTTTATTCAATAAGCTACCAGGATTTCCTGTCCAGAAAAAAGGTCATTCAATCCGCTGGTCATACCTATGTTGTCAGATCAAGGTTGTGCTATCTTGCAGATATTATCAACTCCGCTGGTTCCACTGCATGTGCAACATCTCAGGGCGATGCTCCGCCCTTCTATTCCGGTAATCACACAAATGCGGAAGAGGATACGAACGGGCCCGACGGACACGGCGGTCCTCTCCCGTGTACGAGAATGATCCATATTTGAAGAAAACCCCGATGAGATATCAAGACCATCCCGAAGGCAGGTGTGACCAGGACATCAAGGCAATGAAGGAAGAACTGGAGAAGATCAGGGAAAGGGCGCTCGAGGTATTCGCACATTACGAAAAGACAAAGGCGGCGATCAGGGAAGAGGTCCGAAAAGAATACACGCGCACGATACGTCATCTTGAAAATGAACGCACTTACAGGGAGGGCATCATAAAAGAAAAAATCACCCGGATCGATAAACTTCAAAACAAGATAGAGTCCATGGGCAATGAGATCGTCGGCCTTGAAACGAAAAGCAAACTCTGGGAACATGAATGTGCGCGGATCTGTGATATCTACCACAGGACGATCGGGTATTATTCAAACCCCGGGCTCATCGAGGTTCAACTGCAGGTCATTTCCGAATACACCGACGCCCTCATCAGGTTTGTCAAGGTGCACATGTGGGGGAAAGACACTCTCGACATGGTACATGTTTACCGGGAATCCATCACGAAGAAAATGCGTGAACTGGTCCTCGAGATCGAGAAGTGCATCAAGGAAGATATCTCCGCAGATTCAGCCGGCAAGAATGTTTCCGCACTCTCCGAAAAAACATTGCATGATCCTGCATAATGCATGGCCTGCGCGCCGCCGGGCGGGCCGGCATTTAAAGAGAATCCGGTCCTTGCGTGACCGGATGCCTGACGCGTCCATTCATTGACTGATGGATATCTTTGTAAAGAGGAAATGCCCCCCGGCTTTAGTTAAACCAAACCGGGCAGCAAGGATAAGAATAATCACCATGCGAAGTAAAGGATCTCTCAAAAGGGGGAAAACACCTTTTGCATCTCCTCACATGACGTTTCGTGATCGGATAATACTTTTTAATTCTTTCTTACTTCCCTGCCACCTTCATCGGTTTTTCACAACAGATGAGATCGCATACTCCAACGCAATTACATACCGTGTCAATGGCAACGACCATTCCGCAAACACTGCAGGTGTATTTCGTTCCTTTTTTATTGACGCCTTTCGCGGTTACAGGTTTTTTCGCTGCCGCGGCAGGTTTCGCTTTTGCTGCTGCCGCTTTCTTTACTGCAGGTTTTTTCGCTACCACAGTTTTTTTTACGACAGGTTTTTTTACACTCTTCGCGGCTTTTGTTGCCATACAACACCCCTTATTTTTTTGCAGGAGCTTTCTTCGCCGGTGCCGCTTTCTTCGCCGGTGCCGCTTTCTTTACTGCAGGTTTTTTTGCCGGTGCCGCTTTCTTTACTGCAGGTTTCGCTTTTGCTGCTGCCGGTGCCGCTTTCTTTACTGCAGGTTTTTTTGCCGGTGCCGCTTTCTTTACTGCAGGTTTTTTTGCCGGTGCCGCTTTCTTCGCCGGTGCCGCTTTCTTTACTGCAGGTTTCGCCTTCACAGTCTTCTTTGTTTCTACCTTCGCAACCGTCGCTGCCTTACTTTTTTTTGTTGAACACTTTGTCGCCATTGGTTCCCCCTTTTAGTTTTTTGTGATGCTAAACTATTTATTTTTTATTCTATATAAATAAAACGTTCTGTCAAGAAAAGAATGTGAAAAATATAAATTAATTTAAAATTTATTTTCGTCGAAAAATATTGAAAACCTTTTGAACGATGTACATGAATGTTCTTATCAGGATGTTTCTTGCAAGATACAGAACAAAGGTCAGAACGATGCTGATAAAAAGAAGGATAAAAAAAGCGCGATACTGTTTATCGTTCAGCGCAGTGCCTTGCATGGTCAGCATCAGTGTTCCCGGCAGTCTGCCGAAGATATTCATGAGAATGAAATCCGCAACCCTGATGCGTGTGAGCCCGAGCAAATAACACAGTGAGTCCTTGGGAAAACCAGGGATGAGAAAAAGGATGAAAGATATATTGAGCCCTTTGTGCGTGACAAAATAATTGAACCTGTCGATGTAATCTTTCTTGACCACCTTCTCGACGAACCGGATGCCCAACATCCTTGATATCGCGAATGCGCCGAGAGAACCGATGGTCAGCCCTATGGTTGAGAATATCGTTCCCCGCACGTTCCCGAAAAGGAGGCCTCCCACAAAACCGGTGATCTCGCCGGGTACGGGTGCAAACACAACCTGAAGCGCCTGGATCGCCATAAATACGATCGCTGCATAGGGACCGAAAGACAGTATGAAGATACGGAGCTTTTTGTAGTCTAAAAAGAAACGGTAATAGGCAAATATCTCTTTCCACGCCCCTTGCTGATAGGCATAAAAAATGAGAAAGACAAGCAGCAGGATGAGCAGCGCAAGGATCGTCCGCAATAAAGACGACAGGATCTTAGATTTTACCAGGGATGTTCTGATCAATTTTGAACGATGACCGTTCGCAGGACTTCGTCGATGGTGGTAAGCCCCTCCTCAAGAAGAATGAGGCAGTATTCCTTGAGGTCCTTCATTCCGTTCTTGAGCGCCGCGTCCCGGATCGCCAG
>JAKLET010000010.1 GCA_022711595.1 Deltaproteobacteria bacterium
GAGCCTCTCCCGGGGGAAGTCCGGGGTGAGCCTGTGCCTCCTGATGAGCTCCCGGGCGTACTCCTCCTCTATCCCCGCGTCGAGGGCCTCGGCGCAGAGGCGGGCCATCTCGCGGGGCTGCCAGTACCAGTAGAAAGTGAATGCGTATTTTTTATCGCTGCCCAAACGGAATGCCTGTTCCAGAGCCCGTAGAGCCCCTTTTTTGTCATCCTTGTCGAAGTGTATGCTCGCCTGGGTGAGGCGTGCAAGGTAAAGGGTGTGGGTAGGATTGAGTCGAGCGAGCATTTCGATAACATTTCGAAGCTCTTCAAAGGCTTCATTATTTTTGCCACAATAGCGTAATGCATACACCAAAGAAAGTCTGCAATATATTTCACCGAAATAAGCCCCCATCTGCAACGCGGCTTTCAATGCAATGTTTGCATCATTCAGTGCGGAAGTGTATTCACCTTTACCTAAGCTATAAAAAACCTTTTTTGAATAATATCGCGCGACAATCCCGGCCCTTCCTTTAACAGTTGCTGATTCCATTTTTTTCAAGAACGTTTCTGCAAGCCTGAGATCTCCCAGTTCATAAGACGCGATAATTCCATATCCGTACATAATCCCTAAATGCATTTGCGCCCCAATATCTTCAGCTATTTTGATCGCACTTTCTGTGAGGTTAAGGGTCTGTTCCCATGAGCCGTGCATCCAGTCATGGAGCTCAACAACCCTGATAATATAGGCCAGATAGATCATCGGAGATGCTACCTGCTGTGAGGAGAGGGCAATCTCTCTCAATTCGTGCGCAAGTCTGTGGAGCTTTTGGTAATCCCCGAACATTGTATAATGCTCAGTTACGTGACCTGCAGCCATCAACCTCGAAACGGGGTCACTGACCTTCTCACTCGCCCTCACCGCCCGCTCGATCCAGGCGGATATGTTTGTGTGCCAGGGTTGCCTCCAGGTGATACCGCACACCATGGCCGAGGCGATCTGGGCGTCCATCTCCGGAGAGGGCAGCGGCGCGGCGACATCCACGTTCCTGTCGACCCAGTCTATCCACCTGTCGAAGCGGGTGTAGTCGTCCCACTCGAGGAGGATGCTGTTCATGATGCCCGCAACGCAGAGCAGGCAGCCCGTGTGGTCCCCCCGGGACTCGAACAAGGCGAAGGCCCTCTCCAGGCAGTCCCTCGTCTGCGCGGGATCCGTGACCAGGCGCCCCATCCCCAGCCAGTACAGGAGCCAGGGGGTGGAGTCCCTCAGCTCCCCGGGGAGCCTCTGCGCCCACTCCTCCAGGGTGGCTGTCCTGCCGAGGCCGATCAGGGTGCGGGCATGGTCCAGGATGCGGGGGACGGCCTCCGTGTGCGCCCCCGCGTCAAGGAGGAGCCTGATGCCCTCCTCGGTTTGCCCGAAGCCGATGAGCAGGCGTCCCGCCTTCACGGTGAGGGAGGCGAGCTCTCCGGGGGTGTAGCGCTTCGCCGCCAGCGCCAGCAGGAACTCCCTGAAGAGGGGATGGTAGCGGTACTCCGCGCCGTAGCGCTCGGTGAAGAAGCTGTTGCGGTCCAGGTGGGCCAGTATGGAGGCCCCCTCCTGTGTGCCGGTGAGGGACGAGGCGATCCCGGGGGAGATAGAGGAAAGCAGGGAGGTGACGAGGAGGAAGTCCTGCACCCGTTCATCGAACCTGCGGAAGACCTCTATGGCGAGATAGTCGAAGACGGGCCCCTGGCCTGCAGGATCAGGCGCGGAAGACGGGACGCCCCTCCTGTCGAGCATGAGGATGACACCGGCCGCCCATCCCCGGGTGCTGCCGTGGATCCGCCCGACGACCTCCTCGGGGACCGGGGAATGTGCGCGCATGCCGATCATCTCCCTCGACTCGTCCAGGGTGAAGCGGACGTCGTCCCAGCCGATGCCGCCGAGCATGCTCCGGGCCCTGAGCGAGACATAGGGCGCCGGGGGCTCTTCCCTGCTCACCATGAAGACGCGCACCCCCTCGGGGACGGTCATGAGCCCGTTCGCTATGACCTCGTGGAACACGGAGGTCCCGGGGACGTCCTGGCAGTTGTCGAAGACGATGGCAGAGGGCCGGGGCATCCTGCCGAAGAGGGACGAGAAGTAGTGGCGGGTGAAGGCGCTGATGCCGGGGCGCAGCTCGGGGCTCAGAAGGGGAAGGGGCCTCGTCCTCCCCTTCCTCAGGCTCCGCGCCGCCTCCCTCATGTAGTAGAAGAAGGTCGCGGGATCGCTGTCGTCCTCGTCTATCCGGTACCAGAGGACGGGGATGCCCCGGGACTGCACGTAGCTGGCAACGAGGGTGGTCTTGCCCGAACCGGCAGGGGAGGAGACCCAGGTGACCGGGCAGTCGCCCGTCCTGTCGATGAGGTCGAAGAGACGCCGGCGGTCAACGGCCAGCCGGAGCCTCGGCGGGGTGGTCTTTATCTTGTGGTCGCGCATGTTCCGGTTTTTTTAAAGACAAGTCAATTGTATGGGATGGGCGCGGCGGTTGTCAATCGGTAAGTTGGCAAAAAAAGATGAATCTGTAACCTATATGTAACCTCAGGAATGGTAATTAAATAAAAAAGAAGGAGGGGTTATGGACAAAAGCGCGGCGGCGATCATGATTCAGGCAAAAAGTCTGGGGGTTGCAATAGCATTGACGATCTTTTTCGGCGGCTTGGGTCTTCTTTATTCAACAATACCTGGCGGTATCGTTATGTCTATTGTCCAGATCATCGTAATCATCATTGCGGTCTTCACATTGGGTTTAGGTTTGATCCTCTTTATACCGGTGCACATCATAAGTGTCATCTGGGCGATCATTGCAATAAAAAAATATAACGAAAAATTGATTGCCAATTCGTGATTCAAGAAAAAGTATGGTGAAACATACCCATAATATAACCATGAAAAATCAAGAAAGATGAGGACATATTACCCTTGACTGTATCGGTAACGCAATGTAAGTATGGAAAAGTTAACAAATGGTAACTGCTTAACAATATATACAACTTATTGAATCTGTGGGGGTTTGTAGGACATCGTGGGTGGAGGTCTGTGTAGAAAGGTTATATTTGCGCTCCTGATTGGTATATCCATTTTTTCCTTCGCTTTTCCCCTGTTTGCCCAGGCACCCCTCGAAAAAGGCCTTCGTTACATCAAGGAAAGGAACTACGAATGGGCCCTCAAGGAGTTTAAGGAGGCCCGCAGGCTCGATCCCTCATCGAGCAGTGCCGCCTACCTGCTCGGTATTACCTGTAAGGCACTCAAGAACCTCAAGGAGGCGATCCCGAACCTCCGCGATGCCGTGACCCTCACGCCCCTCATCAAAGAGGCTCTCCCTGAGCTGATCGATGCCCTCTATGTGGCGGGTAATATAGCGGAAACAAAAAAGTGGATAGAGGTTGGGGAGCGTGACAACATCTATCCAGGCAAGATCCAATTCTTCAAGGGGATCGTTCTCCTCAAGGAGAACAGGATGAATGAGGCCATAGCGGCCCTTGAGAGTGCAAAAAAGTATGATCCCACCATGGTGCAGGCAGCAGATTTCCAGATCGCTCTCGTCTATGCGAAGCTCGGGAAGCTCGAGGAATCCAGGCGGCGCTTCAAAGACCTCATCACTCTGGACCCCACGAGCAACCTGGCGTCATACGCAAAGGACTACGAGCGGACGATCACCGACAGACTCGACGCCGAACGGCCATTTCGCTTCAGTATCGGCCTTGTTTACAAGTACGATTCCAACGTGAACGCGCAGCCGGTATCAGGGACCATATTTGACAACCAGAATCTTTCCTACGCCGTCTCCGGCAAGGAAGACACGGCCATGAACATGACGCTCAACGCCATGTACATTGCCCCCTTCTCGTTCAGATCCCCCTACAGCCTCTCGCTCCAGTACGGCATGTACGCGGACCGCTACTTCCGCAGGGACGACTACAATATCGCCCAGCAGTCATTCTCGGTCACTCCTGGCTACTCGGCGGGAAGGGTCTCCTTTACTCTCCCGCTTATCGGGCGCTACGTGAACCTGCAGAGGGAGGTGGGCACGGACTTCCTCAACAGCCGCAACTGGTGGTCCGATACCCGCTATCTCTTAAGCGGTGGCGCCTCTCCCACCGTCCGCTTCATGGTGAACGACAGGAACATCATCGATCTCACCTACGGGTTCATGCAGAACAAGTATTACACCACCACCGAGAATGATTGGCCCCAGGACCCCGACGAGGACCGGGACGGCTATTCCAACAGCGGTTCGGTGGGATGGACCTTCTTCTTCAAGGGCGGGGCGGCCCTTCTTGCCCTGCGGTACACCTATACTGATATGAGCACCGACGGCTGGAACTGGTCATACGATGAGAACAAGTTCGGTTTAAGCTTTGTCTATCCGCTTCTCGAGAAGCTCAAGCTCCAGTACAGCTCCGAGGCATCGTTCGTCGACTATAAACACGAGAATACCGTGTTCAATATGAGGCGCCGCGATGAGGTCTACACCAATGCTGTAACGTTCATATACCAGATCACAAAGAACTTTGACGTGAATGCCCAGTATTCCTACATACGCGACCACTGCAATATCAGCACGTATGACTATGACAGGCACATTGCGTCTGTTGGGGTTGAGTACAGGTTTTGATAGCTGTGAATGAAAATCATCATACGTCAGTTCGGAGGGTAAATATCAACTCGATGTTTCAAGGAGAGAACTGTTAAATGAATCGTTTAGTTTGCAGTATATTAAACTTTCTACTTATATGTTGCGCCTCCATTCCGGTCACCGCAAATGCAGTAACAATATTCATTGACGGTATGGATCGTATGAATACTTTTTCTGGCAATTTACTGGGACGTGATACTTCGTATTTAATTAACAGTGCTTTGGCAGACAAGATCGAAGGGGAAAAAAAGGACATACCTTGGTCAGGTAATATTTATCCCGGGACCTATGATGCTCGGATTGCAACGAATATGTTAAAAGAAGAGATTGTTGAATTGGCAAAATATAATGAACCCATAAACATAGTATCCCATAGCTATGGGACGGTAATTGCGTATATAGCATTAAATGAATTGCAGAGTAATGATGAAACAAAACATATCAAAATCGACTCTCTCATTACTATGGGTTCTCCTCTCGGAGAAAACGTAAACACAAGTGCGAGCAACTATGGTGAAACAATGGATATCGTTAAAGATCTAGCAAGGATAGGCGACCTGAAATTACCAAGCAAGCTTGCACCTCTCGAGAATGTTAAGGGTTGGACAAATGTTCATTCCGCAGGGGACTATGTTTCAGGGGTAATCAATGTCTCCGGTGTAAAAAATATACAGATTGACGAAGTGATAATAAAATATACAGGCACCAGCATTTCGACCCCGGAATCTGTTATGCCCATCCCGGGATCAACACGGGTCGAAGGAGTACATCCGCATGCCCAGTACTACGAAACTGAAGCTAAGTTTAAGAAAGATGGGGAGTACGTTCTATTATCTGAGGTACTAACCAAAATACTATCTATAGGTTCTTTTCAGGACGTGGTGGAGCCGTCAGTATTATCTTTCAATTTGATACCTCCCAATACTTCAACAGCCAAAACAACACAATCCACGATTCTCGGCAACGAAAAGTATTCTGAATTTGGATCTGAATTGGGCAGTGGTTATTATACCAACGGAGACGTCGGGGGCGGGGGCGGAGGAAGCTGGGGTGACGATCCTGTTCAGCAACCATCCATACCCTATATCCCGCCGAATCTTCCCCCATCAGGAAATACCGCATCCCTTAATACAGGGAACAACTCTACGGCGAATAGCACCACCGGAAACAGCCCCACAGCACCATCATTCAAATTTGGAAGCAATGTTGATGCATCCGGGTATGGTGTCCAGACAACAGGGCTTTTGACAGGAGCCGGAACCTCGGCGACAGGGAGTAGCCCTCAATACGTTGCCGTTGACCCCACCGGCAGATTCGCATATGTGTCAAACGGCAGTAGTAATACTGTCTCCGTCTACACCATCAACCAGACCACGGGGGCGCTGACTGCTGGGACGGCTGTGGCTACAGGAATTTATCCCCAGGGCGTTGCCGTTGACCCCACCGGCAGATTCGCATATGCTGCAAATAACAGCTCCAACTCCATCTCCGTCTACACCATCAACCAGACCACGGGGGCGCTGACTGCTGGGACGGCTGTGGCTACAGGAAGCAACCCGCATCATGTCGCTGTCGACCCCATAGGAAAATTTGTATATGCCGCAAATTATGGTTCTAACAGCATCTCCGTCTACACCATCAACCAGACCACGGGGGCGCTGACTGCTGGGACGGCTGTGGCCACGGGAGTCGCGCCTTCATCCGTTGCCGTTGACCCCACCGGCAGATTTGCATATGTGTCAAGTATCACGTCCCAGACTGTTTCCGTCTACACCATCAACCAGACCACGGGGGCGCTGACTGCGGGCACAGCGGTGGCAACAGAGATTTGGCCACTTTCGGTCAGCATCGACCCCACCGGCAGATTTGCATACGCCGCGAATTACGGTTCCCACTCCATTTCCGTCTACACCATCAACCAGACCACGGGGGCGCTGACCCCGGTGGGAACAATCGCTACGAACAATCCTTACTATATTGCCTTTGACCCCACCGGAAAATCTGCGTATGTAACAAACGGTAATCCAAGTCCAGCTACCGTGTCGACGTATACCATCAACCAGACCACGGGGATGTTGACCTTGTTGGGAACGACTGCCACAACGGGGAACTTTCCTCAATCCATTGTGGTTGACCCCACCGGAAAATATGCGTATGTGACACATGAAGGGATAAACACGGTCTCAAACTACACCATAGATCCATCGATGCAGTTGTTCAGCAGTGTCCTTACCGGCTCAATATCGGGAACCGCATCCCCCGGGGGCACGACACCTATAACAATGACCGGCTCCTATGATCCTACTAGCCCTTCCTCCTTCTTGTGGGGACAAAAAATCTACAGCTACAATGGGTCAACAGGTCAAAATACAACATATGATGATCCCCCCAATGCATATGCCGGTTATCTGACGGGCTACAAGGCGGATGACAACACGATGAAGGCGAAATGGGCCAGCATCTATGTGAAGGACAACGGCAGTGCGGGCATCCACCTCGGGACCCTCACAGGTACGGCCACGGCACCCAACCATACCACGTCCGGCACGATCAACAAACCCGTGGAGATGGTCTCAGGCGGGATCGGTTTCACTCCGGCAAATTTGTATCCGGCAAATGTTGTCACCACTTCCCTCATCAACGGCACACCGATTCTTGCCAGCGGGAACTTCAGCGGAGCCGGCACGATGTCACCCGCATACCGCAAATGGGAGAGTCTTGGCATCACCGGCCAGGAGTGGGGTGTGTGGAGTTCGGTCAGCGGCGGCAGCTACACCGGGCCGACCTCATCGGGCTGGTCACTTTCCGAGGATTACAATTATGCTGCCACAAAAACGATCATAGGCGCAGAGGTGAAGGGAACGTCTTGGACAGGGAATAAGATTGAGGGTACGAAAGCCGGTTACGGTGCCGATATAAGCACAGGGAAGACCTGGGTGAGCATCGGGGACGTCATAGGCACGTATGATCCGGTGGCGCTTACGTATCAGGCCGTCGGTGCGGGGTCATGGATAGAGACGAATAAGTTCCTCTGGATGGCGGCCAACGAACCATCGAAACTCCAGGCGCTCAACATCCCTTGCGTGCAGGTGGGAAATGTGAACCTTGCCGGTTCCAACAACTACGGCACGGGGACTATGAACGTCACCATGAACAACATGAAGTTTTTTGCCAACACCGCCGGTGGACCGGCGAAGATATGGGCGGTGGGCCAGGGCCAGATGGGAAGCTGGACCGGTACAACCCCGCCGGCTGGTACTGCCGCCAACATTTCTGGCGGGGGCCTGAACGCCACATTTACCGTTAAGACATTCGATGTGACCACGACCAACAAGTTCAACGCCACGATCACGAACGGGACCGGAGGTTTCAACGGTTCCACGACCTTCCGTGGCGCCGCCACGGGGACGATCAACACGGCGGCAAAGACCTTCTCCGGAACTGCGGCGGGGGTGGCAAAGTAGAAAAAAAGGAGGCATGATGTCCAAAGACGAAAGAGTGGGCTGGGATTGGCTGGCATTCATTCTGGGGCCCATCTGGTACTTTACGAAAGGCATGATCGGGAAAGGTATCTTTCTGTCGCTGATCTGCCTCTTTACCATCGGTCTCGGGGCGCCTTTTATATGGATCTACTGCGGCGCCAGGGGGAAGGGTGATTATTACGAGTTCAGATTGAAGCAAAAGAATAAGTTTGATTTGAACAGACTTTAAGCAAAGGAGGGAGTGTATGAGTGAAGGCGGCGGACTTGCTATGTTATTCATTTTTGTTGTTTTGCCTTTTCTTGGTTTTATCGGTTTTTTCATCTATTTTGTTTTCAAGATATTACAGTTTGTCATTCAGGCGATAAATCTCTACAAAAAGATCCTCAATAGAGAGGATGCCATTCTTAAAGTGCTTATCGATATCCGTGACAATACAAAACAGTTCTCAGAAACTGATTCACCTGCGAGCAGCAATCGTAACTGCCCGAGCTGTGACGCGGTTCTCAGCGATTCAGATGTATTTTGCCCTGAATGCGGCAAAGAGCTCTGATCCATAAAAAACTATCAAAGGAGAACCTATGCTGACCTGTTCCCGATGCAGCGCCCCTATTAAGGCCAATCAAAAGTTTTGCCCCAGGTGCGGCTACAGTCTGAAGGCATATCCCCCGGTCTCATCTGCCGATCCCGTTCCACAGGAACCTTCCTCTCCGGAGAGGCGCGGACCCTTCCCCCCCGAGCTCACCGCCTCCGTCGACATCCACGAGAAGAGGATATCGCAGGACCCTTTGAACCCCGATCTCTATATCGCCTTCGGCGGCCTCTACCGCGACTATAAATATTACGAGGAGGCCCTGGTCCAGTACCAGAAGGCGGTGAACCTGGACCCCTCTAGAAGTGACGCCCACCGCCTGTCGGGACAGGCATACCTGGCCCTCGGGAACTACGAGAGGGCGAAGGTCTCCTTCGAAAAGGCCCTTTCATCGACTCCAGACCCCGAGGCGCAGACCGGCCTCTTCCTGGCCCTGAAGGGGATGGATAAAACAGAGGACGCCATCGCCATGGGCAGCGGGCTCCTCGCCGGGGACGGCAGGCGCCCCGAGCTCTACCGTGCCATGGCGGACCTCTACCTCTCAAGGGGCATGGAGGACGACGCCATATCCATGCTCACCTCCCTTGCCGCTCTCTCGCCGGACAGGGAGGTCCACAGGGAGATCTCCCGGCTCTACCGGAAGAGGAGCATGCCCGACGAGGCCCTCCTCCACGCGCAGAAGGTGCTCTCCCTCGACCCGAAGGACAGTGACGCTCTCCTCGAGGCCGGGACCATCTCCCGGGAGAAGGGCGACCTTGACGCGGCAGGGCACTACCTTGAGGCGCTCCTCGGTGATGAGCCCGGGCACACCTCCGCACGCGCTCAGCTTGCCCTCGTCCATGCGGACAGGGGGGACCTTGCCCGTGCCGCAAAGACCCTCGACGCCCTCCCTCCGGATGCCCCTTCATCGGCAAAATCTGAAGAGAAGGAGCTCATAGCGCGGGCGTACGGGAAGATGGGAGAGAAGGCCCTCGCCTCCGGCGACACGATAAAGGCGAAGGAATACCTGAAGGCCTCCCTCGAGTACGCAAAGGACCCGGAAGTGTCCTCTGCCCTTGCGTCTATCATCGGGAAGGAGGCGGACAATGCCTTTGCAAGGCAGGACTACCAGGGGGCCAGCCTGCTCTATGAAAGGGCGGCGGACCTGGACGAGTCATACCGGCAGAAGCTCTCTTCGACTAAAAGGATCATCGCCGGAAGGATGAGGAAGAAGGCCGTCATGATAGGGGCGCCCGTCCTGTGCGTCCTGCTCGCGGTCTGCGCCTTCTTCATCTGGAAGCACTACACCACGGGGGAGGTCATCCTCTCCTTCTGCAACGCGGACAACGAGGTGGAGAAGCTCGAGATAGACGGCAAGGCCTACAAGCCGGAGCCCCAGACCATCCGCCTTCCCACAGGGGAGCACAAGGTATTCGCCAAGGCGAAGCAGGGCTACAAGGACGACACCTCCACCTACACCTTAAAGGGCGGGGAGAAGAAGGAGCTTTACATATCGCTGGACAAGCTGTCGGAGGTGAGGCAGGAGACAGGCGGAGAAACAACGGGGCAGGCACAGGAAAGTGGGCAGGGGGCAACAGGAGGGGAATCACCTATGGATTTCTTCCCGCAAAGAGGAAAGACAAGGGTTGGCAGATACACGACAGGGAAAGCAGAAACGAGTTTTACGGTCGTGGGGAATTCCACCTTCCACGGAAGAAACGCAATGGAAGTGAGATATATAACGAAGGTCCCAGGAAAAAAAGAGTTAGTAGAGATGAGATATTTTGAAATAGACCAAAATTCGATCAGCTATCTGGGCAGCAAGTCTATTGGGGGCAAGACAGCAAAGACAAGTACATACGATCCCGGTGTTACTGTGCTTAAGCTTCCTTTGAACAATGGCGCATCCTGGGAGAGCAGCTATGATGTCCGGCATGATGTCGATGGCAAAATCAAGAACTTATCATATAGAATGAAATATTTTGTGGAGGGCAAAGAGGTTATAAATACTCCAGGCGGGAGCTTTGATTGTCATAAGATCGAGAAAATACTTTACGACCGCGATAACGGGAAAGAAGTAAACAGGGGCTACACATGGCACGCACGGGGAATTGGAATTGTAAAAGAGAACACGCGATGGTCTAACGGAAATTTTGCGGAATGGATGTTCACAAGGTCAGAATAGGACAGGAGGGATCAACGAAAGGATACGTGTTATACACATAGGTTTTACGCCATTGTTCTTGATCGTCGACTATTCGATATAGCGGTGCAGTCATGATAGAACCAAGGCCAAAAATATTTTATTAAAAAAGGAGTGGAAAATGAGGCGTTTAAAGATATTTGTCCTTGTGTTCTTTCTTGTCATTTTGTTCTCGATTTTATCAAAGGCAGAAGCGTTTCAGACGAATGCCCATATGATTCAGTATGGGACCAATACATCTCCTTTGGAGTTCCTTCTGGTCGTACCCGATGATCTTTCCGGGTATGACTATCTTAGCCATTATCCATGGACGGCCTTTCTCTTTGTGCAAGATTACGATGAACGCAAAATAGACCAATTGACAGTAACCCAGATAAAAAGTGGAAGTCTGGGCAGATATTCAAGCTATCATGTATTATCGTTCAGCAAGATAAAGGGATTTGAAGAAATGGCAGAATTGCTGAAAACAGCGGATGAATTCGAAATTGAATCCAAGAAAGATCACATTAAAGCGAAACTGAAAGAATGCTATAGAAAATACTACAATGAATTCAAGACCAAATATCTGAATAACTATTTCACATTCGTTTCGTATCATCACCATGACGGCAACAAAGCTGAAATGCTTCCCGAATACAATCCGCCAAGCATCAAAGACGAAAAGGACTTCAGAGGACATAGAATGACGAAAGAAAGTCACCGTTATGTCGACAAAATAAGCAAGCGGCAGTATGATTTTGACAAGAAGCTCTTGACGCTTTATGCCCTGGGCGGCGTTCCCGAAGAACATCACTTGAACAGTAGCTGGAAGCACGCGTACGTAGATCGGTATAATAATGCCAAGTATAATAAACGTTTTCCTGAACAAATGCAGATCAACGTATCAATTGAGGATGCCAGAAAACTCTTTTCAGGACGGAACTTGTCCTGTGTAACTGTTCTTACCGTAAAACCCCGGCAGGGTATCGTTCTTTTCACACAAAGACCCAGAATTCAACAGTTCAACATACAAAAAATAACAAAGATCTTTTATGACGAGTCGCATAGCTATGAGAATCCAAATTTAATTATTGAGATTCCGTCAAGCCCGGGCAGACCCCTTTATTAGAATTATGTCAAGAGTAATTGTTGAAACGCTGGGAGACAAGGGGAGAATTATTATGCGCATGCGTATTGTGTTTTTCGTTGTTCTGTTCTTTGCGGCAACAGGTTTTATTTTAACCGTGCCGGCATTTTCTCAGAATAAAAAGAACCAGGCCAGTTATCCCGTAGAAGGGATATACAGTGATCTTCGATTTTGTTCAGAAACAGGCGATGTCGAGGGAATGAGGGTCATCATACTCAGTTCAGGCGCCAATGATTACCACGTTGTTGCACAACTGGCTTCAGGGGGTATGCCCGAACCGGTATTGGTAAAGGCTGACCGAAAGGGAAACAAGATAATGTTCACAATACCCGTGGATCTTCCTGGCTTTCCAATGGAAACCTTTTCGGGGACAGTCTTTAGCAACGGTCTTTCGCTGAAGTCGAAGAACTACAAGATGGGTCTGAAACGCCTGAAATGTAATATTGATCAATAGACAGTGAAAAGAGGAAGAGCGATTTGAATACATTAATTAAAGGATAGAAGATATGAGAACGATATTTACAAGCCGAGTTGCTGCCGTAATGTCCCTGTTGATCTTTTCGTTGTTGTTTGTTTTTGCAACCTTTTCTTATGGGTCAGAGCCGGGCGAGGAAACGGTCTGCTTGAGAAAGCCGAACGCCGAAGAACTGGCGATAGTCATCAGGCATGGGTATAAAGATATCAAGGAATACAAGAAGATGGTCAGAGATATCTATAATCAAGAATTGGAGAAAACGATTGGCGTGACAGTCCTTGACATAAATAATGACAATAAGCCCGACATTGTTTTTACTGATCAGGGCCGGACGGGAAGCTGTGGTCATTCATGGGATGTCCTTCTCAACATGGGAAATGGACAGTATAAAATGATAGGTATATCTGACTGCACCGGTGAATGCATCACTTTTCTAAAAGAGATGAAGAATGGTTTTAGAATGGCAAGAATAGACGGTGGTGTTTTGTTTTATGACGCGAAGAAATGCGGTTATGTCGATCACAAATGATGAAGCTATTCTTTGATATAATCAAGGGCGGTCCTTGCGGTCCCTTCTTCGTTTCTTTTAGGTATTTTCAGTGCCAGCGCTACGCTGATCATCACAAAGACAGCCATGGCTCCGAACGCCCAGCGGTAACGCACAGGCCCGGAATCTGCCATACCGGAAACGATGGCACCCCACGCCATCGGGCCGATGAAGGTCGCGAAACGCTCGAAAAGCACGTAGAAGCTTGAGGCGAAATTCAGTTTTTCGTTGGGGCAAAGCCTGGTCAACAAAGCGCGGGTCACCGCGAAGACAGAACCAAAAAAAACCGAAAGTACCGCAACAGCTATATTGAAGCTCACAAAATTCCTTTGCATGGCTATCACGGGTAGAAGAACGCAAAACCCCAACAGCAAAAAGACCAGGGTGGGCTTGAGGCCGAGGCGGTCGCTCGCCCACCCGCTGAGCACGCTCCCCAGTGCAGAGCATACAAGGATCATCAGGAGGATCGATGACTTGATACTGTCCGGCAAAGACCAGACCTGCTGAAGGAATATGGGAAAGTTGATGCTTATCGTCAGGAGCGCATCAGCGAAAAGAAAGTAGGACAGGAGGAACAGCACGATTCCTGGAACTTTGAGCAATCCCCGGCAGTTTTCCGCAAATTCCTGCATCTCCTGGAGTCCTGTCGTTCTCGCCGCTTTTACTGTTAAATGCCGCTCGGGTGCACGGAATAACAGA
Organism: Deltaproteobacteria bacterium; assembly: GCA_022711595.1. GTDB lineage: Bacteria > Desulfobacterota > Syntrophorhabdia > Syntrophorhabdales > Syntrophorhabdaceae > Delta-02. The sequence continues at coordinate 13,738 of JAKLET010000010.1, forward strand.
ATCATTGGCAGGGACAATGCGATGTATGCAAGGGTGGCCGGCAGAAAGGCCTGTACGCGGCCGGGAGGCCCCGGCAGGAGCACCATCCCTTTTACCAGGGGAAGGCATATGATCAATCCCGCGACCTGACCGATCCAGTTGCCAAACTGCCCGAGGCCGGAAACATATCCCCTGCGCTGGGGCGGCGAGATATCGCTGAGCAGCGGGGTATAGAACACAAGGCTCAACAGGTAAAAATAATTTACCATGAGGAAACAGAGAACGGCCGGCCACAATGTTGTTTTTACAATAAAAGGCACGATCGATGCCGCCAGGTAACATATATAGGTCATCACCGTGACCCGCTTGAGATACGTCAGTCTGAGTCCTCTCCTGTCAGCCATTGATCCCAGCACGGGGGCTGTCAGGGTCAAGAGCGCGCTGGAGCCGACAAATATCATATTGAAACGAAAATCCGACAACCCGCGTTCCACCACGAGCCACTGGGAAAAATAAAGATAAAAGGCGACAAAGGAAACGGAGTTGGCAAAATCATACAAAACCCAATAGAAAACATTTTTTTTATTCATCAGCCTTCCCTTTGTTACTCTTCAGTCTACTTTGCCCCAAGCAGCTCTTCGATATTCACGTCCCGGCGCCTCCACTGCGAGGGCAGAGAAAATGATAACTCAACATTTGACCGCATGTTGATATGGTCCTTTATCAGGTGCGGACCTGTCCATGAGAACATTCCCGAATCAGGGAAAAAACCATATTGCGTGTCCCTGGTCCTGTAAAGCCGGCCTTTTTTATCGTAATTTTCAATGTGGTAAAAGAGGAATGTCTCCTTGTCGATGTAAAAGATCCTTGAACCGTACACATAGCCGGGATCGAGCTGTGTCATCTTTATCACATAAAGCGGCCGGCGCTCAAAACGGATGTTCTTGAGCTCCGCACCTTCCGAAGAGACATATTCCGCACCGTCAAGCGAAGGGGCGGGAACGAGGTACTCTCTCTCTTCGATGAGCTCGAAACGGTAGGGGTACCGCACGGGAGATATCTTCTGCATGAAACCTTCCCAATCATCATAGATCCTGCCCTGCCCGGAGAGGTCGTCCTGCGTGTCCCTCGGTGCAAGCTTCCGCACTTTCCTGGTCCAGGGCATGTAGACCATAAGGGCATCCGGTTTCTCCGAATCGTTATAGGTCATCCCTGTCTGCAGCCCGCCGGAAAAATCACGCGGCGAAATGTAGGTGAGTGCGAAGGTTTTAACCTCCTCTCTTTTCCGGGCCCCTTCATCGTAGTATCCGTATGGTTCCAGGATGCATCTTCCTGTCAATCTCAGCATTTTCACGTTAAAAATGCCCTGGAAATCGATTCGAAGGCTTTTCGCATAACTGGTCAGTCTGGCCAGAAAAAAACAATCCCCACCCCAGCCCACGTATCTTTTTTCCACGTTGTACATGATCTGTTGTGCCTTGAATTTTCCTTCCGGTCTTGGAAAGGGATATCCCCCGTCCCAGGTGTCCTTGATAAGGTAGCCCTTTTCGTCAAGCCTTGCCCTGTTAAGGTTCTTTTTTGTCAACTCTGCAATTGGCAAGGACCAGTAGTATTGACGGGTTGGAATGATCTCGAACTCCGGTATGGAGCCGGCGAAAGGAGGACCCCCGGGCTTGATCCTTTCGAGGAGGTCTTTATAGAATAGTTTTCTGAGACCCGGGTATTTATCCATGTCCTTGCAGGTATATTTCCCGGGTTTTATCTCCGGTGCTATCTTTTCCACCTCTCCGGGCGCCGTGAATCCTACCAATTCCGACCATTGTTTTTTCATGTTTCCCACGTTGTAGGTGAGCTGCTCGTACATCTTATCGGGCAAGAGCTGCTTTGGCCCAAAATGCGTAAGCCAGGGCCGGGGATCATCAAACATCTTCTTATGCGCGTCAATATCTGCCAGCGAAGGTAAATAGGTCAAGGGATCGGGATATTCCATGGATAAACAAAGAACAGGGAAAAAGAGAAGTACAATGCATAGCCCCAGAACGGGAAGTTGAATGGATCCTGTTTTCGCGATGAACGTTTTCATTGTGATCATACCCCTTTCATGCTTGTTCTAAAAACGATAACTTATCGTCAGATAAAGCTGGTCCTTGTGTTTTAGCGCTTGGTAGCTTTTGCCGGCTTTGTCTCCGTCAAAAAAGAGTACGCCCAATGTGTACCGCCAATGGTGGCTCCAGTCATATACCGTCTGAAGCCTGAAAAAGTTTGCCTTTTCACTTATGTTGCGAAGCCAGAAGAAAGAGGGTTGAAGTTTTCCGCCCAGATAGCCCGTGCTGATCATAAGGCTCGCCTGGTAGTTGTTCTCTCTCAGCGACTCGCCTCCGGGCCCGCTCAGCATTCCCTCTCCAGGGTAATTCATTATTTTGCGATGGTAGAACTGCGGTGAGATCGTGAAAAAAGACAATTGATTAAGCAATGGTATCTTTACTTTCCAGTCTATACCGGCCGCCCAGCGTATCTCGTCATGTTGCTCAAAGGCATTAAGGCGGTCCCAGGTGAATGTTTTGTTGAAAGCGTAGAATCCCTCAAGGCGAAGTAAGGGCGCCACACCGCCAAGGGCTGTTGACTGCAGGGGATCGATATCCGTTGTCAGTGTCCCGCCGACGAAACGGAACATGGGATAGTAACCCTCCACGTTAGGATGGAAGATCGTCCTGCCGTCATAGGGAGAAACCTCAGGCCTGGGGAGCCCGGCTGTTCGTACTACCGGATCTTTATCGCTGCCGTAATAGTAATTCAAGGTGACGACTGTATCTCGAACAACAGCCCGTAAGCGCAGGGCGTATTCAAAACCGTCCGATCCTCCCGGTTCGGTCAGGCGGGAGTCGGCAGATCCCATATAGCCAAAATCCCTGGGATAGGGTCTGTTCGTCGGTATCTCTATATAAGGCGACCAGATACCCGATACGTCATTGCCCGGTTTCATGCTCTCATTGGGAACGAACTGGAGGTTGGGATTGAATATCACCTGGAAAGAAAGGCTCTGGCACCAGTCCGGAAGGTCCGGTACCCCGTATTCCGCCCTTACAAGCCATGTAGGCTGAATGGTTGTTTCAAATTCAACATCCGCAAGCCCCCGCCTTTGGTCGAGCGGATTGATCTGGTCCATGAGCCTGAACCCGTCCGTTTCCCCCCATCGCACGATCTGTTTTCCCAATCTGAAATAAAAATGGTCGGGTCGCCAGGTTATGTGAGCCTCATTGAGAATATCCTTGAAATCATCAAACACATATAGCTTCCCTCTTGATTCATCAAATCCCTTATCCCGCCAGTTTGTGTTGTCTTTCAGGGCCTGGTACGCCCAGTCCGCGTTGAACCTTCCGCTCAGGAAGATCCGCATATCGTGCCTTGGTTCATATGTTCCTTCGATGAGCCCCTGAAAGATTGCCGACTGAAAACTTTCCTGGGTATCAAAGTGTTCGCCTGCTATGCCAAACCCCACGCTCTGGCTCAGGTACCCGTGAATGGAGAGCGGTTTGCCCCAGAGCTGCATCTCGGCAGCCGGGGAGTTCGTACATAACAATGCTGCAAGGATAAAGGCAGGCAAAAGCGTACTTCGAATAAGAATGTCAGTAATTCTCATCCTAACGCGTCCTTTTTTTTAGTTTTATTTAGATAATACGGAAACGCTCCCCAACTCAGCGTACCCTTGTTTATTGCCAATTCAAAGATTTGAATGTCTGACGCAGTTCATCTGGTTTTCCGGTGTTCTTAAAACATAGAAATTACACGAACAAACCGGCTTCGCTGCAGGCTGCCTGATGAACTGCGCTTCCTGATCCTGGTATGTTCAAACCCTATTTGCGGGCGACCCCTTTTACCGAACCAGAAAAAAATGCTTCTTGAAATGCAAAAATCGGAACCTTGATGAAATGATCGATGGATTATGTGCTTACCAGTCCCGAATTCAAAAAATACAGTTCAATTTTATTGAAATCTGAATATGGTTGTCAACCATTATATGTCATTAAAAAACCACCTGCCAGCAGCCCCCCCTCAACCCTCCTTTCCGAGCATGCCCGAGAGCATCTGCTCCACCTTCAGGGACTTTCTGCGGAGCCTCTCCCGGCAGGGGTGTATCCAGGGGTCATCGTCGTGGTCGAGGAACTCTCCCCCGCATATCCCGGCAAAGGAGGACATGAGGCCTGAAGCCTCACCGTTCCAGTCACGGGTGTGTCTCGCCTCCCACAGATCCGACACGCGTTCCGCCAGGCCCTCGAGGGCCCAGGTGTCCAGCCAGACGTGGTTTTCGTTCAGGCTCACCCTGCCTTCCCTGACCTCTATGGCACGCTCGTCCCCGAGCAGGCGGCGCAGGCGGGAGAGGGTGGTCTTGAAGGATATGCGGGCGGCGTCGCCATCGGCATCGGGCCAGAGCATGTCCTCCAGCTCCTCCTGGCGGACCTTCCTGCCCCCCGTGCTTATGAGGGCCTTGAGGAGCATGAGCGGTTTCTTCTGGACCTTGCCGGTGAATGAAAGGGGCCTTTCGTCGATGAGCACCTCGAAGCGCCCCAGGGTACGGATGCGCACCGGGAAGGGCCAGTTCGTGAGCCTCTCCCGGGGGAAGTCCGGGGTGAGCCTGTGCCTCCTGATGAGCTCCCGGGCGTACTCCTCCTCTATCCCCGCGTCGAGGGCCTCGGCGCAGAGGCGGGCCATCTCGCGGGGCTGCCAGTAGGAGTAGAAGGTGAACGCGTATCTTTTTGTCCTCCCTATGGAGAAGGCCTCTTCGAGGGTCCTTCGTGCTTCCTGTGTCCTCCCCTCGTCGAAGTGTATGCTCGCCTGGGTGAGACGCGCAAGGTAAAGCAGGTGGATGTGCCCCATGGCCCCGAAGGACTCTTCGATCTTTTCCAGCTCTTCCGCGACCCTCTTTTTTTCGCCCGTACGGCAAAGGATGTAGGTCAGCTTGATCCGGGCATATGTCTCGTAGATAATACTGCCGATCTTCATTCCCTCTTTTACGGCATTTTCGGCGTCTTGCCGGGCCAGGGCGAGATCACCCCTCTGCATGTGATAGATCGACCTCATAGAGCAGAAGCGTCCTCTCATCCCTCTCTTGCCCAGGATGTCCTGGTGTTCCATGATCCTGAAGAACTCGCCCGCCAGTTCCAGATTCTCCAGTTCGAAGGCGCCCACGATGCCGCTCAGACAGATAACACCCTGAAGAAAATGAGCACCCATATCATCTGCCAGGGTTATAGCATTTTTTACCATGCGGATCGTTTCCTCCCATGATCCATGCATCCAGTCGTGGAGATATACGATGCGTACCATGTAGGCAAGGTGTGCCATCGGCGGCAGGTTAGGAGAGAAAGCGATCTTCCTCAGGTCCTCGGCTACCTGATGGAGTTCAATAAAATTGCCGAATATGGCATGGTACTCCATAACATTGCCCCGCGCCATCAACCTCGCGACGGGGTCACTGACCTTCTCGCTCGCCCTCACCGCCCGCTCGATCCAGTCGGCCATATTTTCGTGCCAGGGCATCCGGTATGTGAGGCTGCACACCATGGCCGAGGCGATCTGGGCGTCCATCTCCGGAGAGGGCAGCGGCGCGGCGACATCCACGTTCCTGTCGACCCAGTCTATCCACCTGTCGAAGCGGGTGTAGTCGTCCCACTCGAGGAGGATGCTGTTCATGATGCCCGCAACGCAGAGCAGGCAGCCCGTGTGGTCCCCCCGGGACTCGAACAAGGCGAAGGCCCTCTCCAGGCAGTCCCTCGTCTGCGCGGGATCCGTGACCAGGCGCCCCATCCCCAGCCAGTACAGGAGCCAGGGGGTGGAGTCCCTCAGCTCCCCGGGGAGCCTCTGCGCCCACTCCTCCAGGGTGGCTGTCCTGCCGAGGCCGATCAGGGTGCGGGCATGGTCCAGGATGCGGGGGACGGCCTCCGTGTGCGCCCCCGCGTCAAGGAGGAGCCTGATGCCCTCCTCGGTTTGCCCGAAGCCGATGAGCAGGCGTCCCGCCTTCACGGTGAGGGAGGCGAGCTCTCCGGGGGTGTAGCGCTTCGCCGCCAGCGCCAGCAGGAACTCCCTGAAGAGGGGATGGTAGCGGTACTCCGCGCCGTAGCGCTCGGTGAAGAAGCTGTTGCGGTCCAGGTGGGCCAGTATGGAGGCCCCCTCCTGTGTGCCGGTGAGGGACGAGGCGATCCCGGGGGAGATAGAGGAAAGCAGGGAGGTGACGAGGAGGAAGTCCTGCACCCGTTCATCGAACCTGCGGAAGACCTCTATGGCGAGATAGTCGAAGACGGGCCCCTGGCCTGCAGGATCAGGCGCGGAAGACGGGACGCCCCTCCTGTCGAGCATGAGGATGACACCGGCCGCCCATCCCCGGGTGCTGCCGTGGATCCGCCCGACGACCTCCTCGGGGACCGGGGAATGTGCGCGCATGCCGATCATCTCCCTCGACTCGTCCAGGGTGAAGCGGACGTCGTCCCAGCCGATGCCGCCGAGCATGCTCCGGGCCCTGAGCGAGACATAGGGCGCCGGGGGCTCTTCCCTGCTCACCATGAAGACGCGCACCCCCTCGGGGACGGTCATGAGCCCGTTCGCTATGACCTCGTGGAACACGGAGGTCCCGGGGACGTCCTGGCAGTTGTCGAAGACGATGGCAGAGGGCCGGGGCATCCTGCCGAAGAGGGACGAGAAGTAGTGGCGGGTGAAGGCGCTGATGCCGGGGCGCAGCTCGGGGCTCAGAAGGGGAAGGGGCCTCGTCCTCCCCTTCCTCAGGCTCCGCGCCGCCTCCCTCATGTAGTAGAAGAAGGTCGCGGGATCGCTGTCGTCCTCGTCTATCCGGTACCAGAGGACGGGGATGCCCCGGGACTGCACGTAGCTGGCAACGAGGGTGGTCTTGCCCGAACCGGCAGGGGAGGAGACCCAGGTGACCGGGCAGTCGCCCGTCCTGTCGATGAGGTCGAAGAGACGCCGGCGGTCAACGGCCAGCCGGAGCCTCGGCGGGGTGGTCTTTATCTTGTGGTCGCGCATGTTCCGGTTTTTTTAAAGACAAGTCAATTGTATGGGATGGGCGCGGCGGTTGTCAATCGGTAAGTTGGCAAAAAAAGATGAATCTGTAACCTATATGTAACCTACGGCAGTTTATTCTGATATCAGGATATGGGTATTCAAGACGAGAAAAAGGAAGAAAACAAATACAAAGAATCTTTTTAAAGCAGTGGACATATGAACAGGTGCGAAGAAAAAGTCAAGAATGCCAGAGAGAATGGAGGTATTCAAGGCGGTTGCGAGAAGCGGGCCACGGCGGATGATACAAGACGCGATATCGGCACGGAGCAATCCTTTATAAAATATTGCACCTGCTTGATCCGCGCACACCATGGCATCGCACAACATGAAAGGATCACGGCAACAACGCGCGCGCAGATGATCGTCCGTGCTTCGTAATACCGCATAAAAGGGGGTTTTGTGGGGGAAACCAAGCCAAAAAAATGTTTGTTCTGCGGCCGGTTTTTCGTTCCAGATCCAAGGGTGGGAGACAGGCAGAAGGCCTGTTCTCGGAAAGAGTGTCAGAAAGAGCGAAAGAGACTTGCCCAGTTCAAGTGGTGCAGGAAGAACCCGAAGTACTTCGCGGACCGTTACGAGTACGTGCGCGATTGGAGGGAGAAAAGGACGAGTATGAAGGTCCGGGAAGAAAGCGGAAATAAGACCGGGAAGAAAGGGCGGGAAAAAAGGTTGAACGGCAAAAAAGGAAACGGAAGCCAAGGGTGGTACAAGAGGTAAGAATGGGGTCAGGTCTTGTATTTGATCATTTACTAAGAATGATCGATTTTCGATACAACAGATCGTTGTGGAATATAAAAAATGATCAAATACAAGACCTGACCCCAGCTGTTTCACAAATACATTCATAAGGAGGTTTTACGATGAAACACATTTTTGCAGTGTTCCTGGTTTTAACGTTGTGTTGTTTTATAGGAGGTTGTGCGACAAGCCCCGTAGCCGAACAAGAACCGCCTCCGCCAAAAGCGGTTTACAATTTCCAGTTCACACCACCTGAAAAAGCAGTGAAGAAGCTTGGTGTGACTATTGGAATAGTATCGCCCAAGTGGGACGACAAGATCTCAGCTCGCGGGGAGCAGGGGAAAACCCAGTTGCTTGATGTTGGCATCAATCCCAATCCAACAGAGCTTCTGAGATACCCAAGCCTGGTGGCGCACCTTGGGCCAACGCCAAGAGAATTGTATGAGATCGCCCAAGATTTTACGAAGGCCACGAGTCATGATTTCGAAGGGATCATCCTGGCAAGAGGATTTGACACGATGGGGCCTTTTAGGAATGTTGAGGACATGACATACCCACAGAAAACAGCGTGTAGCTTGATCATAGTTCCTGAGTTTTCACAGATAATAAGGTCGCGGCCAACTACGGTGATGACCGATGTTATCGAAGGCACAGCTGTTATTCGAACCGAAATTGTTCTGAATATTTATGAACCGCTGTCCAAAGAGAAGCTTTGGAGCAAAAGGTTCACCAATGAATCTCAACCATTTGCCTATAAGGTCAAATACAGTAAGAGCTACGTTTATGATAAAAATCGCAATAACAGAATCGGAGTTCAAAGACAAGGGATAACATGGGACAATCGGACCAACGGTTTTGCGCAAGGTTTTACAGGGCTTTTCCAGGATCTGATGAAAAAATCATGGGCATATCTAAGCCCTGAAGAGATCATGGTCCTGAAAAAACATTCTGATGATATCAGGGAAAAAAAGAGATTCTGACGAGCGTATGAATGACCGGGGGGTTAAGACGTGCGCTGCTTGGAAAGGCTTGACTCCCCGGTCATTACGTAGAGTCAAGAGAGGGGTGGAAACTGTGTCGATTGGTTTAAGGAAAAAAGCAAGGCGGGACAGTAGTGATGGGGAGAGGCTCACGAAGAGGTTCCTCGCGGGCCCGCCGCCCTTGTTCGATGAGAAGAACGGATGGATCACCGCGGACGCTTTTCCTTCCGCGGTGGAGCGGGAAAAGATGATCGGGTTTTTTCGAAGGGAAAGCTACATGCTGCGGGAGTTCATGGATAACCCCGGGACGTACCGGATGCCCGAGTGCATATACAGGGACGAGGCGCCGGGGTGGCTTGACGACCATCTTTCTTGTTTCCCAGGCGGCCGTGCCCTTCAGAACAGGATCCGCGCCGTCATCGACGGTGCGGAAAGAGTGGTTATCGAGAAGATGGGAGGTGACCACGGCCGGGCGCGCATCATCAACCTGGTTTCAGGCACCGGGCGGGACACCGTGGAGATGGTGAAGAGGAATTCCCGATGGAACGGTAATGTTCATATTGAGTGCGTTGACCTTGACAGGGAAGCGCTCGATGCGGGCAGGGAGTTCGCCCGGGCCGCAGGGGCGGCGGCAAGCATCGACTTTGTTGAGGAGAATATCCTGTCACTGCCCCACCGGGAGGAATTCGACGCGGGTCTCCTTATCGGCGTCCTGTGCGGCATCCCAATTCCCCGGTGTGTAGCTATCCTGAAAAAGATCAGGCCCTACTTTAAAAAAGGCGGGGTCCTCATCGCCAGTAACGTGACCACAACCATGATAAAGGAAGACCCCTTCACGTCCTTCATCCTGGACGAATTCGTGGGATGGAGGCTTGTGTACAAAACCCCGGATCAGCTGCGGAATATCTTCGAACGTGCAGGATACGAGTGGGGGGGTTGTTTTTACGATGAGCCTCACAGGTTCCATTGCATGGGGATGGGGATTGCGCGGTGATGTATTGAATAACGGGATGAATGCAAATCTGAGGTCAGGTCTTGTATTTGATCATTTTTTATATTCCACAACGATCTGTTGTATCGAAAATCGATCATTCTTAGTAAATGATCAAATACAAGACCTGACCTCAGTTACACAGGCTCGATCAGAACATATCTACCGGGGTCTTCAGCAAGAAGTTCCTGACGGGCAGAAAACAGTAGATGGAAATGCCATGCCGCAAGATCCGCGGCCAACGGCGATCGCCAACCACCCCGGTTGCCCCGCGCGGGCCAATTCCCTTCCTGAGAATTCCGCGCGGGCGCGCCGGGCTTATATGCCTGGGTATCGCCCTTGTTATGATAACGGCCCTTCAGGGTATCGCCGCGGCCGGGTGGAAGTCCGGGGGAAAGATCGAAACGTTCAGTGCCTTTTACACGCAGAAAAAGGCCGGCACGGACAACCAGTACAACGAGGTCCGCTTCAGGCCGAACATAACGGTTTTCGGGAATGACCTTCTTTTTTACGGGGAAGGCGATCTCCGCATCGATGCGCTTAACTACGACAGGGGCTATGTCGATGACGTCGTCGACAGGGATTGGAACCGCAAGATATTCGGCATCAGGGAGGCCTATGGCGAGTACAGCAGGAAGTGGCTGCGCCTGCGGGCGGGAAAGCAGGTATTCGACTGGTCGGTGACGGACACCATATCTCCCTCGGATAATATAGCGCCCAGGGACTATCTCGACGTAGTGGAGTGGGAGCGTATGGGAGTCCTCTCCATAAGCGCCAGGCTTGGCTACGACAGCTACATGGAGTTCGTTTATATACCGTGGTTCACGCCCTCGAAGCGCCCGGCGGAGGGAGGGCGGTGGGAGCGGGACCTGCCGCCGGGCATGGCCTACGGTGAACAGGACCTTCCCGGCCGGTCACACGGGCAATTCGTCTTCCGGGCCGGCACGGTGACGGCAGGTTTCGATATTGGCGTCAGTTTCTACAGTGGATACAGCTACAGTCCGTTCTACAGGACCGAGCCTCTGTCCGCCGCCCTCTTGCAGTTCACCCCCTGCTACAAAGAGGAGACGGTATATGCGTTCTCTCTTGCGAAAGAGGTTTACGGGTACAACATCCGGGCAGAGGCCGGCTATTTCGATCAAACAGGGGAGGACAGGTTCATACAGTATGTCGCGGGCGTCGACAGGGAATGGGCAGGCATCCTGCGGGAGGGCGACGCCTTCTACGTGCTCCTCCAGTATTCCAATGAGATAAAGACATACAGCTCCCGCTCGTTGAGTTCGGATATGATCGATTTCCGCCGGGTCTTCAACAACGCCGTGACCGGCAGGATAACATACGCCTTCGACTCGCAAAGGCGCTGGACGCTCAAGGTAAAGGGGAGCTACAACTTCTCCGGCGGCGACAGCCTCCTGGAGCCGGCCCTGGTGTGGCGCAAGGACAGGTTCGAGATAGAGGGCGGCGTGGACGTCCTCTCCGGTCCCGCAAACAGTTTCTGGGGCGGCTACGGCGACAACGACAGGATATTCCTGAAGATGAACATCAAATATTAAAGGGGAAAGAATGAGATCAGGCAATAATACTGACTGTTGGGGGGGGGAACACGCAGACCGGTGAGAACCGCATATGATAAATGGACGGCACGAAGGCAACGGGCCCCTGTGACCTTAACACCCTCCCCGATCTCAACTGGTCCATAGCGGGCACAGGTGTGTTCAATAATACGGCAAAGCGGGATGCCGAGATTCAAGAGGTGAACACAGCGGAAACTAAATAAGGCCGTTTACCCGTTCAAAAAAATTGTATGTCACAAAACGCAGGTTTTCTGGCAAAATAGAATGAGGGAGATAATTGCGCCGCGGTTATCGTTAAATGCATCGAAGGGAGGGATCGAATATGGCCGTGGTAGAAAAGATCGAATTGCGTAAATTTGTTGCCCCCGAGTTTATATTTGGGGGGCAGGCCAGGCTCCTGGCCGGCCGCTACGCAAAGAACCTGGGCGCACGGAAGGCCCTGGTCGTAACCGATCCGGGTGTCATCGATGCGGGCTGGACCGCGCAGGTCCTTTCTTCCCTGGAGGAGGAGGGGCTCCCCTATTCGGTCTTTTCATCCGTCAGTTCAAACCCGCGCGCCGAAGAGGTCATGCTCGGCGCGAAATTCTACCGTTCTGAAGATTGCAATATCATCGTTGCCACAGGTGGCGGCAGTCCGATGGATTGCGCCAAGGGGATCGGCATCGTGGACTCAAATGACATGCATATCCTGGAATTTGAGGGTGTTGACCGGGTCCCGGTCCCCGGTCCCCCGTTGATCTGTATCCCGACAACAGCAGGCAGTTCCGCGGATGTCTCCCAGTTCGCCATCATCAACGATGCAGACAGGCAGGTCAAAATTGCCATTGTCAGCAAGACGGTGGTTCCCGATGCCGCGCTGATAGACCCTGTCACAACGACCACGATGGACGCCCATCTCACGGCGTGTACGGGCATGGATGCCCTGACGCACGCCATAGAGGCCTATGTTTCCGATGCGAGCTCACCGATCACAGACCTTCACGCCCTTGAGGCCATCCGCCTGGTGTCGTCGAGCTTGCTGGACCTCCTGTCGGATACGGGCAATATTCTGCTCCGCAGCAAAATGATGCTGGGCAGCCTCCACGCGGGCCTGGCCTTCTCAAATGCAAGCCTGGGGGCGGTCCATGCCATGGCGCACAGTTTGGGCGGCCTCCTTGACCTTCCCCATGGCCATTGCAACGCCATCCTTCTTCCCCGTGTCATGGATTTCAATTATGACACCGTTCCGGAGCGCTATCGTTCTATAGGTGAAGCCATGGGACTTCATCTTGAGGGTATGGTTCCCGATCAGCAAAGGAAGGCCGTCCTGGGTAAGATTGAACATCTTCAGCGCTCGGCAGGCGTATGCCAGCCCCTCGGACAGATGGGTACCCCCCGGCGCGATATCCCGAGGCTGGCCGAAAACGCCATGCAGGATGCGTGCATGGTCACCAATCCGCGCAAGCCGAACAGGAAGGACATCGAGGAGATCTATGAAAAGGCGTTCTGAGCAACCCGATGACTGGGATGCATTGCGGGCAAAGATCATAGGCCTTGGTGAGCAGTCCATCCAAAAAAGTTACTACCCCGAGCTTCAGAGGCGGCTTGAGGATTTCAAGCGATTTAGGGTCTTGCTGGACCAGAGCATCGATGGTATTGTCCTTGCCTGTGTTCCCACGGGGGTGCTTGCCGATGTCAACGAGTCGATATGCAACCAATCGGGGTATTCGCGCAGGGAGCTCATCGGTATGTCTTTCATGGACCTGGTCCTGCCGAATGAGTCCTCGCAGATCAGTGAATTGCTGTCAAAACAGGCGGTTTCCCGACAGGGCATCAATATAGAGATCTCGCTGAGGAAGAAAAACGGCGACCTCGTCCCGGTGGAGATGACGGCCCGTCTGGTAGAAGTTGGCGGTTCCGTTTACGCCGTGGCCGTTATGCGCGATATCACCGATCGCATAAGAACCGTGGAGGAGAAGAAAAAGCTCGAAACCCAGCTCCACCAGTCACAGAAGATGGAAGCCATAGGGAGACTGGCCGGGGGCATTGCGCATGACTTCAACAATATCCTCACCGCCCTCACGGGATACGGAAGCCTTCTGCAGATGAAGATGGACAAGGACGATCCCCTGCTCATGTATGTTGACCAGATCCTGTCGGCTTCACAGAAGGCGGCGGACCTCACGCAAAGCCTCCTGGCATTCAGCAGGCAGCAGCCCGTGACCTTTGCTTCACACGATATCAACAAGATCATCAGGGGTTCGGAAAAGCTCCTGAAAAGACTGGTAACCGAGGATGTGGTCATCCGGACCATACTCGCACCGAAACAACCGGCCATCATGACCGATGCAACCCAGATCGACCAGGTGCTATTCAATCTTGCCTCCAATGCGCGCGATGCCATGCCGAAGGGCGGCGTTCTTACCATAGAAACGAAACAGGTGGAACTGGACAATGAAATCATGACCGTGCACGGCTATGGCAAACCGGGCAAATACGTCCTTGTTTCCATTTCGGATACAGGCACGGGCATGGATGAGCCCGAGAAGGAAAAGATCTTCGACCCGTTCTATACGACGAAAGAGGTGGGAAAAGGGACGGGCCTGGGCCTTTCAACCGTCTATGGCATCGTAAAGCAGCATGAAGGTTATATCACGGTGGACAGCGAACCGGGGGCGGGGACGACCTTCCATTTGTACTTTCCTGCTGCGTGCGGAACAGCCGAAAAGGAAAGACCGCCTCAGGCGCCTGCCAGGGGAGGCAACGAAGCGATCCTGATCGCGGAGGACAACGCCGCGGTCCGCAGTCTCATGAGAGAGGTGTTGTCCCAGTACGGATATTCCATCGTTGAGGCGGTCGACGGAACGGACGCGATAGAGCAGTTCAATCGATCAGGGGAAATAGACCTCCTTATCCTTGATTCCGTCATGCCGGGAAAGAACGGGCGGGAGGTCTACAACGAGATAAACAACATCAAACCGGGCATCAGGGTGCTCTTCACCAGCGGCTACACGAGAGATATTGTCCTCGACAAAGGGATCGAGGACAGGAACTTCCATTTCATTTCGAAACCTGTCCAGCCTATCGCCCTGCTGAACAAGGTCAGGGAAGTGCTCGAAGAATAAATGTTTTTTCGCTTTGTCAGTTCGAGACGCCTGAGAAACCATGCCTTTTCCCGTTCAGGCAGGCGAGCGCGATGGCGCTGTCGCGGTGCGGGACATGTGTCAGAATACCGGACACGCCGATGTCAACAAAAAGGGACTTGACCGTGTTTTTTCAGGACGGGTCTTGCTAACTGTCCGAAATTAAAACGGCGTGGTAAAGGCACAGATATTGCTTGATATGTCCTGTGTAAAATATTCTTCATACTTTTGGAGGGACCATGGGGCAGAGGGTTTTCAGAAACGGTCATCCGGTATTTTTTACCGGGCATTACCTGTCTTCTGCAGCACATGGAAGTGATTCCCCGGTTCCTTCCCTTAATGGCCCCTACGAAACGGGCAGCCAGGCATGGGAAGCCTCTTGCAGCCCCTATCCAGGATACTGTGCGGGCCAATCCGAATGTGAGTTCCGGGATTACTGCAACCATCTTTACTATAGTGACGGAAGGTGCGACTGCATGCTGGTCTGGAGAAAAACGACAGGCCTTGTACTGCCGGCATCCGCGTAGTTTTTTCATTCCACACAAAAGACCAGCTTTTATTGCGAACGCCCCGGATGCCTGCGACTGAAAGCGCGGCCATCATCCACGATCTCATTCTTTCTCCTCGCCGCTCTTCATGTCGAAGACCCGTATCATCATGCCTGTCGGATCGATAAGGCCCGGCGGCACTCCGCTGCCGTACCAGGAAAACCAGTTTTTTGTCCCGGGTTTATACAGTTCAAAATGCAGCTGGTTCGTGCCGCTTACAACGCCGATTATTTGTCCCTGCTTTATAATGGCGCCGGGAGAAAGCGGCGGTTTTTTAAGTTCGGCGTAATTGGCCGTGAAATTGCCGTGGTCGACGAGAACGCCGTAGGTCACCTCTCCGTTGCGTCTTGTGTAAAAAGGGGCGACCCTGATCACCTTCCCGTCCAGCACCGCCTTGACTGGCGTACCCGCTCCCTGTAAGGGATACAGGTCGATCCCGGCATGTTTCCTCGTGTTCCCGTCCCTTGGCGCGCCGAAATAAGGGTAGTCCTGGGACCCCGATCGCCAGCGCCCGCATTCCATGGAATCATTTTTCGTGAAAGGGTATTTCAATGGCCCGTCGAAGGGAGGCATTACATCCAGCGGTTGTTCAATGCCGCCTGCCTGCGCGCAGACCTCCCGATCGGCCATGGGCAGCACGAGTGCCATTGCGGCCGGGATCGTTACGCACAGGATGATGAATAAAAAAACCCCTTTCTTTTTGGGTCTGTCCATTATTCATTCCCATTTTAAAGAAGTTGTCACCAATATTCAACAACCAGCTTGTCCGGTTCTTTTGGTTTGTCTTGTTCTTTCAGTTAACTGCGCTGGTCAGGAAAAGTACATATGACCGAACAAACCAGAGTAACCAGACAAACCGGGTCTATTCGACAAAAAACCGTCTTTCAGGGTTGTGGTTGTTTGCCCGTTATCCGGTTTATCGTGTCGATACGGGTCTGCAGATTTGGGTGGGTGTCAAAGAGGCCTGTCGAATCGGAGCTGCTGCCTTTGGACGCGGCGTATTGTTTCATCTTTTCCAGGGCCGAAACGTAATTGTCGGGGTTCAGGCCCAGCAGATGGCACTGGTCCACCACGTCCTTGTCGGCCTCAAGCTCCTGGGACCTGCTGTAGCCGCTGGTGAGGAGGGGATTGACGAGCAGGTTCCCATAGCCCACTCCGGGGATGAACAGGCCGCCTATACTGAAGGCCGCAGAGGTTATATCCGACAGGAGGGCGTTCTTTGCCGCATGGTTGAACTTGATGTGGGCGTTCTCGTGGAGCAGGATGAGGGCAAGCTCGCTGTCATCGCACATTGCCAGAAGGCCGGTCGTGACCACCAGTATGCTTTGCTTTGTGTTCACCCAGGCGTTGGGCGTGTTGTCTTCAACGATCGCGAACTGGTACCGGTAGAGATGGTAAGGGTGGATGACCTTGCGGGAATCGGAAAGGATACGGTCTACCCTTATGTACTTGTCACGGTTCTCATGAACCTTCAGGTATTTTGTTTGTTGGGTTGCGCACCCCGCGAAAAGAAATAGAACGAGAAAAATGATCAATTTTCGTTTAAACCGCATAACCGTCACTCCTCCCGCTCCTTAACCATAATTATACAGTAAAATATTTAAAAGCAACACCCAGAACCTGGGGTCAGGTCTTGTATTTGATCATTTTCAAAGTATGTCTTCTACTTCTAGAGGAAAGCATGCTTTACGGAATAATCGCTAAAATGATCAAATACAAGACCTGACCCCAGGTGTTCGTTTAAAAATAAAGATTGTTTTTCTTTTCATCCTGGAACATGGAACAGTTTTTATCTTTTTTTCAGGACACAGGTTATCTCGGTGAGATCGCATTCGTTCTCACAGGGTTCCACATGGACTATGACATCGACAAGGGTGACCCTTTTTTTGATCTCACCCTCTATCCGGTGGCTGAGCGTGTGGGCCTCATCGACATGGAGTTTCCTGCAGGCGAGGAGGTGAAAATCGATGTATTTCCTGTTTCCCGAGTGCCGTGTGCGGAGCTTGTGGAACCCTGCCGAGGGGAAAGACATCCCGTTGATGATCTCCCTGATGTCTCGTTCGATCTCATCCGATAACCGGGTGTCCATGATGCCGGATATGCTGCTGCGGAATATATTTATGGCCGAGAAGATAATAATGAGGCCTATAATGACGGCGAAAACAAGGTCAAAGGCGGTTATCCCCGTGTAATAGGTGAGCATTATGGCGATGATCGCACCCGTATTGGAATAGAGGTCGCTTGTGTAGTGGAGCGCGTCCGCCTTGAGCGCGTTCGAGCCGGTGCGGTTGCCTATCCTCTTGAGAACCGCTGCTATTATGAAACTGAACGCGAGGGAGAGGCACATGACGATAAGGTCGAGATATGAATAAGAGATCACCTTTTTTTGGATGAACACCTGGGATGCCCTGAAGATGATGATGGACCCGGAGAACACGATCACCAGGGACTGGAGGGCGCCCGCAAGGTCCTCGGCCTTGCCGTGACCGTACCGGTGCTCGTCGTCGGCCGGCTCGGATGCCTTCTTGATGGCATAAAAGTTCATGGCCGACATGAACACGTCGAGGAGGCTGTCAAGACCCGAAGAGACCACCGCCATGGAGCCCGAGAAGAGCCCGACGGTGAACTTGCTCAAGGCAAGCACAAGGGCCATAACGGCCGCGAACAGGGAGGCCTTTTGTTTGACGTCCATGGGAATAGTCAAA
This sequence comes from Deltaproteobacteria bacterium, assembly GCA_022711595.1. Classification (GTDB taxonomy): domain Bacteria; phylum Desulfobacterota; class Syntrophorhabdia; order Syntrophorhabdales; family Syntrophorhabdaceae; genus Delta-02. The sequence continues at coordinate 31,443 of JAKLET010000010.1, forward strand.
TACTATATGAAAAATCCCCGTATTTGTAAATTCTTTATGGCTTAAAATCCCTTTAACGGTTGAAACAGCTGGAGTTTTTGAAACGGTTAAAGCGGTCCTTTGCGTTTATGGTGTATAATCCACCCTTGCCGGTGGGAAATCGGTGTTGGGATAGAGTGGGAGGGCCTTTGACATGAACTCGATCCAGATGGGAAGGGCCGTTGTCCCGCCGGCTTCCTTTGCGCCGAGGTTTGTCCTTTTATCATAACCGACCCAGACAGCGCACAGCAGATTCGGTGAGAAGCCGATGAACCAGGCATCGCGGAAATCGTCTGTCGTTCCCGTTTTTCCCGCGAGGTAGTAGGGCATCTTTGCCGCGGCGCGGGCCGTGCCGTTCTTAACGACGCCTTTCATTATATCCACAAGGGTATAGGCTATTTCCGGCGTAACGACGGGTTCCTCGACTGCCTGTTCGCGGTAGCGCTCCTCGCCTTCAATGGTGGTGATCGCCTTGACCGAAATGGGCTGGATGTATGCTCCTCCGCGGGCGAATGTGGCATAGGCGGCGGCGAGCTCGATCGGGGCTATCTCCGTTGTGCCCAGGGCAAGGGAAAGGTTCGGTTCGAACTTGCTGGTTATATGGAGCTGTTTTGCCATATCTATGACGTTCTCAAGGCCCGTCTGTTCGAGGAGCCTCACCGTTGCGGTGTTGAGGGAAAGCTCAAGGGCCTTGCGCAGGGTCACTTCGCCGTGATAATTGTTGCCGTAGTTCTTGGGGCTCCACACAGATCCGGTGTAAGGGTTGGTAAAGGACAGGGGGGAATCGAGCAGCCTGCTGTCCGGTGTCTGCCCTTGTTCGAGCGCGGTCAGGTATATGATTGGTTTGAAGGAGGACCCGGGCTGGCGTTTTGCCTGGACGGCCCTGTTGTAGGGGGATTGGGAGAAGTCTTTTCCACCCACGAGGACCTTCAGTTCCCCTGTCTTGACATCAATGGCGACAACAGCCACCTCCGGCAGTTCGGTGACGCCGGGGTGACGTTTTTTGTAGCCTTCCATGCCCTTTTCGACGGCTTCGTACGCATACTGGGTCATCTTGAGGCTCATGGTGGTTTTCACGTTAAAACCGCTTGTAAAGACGTCCTGGGCATGTTCGACATAATCTTCGAGGACCTGTTTCACGTATTCGGTGAAATAGCCCGTCCTTTTTTCATAAGCCTTGAACGGAGCTATGACGAGGGCGGTTTGGACGGCCTTTGAATAGCTGTTTTTGTCTATGAACCCCGCGTCGTACATTTTCTTGAGGACTATGTTGCGCCTCTCCACGGTCCTGGCGGCGTTCTTGTACGGGGACAGCCGTGAAGGTGATTTGGTGAGAGCGGCAAGCATGGCCGATTCTTCTACGGTCAGGTCCCTGGCCTTTTTATGAAAATAGGTGTATGCAGCCGCCTCTACGCCATGGGCGCCTTCCCCAAGGTAGATAAGGTTGAGATACATGTTGAGTATCTCGTCTTTCGAATAGGTCCTCTCGATCTGTATTGCGAGGATGGCCTCTTCGATCTTCCTTTTGTAGGTCTTCTGCGGAGTCAGGTACAGGGCGCGGGCGAGCTGCTGGGTGATCGTGGAGGCCCCTTCGGTAATGCCCTTTTTAACGATATTACGGTACATTGCCCTGCCTATCCCGCGGACATCGACGCCGAAGTGACTGTAAAAGCGGACATCCTCTATGGCGACGAAGGCAAGCCTCAAGTGCCTTGGCATCTCGGTGATGGGGATGGGGATCCTTTTTTCCACGAAAAGCTCTGCGAAGAGCGTACCGTCGTCGGCATAGAGCCTTGTCGCCGATTTGGGCCGGAAGGTTTCGAGCTGTTTGACGTCGGGTATTTCGAGGTAATTGACCAGGGCATACCCGAAACCTGTTCCGAAGATCATGGGGAGCAGGATGAGGATGATGACAATTTTGATAATCCTTGAATACATACGGGGGTTATTATACTGTATATCACTTATGTTATCAAACAGGATAAAGCTGATAGCGGTCAGCGGACCGACATGCACGGGGAAATCTGCCCTGGCTGCCGAAGCTGCCTCACGTTTCGGCGGTGAGATCATTAACGGCGATTCCATGCAGGTCTACCGGTATTTCGACATCGGTACCGCCAAGCCGCCAGCAGTGTCAATGGCGGCGGTCCCCCACCACCTTATCGGTATCGCAGGGCCTGACAAAGAATTCAACGCGGCCCTCTTCAAAGATGCGGCTGATAAGACCATAGCCGATATCAGTGCCAGGGGGAAGGTGCCGATCGTTGTCGGGGGAACGGGGCTTTACCTCAGGGCCCTTTTTTACGGACTTTTCCCTGCCCAAAAGGACGAAGCGCTCAGGGAGCGCCTCAGCGCTGAACATCGGGCCGATCCTGCCGCTTTCTATGAAAGGCTCAAAGGGATCGACCCGGAGTATGCTCTCAGGATCAGCTTTCGGGACATGGTGAGGGCGGTAAGGGCCATGGAGATATTCCTGCTGACCGGCCGGAAGGTGTCGGAGCTTGAGCAGGAACACGGTTTTCGGGAGCCCCGGTATGATATCTGTAAAATTGGCCTCACGAAGCCCCGTGAGGAGCTCTACCGCAGGATAGACGAGAGGGTGCTGGCCATGCTCGGCAGCGGCCTTGTGGAAGAGGTGAAGTCCATCCTGACAAGGGGATATGACCCCGGCCTCAAGCCTTTTTCGAGCATCGGGTACCGGGAGGTCCTCCATTATCTTAGTGGTTCCATTAAATATGAAGATATGGTAAAAGATATTCAGAAAAATACCCGGCGCTATGCGAAAAGGCAGTTTACCTGGTTCGCAAAAGAAAAAGGTATGCAATGGTTCGAGTACCCCGAAGAACTGGACAGGATAATCGAAACGATATCAAGGTTTGTTGATCGATGGAGCTGAAAAACATTATCGAAGCCGTCCTTTTTTCCTCATCAAGGCCTGTGACCCTGAAGCAGATCTCGAAAAGGCTTGCCGAATTCCCTCCGGAGGAGATAGAGCAGGCCATCGGGGCCCTCGTGAGGGAGTATGGCGACGGGGGACGGTCAGTAGAGATAGCCCAGATCGCGGGCGGCTACCAGATGAGGACAAGACCGGTCTTTCGTGACTACGTGAAGCGCTTTGTCAGGGAAAAGGACGTGGGGCTTACCCGGTCCATGCTTGAGGTGCTCTCAATAATAGCCTATAAGCAGCCGGTGACGAAGAAGGAGATCGATGTGGTGCGCGGCGTTGATTCCGCCCGGGCCATCAAACACCTTCTTGAACGCAGGCTTGTCGAAATGGCCGGACGCAACGGCGACGCCGGCAAGCGCATCGTCTTTCGCACCACAGACCGGTTTTTGGAGGTTTACGGGCTTAAGAGCCTTGAAGACCTGCCGACGTATAAAGAGATCGAATCTTTAGAAGGATAGAAGAAATCAGGAGGATTATATGGATATTTCCGAATTGTTGAAATTTGCCCTTGACAGCGGGGGATCGGACTTGCACATCAGCGCGGGAGAGCCTCCCGTGATCAGGATACACGGCGAAATGACAAAGGTCGACCTGCCGGCCCTCGATAAAGAGGACGTGCACAACATGATCTATGACATCCTGAGCGATTTTCAGCGGAAGGTCTTCGAGGAGCACCTGGAGCTGGACTTCTCATTCGGCCTTGGCGACCTTGCCCGCTTCAGGGTCAACGTCTTCAAACAGCATCGCGGAGAATCGGCGGTCTTCAGGACGATCCCGAGCAAGATACCGACCTTCGACGAGCTCAACCTGCCAAGGGTCTTTAAAGACATCGCCGGCCTTGAAAAAGGCCTTGTCCTGGTGACGGGTCCCACCGGCAGCGGCAAATCGACAACGCTTGCCGCGATCATTGATTTTATCAACGATACCGTCAAAGAGCACATACTTACCATTGAAGACCCGATAGAGTTTCTCCATACTTCCAAGAAATGCCTCCTCAACCAGCGCGAACTGGGACCGCATACGAAGAGTTTTTCCAACGCCCTGCGGAGCGCCCTGCGTGAAGACCCCGATGTCATTCTCGTCGGCGAAATGAGGGACCTGGAAACGATCCAGCTCGCATTGACTGCGGCCGAGACAGGCCACCTTGTATTCGCCACGCTGCATACCAGCAGTGCGCCCGACACGGTGGACAGGGTCATTGACGTTTTCCCGGCAGGACAGCAGAACCAGGTGCGCTCCATGCTCTCAGGTTCCCTGCAGGCCGTCATTTCCCAGGCGCTCTTCAAGAGAAGGGACGGCAGGGGAAGGGTCGCCGGTTTCGAGGTCATGATCGCAACGCCCGCGGTACGAAACCTCATCAGGGAAAACAAGATAGCACAGATACCATCCATGATCCAGACCAGCAAGGGCATCGGAATGCAGACCATGGAGGCGGCATGCAACGAGCTCGTTGCGAAGAACCTTGTGACCAAGGACGAAGTGTCGTTCTATTTAAGCAATTCATCGAGGTGATGCCATGGATATCATCAACGAATACCTGAAGTACATGGTCGAGAAGGACGCGTCGGACATCTACTTTACCGTCGGTGTACCCCCCTCATTTCGTATTGAAGGTATCGTTTCTTTTTACGGGGACAATGCGCTGACCGCCGAGGACACGAAACGTTTCGCTTACGCCGTCATGAACGAGCGCCAGCAAAGGAAGTTCGAGGAAGAAATGGAGATGAACCTGGCCATTTTCCAGCCCCAGTATGGAAGGTTCAGGGTCAACATATTCAGGCAGAAGAGCTTCATCGGCATCGTTATCCGCCAGATCAAGCTCACCATAAAGACCATTGACGATTGGGGGCTGCCCGCCATCATGAAGGACATCTCCATGTCCAAACGCGGTCTCGTCCTGGTCGTCGGCGCCACCGGCAGCGGTAAATCGACAACGCTCGCGGCGATGATCGATTATCGCAATTCAAATCAGGCGGGGCATATCATAACCATCGAAGATCCCATCGAGTTTGTCCACAATCACAAGATGAGCGTTGTCACCCAGAGGGAGGTCGGTTTTGACACCCTGAACTTTTTCAATGCCCTTAAAAACACCCTGCGCCAGGCGCCAGACGTGATCCTCATCGGCGAGATCAGGGACGCCGAGACAATGGAAGATGCCATCACCTTCGCCGAGACGGGCCACCTGTGCCTTGCCACCCTGCACGCGAACAACGCCAACCAGGCCATCGAGAGGATCCTCAACTTTTTCCCCATCGAGCGCCATCTCCAGATATACATGCAGCTTTCCCTCAATATGCGGTCCATCATATCCCAAAGGCTCATCCCCACGGTCGAAGGCAAGCGCGCCGCCGCCATAGAGATCCTGCTCGACAGTCCCAGGGTGAAGGACCTCATCCTCAAAGGGGAGATAACCCTTTTGAAAGAGACCATGGCGGAATCGTACTTCGAGGGCATGCAGACCTTCGACCAGCATATCTTCGATATGTACCAGGCCGGGCTCGTCAGTCACGATAATGCCATCGCCTATGCCGATAGCCCCAATGACATAAGGCTCAAGATCAAGATGGCTGAGATGAAGCCCGACGATTCCCAGGAGAAGAAGGATTCGGGCCTGAAGCTTAAACTCTAAAAGAACGGTTCCACGTTCAAAGTTCCAGGTTCCAGGGAAAAGAGGAAGAAAAGATCATTCTGCATGAAACCTGGAACATGGAACGTTGAGCCGTTCTTTTCCTTGCACATTTCCCGCAAATAGGTATCTTATATGTTCTTTATCGAAAAGGTGGGGGGTATCGTGCTGTTGGGTAAAGATCTCATATTTGTATCAGCTGTCTGCGTGCTGTGCGCGTTCCATGTGGATTACTGGGCCTGGGGACGCTCCGGGCCCCTGTTGTTTGGATGGATACCGTACCATCTCTGGTATTGCGGTCTGCTTACTGTCACGGGCAGCGTCTTTTTCGCGTGGTGGGTGATGAAGATGTGGCCGGAACCGGGAGAGAACGGTCGGGATTGATGGACAACCTGCTGGTTTTCGCCATCGTCGCCGCGCATTTTGCCGTCGTTCTCGTTATCGGCTGGTACAGCTACAGGGCGTCCCTGTCAACGCCCGAAGATTATTTCATGAGCAGCAGGACGCTCGGCACCGTGGTCCTCATCATTTCCGTGTACGCCACGAACATGACCGCCTTCTACATGATCGGCATCCCGGGGATAGCCTACCATAAAGGGATCGGTGTCTATGGTTTTGTGGCTTTCGGGACCGCCATAATCACACCGGCCCTGTACTACCTTGTCGGTTACCGGGCCTGGCTTCTGGGCAAAAGCAGGGGATACATGACACAGCCGGAACTGTACGGGAAAAGGTGGGGCAGCGACGCGGTGTCCATAACGTTTTTTCTCTTCCTGCTCGTCTTTACCGTGCCCTATTGTTGTGTATCGCTTATCGGCGGGGGTGTGGCCGTTACCATGATGACAAAGGGGGCGATCCCCTATGGCATGGCTGTCGTCTGTATCTTATCTGTTGTCGTTATATATGTACTTATCGGAGGGATGCGGGGTACCGCCTGGGTGAACGTATATCAGGGGTTGTTCTTCATGATCGCCGGGGTGTTGGTCTTTTTTCTTCTCGGAGCGAAACTCGGGGGGTTTTCGGAGATAACCGGTAAGGTGTTAGCGGAAAAACCTTCCCTTATGGTACGGGAGGGTAATTTCACCCCCAGACAGTGGCTGAGTTATCTCTTCATATCACCGTTATCCGTCATCGTTTTTCCCCAGGTTTTCATGAAACTGCTGGCGGGCCGGACGGCAGGAGGCCTCAAGAGGCTTGTTGTGTCTTATCCGCTCATCGTCCTCGTTACCTGGCCGCCTGTGATCTTTATCGGTATATGGGGCGCGTACGTGCATCCGGGGCTTGCCGGCAAGGCATCGGATGCCGTCCTTCCATGGATGGCGGGCAATTATCTGCCCGCTTATCTTTGCGGCGCGGTTCTCGCGGGGATACTCGCCGCGCTGATGTCGTCCATCGATGCCATGCTCCTCAGTTTAAGCACCATGCTCACCCGTGATATCCTTGGCCGCTATGTACCCGGAGTCGTCAGGGGCAGAGAGGTGGCGGTCGGCAGGATCTTTATGCTGCTGCTTTCCCTGCTGGTCGCCTCGATCGCCCTGGTGCGCCCAGGCAGTATTTTTTCTGTTGCGACATTTGCCTTTAACGGCTACTCGGTCGCCGTGCCGATGATGATAGGCACTCTGATATGGAAAAGGGCGACAAAATACGGCGCCCTTGCTTCACTTGTCATCCCGGCCCTGCTTGTGCCTGTATACCAGTTTACGGACATGCTTTCCTGGAGCACCTTCGGGTTTTCCTACAACATCCCCCTGCTGCTGCTGTCCGTGTTCCTTTTTGTAACTGTTTCCCTGCTGACCGCGAAAGAGGATGATCCGCACCGCGAAGGTTTTTTCGAGGTCCTCGACAATGTTTTTGGAAAAAAAGACCGCAGTGCGCGTGTCGGCTCAAACGCTGGACCGCCCCAATAAATTGACATAAACCGGGTTCATCGATAGAATGGTCTTTATGGCACGAAAAGCCTCTTCGTGTATCCTTCCTGCAGTTTTCGCGATCATATGCCTGGTTTTGCTGATTGTTCCTGCCGGTTTTGCTGAAGGAAAACGTTCGGTTCGCATTGCTGCGGAGCCTAACCCCCCTATGGCCTCCGTGAATGAAAAAGGCGAGGGGGAAGGTTTCTTTATGGATATTGCCAGGTACGTGGCCGAACGTGAAGGGTGGGGCCTTTCTTATATCACCTGCGAGTGGGACAAATGCCTGTCAATGCTGAAAAATGGAGAGATAGACCTCCTTGCCGCTGTGGCTTATTCGGAGGAGAGGGCGAAGTATGCGGATTTTACCTCAGGTGTTGCAGCCTCCAACTGGGGACGGATATATGCACAGAAAGGAAAAAGCGTAGATTCATTTATTCAGCTTGAGGGAAAGCGTCTCGCAATGGTAAAGAACGATATACACAGTCTCGCGCTTCAGGACATGCTTCGGGGCTTCGGGGTGAGGCCCGTGCTGATCGAAGTGGTCAGTTACGAAGACGTCTTCAGACATCTCAGTGACGGCATGGCCGATGCCGGGGTGGTCAACCGTTTCTTCGGTCTGCTTTATGAAAAGAAATACGATGTCAATCCCACCAACCTTATATTCAATCCCACCGAACTGCGCTTTGCCGTGCCGAAGGGCAGAAACAGGGACCTCATTTCCGCCCTCGATAGGAATATCGAAGCGCTCAAGGCCGATCAGGGTTCTCTGTACTACCAGTCCCTGAAGAAATGGACCGGCTTTTTGAGAGAAACTGCCTATCCCGGCTGGATAAAATGGGCTGTAATTATGGTACTAGCGGTGGTTTTCATGGTCATCGCCCATAATCTCATCCTGCGTATGCGTGTGAAGGCCCGCACGGCCCTGCTGGAGAGCGAGATCTCCGAGCGCTCGCGGATCCAGGAGGCCCTTCACATAGAAAAGGACAGACAACTGGTCCTGACCGGGAACGCGCCTTTCGGCATGGCCATGATCGCTCAGGACGGTAAATACACATACGTCAACCCGAAATTCACGGAGATATTCGGTTACGACATCAATGACGTTCCCGATGGCAGGACATGGTTCAGAAAGGCTTACCCGGATGCTCAGTACCGGCACGAGGTGATATCGAGCTGGCTGAAGATGTTCGAGGCGTTCAAGCCCGGAGAGAACAAACCTTACGAGAACAGGGTGATCTGCAAGGACGGAACGGAGAAGATCGTGAATTTCAGCCCCGTCAAACTTGAATCCGGTGAAATACTGGTGACCTCCGAGGACATCACCGCACGCAGGCGCGCGGAAGAGGCGGTTATCAAAGCCGAGGCCAAGTACCGGAATATTTTTGAGCGGTCCATTGAAGGGATATTCCAGTCTACCCCGGAGGGCCGATACATCAGTGCCAATCCGGCCCTTGCGCATATGTACGGTTTCTCATCACCGCAGGAGCTGCTGGAAGAGGTGACCGATATCTCAAAGCAGGTCTTTGTGAGACAGGAAGACAGGGTGGGCTTGAAAAGACTGCTTGCAGAAAATGGGGTCATAAAAGATTTTGAGGTTGAACACCAGCGCAAGGACGGCACGCGGATCTGGGTGTCCATAAACAGCAGGGTTGTCCGGGACAAGAATGAAACAATACTTTACTACGAAGGAACGATCGAAGATATCACCAAGCGCGTGGAGGCCGAAAGGGAGCTTGCCAGATACCGCGGCCACCTTGAAGAGCTTGTGAGGGAAAGGACCGCAGAGCTGGAGATCGCAAGGGAGAAGGCCGAATCCGCCGATCATTTGAAATCGGCCTTTCTTGCGACCATGTCCCACGAGCTCCGGACGCCCCTCAACTCCATCATAGGATTTACCGGCCTTTTGCTCCAGGGGCTTGCGGGCCCCTTGAACGACGAACAGCGAAAACAGCTCGGCATGGTCCAGAACAGCTCACGCCATCTCCTGGAGCTTATAAACGACGTCCTCGATATTTCAAAAATAGAGGCCGGTCAGCTTGAGATCGCTTCGGAGCCATTCGATCTGAAGGATTCCGTTAAAAAAGTGGTCGATTCCATTTCTCCGCTGGCCGAGAAGAAAGGGCTCACCATTAACCTGAAAATGTCGGAGGAAATAAGGATATTCACGGGCGATCAGAGGAGGGTCGAACAGGCGGCCATCAATCTTCTTAACAACGCCATCAAATTTACCGATAAAGGGTATATAGAAATATCCTGCTCGGTTCGCAATTCGGGTGTTGTTATCTCTGTAAGAGATACCGGCATCGGTATGAGGCCGGAAGACATGGAAAATATCTTTAAACCTTTCCGACAGATCGATACCGGTCTGTCACGCAGGCATGAAGGCACAGGGCTGGGCCTGTCCATAACGAAGAAGCTTATCGATATGATGGGCGGGGAGATATTTGTGCAAAGCGAAGCCGGCAAAGGGAGCACGTTCACCGTCGTGTTGCCGGCATCCGGAAAGGAGGCGGTGTGAACAACACCATTCTGGTTATCGAAGATAATGAACAGAACATATACCTAATGAAGTTCTTGCTCGAAAAGAACGGTTTTCAGGTCATGGAAGCCAGAAGCGCGAAAGAGGGTATAGATAAAGCGTCCGCCCCGGGACTTATCGCCATACTGCTCGACATTCAGCTTCCCGATATGGACGGATACGGCGTAGCCGGCGAATTGCGGAAACATGAGGCTTTAAACACCATCCCCATCATCGCGGTGACCTCGTATGCCATGACGGGTGACAAGGAAAAGGCATTAGGGGCTGGCTGTACGGGATATATCGAGAAGCCCATCGATCCCGAGACCTTTATTGATGAGATGAAGAGTTATCTCTCTTGACGGAAACAAAGGAGGATTGCTTGAATATCCTTATCGCCGACGACAACCGGGACAACCTCTACTACCTGTCATCGCTGCTTGAGGGCGAAGGCCACAAGGCCGTGTCAGCCGAAAACGGCGCAGAGGCGCTCGAGCGGCTGGGAAATGATGTTTTTCATCTGATCATCTCCGATGTTCTCATGCCGGTGATGGATGGTTTTCAGCTATGCCGGGAGTGCAGGAAAGACAGCGCACTTCGTGATATTCCTTTCATCTTTTACACAGCAACATACACAGAAGAGGCTGACAAGAAATTTGGATTGAGCCTGGGCGCCGATGAGTACATCGTTAAACCGATGGAACCGGATGACCTCCTTGGCGTTATCGACAGGGTTATACGATCAAAAGAGGACAAGGGCCGTGTCTTAACCGTGAGCACTTCTGCGGGCGACGATGCGGACTATCTTGCCGAACACAACAGGCGCCTCATACAAAAGCTGGAAAGCAAAATGCTGCAACTCGAAGAGAAACAGCGTGAACTGGAAAAGGAGATAATCGACAGGAAGCAGGCAGAACTGAAGGCGAAGGAAAGCGAAGAGAGTTTCAAGACCATCTTCGATACTGTCAATGATGCTATTTTTCTTCAGGAGATCGACACGGGCGTCATTCTGAATATGAACCGGGTGACGTGTGATATGTTTGGCTACAACCGCAGCGAAATGTATGGGCTCAGTCTTGAGAAGCTTTGCGCGGACGGTTCTCCGCCTTATACACCGGATGACATGCGGCAGCTGATAACAAAGGCGACCGACGGGGAGCCCCAGCTGTTTGAATGGATAATCAGGAACAAAGCCAATGAACCCTTCTGGGTAGAGATACATATGAAGCTGGTACATATCGGGAATAAAAACAGAATGCTCGTCGTTGTCCGTGATATTAAGAGACGCAAGAGCATAGAAGAGGCCCTGAACGACGAAAGGCTCAAACTCCAGACCCTTTCCGAGAACGCCCCCTTCGCCATGGTGCTTATCGATGGTGAAGGCCGCTTCACCTATGTCAATGCCAAGTTCAGGGAAATGTTCGGATATGACGAGGCGGACGTCCCCGATGGAAGGACATGGTTCAGAAAGGCCTATCCAGACGATCATTATAGAAAGCAGGCCGTTGGTGTCTGGAAGGAAGAATTCATAAATGTCAGACCGGGAGAAAAGAAACTGAAGGTCTTCACTGTTGCCTGCAAAGACGGTTCTCAAAAGACGGTCAACTTCATTCCCATAAAGCTTGCCTCCGGCCATCACCTTGTGACCTGTGAAGATATCACGGAATTCAAGAAGCTCGAATCACAGCTGCGTCAATCCCAGAAGATGGAAGCCATCGGAAATCTGGCAGGAGGCATCGCTCACGATTTCAACAATATACTCACAACAATGATGGGGTATGCCGGTCTCCTGCAGATGGAGATAGATAAACACAGTCACCTGGGGCTGTATGTCGACCAGATCATCGCCGCATCGCAGAAGGCGGCGAACCTTACCAGGAGCCTTCTTGCCTTCAGCAGGCAGCAGCCCGTCGTGCTCAATCCCCTGAACATCAACGAGAACATCAGGTCGGCTGAGAAGCTGCTCAAGAGGCTCCTTACGGAAGACGTTGAGTTCAGAGTGTCCCTTGCCCCCGATGACATGGTCATTATGGCGGATGCAACCCAGATCGATCAGATACTCTTTAACCTTGTTGCCAATGCCCGGGATGCCATGCCGAAGGGGGGCATGCTCATTATCGAAACATCGACAGCGGATATTGATCCCGAATTTATCGATGTCCATGGTTTCGGGGAAACCGGTAAATATGTGCAGATCGTTGTTTCTGACACCGGTGTCGGCATGAACGAGGCGACGAAGGAAAAGATCTTTGAACCATTTTTCAGCACAAAAGAGGTTGGCAAGGGAACCGGACTTGGTCTTTCCACTGTATACGGTATCGTAAAACAGCACAACGGGTTTATCAATGTTTACAGTGAACCGGGCAAAGGTACCACCTTCCGGATATATCTTCCCCTGGTCAGATTGGAAGCGCCGCAGAGACAGGAATTTGTGCCCGTTATAAAAAGGGGTAAAGAGACCATCCTTATCGCCGAAGACAATTCGGACCTAAGGCGCCTTGTCAGGGAAGTGCTCGAAAAGTACGGGTACAAAATAATCGAGGCGGTTGACGGCGAGGACGCAGTGGAAAAGTTCAAAAAACACGAAGAGATCGACCTCATGATCGTTGATTCCGTTATGCCGAAGAAGAACGGGCGGGAGGTATATGAAGAGGTGAGGAAGATAAGGCCCGACATCAAGGTGCTCTTCACCAGCGGACATACAAAAGATACCGTTCTCAGCAAGGGTATCGCAGATTCTGAGGTCGATTTTCTCCCGAAACCGCTATCACCGACACAGCTCCTTGTGAAGGTCAGAGAAGTTTTGGACAGACGGGCCGGGGCCTGAAGAGCGGAACCGTATTTCAAGCCTCGGGACTTAACCTGGCACACCGCAGCCGCGTTATTATAATTAAGCCGTAATATTTTTAAATGAGGGGATGAATATGAAAAAATGCATATATCCTTTTTTAAACTTATTTGTAGCGCTATGTTTGATATCTGTTATGGCACCGGCCGGGACCGCTTTTGCCGAAGAAACGGCGATCGCCTTTCCGGTACAGGGAAAGCACTCCATGGTCGTCACCGGGCAGGATCTGGCGACAAAAGCGGCATTGAAGGTCCTGAAGAAGGGCGGCAATGCCGTTGACGCGGCGGTGACCGCAGCCTTTGTGATGGCCGTGACCCTTCCCAGGGCGGGCAATATCGGCGGCGGCGGATTCATGCTCATCTACGATGCAAAAAAGAAAGAGGTCGTCGCCATTGATTTCTGGCAGAGGGCACCCGGGGCCGCGACGCGGACCATGTTCGTGGGCAGGGATGGCCGGGGCGACCCAAAGCTCAGCCGGGAAAGCTACATAGCCGTCGCGGTGCCCGGTACGGTGGCTGGCCTTGCCTTCGCGCTCAAGAGAAACGGGACGATCACCCTTGCGAAGGCCATGGAGCCTGCCATCAGGTACGCGCAGGAAGGATTTGTCATGAATGCCGGTCTTTCAGCTGACATAAAGTCCTACGAAAAGATACTGAGGGCCCGTCCTGACTCGGCGAAGATATTCTTCAAGCCGTCGGGGGGTTATTACGAAGCCGGGGACCGTTTCGTTCAGAGGGACCTTGCGCGGACGCTTAAGGCCATTGCCATGGAAGGGCCCGAAGCTTTCTACCGGGGAGATATCGCGGACAGGATCGCGAGGCAGATGAAGGCGAACGGAGGCCTGCTGACAAAAGATGACCTTGTCGCGTATTCGCCTGTTGTGCGCAGTCCGGTCCATACGACGTACCGCGGAGATGACGTTTACTCGATGTATCCGCCAAGCTCCGGCGGGGTGTGCATAACCCAGGTGCTCAACATCCTGGAGGGTTTCGACCTTGCCCGCACGGGGCACAACAGCGCGGCCACGCTGCATCTCGTTGCGGAGGCGATGAAGCGGGCCTTTGCCGACCTTTTTGTATATGCCGGCGACCCCGATGCCGTGGCCATACCGGTAAGAGGCCTGACGTCGAAGTCATACGCCGCCAAACTCAGATCGGGTATCAGCGCTTCACGCGCAACGGCAAGCAAAGACATCCGTTCGGGTGATGCAAGGGCTTACGAGAAAGACGAGACGACGCATTTCTCCGTTGTGGACCGGGAAGGCAACGCGGTATCGAGCACATACACGCTCAACGGGAACTTCGGCAGCGGCATAGTTGTTGAAGGCGCGGGATTTCTGCTCAACAACGAAATGGACAACTTCAACGCAAACCCGGGCAAACCCGATGACGCGGGGATCATCCAGGGGGACGCGAACGCCATTGCCCCGAACAAGAGGATGATAACGGCCATGACACCCACCATGGTCTTCCGGCAGGGAAAACTCTTTCTGGTGACGGGCAGCCCCGGCAGTTCACGCATCATCTCGACGGTCCTGCAGGTCATCATGAATGTCATCGATCACAAGATGAACATCCAGGAGGCGGTGAACGCGCCGAAGGTCCATCACGAATGGATGCCCGACGAACTGCGCATCGAAAAGGGGATAAGCCCGGATACGATAAAGGCCCTCAAGGAGATGGGGCACAACGTGGTGCTCCACGGCCCCATGGGCGCGGCGACGAGCATACTGGTGGATCCGGTGACGCAGGCCCGCTACGGTGCCGCCGACCCGAGACGGGAAGGGCTGGCGCTGGGATATTAAAGATAGTTCCAATGTTTGAAAGTTTGTGAAACGTTACAGAGACGAAAATGGTTTATCCGGTTTCTCCGGTTTGTTTAGTTTCTTTGGTTGATAAGGACCAGAAAAACCAGACAAACTGTATAAACCGCATAAACCAGACAAACCGTACGAACCAGTTAAGGTTTCAGCGTTTCCAGGTGGTAAAGGTAGAATGCCGAGGACTCAAGGCTGCTGGTGAGCATGTAGGCCTCTTCCAGAGTGTCGCCGCGGGCGAAACTGCCGTGGCCCCTTACAAGGACGATCCCGTGGTTTTTCAAACACCCGCTGACGGCCTGCGCGGCCTCGTCGGAGGCTATGGTTCTTTCGGGGGTGACAACAGGTATGCTTTTCAGAAGATGGGAGCCTTCCGAGTCGACGGGAACGATCTCCCCGTATGCCATGGAAAGAAGCGTTCCATAGGGGGGATGAGCATGAACGACCGCAAGGGCGTCCGTATTGAGGTATATCGCCCGGTGGACGACCAGCTCAGATGACGCCGAAAGGATGTTCGGGTCATCGGCACGCTCAAGGTCGATCCCGATTATGTCGGCGCCGTGCAGGCGCCCCATCATGGAACCCCTTCGGGTGATATACAGGTGCTTGTCCGCCCGGACGCTCATGTTTCCCGCGTGAGAGCTTATAAGTCCCCTGAGGAAGATGTCGCGCCCGATATCTATGAACGATCTGATGACAGTCTCTTCAAGCATGGCCGGTCCTTTTGTTCCCGTGACATTCTTCTATCATAAAAGGTCCTGACTGTGAAGTCTTTCATCGCATCGGTTGACCCGGTCCTACGCCATCACGCCCGGTGTGCGCAGGTTTTTTAACTTGAACCGCGATATTGGGTTGTTTTATACTCTGCGAAGCAAAAAGCTTTTAGTTATTTCCCCGGGAAACTTCACAATAAGAAAGGAGAAAAAAATGGCTGATACCGACGGGATCAAAGAAGCCAAAAACTTTTATACGGACAGGCCTCAGGAAACGGAAGGTTTTTTCCTGAAAGGTTCCAACTCGCTGGATTGGGGGATAAAGAACAGGCTGGCGCGGATATTCAACCCGGTGTCGGGCCGGACGGTCATGCTGGCCATCGACCACGGGTATTTTCAGGGGCCCACCACCGGCCTGGAGAGGGTCGATATCAATATCCTGCCGCTCATGCCTTACGCAGATACCCTGATGCTGACAAGGGGAATACTGCGCAGTGTGGTGCCGCCCTCGACCTCCAGATCGATCGTGCTCAGGGTTTCCGGCGGCGCGAGCATCCTCAAGGAACTTTCAAATGAGGACATTGCCGTGGACATCGAAGAATCGATCCGTCTCAACGTGTGCGCCATGGCCGTTCAGGTCTTCATCGGCGGCGAATACGAAAAACAGTCTATCATCAACATGACCAGAATGGTCGACATCGGGAACCGGTACGGCATTCCGACACTGGCCGTGACCGCGGTCGGCAAGGACATGGCCCGAGACGCGAAGTATTTCCAGCTTGCCTGCAGGATATGCGCCGAGCTTGGCGCCCATTATATCAAGACCTATTACGTGGAAAAGGACTTTGATACCGTCACCGCTTCATGCCCCGTACCGATCGTAATGGCAGGCGGCAAAAAGATACCCGAGCTTGATGCCCTGACCATGGCCTATAACGCGGTACAGCAAGGCGCATCCGGTGTGGACATGGGGCGCAATATCTTCCAGTCTGATGCTCCGGTGGCCATGATCCAGGCCGTTAGGGCCGTTGTCCACGACAACATGACCCCGGCCGCCGCCCTCGATCTCTATAATACTCTGAAGGGCCGCGGCTGACGGTTCTTTCGAAAGAAGGAAAGACATTAAAGTATCCTACTGGTACAACAATAAGGACATAAGGATCGAAGAGGTCCCGACGCCGGTGCCGGGACCGGGAGAGATGCTGGTCAAGGTGCATTCCTGCGGTATCTGCGGCAGCGACATCGTGGAATGGTACCGTCTCCCGCGGGCGCCGCTCGTGCAGGGGCATGAGATCGGAGCCGAAGTTACGGCTGTCGGCGGTGAAGTGAAAAGGTACAAGACGGGCGACAGGGTTTTCATTCCCCCCAAGATACCCTGCGGTAAATGTTTTTACTGTTCAAACGGACACTATCCCCAGTGCACGGAGATCAAAGAGCGGCTGCCGGGTGGTTTTGCCGAATACATCCTGGTCCCGGAGATCTTCGTGGAGAGAGGTACATACCTGCTGCCCGAAAATGTCACATACGATCAAAGCACTTTTTTTGAGCCCCTGGCGTGCGCGGTGCGAGCCCAGCGGCTGGCAGGGATAAAAAAGGAAGACAGCGTCCTGGTGATTGGCTGCGGAATGTCCGGACTGCTCCATGTTAAATTGGCAAGCGCCAGGGGATGCAGGGTGATCGCCGTGGATGTCAACGCTAAGAAGCTTGAGATCGCGGCACGCTCAGGTGCCGACATCACGATCGACGCGGGCGATGATGATGTACCCTCAAGACTTGCCGCCGTGATAGGGAAGAAGGCCGATGCCGTATTGTTGTGCGCCTCTGCCGTGCAGGCTGTTGACCAGGCATGGAGATGTGTGGACAAGGGGGGCGTTGTCGTACTCTTTGCCGTCCCGGGGCCGGAGAAAGAGGTTGTTGTTCCGGTCAATGATTTCTGGATGAAGGAGATAACCATCCTCACTTCCTACTACTGCGGGCCGCCCGATATCATGGATGCGATAAAGCTGATCGGATCAGGAGAAATCGACGTCGACGATCTGGTCACCCACCGCCTTCCCCTGGATGAAATCGTCCATGGCTTTGAACTGGTTTCCGATGGCCGCGAGTCCATCAAGGTCATCATCAAACCCCACCTGCAACCTTAACCAGGTTTATGCGGTTTATATAGTTTCTTCAGTTTGTTTGGTTTTTACAACCATACAAACCATACAAACCGGAGAAACCGAACAAACGTTTTTTATGTGTCCTCTGAAAAGGGGATGCCTTCGAGTTTTAAGACCCGCTGATCGTCACCTATACCGGAAAGAAAACTGCCGAGCGGTTTATTGAGTGAAGGGTGGACAAGGCCGGGGTCGATCTCGATGCAGGGCATTATGGCAAACTTTCTGCGATGAAGCTCGCGGTGGGGGATTGAAAGGGGTGCTTCCTCAATGACCGCGTCGCCGTATAACAGTATGTCCAGGTCTATGATGCGCGGCCCGTTCTTTTCTTCCCTTATCCGCCCCATTGAAGATTCTATGGTGTTCAGGAACTGAAGCAGTTCCCGGGGGTTGCCCCGCCAGTCTATTTCAACGGCGCAGTTGATGAAATCGTCCTGTTCGATATCTGATACGGGTGTTGTCGAATAAAAGGATGATATGGACCTGAGACTGGCCCGCGTATCGCTGGAGATCCGCTTGATCGCGATGATGCAGTTCTTGTAGCTGTTGCCCGTGTTCGAGCCTATGCCGATAAATATCTTATTGTCCACGCCGGGGCCTCTTGCGCCTCTCTCAGAGATCTCTTAGCGCGGCGCATTTATTTTTCCCTGTCGTCGGGTTCCTTCATCTCTTTTTTAAAATCCTTGATGCCTTTGCCGACTGAGCCCATGATACTCGGGAGCTTTCCCGCGCCGAAGATCAGGACGACGATGACAAGTATGATAATTATCTCGGGCAATCCAAGGCCGAACATATTAAACGATATCATTAACGAAAGAAGGGAGTCAACGTTTTTTGCCGGGCCGTCAGATTCGAAAACGCTTGATTAACCCGGCGCTGTGAGTATAAATATATCGGGTATTATGATGGATGATACGGGTCATTTCAAAGATCTCAACGCAATGCCGGTGAGCGTCAAGGCGCGCGGTTTTCTCGAGGGCGCAGGATTGCCTCCCCTTGACAGGTGTTTCCACTGTGTGCAGATGGCTCTTGGCGCGATAGACCTCGGGCTTGTCGAGGTCGAGACGGATGTTGCCGAAACGGTGAAGGCCATGATGGACTGGAGGCCTCAGAGGCTCTCGAATTTCTTCATCCTCATGACCGGTGAAGAATACGAACCTGCCGGTTGGGAAAGTGCGGGCGACCTGCAAGAGCTGGCCGTGATCATTCTTGATGATATAGAGAACAAGATGCTGATGCACTTCCCCTATTACCGCAACCCCGAATCCTAAAAACAGTTTCAAAGTTTCATAGTTTGAGAAACGTCTCAGAATGAAAAGATAACGGCATGTTGAAATGATCTTTTTTTATTTCTTTTCCTTGGAACGTAAAACCTGAAACTTTGAAACTGCCGTTACAGTTGACTCTGCCGCCGATATAGTTTAAAAATAATGAATGGCACTTCTTGATATCCGCACCATTCCCGACCAGGTACTGAGAGAATTGGCGAAGCCGATAGACAATATCACCGGCGAGATCGTCAGGCTTTCCGAAGACATGATCGAGACCATGATCGGTGCCCGTGGAGCAGGATTGGCTGCGAACCAGATCGGTCTTCCCATTCGCCTCATTGCGATCGATGCGTCCCTCAACCCGAAAGAAAAGAGCCATATCATCCTT
Source organism: Deltaproteobacteria bacterium (assembly GCA_022711595.1). Taxonomy (GTDB): domain Bacteria; phylum Desulfobacterota; class Syntrophorhabdia; order Syntrophorhabdales; family Syntrophorhabdaceae; genus Delta-02. The sequence goes on from JAKLET010000010.1 coordinate 50,660, forward strand.
ATAAATCCCGTTATCGTGGAGACCCAGCTCGAAGAGAACGGCGAAGAGGGATGCCTGAGCGTCCCCGGTTACTACGAGTTCGTAAAAAGAGCGAAAAAGGTGCATGCGATGGGCATCGACCTTAAGGGCAACACGGTCGAGTTTGAATGCGAGGGACAGCTGGCCCGCGCCATGCAGCACGAGATAGACCATCTGAACGGGGTCCTGTTTATCGATCTCTTGAGTCCGCTGAAAAAAAACCTTTTCAAGAAAAAAATCACCAAGAAGGATAAATGAGGATCGTTTTTTTCGGTTCCTCCGGTTTTTCCGTTCCATCCCTGCGCAAAACGGGTGACAGCGTCGTTGCCGTGGTGACGAAAAAGGCAAAGCCCAAAGGCCGCGGATATCAGCTTGACGACAATGAGGTCAAAAGGGCCGCATCCGAAATGGGCCTTCCCCTTATCGAGATCGATTCGTTCAGGGACGAAGAGGCCAAGTCCATTGCAGATCACAGTCCGGATCTTTTTATAGTGGTTTCATTTGGACTCATGGTGCCCAAATGGGCCCTCGACGTCCCCTCGAAGGGCCCCATCAATATACATCCGTCACTGCTTCCTCATTACAGGGGCCCATCGCCCATTCAATGGGCGCTCCTTAAGGGCGACTCCATGACGGGCGTTACGCTCATAATAATGAACGAGAAGATGGATGAAGGCGATATCATTTATCAGGAACATGTGCCGATCCGGGATGACGATAATTACATAACCCTGTCAGAGAGGCTTTCCCTGAAGGCTGCCGATGCGCTGCCCGGCATACTCGATCGTATCGACGCCGCGGGGATGGCGGAGGGAGCGAAGCAGGACCACTCCAATGCCACCTATGCACCGATGATCACCAGGGAGATGGGCAGGATAGACTGGCAAAAAAGCGCGGCCGCGGCGGACCGCCAGGTGAAGGCACTGGTAGGGTGGCCTGCCGCTTTTACCACTCTCGACGGGAAGCTGCTGAAGATATTCGACTCCATTGCCGATAGCACCTCGTTGCCGAAAGGCCCGCCGGGCACGGTTACGGAAATATCGAAAGAAGGGCTCAACGTAAGCACGGGAAAAGGTGTGCTCACCGTCAGGGAATTGCAGATGGAAAATAAAAAACGCATGCCTGCGTACGATTTCTCGAAAGGATACCGTGGGTTACAGGGTAAACTGTTGATTTAGCTTGAAAAATGGCCATTTTTCTATTGACAGGACAGGTGTATTGCAATTATCATCAAAGTAATGATCTGGTATGAAACTTGCTTGATTAATTAGGTTATGAAAACATATCTCACCATAATGGTTCTTTTCATTTTTTGTATGGGATTTGCGGCAGCAGACCGGGCCGACGCGGATAATTTCAACGATCCCAATTCGCCGGGCATTGTCTATGACAGTACTCCTCCCCAAAAACCTCCTTCAGAGCCCCTTTCCGTGCAAACTCCTATACAAGAAGGGCCGACAGCATCTCCGCCAGCAGTGAAGGAAGAACGTAAAAGCCCTCCCAGGACAGCAAAAACCAAGTCGATCAAGACGACGACAAGGAAGAACCAGCAGTTCTATTCCCTGGAGATCGCCACAGATGACGATGATATTTCAAACCTCCTCAAGAACAATTATGACAAGAATTTTGACATCCCTATTGTTTTTAATGACGCGGTCAAATATTACATAAAATGGTTTTCTGAAGACAAGAAGAAGGTCTTTGCCAACTGGTTGAAACGTTCGAAACGCTACGTGCCTATCATAACCGAGATCCTCAGGGAGCACAATATGCCCGAGGACCTGGTCTACCTTGCCATGATAGAGAGCGGTTTCAACCCCAAGGCATATTCGCACGCAAAGGCGTCGGGTCCATGGCAGTTCATCTATTCGACCGGCGACCGGTACGGGCTTGACGTGAACTACTGGGTGGACGAGCGCAGAGACCCGGAGAAATCGACCATCGCTGCGGCAAAATACCTCAGGGACCTTTTCAATCAGTTCGGATGCTGGTACCTTGCCGCTGCCGGATACAATGCCGGAGAGGGAAGGATCGGAAGGGCAATTGAGAGGCACAATACCACCGATTTCTGGGAGCTATACAAATACGACAGGATCCCTAAGGAGACAAGGGAATATATCCCTCAGCTCATAGCAGCAGCGATCATCGCAAAGGATCCTGAAAAGTTTGGGTTCGGCGCGATCAGTTATGACCCCCCGATAAGGTTCCTTGAGCTGAAAGTACCCCCTGCGACGCCGATCACCCTGATCGCAAAGGCATCGCTTCTCGATATCGATATCGTCCGTTCCTACAATCCTGAGATATTGCGGGGCATTACACCTCCCGGTACAGGCAGCTACTCGGTAAAGCTGCCGGCTGAGGTGGACAGGCAAACCTTCTATGATAACCTGGAGGCCGAACTTGCCGGAAGGCCGGCCATTAAAAGCGTTACCACTTACAAAGTAAAGAAGAGAGACTCTCTGGCCTCGATCGTGAAGAAGTTCGGCGTGAGGTCCGAAGACCTTGCCATGGTGAACAGTTATAACAACGATTTCAGGGTTAGATCGGGAATGGTCATCGCAGTACCGAAATATTCAGGTGATTCATCAAGCCACACCGTCCTTGCGAAGAATGTTGCCCAGGACCCGGATAAATCGAAAAAACAAAAGAGCGTAAAGAAGGACGACGATGACAGGCCCGCCAGGGGCGAGTCAACCAGGAAGGTCGCTAAGACCGAAAAGACCGAAAAGTCGAATGATGAGGAGCGGGTTAGGACGACAAAAGCGGTAAAGACCTACCATATCGTGAAAAAAGGCGAAACCCTTGCTGATATTTCGGAGCGTTACGGCATCGAAAAATCGAGCCTGCGCCAGGCGAACAAACTCAAGGGGGACAGGGTGTACCCCAATATGAAGATCCGCCTTGTAAGCTTTGTGGAGAAGAAGAAGACAGCGTCACCCGCACCGGCGCCAGCCAGGAAGAAGAATGTAAAGTACCACACCGTGAAGAAAGGTGAGACCCTTTCATCGATATCCGAGAAATACGGGGTCGATGTGGACGATATCAAATCCGCCAACAAGATCAAAGGCAACAAGATCAACGCAAAGACAAAGCTCAAGATCGTCAGACAGGAAGGTTAAAAAACCGTTTCAACCGTTCCAACCGAAAAAAACTATAAAAAAATGCTGCGGTTTTCGGGGCTGCAGCATTTTTAATCGTTGAAACTGCTGAAACGGTTGAAACGGTTTTTTTCAGACCTTCAGCACCAGGTTTATCATATCACCTCTGGAGAAACCCATGGCGTGAAAGAACTGGAGAAGGTCCCAGTCGTTCCAGTTGACGAGGGTATAGATTGTATCAACACCATATTTTCGAAGGTTTTCGACAAGCCCGTTGGCAAGGACCTTTGCAATACCCCTGTTCTGGTAATCGGGGTCGATACCGATCGTGTCGATCCATCCTATATTGTTGGGTACTTTGAATTCCCAACCGCTTACTTCGCCCAGGATAAAGCCTGCCACCTTTCCGTCAATCTCTGCGACAAGGGACGCGTCAGGGGGCCTTGTTTCCGCCTGTTTTATGATCTTGGCGACCCAGTATTCCTTTCTGCTTTCACCGAGAACTTTTGTATCAATCTCCACAATGTAGTCCAGATCGTCTTTTACCATCTGCCTCATGGAGAGTTTATCAAGAAAATTGCTCATTATTTAACCTCGCTTGTAATTTTTTTAACATAGTGACGGTTTTATTGCAAGAAAAGATTCTCGCTTGAGAAATATTAAACAAGCAGTAATATTGAGATGTTGGATACGAATTAAAGGATGGCGTCAATCAATGGGGGTCAGACTATCAGGCGGTAAGTCTTTCCTGAATGATCCTGACCTTTGTGCCGGTCCGCGGTCTGCCCTGCGGTTTGCTTTTTTTCTTCTGCATTGCGGACTTGCAGCGGGGGCATAGAACGCCTGTGCTGTCCGGGCCTGCGATGAATATTTTGCCGCAATTATAGCATATCTCCTGGTTGCCGGCCCGCCGGGGATAATCAGGATAGATCCGGTAGAGACATGTTGGTTTCGTGCAAACAAATACTCTGACCTTGTTCACCGCGTCATAGTCGGAACACATTTCTGAACCGCAATGCGGGCAAAAAACTCTGGTTGTCATGGTATCGTCCATTTTGCACCTCTGATGATATTATCGGCGGAAGAACGCTTTTATTTAGTTTGAAAAAAGCGGGCGCTGTGAGGCCGTTTTCGACGCATTGTTTTTGATTGACAACATTTTATTGCCATACGAGAATGTTATTTCTACGTAAGGGCGGTTATCCGGAAGAGCGCCAGAGGGGTGTCAAGGTAAAATAAAGAGACCGCAGGGGTGATCATGAACATATATCCTCCATATATAAGATCTCTGTGTGTGCTGCTGCTGATTATCATCTTTATACACGTCTATTCCGGTCCTGCTTCATCCCAGTCCGTTGAAGAAGCGAACCGCCTTTATGCGCAGTATACACAGCTTCAAAAGGAAGGGCGTTACAAAGAGGCGATTCCAATTGCCGCGCAAGTTCTTGCAATTTACGAGAAGGCCTTCGGCCCCGAACATCTTTCAACTGCAGCCGCTCTGAACGGTCTGGCAGAACTGTATCGCAACCTGGGGGACTACCAGAAGGCGCTGCCCCTTTATGACAGGTCTCTTGCCATATATGAAAAGGTTCGCGGCCCGGAGCACCAGGATGTGGCTACTATTTTAAATAATCTTGCCTTTTTTTACCGTACCATGGGTAACTATCAAAAGTCCGAGGATCTCTACAAGCGCGCCCTTTCCATTTACGAAAAGGCCCTCGGCCCGGACCATTCGTACACCGCAACTTCCTTGAACGGGCTGGCGGACCTCTACCGCGTCATGGGGGATTACCAGAAGGCGCTGCCCCTTTATGAACGGTCTCTTTCGATCTATGAAAAGGCCCTCGGCCCGGGTCATTCAAATGTGGCGACGGCCCTTACCAACCTGGCCGAGCTGTATCGCACAATGGGCAACTACCAGAAAGCAGAAGAATTGTACGGCAGATCGCTCGGAATATACGAAAAGACCCTCGGCCCGGACCACCAGTTTGTGGCAACCGCTCTTTACAGCCTGGCCGAGCTGTATCGCACAATGGGCAGCTTTCAGAAGGCTGAGGAGCTCTACAAGCGTGCACTTTCCATTTACGAAAAGGCCCTCGGTCCGGACCATTCGTACACCGTTACGGCGGTATACGGGTTGGCCGAGCTTTATCGCAACATGGGCGACTTCCAGAGGGCGGAGCCTCTTTACAAGCGCGCCCTGGTGGCATGGGAGAAATCTTTCGGGCCTGATCACCGCCATGTGGCGACGGCCCTTTACAGCCTGGCCGAGCTGTATCGTTCGACAGGACAGTACGGCAGGGCACGGGATTTTTACAAGCGCGCCCTTTCCATCTACAGACAGACCCTCGGCCCGGGCCATCAGTATACCGCTACGGCCCTTTACAGTCTGACGGAGCTTTACAGAACGATGGGTTATTTCAAGGAGGCCGAAGAGCTCTATAAGCAGGCTATTGCCATTTACGAAAAGGCCCTCGGCCCAAACCACTCTCATACCGCCACCGCCATGAGCGGCCTTGCGGAGCTTTACCGCACAACCGGCGAATATCAGAAAGCCGAGCCGCTCAGCAGGCGCACGCTGGAGATCTGGGAAAAGGCCTTTGGCCCCGATCACCCCAACGTGGCGACGGGCCTCAACAATCTCGGGATACTCTATGCGGCCCTTGGCAGGTACGACAACGCTTTCACGTATATGCTCCGCGCGCAGGACATTGACAGGAAACTTATCGATCAGGTTATGAGTTTTACGTCCGAAGATCAGAAGCTCAAGTTCCTGGCTACCAGGGAAGGTCAGCTTTCGGCGTTCCTGACCCTTGTCGCGGGGCGGATGAGAGACAGAAGCGATGCGAGGGCGGCCGGATTCACGGTGTGGCTCCAGCGAAAGGGTGTTGTCCTGGAAGCCCAGAAGCGTTTTCAGGACGCACTCGTGTTTTCAGATGATCCAGGCATAGTTGCGAAATTCCAGGAACTCGCCCGGGTGCGCTCGCAACTCTCAAAGCTGACCTTTTCAGGCCCTGGCAAGGAAAGTGTTGAGGCCTATCGAAGGAAAATAGAAGAACTGGAAGCAAAGAAGCGCGAGCTTGAAGCTGAGCTTAGCAAGGCGAGCGAGGTCTTCGCCAGAAACCAGAAGGTTTCGAAGGCGGACGTTGGCCAGGTGGCAGGTGCCTTGCCAGGAGGGAGCGTCCTCATCGATTTTGCCCGTCTGCCCATTTTTTCCTTCACTGCGAAGGGAAAGGAAAAAAGGTGGCTGCCCTCTCATTACATCGCTTTTATCGTGCCTTCGGGAAGGGCATCGGAGGTTTTCATAGTCGATCTGGGCAGCGCGGATGAGATCGACAGTCTGATCCGCGATTTTAAAACGGTGGTCGGCAATTACCAGACAGACCCCGAGGGAAAGGAATCGTCGAGGCTTGCCAGGAAGCTTTGCGACCGCATTTTTCAGCCGCTTGTCAAGGACCTGAAAGGTGCCAGGGAGATATATCTCTCACCTGACGGCAACCTTAATCTCATTCCATTCGAGGTATTGAAAAACCCCGATGGAAGATATCTCATAGAGGATTATACTTTCAATTACCTCGGTTCGGGAAGAGATGTCCTCGGCTTCGGCATCGTTAAGGGCAGATCCTCAGAACCCCTCATCATCGGGGACCCCGACTACGATCTTGATGAAAAGAGTCTTAAGGAAGCAAGCCAAAAGCTCGGCATAAAACCCGCGGGAAAGCGTTCCACGGCCGTACGTTCCCGGGACATGTCATCGCAGGGGTTTTCATCACTCCCGGGTACCAGGGAAGAGGTGGAATCCATCGCATCGATCCTGGGAAAAAAGAACATCATTTTTCTGACAGGGCCGCAGGCCCTGGAAGAGGCCCTTTACCAGCGAAAGGACCCCAGGTTCCTCCACCTGGCCACTCACGGGTTTTTCCTTACCGATCAGGATCTCCTCCTTGCCGAGAAGGGTCAGATCAAGTTTGAAAATCCCCTTGTCAGGTCCGGTATTGTCCTCGCCGGGGCGAACAGGTCACTGCGGTCCGGCAGTGACGAAGGGATAGTTACCGCCGAAAAGGTCCTGTCCCTGCGGCTTGCCGGCACCGAATTTGTCGTTCTCTCCGCGTGTGAGACCGGTCTCGGTGATATTAAGAGCGGGGAAGGGGTCTTCGGCCTGAGGCGCGCTTTCACTCAGGCGGGCGCGAAAGGCCTCGTGATGTCGCTGTGGAGCGTTCCTGACAGGGAAACAAAAGAGCTCATGGTGAAGTTCTATTCCAATGTGCTGACGAAAAAGATGAAAGGACCCAGGGCGCTCCGGCAGGCGATCCTCACCGAGCTTTCAACCGTCAGAGACCGCTACGGGAATACCAATCCCTTCTTCTGGGGAGCCTTCGTGTACATGGGGGAGCCCTAAAAAACAGGTTTGACCTGTTTTTTGTTTGCCCGGTTTCTTTGGTTTCCCTCGTTTCTTTTGCTGCTAACTGAACAAACCGGACAAACCGTGGTCTTTGCAACAAAAGAGGTTTTTAGACAGGGCTCATCCTTCTTTTCGCGATCTCGGCGAATATTTTATGGAGTATGGGGTTTTTTTCAAAATCTTCTGTTGAGATCTTGCGCACCACTATGTCAGTCATTGCGACCACTGTTGCGCTGCGTTTCCTGTCTTTGGAGAAATATGCCATTTCGCCGAAGATATCGCCTTCCGTCAGGAGGGTTATCGTTCTTCCCCTGGAGTCTTTGACCCGGACCTCGCCCTTTGCCAAATAATAGATCCCGTTCGGCTCATCACCGATCCTGATGATGACCTTGCCTTTTTTCAGCCATTGGATCGTAAAGTGGTTTTCCCAGGAGGTGTCCTCGACCAGCGTGTGGTAGAATTCCTGATCGAACGCCTTGATAATCTGCTGCGAAAGTAAAAGCAGCCTGATCCCTATGGATTGCCCCTGTTTCTCGTTTATTATCATACCCTGTGTCTCAAAGGTGTCAACGGGGTATGGGTTTTCATGTATGTATTCCGAGATGCGCAGCGTGGCCAGGTCCATCTTGCCTGTCGCTTTCCTGAATGCCATTGCGGCATGCCGTAATTGGTGCTCGGCGATCTGAAAATTGGGCACGATGCCTTTTTTCGCATTTCCGATAAAATGCTCTATTGCTTTGTTCTTCAGCCTGATGAAGCTCATGAGGTCTTTTTCGTTGATATCGGCAGGGCATTTGTGTATTCCCGGCTTATAGACGGAATAAACGTGTATGGGATGCTTGAAGTTCTTGGGAGTTATCTTGCCGATGGCAACAATGTGCCTGCGTTCCTCATCCTGCGCCATCGCCATTTCACGGTCCATGAGAATGGTCGTGCCGAAGAATGCGCACAGCTCTTCAAGCCTGTTGGCGGCAGCGAAGCAGTTCCCGAACCTCAGGGTCAGTTTTCCGAATTGTGTTTCAATGACATCTCCCACATACAGCCCGAGGCGGGTGAAGGGTATCTTTCCCGATTCTATCGCTTCGGTGATACGGACGGCGGCCCTGAGAGCGCGGCCGCATTTTTCTTTTTTGCCTTCGCCTTTATTTCTCTTGAAGATCGCAATTGAAGCGTCTCCGGCGCAGGGTTCGAACTCGTGGGCTGCATCTTTGCCTTCCATGATGATGCCTTGCAGGAACCCCTGATAATTGACCATGAAATCCCTGATCTCCTGCGCGGTCATATGCGCCGTTAACCTTGAGTACTGGTCCATATCGGTTACAAGGACCGCGGCTTCCTTCTCCGTGTTTCCATTTTTTCTTTTGGTCTTTATCGGGGCCAAGGACACCTTTGCTGAATTGGATTTGTTCCAAACCGCCTCAGGTTAATTATACGAAAGAAGGTGATGACGGGTCAATACACAAAGGTGAAATCGGACAGGGCCGTAAGCGGTTTCACGGGGACCTTTGACCGGGTGGTCCTTGCCTTTCCTGAAGGATGGTTTTTCTCAACAGTGCGGCCGCCGGTGACAAGGTTTGTGTCCGTGACCTCAGAGGCGCCATTGCCCGTGTCTTCAGCGCGGCTGGTGAGGCCTATCAGGAACCAGCCGCCTTCCTGGAAACGCCAGCGGTGGGTATATCCCCAGCGCTGCCTGCTGCCGCCGTAATGGTCGATGACAACGGTGCCGCGCACGATCTTTACACTCGCGAAGGGGTCGCCGTAAACCCCTCCGCACGTCTTGCAGAGGATCGCTTTTCCGGACGACGCCGACAGGGTATAGCCTCCCCCCTGCACGCCGAATATTATGACAAGAAGTCGGTGTATCTCCTCGGTGTCCATGTTTTTCCTGTCTTCCGCCTTGTTCTTCAGCACAAGCACGACATCGGGGATACCGTCCTTGTTCAGGTCTCCCTTTGCCTGTTCCATGATCAGAAAGGCGGCGGGAACAAAGGCCTTCACGTCGGGCCCTTTTCCCGGGATGGTGTATTCCGACGCGGCAGAGGTTGAGAAAAAGATGAGAAGGAAAAGCAGGGCGATGGTGCCCGGGATCCTTGGAAGACGGCGTGTCATAAGTGGAGCATATCAGGCTGCATGTCTATTATCAAGTCAAAGAGCTGTTTTTTTGACAGGCAATGTTTTTTATACCCATCGTACGGCCCCCCCCGAGCGTCGGATCTGAAAAAGTCCTATTTGACAATGTTTCAATATCCTTGTATCTTACGCAAATATGACAGACGTCATCGACAGGGCAACCAACCGGCAGACCGGGGCACCAGGGTCCGGCCGGTACGTGACAGTCCTGACGGCCGGACTGATCTCCGGTGTTCTCACGATCACCATGGGATGCGCCTTCTCGGCGCTCATATTCTCAGGTCCATTGTCATGTTTCGTGTCCCGCGGCATCAGCCTCATCCTTTTCGGCGCCTTTACCCTCGGTATCTTCACAGCGCTTACAAGCTCATATGAGGGCACCGTTGCCCGTCCCCACGAGATACCTGCGGCGATCATAGCCCTCGTCGCATCATTTATTGCAGGCGGCATGCCTGGTCAAGCGTCAGGCGAGAGTGTGTTTGTCACTGTTATCGCGGCCATTGCGGTGACCTCGGTCGCCACAGGCCTGTTCTTTCTTACCCTCGGTCATTTCAAGGCAGGCAATCTTATCCGGTTCGTTCCCTATCCGGTCATAGGAGGGTTTCTTGCCGGTACGGGACTTTTGCTTATCAAGGGGGCTTTCGGCGTTATGACCGCTCGTGACCTCACCATAATGAACGTCGTTTACCTCACCGGCCCAGATGTGCTCATCAAGTGGCTTCCCGGCCTGGTGCTCGCCGTGATATTGTTTGCGGCCCTGCGTTTTCGAAACCACTACCTTGTGATGCCCGTTTGGCTCGTGGTGTCCTTCAGCCTTTTCTATCTTGTCCTTCATATAGCCGGTATCCCGGTAAGTCAGGCCCGTGAGCAGGGGTGGCTCATAGGCCAGCTCCAGGGGAGCGGGCCCGGCCAACCATTCACCCTGTCTTCCTTGGCCGGCATCGACTGGATGCTGATCCTGGGTCAGACCGGCAGGATCGCGACGATACTCATTCTCAGCTGCCTGTCGCTTTTGCTTAATGCCAGCGGGTTGGAGCTGGTTGTCCGGGAAGAGGTCGACCTGAACAGGGAGCTTCGATCGGTGGGATTCGCGAACATGCTCTCGGGCCTTGGGGGCAGCACGGTCGGTTTTCATTCACTGAGCCTTTCCGCACTTGGCTATTCAATGGGTGCGAAAAGCCGGATGGTAGGGATCTTTTCAGCGGTCCTCTGCGGTTCCATCGTCTTTTTCGGCAGTTCGCTGCTTTCATATTTTCCTAGGCCCATCATGGGCGGGGTCCTGCTTTTTCTGGGTTTTTCTTTCCTGTATGAGTGGCTTTATGAGACCTGGTTCAAGCTTCCAAAGGTCGATTGTGTTCTCATATTGCTGATCCTTGTGGTCATCGGGGCATTCGGGTTCCTTAAGGGCGTAGGTGTAGGCATGCTGGTGGCGATCATGATCTTCGTGGTCAAGTACAGCCATGTGAGCGTTGTCAAGCACACCCTGACGGGGGCCAATTACCGCAGCAACGTGGACAGGGCCCCTCTGCAGCGGAAGGTCCTCTCGGAGAGGGGCGGGGAACTGTACATATTGAAATTGCAGGGCTTCATCTTTTTCGGGACCGCCAATAATCTTTATGAGCAGATCCGAAAAAGGGTGGACGACAAGGCATCGGTGCCGCTGCGATTTGTCGTCCTCGACTTCCGGCTTGTCAACGGCGTAGATTCATCGGCGGTCAACAGCTTCACAAAGATGAAACAGCATGCCCAGACACACCGTTATGTCCTTGTATTTGCCCGGCTTTCCCCTGCGGTGATCAGGTCGTTCCAGAGGCGAAGCTTCGATCTGAAGGACGATAATGCCTTTCGCATGTTTCCCGATCTTGACCTTGGCATGGAGTGGTGCGAGAATGAGATACTGAAAGATGAAGGCATTCCCCTGATCGTGGAAAGACAGGGTCTGGAAGACCAGTTCAGGGATTATTTCCCTCCTTCCGCTCATATGGACAATTTCATGGGTTACCTCGAAAGACAGGAGGTGCCGGAGGGTTTCTACCTGATACACCAGAATGATCCGCCCCATTCGCTGTACTATATCGAATCCGGTCAGGTTACGGTCAATCTTGAAAACGAGTCGGGTCAGACCATACGCTTAAGGACCCTCGGACCGGGAACGGTCATCGGCGAACTGGGCCTGTATCTGAGACTTCCTTCCATAGCGTCGGTGGTGACGGAAAGGCCGAGTGTTTTTTACAAGCTTACCGCCGAGGCATTGAAGAGGATGGAGGAGGACCGGCCGGACATTGCCGCCGCCTTCCACAGGTTCATAATGCACCGCCTGGGGGAAAGGCTCGTATATACCAACCGTTCCCTGGAAGCTCTGCTGGATTGAGAAGACGATCACTTACCGCAGGGATAGGTCTTCTGCAATCCGATGAGCAGGAGCAATCCTATAGGCCAGTCGTCCTTGTACTTACCCGAGGCCTTCATGGCGTCTATCTGGCGATCGATGATGTCTTTATACTCTTTGTAACCCAGCGCGAGATCTCTCGGCTGGCAGTACATCGCCGGCTGCTTCTTCTCTTCGAGGAGTGTGTTTGACCAGGCCGTTCCTTCCCCTATGCCCTGAACATAAAAATCAATATAAAGAGTTTTCTTTTCGTCGGTTTTCATGGCCAGGTAATCCTTTATGGTCATGTCGGCCGACGCGTTGACCGCCGTAAAGAACACAATGGATACAACAAGGAGAAATATCTTCATGCAAACCCCCTTTACTGTCATTATTCAAAAGGTGATATCTAATATTGCTTTGTTTTTCAAGCCCAGGAAAAAGCCTCAGAATGTATCCCGTTATTTTCAAGGAAATCCTTGAACTCGCTGTAGCATGAATTGGTATTGAACTTACAGGCAACGGCCCTCAGCAGTCCCTCCTTGTCGCCTTCGGCAACGCCCATGAAAAGGTATAACTTCATCACCTCCTTTTCCTGTATTGTCGTTGAGTATTCATAATCACTGTCCCCCCAGTACTCCTTTACGGTTCTACCTGTATCGTAGCCTTCTATAACAAGGCTTTCCCCATCAAAATATGCCTGTATCTCAATACTGATATTATCATTTTTAAATTGATATAATGTTATCTTCAGCATGGCCAATAAGAGCACGCTCTCAGTTTATCCAGTTTTCCGGCAGTTCGATCATGTACATTTCTACCTGTTCCGTGCCTGTTTTGCCCCAGTTGCTTGTAAACAGCACCTTGGTGAAGTCCCTGTTGACGGTAGCGTGCGGCTCGGCCCAGTAATCATGTTCTACGCGGGGATTGTATAGTGAATGATGGTGCGCTATGCGAACAATCCGCCCGTTCGGTTTGAGCTCTACGGCAAAAATCGCGTTGTCCATCCAGTCACTGTTTTGATGGTTACCCTCGATATAGCAGGAGATCAGAGCCCATCCACGTTTTTTAAATGCCCGCCCTGATATGTGGAAACCTTTGCTGTATTTTGAGAAATCGATCTTGAATAACGGGGTGACCTTGCCTGTGGCCAGGTCAAGCATGGAAATATTATCGGTTTTTGTATCCTGATAAACCATTACTTCGCGTCCCTGCGCGTCGAGGGCAAGGTCACCATGGCCGACACCGCTCAGAGGCCTTTTTTTTGTCAAGGTCTTGTCGTAATATTCTTCGTAACCGGCGAAAAAATATTCACCTTTAGGACTGATGGTCACATGATCATAGTCAGGCGCGCTTGATGGTACGCTGCGTTTGGCAATGACCTTGTTCTGGGTCAGATCATATATCAGCAGGGCCAGGGGCCTTCCGTTGGGATCGTCCGCCATGAGCCCCCAATACCGGCCGTCCATTGAAGGGCTGCCTTCGCCTTTTGTCCAGACAAAGGCCGTGTTTGACGGGACATCCCTGGAAAAATCATGGACCACGCCGCTCTGTTTGGACGCCATGTTATAAACAATCAGTTTTTTGTCATCCATGTAATAAAGTTTGCCGGGATCCTTTGCGTCCCATCGCGGTTCTGCTTCTCCCTGGAAAGGCAGCTGCCGGACCGGCTTAAGGGTGTTCGCATCGTAAATATACCAGTAGGCATTGATGCTTCTGGCCACCATGTATTTATCGTTTGCATTGAAAGATTGGACCCTGGAATACTCGTTTTTTATGCCAACGGAGGTGTCGCCGCCGGATACATCACTCCTGGCGTCGGTGACCCTCACCACATGGGTGCCAAAGGCTGGTTCGGTGTAAGGAACGCGCGCCTGCGGTTTGGACATGGACGATGTCTGGATCACTTTACGGCCTGTTTCTTTAGGCGGGATCGGAGCCGTATGGGATAACTGAATAAAACCAAAGGATATCACTGTGATGGCAATAAAGAAAATAATCGGTATGTTGGGCGATTGTTTCATATTGTTCACCTCCACTGTAATTTTTGATTGCTCATCTCCTTGCGGCAGAGCAGTTGTCCGGTAGTGGTCTAAACGCTTTTCCGGGTCAAAAGACGAGTGGGGGCATCTTCCAGTATTTCTAGATCTCCCGGCCGATGATTGAAAATGTTTTGTCCGATGGAATGACAGGTCATTGCTCCCTCTGCTGAATGCATTGAGCCCAATGCTCTTTTCCGGCCTGAAACGCAGTTGAATATCCTATTCTCCAACTTTTATCATGTGATTGCAAATTTATTTACAGGAACAGCCGTCTTGACGCATGTTGTTATCGCTTATTCAACCGCATTGTTTTATGATATCAGGCAGACATGCCGCTTTCACTGCTGAACAAAGAGAGGTCTGCCATGCAGGAAGACAAACAGACAAAGGTATCGGAAATATCGATCAGCACGTATGCGAACTATCCGGTGTCCCTCATGACCGGAGGGAAGGCTCCTTTCAGCGACTGGAGAAACCCCGGGAGCAACATTGAGCCGGGGCTTGAGGAGATGTTCCGCAGATGTGTTCTGATATATCAAATGTACATTTATTACATTCTAACAGTGAAACGTTTCGGCAACGAAATGGCGGATAAGGTCCTTGAGATCCAGGTTGAACAGTTCAATAAAGTGTCCGGAAAGATGGCAGAGCAATTCTATCAGGTCCTTAAAAATGTCCACGGAATTGTCTCGGGGAGGGCAGAAAACCCCTGTGTGATCACCACCGAAGGGGGGAATCTCGAAGTGCCCGTGGAGTACAGCATCGCTCTTCAGTTTCTCATCGGGCTGGAAGACTCACCTTTCTACCTCACAGATGAAGAATACAGGGCGAGGGTGGTCCCCGATTTCAGGGGGCAGGATTTTGCCCTGGAAGAATGTCTGGAACACGGCGGAACGGCCGCCCTCAAGGAATTCCTTGTTTTCACGCAAGAGGTCAATGTGACGCTGCAGGACACCCCGGGGCAGCGGGGAACGCGGGAACCAACAAGAAATTGATCGATACCGCCAGGGCAAGGTCATTAAAATGACAGGGATATAAAAGAGGCCGGGACAAGCGATGCGCCCTTGAGCTTTGGCCCAGGTTCCATTCTCTTGCGCCGCAATGCTTCCCGGCCTTGAAGGAAGTATATCAGATATCAGGGCATATCGTTACAAGATATGGGCCTTTCTTCGGAAAGGGCCTTAACGTCCGGCGATGAGCGGCTATCCCTGCCTGCTACCGGTCGTGGCTTGAGTTTTCCGATGCTGTATCTGGTGCTTTTGAGCTGCCTTCATCCAGCGTCTGCCCCACTCTTTCAGGGCTTCAGGTTTTCGCCTGTCCGGTTTTTTCGTCGGTGAGTTTTTGTGCTCTTTCATATTCACCTCCTGTAAAAGTATATCCCACATTCAAATGATTGTCACAGACCGGGGCCCCCGGGAGACCGTGGGGGGGGGAGACATTGTTTGTGATGTGATTTGACAGTTGCGGAATTTCAGATCTGGTGTATACTTCTTTAGACGTTCTTCAGCATGGTGTTTTTCGAACAAGGTTCTTAGCACCTGTTCAAACGCCAATGGCCCAATGGCCAGGCAACAAAGAATCGTAGCACGAAGGGTGGCAACCTTAATCACGTTGGTTGCTCCAACTTGAAGAAGCATGGCACCAGGAGTAGAAAACGAACAAGTTCCATGAAGAACGTCTACGGCCCCTGGCAACAGGGGCCTTTTTTTGTCAAAGTCCGCCCTTTCATGGGTATATCGGCAGCCCGCTGTTTCCCCTGGTACAAGAGGACAGGGCCATCCCACTTATGATCTGAACGGCAAAAAGCTTTGTTTTTTCTCTCCCCTACAGGGAGAAGATCTCCTCATAGGTGTCTCTCTTTCTCATCACCGTCAGCCTGCCGTCGGTGTCAACAAGGACCCGGGCCGGACGGGGAAAGGAGTTTGCATTAGAGGCGAAGAACTGTGGGCCGTAAGAGCCCGTATCCCGAATGAGCACGATATCTCCCCGGAGGGGTTTTCTCTGGAGGGAGATCTTGTATTTTGCGAGCATGTCGCCCGAAAAGCACAGGTTCCCTCCCACGAAGGCCTCGAAGGGCTCCGGATCTTTCCGGTCATGATCATTGATGATCTCCCATCGATGGACCGGCATGTATACCAGGGCCGTTCCCAAACTGGTCACACCCATCTCCAGGGTCAGTAGATTATGCCATCCTCCGATCTTCCTCGCTTGAGACACCCTGGCCAGCGTGACCGCCGAATCGCCTACCAGGCTGCGGCCCGGTTCGATCACCAGTGCGGGTTCCCCGAGGGCCTTGAGGGCCTTGACGGTGTTCACGCTTTTTCCGCGGACCTTTACCCTGCCTTTGAGAATGGCCTCCACCATCTTCTCCTTGGGATAAGGGCTGTAGAACTTATCGTCATTCCAGTGTGACGTATCGATCCTGCCGTCCGGCCCGGTCTCGAAACCTCCTGTGCGATTGTGCCATATGAAGATCCGGCTCATGTCTCCTTTTTGTGAGGCGAGATAGCCTTCCAGTACCCTTTCCATGAATCTGTCCCATTCCTCCCTGTTCACGTATGAGAGGGGAAAGCCGCCCCCGATGTTGATGATCTCGCAATTTCTGCCCGTCTCCTTCAAGAGGCGGCCCAGTTCGATCAGTTTGCCCAGAACGGCAAGGTAAGGGTCCAGATCTGTGATCTGGGAGCCGATGTGGGTGTGAAAACCCAGAAAGCGGACATGGGGATGACTGCCCAGGGTCTTCAGGAAATCGGGAATGTCCTCCAGGCAGGCCCCGAACTTCGTCCACTTGCCCGCGGTGAAGACGGCCTCAGCTGTGACCTGGCCGAGTTCGAATCCGCTGATCCTCATGACGACCCGGGGACTTTTCCCCATCTGTTTTGCGATCCTGGAGATGACCTGGAACTCCTCGATGCTGTCGGCCACGATCAGCATGTCCGTCTGGATCGCCCTGGTAATGAGAAAATCCTCTTTGCAGTTTCCGTTGAGATCGAGCTGCTCCGGAGGGGCCCCGGACTCCAGGGCGCACCGGGTCTCATAATAGGAAGCCACATCGATCCCGGCCCCTTCCCGAATGACGATCTTAAACACCTCCGGATGCGCGCAGGCCTTGGCTGCAAACCGTATGTGACCCTTCGGGTAGAGGTCCTGAAATACCCGCCTGAAAGCCCTGACGTTCTGTCTTATTGCGGGGGCGAAATAGATGTGTAAAGGAAGCTGGAACTTGTTGACCCACCAGGAGAGGGCGTGGCCGGCAATATGGACCTCTTTTCCAGAGGGCTTCATGAAGCTCCCATACCCTCCCAGATCTTCTTTCCGCGCCGATTCACTCGCCGACACGGTCGCCCCGGGGCCGAGGAGGGCGGCTGCGCCCACACCGAGAACGCCGTACTTGATGAAATCTCTTCTGTCGATGTCCATGGTTTTCCTCCCTGTGCCCTAAAGCGGTATTCGATGAGGACTCGCTTTTATAAGAGAAAGTATAGGAAATTTAAAATTGTTTCAATAAAAATTCTGCCATTATCCTACCGGCCCCTGGCGGGCGGGCCTCCTCCTGTGTTGCGGTCAGGAATATTGGATATGCGTCGTTTATTGAGGGAAGGGTGCCAAAGTGGGTCCCTTGTATGGTATAATACCCGTGAGGTAAATTGAGGTCCTCTTGTTGTTATAACTTATAAAGGAAAAAGAATGAATAAACTAATCAGTTTTTACGATGATGAATACAAAGGCCGTCGGGCCAATATACGGATGGACAACGGCGACCCGTGCTGGATCAGTATTAATCAAGCCAGAATATTGGTGAAAAAATCAAAAATAGGTATATTTGGGCCCAAATTATACGAAAGAAAGAATATGAGCAAGGCCGCAAGAACAGCGAAAGTTTTAAGCTGCCAGTATCTTGATGACCTGACCCCGGACGGCATGCGGGACCCTGTGCTCAAATCGATCGTAAATGCGGTTTTGCATTGCAGCAATCTGGCAGAGGCAACACGTGTTCTCAGTGAGGCCGATCTGAAGGCTGAAAGCCAGGCCAAAGACGCTGATATTCTTATATCGGACTTTTTCAAAAACAACCTGATGGTTATTGCCGATCGCCTCCGTAAAGACAATGAGCTTCCTGAGTCGGAAAACCTGGAAGATAACGTCACACTGGTCCTTGCGCATATCATTTATTATATTCAGGGAAAAGTGTCTCATTTTCCGGTCAAAGGCCATGCCAGGGATTCTGATGTTCTCACGGGCATGGTTTTCCTTTACTTTGTCGGAAGCCAGCTGATCCAGCATCTCAGGGACGAGGGGATAAAGGTCTCGATCAACAATGTCATTGCAAAGACGGCCGTCCGCGTGTTCCAGTTTCTTGATTCAGAGAAAATAGCGAGAATCGCCCATGCGGGAATGGAGCAGTACAAAGCGATAGTCAGGTCAGGGGGCACGAGAGAGAGCATAAGGAGCTACACGCAAAAGGTCGGCAGCAGCGTGCTTGCATACGTGATGTCCCGGGATGATCAGCTCCTGGATGTATTTTCTGCCCTGTTCTTGACATTGATCGATACGCAGGAAAATCTCCTGTTAAGCAGCGGCCCTAAACTGCATGAGCAAAAACGATAAATACGTTTGACAGGCGACCTGTTTCAAGAAGCTGGAAATAGTCATGAGAGGGTGGACGAGGCTGCCTGTTTCCCGCATTTTTATCAAGATATCGACCAACGCCGTATCGTTATCAAGGGAGATGCAAAGGATCTGGTTTGCACGGCGTTGTGCTGTCACTGTAGAACAAGATAAGATCAATATATCTTTATCTCTGAAACTGGCTAAAACTACCAGCGTCATGACCGCACCCCTCATCTTGTCCACTATGTCCACTATTACGAAGGGTTTTTCTGCAAAACCAGGTTCGCGGGGGTGAAGGCCCGCATAGCCAGCTCAAGGGCCTGAATGTTCTAAAGAATATGGGATATAAAGTGTGTATTGAAAATTTATCATCTTCTTTAAATCCTTGCTGGAACGGCTCATTAACTCCAGAACATTTGGACCGGCTTCTTTCTGCGGGCCGCCGTTCAAGTTCGGTAAAAACTTTCAACCGGTATTTGATAATGCCGGGGAACTTTGGACTTGAAATCGGAATAGGACAGGAGGACAATTGATATATAGGTGTGAAAATGGGGAAGGGCCAACTTCGAAAACACATTCCTGAGAGAAACAAGGATCTGTCTCTCTTGTTAACTGATTCCCCGGGGCACATGATGAGATCGGCGAATTGGCGCAATACGGTATTGCGGATAGGTGAACGATGAGTATTTACCGGCTTTCCGAACTGCTTGACCTGACCATCGTTCAGAAAATGGCTGACGCACATTACCGGGCCGCAGGTATGCCGACCGGTATCATCGATGCCATCGATGGTTCGATCCTCGTTGGATCCGGCTGGCAGGACATATGTGTCAAATTCCATCGGGCCAATCCGGTTTCGCTTAAACGCTGTCAGGAGAGTGACAGCTATATCAAGGACCGCCTTGTCGAAGGCGAGGCATGCCGCTACAAATGCCAGAACGGGCTCTGGGATATCGGCATGCCGATCGTGGTCGCCGGATATCACCTGGCAACCATGTTCCTGGGGCAATTTTTTTATGAAGGCGAGGTTCCGGACCGGGAGTTCTTCATCCGGCAGGCGCATGAATTAGGTTTTGACATCGACGAATACCTTGCGGCGCTTGATCGGGTGCCGGTCTTCAGCCACGAAAAGGTCCATTTCATACTTGAATATGACAAGGCGCTTGTGAGTTTTATCGCTGATCTCGCAAAGTACTCGCTTTTGAAAATAACAGCTGATGAGAGGACCCGTGAGAACGAGCGGAAGTTTCACGCCATCTTTGACCAATCCTTCCAGTTCCTCTGGCTGCTCTCCACCAACGGCAAGCTGTTGGGGGCAAACAGGACTGCGCTGAAGTTTTGCGGTGTTGAAGAAGCGCACGTCATCGGCAGATCCTTTTGGGAAACTTCCTGGTGGGTACATTCCCCTGCTGCACAGGAAAAAGTCCGTCTGGCGGTGCAGAAGGCGGCGAAAGGAGAGTTGGTTCGGTTCGAAGCAACCCTTCGGACCGCCGACGATAGTCTCCGCCATGTTGATTTTTCTCTCAAGCCGGTAACGGATGAAACCGGCGAGGTTGTTCTGCTGATGCCGGAAGGCAGGGATATCACCGAGCGCAAGCATGCCGAGGAGGAACTGCGCCGCACGAACAGGTTCCTGGATTCGATCGTCGAGAATATCCCGAACATGATCTTCCTTAAGGATGCCAGGGAATTCCGTTTCGTACGGTTCAACCGGGCGGGAGAGGACCTGCTGGGTAATTCCAGGGATGACCTGATAGGAAAGAACGATCATGATTTCTTCCCAAAGCAGCAGGCGGACTTCTTCACGCAGAAGGACAGGGAGGTGCTGCGCGGGAAAGAGATCGTGGATATCCCGGAAGAACCCATTCAGACCCGCTACAAGGGAGAGCGCATCCTGCATACCAAGAAAGTCCCTATCCTGGACGCGAATGGCGAGCCTGAATACCTGCTGGGCATCTCCGAGGATATCACAGACCTCAAACACGCGGAGACGGAAAAGGAAAAACTCAGGTCCCAGCTCCTCCAGTCACAGAAAATGGAAGCGATAGGCACCCTTGCCGGAGGTATCGCCCACGACTTCAACAACATCCTCACAACGATCATAGGTTATAGCAGCCTCCTGCAAATGGACATGGATGAAGACGATAAAGGAAGGCTGTACGCGGACCAGATCCTTGCATCTTCACAGAAGGCGGCGAACCTCACGCAGGGCCTTCTGGCCTTCAGCAGGAAGCAGGCGATCGAGCTTAAACCCCATGATGTTAACAGCATTATCAATGGAGTTACAAAGCTCCTGAAGAGACTTCTTACTGAAGATATCGATTTTAAGGTCACGCTCGCCGATCAGCAGATCGTCATTTTGTGCGATGTAAGCCGGTTCGATCAGGTATTGATCAATCTCGCCGCCAACGCCAGGGATGCCATGCCGGGCGGGGGGCGGCTTGGTATCACCGCAAAGGAGGTCCTTCTCGACGACAACTTCATTCGCGCCCACGGGTTCGGGACACCGGGCAGTTACGCCCTCATCTCTGTCACCGACACAGGGTGCGGCATGGACGAGAGGACCAGGGAAAAGATCTTCGAGCCCTTTTTTACCACGAAAGAGGTCGGGAAAGGAACGGGGCTCGGCCTCTCCATCGTCTACGGTATCGTAAAGCAGCACAACGGGTATGTTAATGTCTACAGTGAACCTCAAAAGGGGACGACATTTAACATTTATATCCCGACAACAAGGGAGGCGGCATTAGAGGCAACGAAGGCCGCTGTAGAAGTAAAAGGGGGGACCGAAACAATTCTCGTGGCCGAAGACAACTATGGGCTTAGAAAGTTAATGGAAGAGGTGCTTACGAGAAAAGGATATACCGTTGTAGAGGCAAAGGACGGGGAAGACGCTCTGTGGCGTTTCATGGAAAACCAGGATAAAATAGACCTCCTCATCCTTGATGTGGTCATGCCCAGGAAAAACGGCAAGGAAGTATATGAAGAAATCCGAAAAGTAAAGCCCGGCGTCAAGGTACTCTTCACCAGCGGGTACACCGGGGATATACTTTTTGATAAAGGGGTCAAGGACGAACTCTATGACTTCATTCCAAAACCGATATTGCCGAACGAGTTGTTGATAAAAATCAGGGACCTGATAGACAAATAGTTCGATGATCTTCCAGGGCCCGCAGGCCGCGCCTGGTCTTAAGCGCACAAACCTCAACCTGTCAGGCCCGCTGACAAGACGGAAGAACGGCCATTGACAGCCGAAAGTTCGCTGAGTCAACTACGCCCCTGACCGTCCCTTTTATCTGATTGACCGGCAATTACCGTGAGATATCTTGTTTCTTGCCAGCACTTTTTGAACTTCATCAGGATTAGGTTTTCCCTCAGTGTTAAGAATGTTTTTCAACGCATCCCTTTCTGCCGCTGAATAGATCCGGCCAAGTATAAAATCATCACTTGGGCCTTCGAATAAAAGCATCAGGATCCAGGGCACTTCGTTGCTTATGTCTTTTTCTTTGATCTTATTTTCTTTTAGTGCCTTTAAAAGCCCTCTTCCGTTGTTATAGCCGAGAAAAAAAAGCCTCTTTGCCTCTGCCTTGTTGCCGACCAACGAGTTAAGAGACGCACATTCAAAGGCATGCCATGCTTTCTTTCCCATTAATGCGTATTTTTCGGATCCGCCCGCTGACACAGGGAGATGAACCGCACTTAATAAAGCCAGAACAAGCAAGAAAAGAGTTAATTTGGTCATGTTTTTTCCTTCTTTTTATTTAGAATACCCAAAATAGTTTTACTACAAGCCGTAATTACATTAAATCGTATCGTCCATAGTATCTATTGTCAATGAAACAAAAGGATTGATACAGCATGAACCGGCCTCTGCCATCACGGTCCCCCGGGAGCCGTTATCAGGCTGTCCCCGCTCATCGTGCCGCCCCGGCCTTTCCCTGGCTGCCTTTCCCGATCGTGATCCGGGAGGGGCTTTTTTATCAGCCGATGAAAAGATACTGCGATGGGAAAGTAGTAGAAAATCTTGATAATATCTGGTTAGATTGCATTGGTGGAACGATATCCTGATTTTCGGGGAAAGGCGCTCCTTTTCCTCTTTTTCCTCTGGTTTATCTGGTTCTCGAACTTTTCGGTGAGGATAGTATTCTCCCCCATCCTTCCCATTTTAGAAGACGAGTTTATGGTCAGCCATGCCCGGGCGAGCGCCATCTTCATATTCCTGTCCACGGGATACGGCATGGCGGTAGTATTCTCCGGCCTGTTCTCGGGCAGGTACGGGTACAAGAAGACCATTGTCTTTTCTCTTGTCTGCCTGAGCGCCGTGACGTTCCTCATCCCTTTTATCGGTACATTCTCCTTCCTTTACTTCTTCGCGCTGCTGCTCGGTTTTTCCGTCGGTCTTTACATACCCTCAGCGATACCGCTCATCACTGAATATTACGCCGAAAGGAACTGGGGCAAGGTGATCGCTTTTCACGATACCGGGGCGTCGGGAGCGATCTTCGCCACCCCTTTCATCGCCCTTCTCCTCCTCCATCTGCTCCCCTGGAGGGGGATATTCTTCGTGTACGGCTGCATCTTTCTCGCGTGTTCCATCGTTTTTTTGTTCGTGAGCAGCGAGGTGAGGATAGCAGGTTCTCCCTGGTCGATCTTCAGGGATATCATCAGGATTCCGTCACTGTGGCTCATGGCCGCGATCTGGGTCTTCGGCGCGGGGGCCAACCTGGGCATTTACGCCATCGTGCCCCTTTACCTGACAAAGGAACTGCATATGGACATAGGGCACGCCAACACGCTGCTTGGCATCTCGAGACTGGTATCGATCGGGGTGGCGATCGCGTGCGGTTTTCTCGTAGACCGGTTCAACCTGAGGAAGATCATGTTCGTCATGGTGGCGACAACGGGCATATCAACCATACTTCTCGGTCTCGTCCCTGTCAGGCATGTTGGTCTCGTCCTTTTCATGCAGGCGCTTTTTGTGACAGGTTTTTTCCCCGTTGGGCTCCTCGCGATCGCCAGGACGTTCAAGAGAGAGATGAGAGGCCTTGCCACGGGTGTCATCCTCTGTGTAAGCATGATCATCGGCGGGGGGATCGTACCATATTTACTGGGGATATCGGGTGACCTCTACAGTTTCAGACTGGGTATCGCGATCCTTGGTGTCCTGGTTACCCTCGTCAGTGTGCTGGTTTTCCGTCTGAAGGAACTTGAATAGGGAACCGCCCGTTCATCGATCATGGACGATCTTTCATGCACCAGGACCTGATCATACATTATGTCACTATTGCGATCAAGATCGGGAGGGTCGGCAAAGGCATATCTCGCGGGAAGAATTTTCTTTAATGTCCCGCCACAAGGCTCGAACCTTCAGCCCTTACAATTGAAACAACAAGCGCGCCCGAGAGGGATCGAACCTCTAACCTTTGGATTCGTAGTCCAACACTCTATCCAATTGAGCTACGGGCGCGTGGTCAGTTATTATAGCGGTTTTGCCCTGTCTTTTCAACAACCTTTTGCGCCGTGAAAGGAAGACAGTTTCTTTTAGCTACTCTGATTGACATAGTTTTTCTCCAACCAGACAAACCATGCACCCCGGTACGGGGGACAAAAAGCTTCTTAAATCAATTGCTTTTTCAGGGTAAAAAAGATTTATTTGTATGAACGCTCAATTACCTTCAAACGGGAGTACAAATTGGAAAAGCGCAGGAAACTGACCCAGACCCACCTCATATTCATCGGCATGCTTCTCGGGCTCATCATAGGTTTCGCCTTTCCTGGAATAGGTGTAAATCTTGAACCGCTGAGCACCATCTTCATCCGTCTCGTGAAGACGATCATCGTCCCCATCATATTCGCGACCCTCGTTGTGGGAATCGCGAGCCACACTGACCTTAAGGCCGTGGGCAGGATGGGCGTAAAGGCGATCGTCTATTTCGAAATCGTGACGACACTGGCGCTCTTTCTGGGCCTCCTTGTTGTCAACATAACGAAACCGGGCAAGGGTATCATGCTCGGCGGTACCGGAGAGATCCAGGGTATCTCGGCAAAACACATGACCATCAAAGAGGTGGTCATCAATATATTCCCGGAGAACTTTTTCGATTCGGCGGCAAGGGGTGACGTGCTGGAGGTGGTGGTCTTCACGATCATCTTCGCCATAGCGCTGAGCCTTATCAAGGAAAAAAAGAAGCCGATCATCGATTTCTGTGAGGCCCTTTCGGAAACGATGTTCAAGTATACCAATATTGTCATGCGCTTCGCGCCCGTCGGTGTCGGTGCCGCGATAGCCGCCGTTGTTGCCAGCAAGGGCATGAACGTGCTCCTCAACCTGTGCATCCTTATCGCCAGCTTTTACGGGGCGATCATTTTTTTCATGCTCGCGGTGCTTTTACCCGCGGCGTTGTTGTTCAAGGTCCCGATAAAGAAGTTCCTTGCCGCCGTGAAGGAACCGGCCGTCATCGCCTTTTCCACATCCAGTTCCGAGGCGGCACTGCCCAAAGCGATGGAGAACATGGAAGCCATCGGCGTTCCGAGGCGCATTGTTTCTTTCGTCATCCCCACGGGATACAGCTTCAACCTTGACGGCACGACCATCTACCTTTCCCTCGCATCGGTCTTCGCCGCACAGGCTGCCGGCATTGACCTGAGCTTTTCACAGCAGCTCATGATCGGTTTCACGCTCATCTTTGCAAGCAAAGGAGCCGCCGGTGTTCCCAGAGCGTCGCTTGTCGTCCTTGCAGGCACGCTGGCATCATTCGGCCTTCCCGTTCAGGCCGTGGCCGTTATCCTTGGAGTGGACACGGTCATGGACATGGGGAGGACGGCGGTCAATGTCACGGGCAATTGCCTTGCAACCGTCATTGTGGCAAAGTGGGAGAAGCAGTTTGGCAATAATCACGATCAAACCGAACAGGAGGCATAATTATGAGCAAAGGCGTGAGAAAGGA
Source organism: Deltaproteobacteria bacterium (assembly GCA_022711595.1). GTDB lineage: Bacteria > Desulfobacterota > Syntrophorhabdia > Syntrophorhabdales > Syntrophorhabdaceae > Delta-02. Next base: position 76,273 of record JAKLET010000010.1, read on the forward strand.
ACACGATCTTCTCGGCGAAAGAGAGGTCCCGGCGGACGCCTACTACGGGATACAGACGCTTCGCGCCATGGAGAACTTCCATATCTCCGGGATACCGCTTTCCACGTATCCTTCTTTTGTCAGTTCGCTGGCTTATGTGAAAAAAGCGGCGGCCCTGGCAAACGGTGAACTCGGGCTTTTGCCTTCTAATATCGCTGATGCGATATGCAGGGCCTGTAATGAGGTATTGAACGGAAAGTACAGGGAACATTTTGTTGTCGACATGATACAGGGAGGGGCGGGCACCTCAACGAACATGAACGCCAACGAGGTCATCGCCAACGCGGCGCTTGAGCTTTTGGGTTATGAGAAGGGGCGCTATGATATTATCCATCCCAACAATCACGTGAACCTTTGCCAGTCGACGAACGATGTTTATCCCACCGTGCTCAGGCTCACGTTTATTTTCAAGATCAGGGCGCTCATGGAGGCAATGGATTATCTCCGCACTTCCTTTGAGAAAAAAGCTGAAGAATTCTCAGATGTTATCAAGATGGGCAGGACACAGCTCCAGGACGCTGTTCCGATGACGCTGGGGCAGGAATTCTCTGCCTATGCCGTCATGATCGGCGAGGATATTGAACGAGTAAGAGAGGCCCAGGGCCTTGTCCGCGAGATAAATCTGGGCGCCACCGCTATCGGGACGGGGCTCAATGCGCACCCCGATTACACGCCGCTGGTGACGGAAAAACTGAAGGAACTGACAGGCATCGATGTCCTCACATCTCCGAACCTCGTTGAGGCCACGCAGGACTCGGGAGTGTATGTCCAGCTTTCGGGGGTCTTAAAGCGCGTTGCCGTCAAGCTTTCGAAGATATGCAATGACTTAAGGCTGCTCGCGTCGGGTCCCCGCTGCGGGCTTAACGAGATCAACCTTCCCCCGATGGCGCCCGGTTCCACCATCATGCCCGGCAAGGTCAACCCCATTATCCCCGAGGTGGTCAACCAGGTGGCTTTTTTTGTCATCGGCAATGATGTGACGGTGACTTTCGCGGCGGAAGCCGGCCAGCTGGAGCTCAATGTCATGGAGCCTGTTATCGCATTTTCCCTCTACAACTCCCTCGTAGCCTTGAGGCGCGGCTGCAAAACGCTGGCGGACCGCTGTGTCCTGGGTATCACGGCAAACCGCGAAAAGTGCAAGGAATACGTCGAATGCAGCATCGGCCTTGTGACCGCGCTCAATCCCTATCTCGGCTATGAAAGATCCACCGAGATCGCACACGAAGCACTTGCCTGCAACCGTTCCGTATGCGAAGTGGTCCTGGAGAAGGGGTACCTGAAGAAGGAACAGCTCGACGAGATCCTATCCCCCGAGAACATGATAAAACCTAAGTATTTCAAAAAAGATAGGTGATGGGTTATGGGTGATGGGTCATAGGGAAAAGACTGGTCACAGATCAATACCCCTCCCTTTGGAAAAGGGAGGCAGAGAGGGATTTCTTCCTTAAACGAAAACAGCGATGATAAATAATGAAGAGCTTATTTTGGACAAATATGACCCATCACCCATAATCCGTGAACCATTACCTGTCTTCTTCTTTTTCCCATAACCCATAACCAATCACCTGTCTTCTTGCCTTATTCCCAACTTGTGCTAAAAGGATAGTAAGGGAACGTTAAAAAAAGGGGAGGTGATCGGTGTGCCTATTATGGAAGCTTCTCCTACGAAGGAATCGGACCTTTTCAAGGGAGTAAGCCAGAGGATCATTTCCGAGATTGGCAGGATGGGGGAAGAGGTCACGTTCAAACGGGATGAGGTGATCTTCAGTACCGACGAGAGCGCCTCTTTCATTTACGAAATGGTGGAAGGAGAGGTGGATATCGTTGTGCTGGAAAAGGAGAACATGCATTTTATTGTCAAGAGGCCGGGAGAGATATTCGGCTGGTCGGCTCTTGTTGAGCCTTATGTGTACACGGCCACGGCCCGGTGTCTCGCGGTAACGAAGGTGATCAGGATAGCGAGGGATGTCATTGAAAACGTGGTAAAGCGTCACCCCGGTGAGGGCCTTGTCATTTACAAACATCTGACGGGGATCGTCGCGCAGAGGCTCAGGAGCGCCTATCAGTACATCTACAGACAGAAGTAGGGAACCTTTTTGACGCATGGACCTTGATGTCCGTGAAAGGAGGTAGCCATGGTTAGCTTCGAGATGAACGATGAAGAGTCCAAACTGCTTCTCAACGTCCTTGAAAGGTACCATTCACACCTGGAGGTTGAGATCGTCAGGACCAACAGGCGCGAATTCCGCGATGCCCTTAAAGAGAGAGAGAAACAGCTTAAGGGATTGATCGAGAGGATGAAGAAGATCGTCAAGTAGCAGGGTCCGGCGTTTTTCCGCGAACCTGAAAGCCCTGCGCCGGGCGCTATCGTGCGGAGGCTGTCTTTTCGACGAACTTCCTGATGGCCTCCATGTACTGTCTCAGGCCCACAAACATGATGTCGTTGTGCGTGGCTCCGGGTATCAGGAGGAATTCTTTGTCGCGGGAGCCGATGTTTTCCAGTATGGTTTCCGCTTCATCGGAAGGGACGAGGGTATCATATTCGCCGTGAATGATGAGGACGGGGATAGTAATGGTCTTCAACATGGCGAGGCATTCGCCGGTGATCGCCTCAAGGTCCATGTCCGCCTCGGCAATGCCGTGACGGATAATGAGACTTGAAATGCTCGGGAAACCGCTCTCGATAATGAGGCCGTTGATGTTGGAGCCCTGGCGGCAGGCTATCTCAAAAGCGCTGATGCTGCCCAGCGACCTGCCCATGATACACAGGTCGTCTCTGAGCCCTTTTCCCTTGAGTTGCTCCTTAACGGAATCGTACACCTTATGCGCGTCTTGTGATATGCTCCCCACCGTGGGAATTCCGGTGCTCTTGCCGTACCCGCGGTAATCGGCCACGACAATGTTCAAACTGTATTTGAAATAAAAGAGAGCGATCTCGTCATAGTCGCTCGCGACCTCTCCGTTGCCGTGAAAAAAAAGAAGCCAGGGCCAGGCATCGTTCTCTTTATAAAACCGGCAATGGACCGCCGCGTCGTCAGCTACCTGCACGAAGCCGTCAAAGGCATATTTCGGGCAGGGGCCGGATTCTTCGCGGGGATAGAAAACGTAGGTCAGGACGGAGGGTTTGTCTATTTTGGTATAGTCGGGCATCGAGCGCTCCTTTATTGCAGGTTTTTATTTTTTCATATTCTATCTGTATGGACGGCTATCTTTCAAGGGAATTAAAGATCGACAAAAAAACCGAAAGCCTCTAACTCCTTACGCTTCAAATTTCATGGACCCTGAAAAATGATCAAATACAAGACCTGACCCCAGGTTCACAGCCTTTTGACGTTTTACGCCTTACGCCTAACGTCTTACGGATCAAATAAGAAGAATGAGGCCGTCCCTTATAAGAAAGAGCGCGAAGGCGATGAGCAGCAGGCCGAGCAGGACCATGACGTACCTGTAAGCTTTCCCCGCCAGGGCATTTCGCGTCCTCCCGACGATGACGGCTACAAACACCTTTGATCCGACCAGGCAGGCGAGAAAACAAAATATGAACGCAAGCGCCGAAGCAAAACTTTCCTGTGCCGCTTTGAGGATGATGGGCGAGCCGACGGTGATCCAGAATATATAGGGGTGGGGGCTCAGGGCGTTGACGGCGATCCCCTTTCCCAGGGACTGCGCCTTTGCCTCCACTGCGCCGGTGCCGGGTCCTTTCGCGCGCAGGGTACCGAAAGCGAGGTACATAACAAATACGCCTCCCGCGATGGATATCCACCCCAGGACCGCATGGAAATGCGAAAGACGGGAAAGGAGCAGGAGGGCGAGGCAAATGATGGGGATATCGGTGACAAGAGGCGCCAGAGAAACTTTTATTCCTTCCCTGACACCATGCCCCAGCGTTTGCGCGATGACAAGCGTCAGAAGGGGCCCGGGAGAAAAACCGGCCGACAAGCCGAATACAACGGCTGCGGTAATGAAGGTGATCATGGTTTGTTCTGCTGAGGCCCGTCCTTTTTCAGCCTGCGAAAGAGAAGGACAGGGGTCAGGAAGATGAAGATGGTCGCGGGGTCCACAATGGCCGGAACGAAGGCCCACGCACCCAGCGTGTCTTTGGCGAAGACATAGGCCATGATGGAAAAGACTATGGACATAAGATGGATGTTGGATCTTTTATATGCCGCAGGATCTTTACGTTTCCTGATCATCCATGAGACGTTGTTTACGATGTTGGTCAGGCAAATAAAGCAGGAGAGGCAGACGAAAGCGACCCCGATCGCCAGCATTGTCATCTGAATAACTCCTTCGGTCTATTTAATAAGGTTATGGGTAAAAAGTGAGGGATCAGCAACCTCGAACAGATCACCCGGCTTCCTATCTTTAACGTTCAAGCTGTTCAAGCCGTTGAAGCTGTTTTCTTAGTCTATCGGCAACAAAGGTTGGTGTCAATAACTGAAAAAAACTTGAAATATACCAGGCGGTAGATTACAATCACTGCGATGACCGCGGCACTTTCAGAGATAGAGATCATCCTCAACGGCATAAAAGAAAAGGTACCCACGGGCACCACCATAAAGGACCTTATAGTACATGCCGGCGAGAAAGACAAACACCTCGTAGTGGAACGAAACAACTGTTTTGTCCACGGTTACGCCTATAAATCCACCGTTCTGGATGATGGGGACAGGGTGGAACTCATAAACCCCGACTTCGGCGGCTAAGAAAGGCTGTTCCAACCGTTCAAACGGATGAAACGGTTGAAACTGTTTTTTTAGTATCCCGATCCGGACCTTTTTTCGTGATATTCCTGTTCCATTTTCATGAGGTTTCTGCCGAATTCGATGGCATGTTTTTCCATCTCACCGGCGGCGGCCTCAGGGTTGCCGGCAAGCACCGCCTCCACGGCCGCGTCATGAAGACCGGCGGGGTGGAGTTTCTGGGTGTCCGGTTTCACTGCCTCAACCACCTGTTTGGTGAGCCTCATGACGGAAACGATGAGGGCTTCGAGGAAACGGTTCCCGCACATTTCCGCGAAGATATAATGGACCGATGTTTTTCTGTCGACCTCTTCGGAAAGGGTCGGACCGGGGGTCTTTTCTGCCTCAAGGGCCTCCCTGAGGCGCCGTTCATATTCAGGCGTTACCCTTGAAGCGGCAAGACGGGCAACCTCGGGCTCGATGAGCAGCCTGACACGGTAGAGCTCGGGTATGGATATCTTTTCAGCGAGAAAAAGGTCGAGAAATGAATTGGCGAGCTGTTGAAAGGACAGGTCGGTAACAAAGGCACCGCCGGTTATACCCTGGCGGGTGATGATGAACCCCGAATTTTCCAGCGACCTCAGGGCCTCCCTGATGGCGACGCGGCTCACCTGAAACTCTTCTGCAAGTTCTCTCTCGGCGGGCAGTTTGTCTCCAGGCTTGAATTGGCCGAGAAGGATCGACTGCTTAAGCTGCTCCGTCACTTCATTGGAAACCCGCAACGGCTTGATGGGCGTAAATGTCGGCATAGGTTCGGAAACATCATATGACAGATGACCTGCTATTGCAATAAAATATCGCTTGACATAAACATTTAAAAGGTATAAATATTATACCAATAAAACAAAAATAACAGAGTTACGACTAAAAGAACACACAAAAAATCATTTTCGGTCACGGGTGATGCGGTATAGCGGGCAGAGACCAGAAATTGAATGGCAACAACGTATCCTTGCAATGAGGATATATTAAAATAACGAGGGGGTTCGTTATGAAAAGGTGTGCTTTTTTTAGCTCCATAGTTACGGTTTTTTGTCTTATGTTTGTATTTTCTGTGGTTCCCTTGTCATCTCACGCGCAGGAAAAGGTGATCAACCTTAGCTTCTCGAACTTCTTTCCAACTTCCCATAAGAACAGCATTATTATGGACCAGTGGTGCAAGGAGGTTGAAAAGAGAACGAAAGGAAGGGTGAAGATAACCTATTACCCCGGAGCGGTCCTGACCCCTGCCGGGCAGACATACGACAGTGTGATAAACGGTATCGCCGATATCGGGGAAAGCGTTCTCGGATATACGAAGGGCAGGTTTCCCCTCACGGAGGTCATAGACCTGCCTCTGGGGTATAAGAACGCATATGTGGCAACCAAAATGATAAACGCGTATTTTAAAAAATTCAATCCAAAGGAATTCGAAAAGGTGAAGGTCATGTACCTGCACGCCCATGGGCCGGGCATCCTTTTCACGAAAAAACCCGTCAACAATCTCGAGGACCTTAAAGGGATGAAGGTCCGATCGACCGGTTTCAGCGCCAAGGTCGCCGCGGCGCTGGGTGCTTCTCCTGTCGCGATGCCCCAGACGGAATCCTATGAAGCGCTCAGGACAGGCATCGTCCAGGGTATCCTTAATCCCATTGAGGCCATGAAAGGCTGGAAGATCGGAGAGGTTGTGAATTACACGGTCGAAAACTACGGTTCCGCTTACAGCACATCATTTTTTGTTGTTATGAACAAGCAGAAATGGAACTCGCTGCCGCCTGATATAAAGAAGACCATTGAAAGCATCAACGAGGAATGGATCGAAAGGCAGGGCAGGCTCTGGGACGAGATCGACAGGGAAGGAAGGGAGTTTATGGTACAGCGCAAGAACAAGTTCATAGCCCTCTCGAAAGATGAGGATGCGAGATGGGCCGAGAAGGTAAAGCCGGTCATCAACGAATATGTGAGCGAGCTGAAGACGAAAGGGTTGCCAGGTGAAGAGGCGTTGAAATTCTGTATCAATTACCTGAAGGCGAACCAGAAATGACCGGGTACGGCGCGCTGCGGGGCCCGACGCACGCCCCCTCCTGGATCAGTGCGGAAGGAAAACCTGCAGCGCGTTTTTTACTGGCAAGGACGGTATGGATATGAATATAAAAGATAATCCTGGGAGGACATTCTGATCATGGCTGAAAACATACGGACATACTGGAACCCTGTACTCGAGACGCTGCCGGAAGGAAGGCTTAGAGAATTACAGCTTAAAAAGTTCAAGAGAATAGTATCGTGGGCATACGATAATTCCCCGTTCTACAGGAAGCTTTACAGCGACGCAGGCATGGAGCCGGGCGATATCAAGGCCTTTGAGGATATCAGGAAGATACCCAAGACTGACAAAGGGATGCTCAGGCAGGTTCAGGAGAATCCGCCGTTCCCGTATGGCAATATCCTCAGTGTGCCCCTAGATGAGGTGACCGAGTTTCGGCAGACAAGCGGAACGACAGGCATCCCGGTCTATCAGGCGGACACCTGGCAGGATTGGGAGTGGTGGTCGGAGTGCTGGTCATATATCCTGTACGCGCAGGGCTACAGGCCCGCGGACAGGGTTTTCCTGCCTTTCGGGTACAACATATTCGTGGCCTTCTGGGCGGGGCATTACGCCCTGGAAAAAATAGGCTGCGAGGTGGTGCCGGGCGGTGTCCTCGATACGGAGGCGCGCATCCTGAAGATGCAGGAGCTGAAATGTACCGCCTTCATGGCAACGCCCACCTATGTGCTCGGGATGGCGGACACGTCACGGAAGATGGGTATCGACCCGGCCGGAGATCTTCATATACAAAGGATCACCTGCGCGGGCGAACCGGGCGCCAGCATCATTACGACGAAAAGGCGCATGGAGGAGGCATGGGGGGCGAAGGTCTACGACCATGTGGGCGCGACGGAGATCGGTGCCTGGAGCTACGAATGCATGGCGCAGCCGGGCGGCCTGCATGTGAACGACGCTTTTTTCCTTGTCGAGATAGAGGATGTTGAAACAGGTGAGATCATCGAAGAGCCGGGAAGGAACGGGAAGATGGTAATCACGGCCTTCGACAGGATGGCGAAACCCTGTATACGTTTTGACTCAAAGGATGTCATTCGCTGGGCCGACCGTCAGTGTGAATGCGGCAGGACCTTCAGGATGATCGACGGCGGGGTTGTGGGGAGGGTGGATGATATAACAAAGGTGAAAGGCGTTCTTCTCGCCCCTACAGCGATAGAAGAGGTCGTCAGAAGCATACCGGAGATAGGCAATGACTATCAGGTGACGGTCAGCAAAAAAGGGGACATAGACGAGATCCATCTTGAGATCGAGATGCAGCCTGGAAGGGAGAACAAAAAGGAAGAGGTCCTGCCTCGTCTCAAAGACCAGCTGCGCCTCAGGGTGAACCTTGGTTTCAAGATCACCGTTCATCCCTTCGGTGTTGTCCCCAGGTACGAGGTCAAGGCGAAACGCTTTAAAGACTTGAGGAAAGGACATTAAAAACGGTTGCGGTTGTTTGAGCGGAAAGGGAAAACAGAAAATATGACAATTTATTCTTTTATCTTTAACGGTTGAAACGGTTGCAATTATTTCGGCAATGGAGGTATCCATGGATTACGATATGAAGGAAATGGACGCGAAGATCAGGGTCCTCAGGCAGACAACGCAGGAGGTCCTCGATGCCGCCGGGGACATCGAGGCTGTGAGGCGCAACGCGAAGCGCATCCTTGCGAGCGTGAAAATGCTCGAACTCAGCATATGCGACCTGTGCGAGCTGGAGGCGTGATCAAAGAAATAGTGAACAACCGATGGCCGATAACCTGATATCACGGCAGTCCGGTATCCTGTTTTTTGATTATTGGAATTTGGCTGTTGATTAATTTCTGTGATATTGGTTATTGAGATCTGGTCATTGGTTACTTTTTTAATGCTATAAGGAGGTTTTAATGTTATTGCTGCCGAAATTTGATTACGAGGAGCCAAAGAGCCTGCAGGAAGCACTCCGGGTGTTGTCGGAGCTGAAGAGAAAGGCGAAGATCATCGCCGGAGGCACCGACCTTCTTGTGAACATGAAGAAAAGGGCCGTGGTTCCCGGGTGCCTTGTCAGTCTGCGGCGGATAGACGCGCTGCGGTTGATAGAAAGGAAAAGGGTTTCCACGGAGATCGGCTCCCATGTGACCGTGTCGGAACTGGCCTCGTCGGAGGTTATTACCGGCGCGCTGTCTGTCCTTGCCAGGGCGGCGTCTTCACTTGGCTCGCCGCTTGTCAGGAACCGCGCGACCGCGGGAGGAAACATCGTCACCGCCCGGCCTGCCGCGGACCTGCCTCCAGCGCTCATGGTGCTCGGGGCAAAGGTTGTGCTCAAGAGCAAAGGGAAAAAAAGGACGGTGCCCCTTGACGGGTTCTTCACGGGGCCGGGCAGCACCGTAATGGACCATGGCGAGATCCTGACGAAGATCGTTATCCCGGCGCCGCCTGCCTTCACCGGCGGCGATTATATCAAGCTCGGGCACAGGGCCGCCCTTGAGATAGCCATTGTGGCCGTTGCTTCGAGGATAACCCTCGACGGGCCCAACGGGGCGATAAAGGATGCGCGCATTGTCCTGAGCTCCGTTGCCCCGAAGGCGGTCCATGCCGTGTCCGCGGAGAGGATGCTTGTCGGGGAGCGCCCCTCGGAGAGGCTTTTTGCCGAGGCGGCAAAGCGGGCTGTGGGTGATTCGTCGCCAATCGACGATATCCGCGGAGGTGCCGGGTACCGCCGGGACATGGTGGAGGCATTGACGAGAAGAACACTGCTCAGGGCCTTAAATGACGCCGCGGGCAATGCATGAGAGGTGCACAATGAAAAGATTGATAACCCTGAATGTGAACGGAAGAGACTACGAAGTGGCCGTCGCGGTGAACAGGACCCTGACCCAGGTGCTGCGCGACGAACTTGGCCTGCTCGGAACGAAAGAAGGCTGCGGTGTGGGAGACTGCGGTGCCTGTACGGTCATCATGGACGGCAAGCCTGTCAACTCATGCCTGATACTGGCGGTCCAGTCGGGCGGTTCGCGGATCACGACCATTGAAGGCGTCGCGGATGAGAACGGATTGCACCCCATACAGCAGGCGTTCGTGGACCACGGGGCCATCCAGTGCGGCTTCTGCACACCCGGCATGATCCTTTCCGCAAAGCACCTCCTGGAGAACAACCAGGAACCGACAGAGCACGAGGTGAGGGAGGCGCTTTCAGGCAACCTCTGCCGGTGCACCGGTTACCAGAAGATCGTTGAGGCCGTGCAAGAGGCCGCAGGGACCATGAAGAAGAGATAAAAAGGAGAGATGACCATGAAGGCTTATAACGTGATCAATACGCGGCTCCCCAGGGTGGATGCCAGGGCCAAAGCGACGGGGGAGGCCCGCTATGCCGCGGACCTTTCAATGCCGAACATGCTCCACGGGGCACTTCTTCAGAGCCCCATAGCCCATGGGAGAATACTCAATATCGACACCTCCGCCGCGAAGAAGCTTCCCGGTGTCAGGGATGTGGTGACGGCGAAAGAGGCACCCCGGGTGAAATACGGCGTCAGCCCGGCGCGTTACGATGAGACGGTCTTTTGCATTGACAGGGTCCGGTACGTCGGGGACGAGGTCGCCGCGGTCGCCGCGGAAGACCTTGAAACCGCAATGGAAGCGATATCCCTTATTAAGGTAGATTATGAGGAAATTCCCGCCTATCTCGATATCGAATCCGCCATGCGGGACGGGGCCATTGCAATACATGAGGATTTTCCAAACAACATCGGGGCCGAGGTGCATCAGGAATTCGGCGATTTCGAAGAGGCCATAAAGGGATGCGACATCGTGAGAACGGACAGGTTCATGAACAAGAGACAGGACGGGGGTTTCCTTGAACCCCAGGCGTGCCTTGCCCACTTCGATCTGAACGGGAACCTGACGCTGCGTTCGTCGACCCAGTCGGTCCATTATGTCCAGAGGAGCGTCTCGATGGTACTCGGCATACCCATAGGCAAGGTGCGCGTCATAAAACCTTACGTGGGCGGAGGCTTCGGTCCCAAAGCGGCAGTTAACACCATTGAAATAGCATCGTCGCTTATGTCCATGCGTACGGGCAGGCCGGTGAAGATGGTCTTTTCACGTGAACAGGTCTTCATGCACTCTCGTGCCAGGCACCAGTTTTTCCATGAGCTGACAACGGGTGTGAAAAAGGACGGGACAATCGTGGCCCTCAAGAACACCTGCTACCTCGACGGCGGCGCATACTCGAGCTTCGGCATTGCCACGATTTACTATGCCGGTTCGCTGCTCGGCGCGCCCTACCGTTTAAAGAACATGAAGTACGACGGGTACAGGGTATACACCAACAAGCCGACCTGCGGCGCACAGCGCGGACACGGCGGTGTCGCTGCTCGGGCGGCCTGGGAACAGCAGCTCGACATGATCGCGGGGGAACTGGGCATGGACCCTGTTGAATTCCGTCTGAAGAACATCATGCAGACGGGAGACGTAACCTGCAACGATTTTAACATGTCGAGTCTTGGCATGAAGGAATGCCTTGAGGCGGTCCGCGACAACTCGGATTGGAAAAAGAAGAAGGGGAAGCTCCCGAAGGGGAAAGGAATAGGGGTTGCCTGCGGATTTTTCGTATCCGGCGCGGGGTACCCGATCTACAGATCGGAGACGTTCCACTCAACGGCGACGATCAGGCTCTCCGAGGACGGAGGCGCGGTAAACCTATACACGGCGGCGGCGGAGATTGGACAGGGATCGGACACGATCCTCGGCCAGATCGCGGCGGAGGTCCTCGGCGTGTCCCTGGATGACGTGAATGTCTATTCCGGCGACACCGATTTTGGTGTCGATCTGGGCGCCTATTCCTCGAGACAGACCCTCATGTCGGGTCACGCGGTAAAGGCCGCGGCGGAAGACACCAAAAGGCAGGTACTGGAGGCGCTTTCCGAAAGGCTGCATGTGCCCGCGGAGGACATGGATCTCAAGGGCGGGATGGTCGTCTTCAAAAAAGGAGATGTCGATGTTTCGGCTTTCAAGGCTTCTTACATCAAGGAACACAGGGGATGGGAAGACCTTCCTTCCGAGGGAGGGCTCACATTTAAAGAAGCAGCGCGTATTGCTTTTCTTTCGCGAGGTGTTATAATCGGTAATGGTGCCTACAAGCCGGGTGAACTGGGAGGCAAGTATAAGGGCGCCGCGGTCGGGACCTCTCCGGCATACGGATGCTCCGCGCAGGTCGTGGAAGTGACCGTTGATGAGGGAACGGGGAAGGTGACCGTAGATGCCATGACGGACGCCCATGATTGCGGTTTTGCCATCAACAGGACGAACGTGGAAGGGCAGATGCAGGGATCGCTTTCGATGGGCCTCGGAGAGGCCCTCTTCGAGGAGGTCAGGTTTGAACGGACGGGCCGGGTGGCAAACCCCTCTCTCGGAGAGTACCGCATCCCAACGGCCCTCGATATGCCGAACGTGAAGACCATAATCGTCGAAAGCGACGAGCCGAACGGACCCTTCGGCGCCAAAGAGGTCGGGGAGGGCGCCATAATGCCTACCATACCGGCCATACTGAACGCGATCAGTGATGCCGTAGGGGTTCGGATCAATGAACTCCCCATTACCTCAGAGCGGCTTTTCGCCGCGCTGAAGGAGAAAAAGAAAACTTAAGGAACAGGGGGTGTTATGTCCGTACTCTTTACCCAGGTGTGGGATATTATTCAGGGCAAGGATTACGAGTACTCGAAATTCATCGTTGACACCTATCTTCCCGAAATGGCCGCCATGGGGCTCATCCCCGTTGGCGGCTATTACATGGAGGTCGGGTCCGGCCCGCGCATATTCGCCGTGTTCAGCGTCAATGAGATAGAAGAGGTGCTTAAGGCGATCGCGGACAAGAGGTTCAAGGACCTCCTCCAGGAACTCAAGGCGATCATTTGCAATTACCGCAGTTCCGTTCTGGAACCGACGGGTGCCGTAAAACGAGGGAAATATACCATCCAGAAGGGTGTATGGAAATTCAATCAGTATTACGATCTAAGGCCGGGCGTGAAAAAGGCCTATGCCGATTTTGTCATAAACGAACACCTGCCCGTAATGAGCAAGATCGGCTATGTCGAGGTCACCGGGGGCTGGAACGTAGCGCTGGGAGGTGTCAGCGAGATCATCGCGGAGTTTACCTTCAAAGATCCCATGGACATCGGGAGACTCCTGGCGAACGAGGAATTCCGCAAGATCACGCTCAAGCTCCGCAATGAGTTCGCCGTGAACTACATGAACAGGATCTTAAGGAGCACGGAGCGGTTCGACGAACCCAGGTGGTTCAAATAGAAAGACGGCTTGAATGCTTGAGTGTTCGAGCCGCTTGAACGTAAAAATATTGTTTGTCTGGTAAAGGCAATGGGCAACAAGTACAGGTGATCAGGTTATGGGTAATAGAAAAATGTTTTTCTTGTTTTCCCGCTCAAGCTGTTTAAGCAGCTTGAGCTGTTCAAGCGGTTTTTAAGCTATGCGGATAATCGACGTACACATGCATCTTGGACACAGGTTCGAATGGACGGACAGGGCGAGACAGGTATGGATGGACACCGGGCCTTACGTTCCCATGATCTATGATGACGCCGGTCGGCAGTTGCCCCAGGAATACGGCGATGTCGTAAAAAGGGAGGGTCTGTTCGGCGGTATCCTGATCCCTGAGTATTCACCGCTGACCGCCGGCGTGATGCCCATCGAAAGGGCGCTGGAGATAAATCTGTTCCACCCGGAACTGATCCCGATCGCCAACCTTAATCCCAATTATCATGACGACCTGCCTCAGGAGTTCGAAAGACAGCTTGCAAGCGGCGCGAGAGGCCTGAAGCTGCATCCCATCCATGGTTTCTTTTACGCGAACGACCAGGCCCTTTACCCGGTCTACGCGAAATGTGAAAAGGAGGGACTGCCGGTTATGTTCCACGCCGGCACCAGCCTGTTCAAGGGCTGCAGGATGCGCTACTCGGACCCTTATACCTTCGATGATGTCATCAATGATTTCCCCGATATGAAGATCGTTCTGTGCCACGGCGGCCGCGGGTTCTGGTACAACATAGCCGAGTTCCTTGTAAAGAACCACAAAAACGTCTACATAGATGTCTCCGGGCTGCCGCCGAAAAACCTGCTCCGGTATTTCCCTTCCATGAGAAAATTCAGCGGTAAATATCTCTTCGGGACCGACTTTCCCGGTGTTCCCGGGATAAAAGAAAATTTAGACGCACTGACTGCCGTCATGGACGACAGCGAGGCCATGAACGGAATAAGATTCGACAACGCTTACGGTCTCTTCGGTTTCTGGAAGGAAGGCATCTTTGAGGCGGCAGATGCCGCCGAGATCTTCCCCGTTGTTGATGACGGCTCGAAAAGATACAGGGGCGCCATCCCGGAGGACTGCTATCATGAACCTTACATGCCCATGGAGGAGCTGCTCGGGGAGATGAGAAGGATGAGGTTCTTCGGCTACCGGAAGGATTTGAAACTTCTCGGGGTCATGGCAAAGGAGCGGGTAAAGGAAGTCACCCTCATACGGCACGCCTATGTGTTGACTGATCTACAGGGCCGTGGCATAGGGTCTAAGCTGCTCAAATATATCGAAGGCAGTATTGATACGCAGTGGCTTCTCATCGGTACCTGGAATGCGGCGACATGGGCTATCGATTTCTACAGAAAGCACGGATATGAGATCATGCCGGATAAGGACGATCTGCTGGGAAGATACTGGGACATTTCCGACCGCCAGACAGAAACGTCCTGCGTCCTGGGAAAGAAGATACGCTGACACACGAAGAGGGGGCGGATTCAGTAGATGATGCCCAGTTCGGCGCCTTCTATTTCCCACTCTCCGCTCTTTTTTTCAAGCCTCACAAAGTATCCGACCCCCGACCCTGGCGAGGTGATGTGTTCAACGTAAACAAGCGCCCTGGTCCTGTCCCGGTTGAAACCGGCGCGCGATATGCCGGTTGAGCCTTTTGAGAAGACGTTCCCGGTCTCCCCGTCACCCCTCAATTCGATCACCAGTTTATCGTCTGCCGGAAAGGCATTTTCAAGGGGACAGGAGGCCTTGTTTTTTTTGTTGAAATCATCCAGCATGACCTTGCTGATCTTCCTGCCTTTGAGCTCTTTGCGCACAGTTTTGTTGTCGAGGACCACGCGGCCCGAGGGAATGCCAGACAGCCCCTTTTTTTTGAAAAGAGCGGCGTACACCTCGTATTCATCTTCGGGAATGAAATTCCCGCAATCAAGCCTGTAATCAATGATGTCATAAATATATTTCGGATCGCTTTCGGGGCAGAACATTTCCCTGAGGTCCCGTAACTCATCGCCGGTGAAAGGCGGAACAAATTCATTTGCCATACCGAACCTGTCCCGGACTTTATGCTTGTGTGCGTAAGGGACCAGCTTTCCCGTATTGTAAGAGAGGTCATCCTTGAAACCGTAGGGGCCCTTGTATTGGAGCACCTGCAAATAGATCTTGCGGGTTTTTCCAAAGAACGGCCCCGATGGGCAGACGGCATCGATCTCTTTCGCGGTCAGTTTCGACGAAGAGCTCAGGTTGATCGCGATATCGTCTCCCACGGGAAAGACTTTCATGATGTCCTGCCATATGTCATCGGGTAAAGAGCCGGGCAGTATGAGGACCATTTCGACGGCACCTCTGCCGCCTATCAGGTTGGATGTCTTCAGAGGATAATAGACCCTGTCCGTTTTGAACCGATATATCAGGGGTTCTATGAACCTTGTTTTTTCGGTGACCTTTACATGGTCGAAAACGAAATATTTATACCCCCTGTTTATGTAGTCCAGAGCGTTGCTGTAAACGCCGGACAATTTTTCCCTGTCCGCCTCGATGCCCCTGCCTTTAAAGAAATTCTCAAGCCATCCCGAGAATTGGCCGATGTCGTTGATCTTTATAACGGTCACATCATGGAGGCCGATCTTTTCAGAGAGGCGTATCTCCACCGGGACAGTCGTGCTTTGCTCGCCGCTCCTTGTTACGCTGATGACCTGGAAGACGAGCCCTTTTTCACTTATGAGCCTTGAGACTTCCTCAAAGGGGTTTCCTTTCGCCAGTTCCGCCTTCGGTTCCGACGGGAAGGGTATGAACTCCAGAATGTCCGTTTCCTTGTTTGCCTTCAGTTCCGTCCCGAGGACGAGGATCTCTTCGGAGCCGTTGTGCAGGATGATCGCTTTTTGCGATTCCTGAACCAGCCGGACGTCCTCGTGCCATATTACGGGACCCCTGTCGGCACGGACAGGGCCCGCAAGCGTGAATAGAACTGCCAGAACCAGCAAGGTTTTTTTCATTGCTGTCCCTCTTTGTCTGAAAGGCCCCTTTTTTTGGAAAAACGGTCTTAAGCCCCTTCGGCCCGCTATTTTTTGTCCAGCGCCTTGTTCCACCGGTCGAGCTGTTCCTTGTTGTCTGCGGCCAGTTTTGTATAGTCTCCTTCAATGAGGATCGTGTCTATCCTGTCACCCCGGACGATGCTGTCCACGATGTCCTGGTCCTTCTGGTCGACAACCTCGCCGAAGACGGTGTGCCTGTTGTCCAGGTGCGGGGTGGGAACGTGGGTGATGAAGAACTGGCTTCCGTTGGTGCCCGGTCCGGCATTCGCCATCGAGAGTATCCCCGGCTTGCTGTGTTTCAGTTCCGGAGAGAATTCATCCTTGAAGCGGTATCCCGGATCGCCCGTGCCGGTGCCCAGAGGGCAGCCGCCCTGGATCATAAAGCCCTGGATCACCCTGTGGAAGGTCAGGTTATCGTAAAAGCCCCTTTTCGAGAGGTTGACGAAGTTCAGTACGGTGAGAGGAGCTTTGTCCGGAAAGAGCTTCAGCCTTATGTCTCCTTTGTTTGTTTTGATCGTGGCTGTGATCGGCGGGTATGATGACATCTTTTTTCCTCCTTTATTTTCCGCTGCGTGTGAAATGAGGACATTTAAAACCAGAAATGACAGAGCTGCAAAGACAATAAATATTTTTTTTGACATTGTTTTAACCCTCTTCGGACATTGATTTCCATGATTATATAGCATTATACGTTTTTTGGGTATATGAATAAACGCGGGAGACACAGGATATGTTCTATCTGTTTCCCGGGGTGAGCAGACGTTTCGCGATAGCGGCTATTTCCATGGAGAAAGGACTTTTGGGATAGCGCACTATGGCCGGGACAAGGTCGATGGCGCTCCTCTCCACGTCGGGGTGGCGCCCGATACTCCCGAGGAGCCTGATCTCCCTCGCAAGCCAGCGCTTTGCCACGTTCTGTATCTTGCCTGCCACTTCTTCAGGGCCCGTGCCGTGGGGGACCCTGTTCACTATGAGATAGGGGTTGAATCCCCATACCGCCTTCATCACCGTGGAGAGATACTCGGGGTGCTCATCCCTGGTGGCGGCGATGAGCTCGCTTATCGTCCTGGAGCCCTGCCCGTTGTCGGATGTGGTAACCTGGCGGATAAAACTTTCCATTGAAGTGTTCTTTTCTTCTCCGGAGCGGGATTCCATGCCGGAGAGTCTGTTGAGCTTGCGGTACATGGCGGCTTTCAGGAAATGATATGCGCCAATGTAAGATGCAGAATCGCGGGTGGTCACCACTATGCCGTGGTCTGCCTGGAGAAAGAAGTCGAGTATGTTGTAGGATGTGTCTCCGCCCAGATCCAGTATGATGCAGTCGGCTTCGATAGCGTTGATGGCCTTGATGAGCTTCATCTTTTTCATGAAATCGATGTTCGCAGAACCAAGCTCCGAACTGTCCCCGCCGATCAGGATCGGTCCGTATTCGCTTTGAATCATTACGTCTTCAAGTGAATCCACCCTTTTTTTAAGGTAGTCGTTGATCGTGTGCTGCAGGATGGACCGGTAGCCGAGATAGAGGTGCAGGTTCGAACCGCCGAGGTCAAGGTCCACAAGGACGCACTTGAGACCGAGCGAAGCGAGGTATATACCCAGGTTTGCCGAAATTACGCTTTTGCCGATCCCTCCCTTGGCGCCTCCCACCGCGATGATCTTCCCTCCGGACATTGCAATGCCGGACGCGGGGTTTCTTTCTTCCAGAAAACCGACGAGCACTTCATAGGAGTGCTGTATCGCCAAAAAACGGTCGGATGTCACTTCATTGACAGCATGGGGACCTTTCATGTCAGGATGATGAACCCTGGCGTTGCGCCGGTATGCCCTCTTTACCATATCGATGCTGAGCGTTTCAAGGAAGCGATCGCTTTTTGCCGCCGCCTCAGAGAACAGGCACGCGCATGCGGATTTTATTTCCTTCAGTGTATCGGTTTCAAGTCTATTGACGATCATGTCCCTTTCCTGTTCGAAGTATTGGATCTTGACGGGTATTTTTTGCAAAAAATGTACCAGAAAAAACAGGGTATGGCTCATGGTCCTTGACAGATAACCGGAAAGGGAATTAAGTTATCAGCCAAGAGGGATTGATCATGAAAATAGGCGCCTTCCAGTTAACCGACCCTGTACCGGAATGCAATGAGCCTTACGTGCTGGCCATACTGAAACCCTGGATAGATGTCAACAATGTGGCAAGCCTGCTCCTTGACGAACTGGAAGCCAGACTGGGTGCGGACGAGCTTGCGAGGCTGTCCAGACCGGGTCTTTTCTATGATTTTACCAGGTACAGGCCCATCATACATCTTGAAGAGGGAATACAGGACATGTCCGTTCCCAACACCACGATCCACTATGTGAAAAGGGAAGGGAAGAACGACCTCCTTCTCCTGCGCCTTCTGGAGCCCCATGCTCAGTCGGAGCTCTATATCGGTTCCGTACTGAAGGTCCTCAGGAAGTTCAATGCCAAAAAGTACATTCTCCTGGGAAGTATGTATGATACGGTGCCGCATACGAGGCCGCTGATCGTCAGCGGATACGGGATGGGAGAGAGCGCGCAGAGGGACATCGCAAGGGCGGGGGTCCTGCCCATCATCTATAACGGCCCTTCGACGATCGCGAACCTTATTACGAAAGAAGCTGCCCTGTCGGGGATCGACGCTGCCGCTTTCATCGTTTCACTGCCCCAGTATGTCGTGATGGAAGAGGACCACGCCGGGAAGGTGAGACTCATGGAAGTGCTGAACATGCTCTATGACATACCTGTCGGCGACGAGGATTTCGAAAAGGCAAGACAGCAGCGCAGCCTTATCAGCGAGAGGCTCAAGGGTTCGCCAGAACTCGTCGCCCTGCTTCCCCAGCTTGAAAACGCCTACGATACTCGCGTGAAGGCCGCCCTGGGGGAAGGCGCGGCCGATCTGGGCCCCGAGATGGAAGATATCTTCTGGAAGATAATGGGGAAAGACATCGGGAAAGCTTGAAAGACGGCTTGAACCGCTTGAATGCTTGAATGCTTGAGCGGGAAAAACCAAAGAAACGAGACAAACCGGAAAACCAAAAAAAGATTTACATTAAGTTTTTACACTTTACGGTTTCACGCCTTACGCTTTACGGTCTATCGAATGCTTGAACGTGAAAAGACTGTCAATGACTTGAAGGGTTTTTTGTTCCGGTGGTCATCTTTTTAAGGATCTTTCCACTCATTGCGTCATAGAACCATATCTCGATGAGCTGCACATAGATATAATGATATCTGGCCAAATACACACCCGGTTTTTCGGTTGCGGGCGCATGGCCTATCTCTTCGTATGAGATATAAGGCTCCACGAGCCTGCAGATGAGAAGCGCCATGATGCTGCCTTCAAAACGCTTTGCGTCCTCGGGCGTCATCCTTATCGTTTCCGCGATATTTTCCCGGCCGGGCTCTTCTTTTCCGGTGCCCGGGGCAGTGCTGTTCGTTCTTGCTCCTTCTTTGACGCCCCTCAAAGAGGGTTTTTCTACCTGAAGGGCCCCGGCGTTCACAGGCACCACCGCATATTCTCTGAACTTTATCTCTTCAACCTCGGTTTTTGCGCCATGGCTATCGGTGATGGTGTATCTGTTGTCGAGCAGCGGCTGGTACCTGACCATGAAGGCCTTTTTCGATTTTTCCTCACGTCCTCCCTCAAATGCGGCGGACAACGGGCAGCGCAGCCGCATGACCTGGTCCTTCGCATTGTACAGGGTCTCTCCGGGGGTTATCCTGAACGCGTAGACACTGTCAAAATCCATGGTTCCCATCAGGGGGCGGGATATTTCCTGTCCGATCCGGATCCTGTATTGCTCCTGCGTTTCATTTGCGTCCCTTGAGACCCTTTCTTTTCTCATCCGGATGTTATTGTAGAGAAGTTCAGGGTTGTGACCTGTGTACATGGGTTCAAGCTTATCGGTACTCATATTGAAAGGTTTGGCGTCAAACACAGTGGAAAAAAAGCCCTTGCCCGGTTCGCCTGGACCCTGGCGCTTTTCCTGTCCTCCCTTGCCGGGCCCGGAACAGGAACCGGCAAGGGCCATGCAGCATACGAGAAGGACCGAAATGGCGGCCTGCGTTTTAATGGAGTATCTCATGCCCTTCCTTTCATTATCATGCTTATCTGAATTTCCGTGGCTTCTCTGTTTTCTTTTGTTTGTTATAAACCAAACAAACCGAAGAAACCAGACAAACCGAAGAAACCGAACTGTCTTTCGGTTATCCCAGTCTTTTCTTGAACCTGAGGGAGCTTGTGGTGACGACGACCGCGCCGAGGACGAAGAGGGCAAGAAACTGCGGCCAGAGGACAGTCATGCCGGTGCCTTTCAGGAAGATCCCACGGATGATCACGAGGAAATAGCGCAACGGGTTGAGATAGGTGATGTACTGGACTGCCTCAGGCATATTTTCGATGGGGAACATGAGGCCCGAAAGCAGCACTGCGGGCGCGAAGAAAAGGAACGTGGCCATCATTGCCTGCTGCTGCGTCCTGGATATTGTTGAGATGAAAAGGCCGAAACCGAGCACGGAGAGCAGGTATACTGCCGTGGCGAGCACGAGAAGCGGTATGGACCCCCTGATGGGTACGTCGAACCAGATCACGCCTACGAGGGTCACGAGGAACATGTCGAAAAACCCGATGAGCGCGAAGGGGATGGTCTTTCCGAGTATAAGTTCGACGGGGCGGATGGGTGTGACCATGAGCTGTTCCATCGTCCCTATCTCTCTCTCGCGGACGATGGCCATGGAGGTGAGCAGGAGACAAACGACGAGAACCATGATGGCTATGACCCCCGGCACATTGTAGTTCTTGCTCTTCAGGTCGGCATTGTACCAGGCGCGCGGCCTTATGTCGAGACCGCCGCCGGACCGGTATGCCGTCTTCGCAGAGATGTCCCGGCCGTATTGCGCCAGGATGCCGCTGACGTACCCGGAGGCCACAAGGGCAGTGTTGGAGTCGCTGCCGTCAACAAGCACCTGCATTGATGCGGGCCGTCCGGTCTCCACGTCGGAGGTGAACCCGTGGTCGAAGCGCAGCGCCACCGTGACGGCGCCCTTGTCAAGAAGGCCCCTGACGGCGTCGTCTGAATCCGGGAAGTGATCGACCCTGAAATATCCGGTGGCATCAAACCGTCTCGCTATCTCCCTGGTGACCGATGTCTTGTCAAGGTCGAAGACGGCCGTCCTGATGTTGGTGACGTCCATTGTGACGGCATAGCCGAAGACAATGAGCTGGATGACGGGCGTGACGAATATGATGGGCTTCATCTTCCTGTCGCGGAAGATCTGGATGAACTCCTTCCTGATCATGTGTCTTATGCGGCCCATCATTGCCTTCATGCTACGCCACCCGTTTTTTAAATCTTTTTATGGCAACGGTAAAAACGATAAGGCCAAAGAGCGCGAGAAGACCCATCTCGGTAAAAAGCATGCCCGCGGTACTGCCCTTGAGGAATATGCCCTTCAGGGAGGACACGAAGTAACGGGCCGGTATGAGATAGGTGATCGCCTGAAGGGGCGCCGGCATGTTCGATATGGAGAACATGAATCCCGACAGAAGCAGGGCGGGCAGGTACGAAGAGATGACCGCTGCCTGGCTTGCGGCAAGCTGGGATTTAGTCAGAATGGATATGAGGATACCGAGGCTTAAGGCCCCGAAGAGAAAAAGCGACGAAATAAAAAGGAGCAGTATGAGGCTTCCCTTGAGGGGCACGCCGAACAGGGCGACGACAATAATGATGGACGCGATGGTATCGACGATTCCGATGACGAAGTAGGGGATGAGCTTGCCTATGATCAGCTCCGGCGGCTTGAGCGGTGTCGAGATGAGCTGCTCCATGGTTCCCCGTTCCCATTCGCGGGCGATCGTAAGCGATGTGAGCAGGGCCGCTATTATCGTCATGATGATTGCGATGAGCCCCGGTGCGATGAAGTTGCGCGAGCGCAGCTCCGGGTTGTACCAGACACGAAGGCGCACGTCTATGGGGGGTTTGGCTGCAAAGAGGCCGGCACGTCTTGCCGCCGTCTCCAGCGCGGTATTGAGGTACCCCAGGGCGATGGTGGCAGTGTTGGAATCGCTCCCGTCGACGATCACCTGGATGTGGGCCTGCCTGCCGGTGCGTACGTTTTTCGAGAGATCTTCAGGTATGGAGATCGCCACGCGGGCGCTGCCCCCTTCGAGGGCTCCGTCAATGGCGCCCGGCCCGTCAACATGGCCGACGATGGTAAAATAACCCGATTCCCCGAGGCCGCGAACTATCTGTCTGCTGAGACTCGACATGTCCCTGTCATAAACAATGGTTTTCAGGCGGTCCACATCTACGGTGATGGCGTATCCGAAGATGAAAAGGAGGATGACCGGCATGAGAAAGGCCAGCGCCAGGCTCAAGGGGTCCCGCTTTATCTGTATGAGCTCTTTTCTGGCAATTGCTTTGATCCGGCCGGTCTTCACGTCAGGACACCTCGATGAGCGATACGAAGACATCCTCGAGGGAAGGGCGCACCACCCTGATCGATGAGGCCGGCATGCCTGCCCCTGAAAGGACCGCCTCGATCCGGGGGATCGCTTTTTGGGCGTCATCTACGGTCGAGTGGATCACATTTCCGAAAAGGGCCGCGTCAAAACCCTCCCTGCCGAGTGCCTCAAGGGCGTCTATCGCGTTCTCCACGGTCACCTCGAGGACCTGTCCTGTCATGTGCTGCATTTTCATGACATCAGGTCTCCCCTCGGCGATTATCCTGCCGCGATAGATGAGGGCAAGGCGGTCACAGTATTCGGCCTCATCAAGGTAATGGGTCGTCACGAAGACCGTCGTGCCCCTGGAGGACATATCGTATATGAAGTCCCAGAACCTGCGCCGCGAGCCGGGGTCAACGCCTGAAGTGGGCTCATCAAGGAAGAGGATGGACGGTTCGTGTATCACGGCGCACCCGAGCGCGAGGCGCTGTTTGAAACCGCCCGCCATGGTGCGGGTGATGGCCCGGCGCATCCCCTCGATCCCCGCCATATCGAGGACCCACTGTTTGCGCCCATCTTTCCTGTTGTCTGGAACACCGTAAATGCCGCTGAAGAAGTCAATGTTCTCCTCGACGGTGAGGTCGTCATAGAGTGAAAAACGCTGGGACATGTAGCCGATGTTCTTCTTGATCTCTTCCGTTTGCGTCATGATGTCAAAGCCGCCGACGGTCCCGCTGCCGGCAGACGGCAGCAACAGACCGCAAAGCATGCGGATGGTCGTCGATTTCCCGGCGCCGTTGGGCCCCAAAAACCCGAAGACCTCCCCCTTCATGACAGACAGGTCGATGCCGTCCACTGCCTTGAAGGCGCCGAAGGTCCTGGTGAGGCCGGACACGGTGACGGCGATGTCCCCAGGTGGAGCGTTTCCCGCGGCCTGGTTCGTCATGATGCCGGCCTGCCTTCACCGGCGTTCCCGGAGGCGGTTCCGATCATCCCGAGAAAAATGTCCTCGATGGAGGGCGTGATCTCGCGATATTCCTTCACGATCACGCTTTTTTCAGACAGTGCCCCGATCACCACCGGGGCGAGGCCCCGGTCCCTGAGCCCCATATGGAGCCTGTCGCCGTATATGCCGACGGAGGTGACGTTCCCGTCTTTTTTTGCTGCCTCCATGGCGGTGCGGGTGTTATCGCACCACAGTTCGATCATGGGTCCGGCATGTTTTGCCTTGATGGCGGAGGGTGTGTCCTTTTCGAGGAGCCTGCCTTCGTGGATGAGGCCTATGTGCGTGCACCGCTCCGCCTCGTCGAGGTAGGAGGTGGAAACGAAGATCGTCACCCCCTCTTTCAGGAGTTCGTAAAGGATCTTCCAGAAATCGCGGCGGGAAACGGGGTCGACGCCGTTCGTTGGTTCATCGAGAAAGAGGATCTCCGGTGTGTGGATCAGGGCGCAGGCAAGGCCGAGCTTCTGTTTCATGCCGCCGGAGAGCTGTCCTGCGAGCCTGCCGGTGAAGGGCGTGAGGTTGGAAAAGCCGAGGAGGCGCTCCATGCGATGCTGCCTCACATCCTCGTGCACGTCGAATATGTCCGCGTAGAATACGAGGTTCTCCATGACCGTGAGGTCTTCATAGAGACCGAAGCGCTGCGGCATGTAGGCTATCTTTTCCTTGATCTTCTCCGAGCCGTGCCGTATGGGATGAGACGCAACCCAGGCGTCCCCGGAGGTCGGCTCCATGACGGCGGTCAAAAGCCTCATAAGCGTCGATTTGCCCGCGCCGTCAGGGCCGACAAGTCCGAAAAGCTCACCCTTTTGTATCTCCATGGTGATGCCCCTCAAGGCCTTTACATCTCCGAAAGCCTTTGTGAGTGAATCGGTCCTTATGGCGGGCTGGTCGTCCAAGGGTCACCTGAGCATGATCATCACGTCGGCGGGCATACCGGGTTTGAGCTCCTGGTTCTTGTTCTCCACTGTGACCTTGACCCCGAATACAAGCTTGACGCGTTCTTCCTTGGTCTGGACGTTCTTCGGGGTGAACTCCGCCTCAGAGGAAATGAAGGTCACCGTACCGTCATAGTATTTGTTCTTGAAGGTGTCGACGGAGATCTTTGCCTTCTGGCCGTACTTGACGAGGCTCAACCTGTCTTCCTTGACATAGACCTTGACCCAGGGATGATCGAGGTCGCCCACGGTGAAGACAGCTGCCCCGGGTTGGACGATCTCGCCGGCTTCCACGTTCTTTCTGAAGATTATACCCGAAATAGGGGCGTAGAGTCTCGTGTCGGCAAGCCTTTCCTCCATGTTGGCGAGGTTGGCCGCGAGCTGTGCCACTCTGAACTCGGCCGCCTTTATGTCTTCCCTCCTGGGGCCCTCTTCGACGATGCTCTGTTGCTGTTTTGCCCCTTTGAGCCGGGCGAGGCGCGTCTCATAGTCGCTTTTTGCCAAGTCGTAACGGGAGGCCGATATGGCACCGTTCTCGTAGAGCGACCCGGCACGTTCGAAGTCCTTTCGGGCCTTTGTCAACTCTGCTTCCAGTGACCCCGTATCGGCACGGGCCTTTTCTTTTTCCTGGCGGCGCGAGCCTGCCTTGAGCTCGGCGAGCTTCACCTTCGCTTCTTCAAGGGCGGCGCGGCCCTGGTCCACAAGGGCCCTGGCATCGCCGCTTGCAAGTTCGGCAAGGATGTCGCCCTTGTTGACGCGGTTTCCTTCATCGACCTTGAGAGAGGCTATCCTGCCGGAAACCTTGAAGCCTATATTACACTCCGTCACTTCCACGTTGCCCGAGAGCTGCATGGTGGAATTGTCGCGTCCACGGAAATATTTCACGAACACAACGGCGGCGATGATCACAACGGCGGTGATGACTGCCAGGGGGATGAGCTTTTTTTTCGGGATCATTTCATTTCCTCCGTCATGTGTTTTGCGCGGGCCCCGTCTTTTCCGGCAAGAGACACCGGGGACCCACTGTTGAGGGCTGTCTTGCCGGGCGGCATGTCGGTTGTGCCCATAGCCTTTTTCAAAGAGGCAAGGGCGATCTGGCGGTCGAAGCGCGCCTGTGAGTTATCTGACCGGCAGCGTATGAGTGCCGCCTCGGCGTTGATGACGTCCGTGCTCGTGTTGTCGCCTGATTTATAGCGGAGGTCCTCGATCCGCACCTGCTCTTTCGCGGAAGAGATGGCCTTTTCAGATACCGTGATGCGCTCGCCGGCGTTCACGATGGCGCTGTACGCATCTTTTATCTCTCTGGCGATGGTAAGGCGAAGGGCCCTCTCCTCCTCCTTTGCGTTCATAAGCTCGCAGCGTTCACGGTCGATCTCCGACTGGATGCGCCCGAAATCGAAGACAGGCAGCAAAAGACGGATCCCGAAGCTCCAGTTCTCCTTGAACGAGAAACTGTCTCCGGCCTTTCCGCCGTAATCCCCTGCCGCGTAGATATCCGGCAGGCGTTTTCCCCTGGCGGCAGCGACACGCTCTTCGAGCATCTTCACTTTCTTGGATACGGCCTTGTAATCAGGCCGCACCGAGAAGGCAAGTTCAAGGTCGGTATTCAAGGACTCGCTTACCGGGAACGGCGACATGTCGTTAAAGTCGACGACAAGCTCGGCGGGATCATCCATTCCGATGAGAGACCTTAACAGTTCTTTTGCGGTCGAGATGCTGTTCTTCACCTGGATCGTCCTTTCCTTTGCTCCGGCAAGCTCCACGTCGGCCTTGAGAAGGTCCAGCTTCGGCACTGTGCCTGCACTGAGGAAGCTTTCAACGTCACGTTTGTGAGCTTCGAGGCCCTTTACCTGTGCTTCGCAGGCCCTGAGCAATTCACCGAGCTGCGCGAGCTTGTAATAAACTGCCGTGACATTATATATGAGCTCATGAAGGTTGCGAGTGTGATAATCCTGCGCCATGGATTTCTTGAGCCCGGCGATGCGTACCCCTCTCGTGAGGCGGCCCCCTTTGAAAAGGGGAACGGAAAATGTGGCGAAACCGTCGTAGACGTTCTTTTCAAAATCGGGATAATCAATGGAGGTAACAGGCGGACCTTCGATAACGATGGGTGTGAGCGGGGCAGGGTAGCGGTACCTGGTGTATCCCCCCGTGATATCGAACCGGGGCATTCTGTCGGCCCTGGCGGCCTTGAGGCCCTGCGCCTCGATCTCGATGTTCTGCTGAGCTATCCTGAGGGCCGGGTTGTGCTTTATGGCGTACCGGATGAGAGAGGAAAGGTTAAGGGGGTGCTGCGCAGAAGTTTGCTGCGCCGCAGCGGCGGGCGAAAAGACCAGGGAAATGCCGAAGACCAGAAAAATGGAAAGGCATGTAATCCGTTTCATCATGATACACCATCCCGGTCTTGACTTATTGCCGCGAGTGCCGCGAGAGAGAACCTGCATATGTGCCCGGCTATGTCTTCAATGTCCATCGAGCGGACCTTGTCATCCCCGACCAGTCTGTGAAGGACGGGCCTGGCGTAAAGGAAATAGAGACATTGGCCCACAACGCTGGCACAGCAGTACAGCGAGGTATTGCTTGCCGGGTCCTGCCCGATGATGCGGCCGACGATGGCCGAAAGGAGATTGAACATAGGCCTTGCCACCTCTTCGACTATGACATCGAGCGCGGCGGTAGGTTAGGCAAATTCCCTGGCCATGAGCCTCCCGAAACGTGACTCTACGCCCGTATCGAGAATGCGGAAAACAAAGGAGCGGATAAACCCTTTAAGCCTCTCTTCGGGCGGATCGGACTCTGAAGTCCCAAGCTCGCGCGGGTATTTCTCAAAGGCGATGTCCTTCCAGTACCTCAGGGTCTCGACATAAAGATTGCCCTTATCCTGAAAATAATAATTGACGGAGGCGATATTGACCCCGGCACGGCTGCAGATATCCCGGATCGTTGCCCGCCGGAAACCCGATTCAGCGAAAACCTCTCCTGACGCTTGCAGTATACGTTGTTTTGCGGCAGTCTTGGTTTCCAGCATTTCTGATATTTCTCCTGTTTAAACAAACGTTTCAATCACATATTTAAAACTATTGTTTAATTATGTCAATATTTTTTTATTTTCTTAATTTTTACGACCTGCAAAGAACCGCAGGAAAAGACCCTTTGTTATCAAGCAGATGAGAATGGTTAACAGTGAAAGTATTCATTATCATGAATTTAACGCAGCCAGAATTCTATTGACACGGAAAATGAAAATATTATTAAATACGGACAGGTTTTTAACATTAACGGTTCATTGAGAAACAAATGTTCTTTCTCACTATATGTGTTCACTATAGTGAAAACATTCCCGGGGCGGTCGATGACGGTCTCATCCTCGTGAAGTTGTCTTCGAAACAGGCTCGCTGCTCCCGGCTGCAAAGGTTGGTTAATCTGACATGGATACGATCAATTTAAGTGAAAAAACAGATTGGGCTTTTATTGAAGAGGTCAAAAAGGAAAGCGGACAGAATCCCTCCTTATGCTATCAATGCGGGAACTGTACCGCGGGGTGTCCTTACACGCAGTATTTCGACTACCCGGTGAGCATGGTAATGCGCCTTTTACAGGCCGGGCAAAAGGAAACGATACTCACGTCAAAGGCCATCTGGCTGTGCGCTACCTGTGAGACCTGTACGACACGATGTCCCTGTGAGATCGATGTGGCGCACATTATGGACACGCTCAGGATCATAGCGAGGCGTGAAAATAAGGTTTCCGAAAAGGACATCAAGCTCTTCTACGATTCTTTCCTTGATTCAATGAAACATTACGGAAGGATCTTCGAGATGGGTATCCTGATGAATTATAATATCAAATCAGGCCATTTCATGGCAGATGCAGAGCTCGGACCCAAGGTCATGAGCCGCGGAAAGATATCTTTTTTCCCCAAGAAGATAAAAGGCAGTGATAAAGTAGCTCAGATTTTCAATAGATTCCAGGAAAAGGCGAAAAAGCATGGCTGAGAAAGAATACGCATATTTCAGTGGTTGTTCGCTGGAGGGCACCGCGAAG
Organism: Deltaproteobacteria bacterium; assembly: GCA_022711595.1. GTDB lineage: Bacteria > Desulfobacterota > Syntrophorhabdia > Syntrophorhabdales > Syntrophorhabdaceae > Delta-02. The sequence goes on from JAKLET010000010.1 coordinate 104,883, forward strand.
GAATACGACGAATCGTTGAGGGTCGTCATGAAGGCCCTGGGAGTCGGGCTTGTGGAACCCGACGACTGGAGCTGCTGCGGTTCCACACCGGCCCACACGGTGAACCACGTGTTCGCGGCGGCCCTTGCCGCACGGAACCTGGGGCTCGTTGAGAAGATGAACAAGACCATTCTCAACACACCCTGTCCTTCATGCCTGATGGCTTTTAAAAAGGCGCATCACGGGATGGCCGGCAGCGAGGACTTCAGGAACGAGGTGAACGAGCTTCTCGACGAGCCGTACAACTGCACGGTAGAGGCCAAGTCATCCCTGCAGCTCATCTACGAAGATATCGGTCTCGACGCTGTCGCGTCGAAGGTCACCCATATTATGCCGGACCTTAAGGTTGCGCCTTATTACGGATGCATCCTTAACAGGCCGCCCGAGATCGCGCAGTTTGATGACCCCGAAAACCCCGTTTCCATGGACAAGGTCCTTACCGCCTCGGGCATCGAAGTCCGCGACTTCGCGTTCAAGCTGGAATGCTGCGGAGCGGCCTTCGGCGTTCCCAAACGGGACATGGTGAACCGGTTGAGCGGTAAAGTGCTTGAGATGGCCGTTGACGCCGGCGCGAACTGTATCGCGGTGGCATGTCCGCTGTGCCAGCAGAACCTTGACCTTCGCCAGGATCAGGTCAACAAGGCCACAGGCTCCAGCTTTAATATTCCCATCATATATTTTACCCAGCTCATGGGCCTTGCTTTCGGGCATTCACCCAAGGAACTGGGTATGGACAAGATAGTGGTCAGCGCGGATAAGCTCATCCGAAGGATCACGAAGGAAGAGCATCAGAAGATAAAAGAAGAAGAGGCGGCCGCCAAAAAGCCGAAAAAGGCACCCAAGGAAGCGGCAACCGAAGAGACAAACAATTAAGGAGACCTGATCGATGCGGGTTGGTGTATTTATCTGCCATTGTGGAAGCAACATCGCGGGAACCGTTGACGTCGCGAAAGTGGCCGAGGAAGCCCGGAAGATGCCCGGCGTCGCTTATGCGACAGCCTACATGTATACCTGTTCTGAGCCTGGACAGAAAGAGATCACGGACGCCATCGAGCGGGATAAACTCGATCGTATCGTAGTCGCGGCCTGTTCACCCCGGATGCACGAGAATACCTTCCGAAGAACCATCATGAAGGCGGGGCTCAACCGCTATTTCTTCGAGCAGGCCAATATTCGTGAACATGTATCATGGATCGGGCTCGATAAAGAGCTCAACACGAACAAGGCCATAGAAGAAGTTCGCATGGCCGTAGAAAAGGTCAAGAAGAACAAGCCTCTCTTTTCATCGTCGTTCAAGATTAATAAGAGGGTTCTTGTGATTGGCGGCGGTGTGGCCGGCATGCAGGCAGCGCTTGATTGCGCCGACGGCGGTCTTGAGGTTGTCATGGTCGAAAAAAGCCCGTCCATCGGCGGTATGATGGCGCGCCTCGACAAGACGTTCCCCACGGTCGACTGTTCGATCTGTATCCTGGGCCCGAAGATGGTCGACGTGGCCCAGCATGACCTTATTAAACTATACGCCTACAGCGAGATAGCCGAGATCAAGGGCTATGTCGGAAACTATACGGTTAAGATCAAGAAGAAACCATCATACGTTGACTGGACAAAGTGTACCGGGTGCGGGCTCTGCATGGAAAAATGTCCCACCAAGAACGCCTATGACCATTTCAACTTCGGCGCTGCGCCGACACGGGCCATCAACATCCCGTTCCCGCAAGCGATCCCCAAGAAGGCGACCATAGACCCCAATTACTGCAGGCAGTTCGTCAAGGGTAAATGCGGTGTGTGCGCGAAGGTTTGCCCCACCGGTGCCATCAATTACGAGATGCAGGAAGAGTTCATTACGGAAGAGGTCGGCGCGATCATCACGGCGACAGGTTACGGCCTCATGGATATCGAAAGGCTAACCGAGTACGGCGGAGGAAGATATCCCGACGTTATCACCGGTATCCAGTATGAACGGTTCCTCAATGCATCAGGTCCCACTTCTGGCCACATCATCAGGCCGTCAGACCATGAAGAACCGAAGACGATCGTTTTCGTCGCCTGTGCCGGTTCGAGGGACAAATCCCTGGGTGTACCCTATTGCTCGAACTTCTGCTGCATGTACATCGCCAAGCAGGCGATCCTGACAAAAGACCATATCCCCGATTCCCAGTCCTATGTCTTTTACATGGACGTAAGGTCTCCCGGAAAAGGTTACGATGAATTTACACGCCGCGCTCAGGAAGAATACGGTGCAAAGTATATCCGCGGCAGGGTATCCCGGATCTATCCGAAGGGCAAGAAAATGGTGGTAAGGGGTGCAGACACTCTCCTTGGCACCCAGGTTGAGATAGAGGCCGATCTCGTGGTTCTCGGTACAGCGGTTGTGTCCGCACCGGGCGCTGCCCAGATGGCCGAAAAGCTCCATATCTCATACGATACCTTTGGATTCTATGTTGAATCCCACCCGAAACTGCGGCCGGTAGAGACCAACACTTCCGGTGTATATCTCGCTGGTGCCTGCCAGGGGCCCAAGGACATCCCGGCCTCGGTCGGTCAGGGCAGCGCGGCAGCAGCGAAGGTCCTGTCGCTCTTTTCGAAAGATATGCTCGAATCAGATCCGGCTATCGCCAATGTCAATATCAATACATGCGTAGGCTGTTTCAAGTGCCTTAAAACATGTCCGTTCCAGGCCATTGTCGAAGATACCCTGAGAAGCGGTAAAAAGGTCGCAAAGGTCATTGAAACGGTTTGTGCGGGATGCGGTGTCTGTACATCCACCTGTCCTTGCGGCGCCATTCAGCTGCAGCATTTCACGGACAACCAGCTCTTAGCGGAGGTTAATGTACTATGTCAGAAGTAGCAGGCAAAGAACTGCGGATCGTTGGATTTCTCTGTAACTGGTGCTCCTACGGCGGTGCTGATACCGCGGGTGTCGGGCGCTTCAAACAGCCTACCGACCTTCGGATCATCAGGGTCCCCTGTTCGGGCCGCGTCGACCCCATGTTCGTTGTACGGGCACTTATTACAGGTGCCGATGGCGTCCTCGTCTCCGGGTGCCACCCAAGGGATTGCCACTATTCCGACGGGAACTTTTACGCAAGGCGCAGGTTGGAAATGCTCAAAAGGCTCCTGCCGTTTTTGGGCATTGATGACAAGAGATTCCACTATACATGGGTTTCAGCCTCCGAAGGTGCGAGATGGCAGCAGGTCGTAACGGATTTCACCACACGGCTCCATGCGCTCGGCCCCATGCATAAAAAGTAAGGAGAAGGCACTTTGAGTACTCAGAAACTGAAAGAGATCATTACCAAGGTCTTACCCGATGTTGAGACCGTCATATGCTGGCAGGAAGGTTTCGACAAGCTCAATGTGACGCCCATCTTTATCACGTCCCCTGAGCAGGTCGACAAGGTGGTCTGGAATGCAGCCTGTGCACAGAACCTCGCAAGCTATCTTCCCTCGCAGAAGAAGAAAGTTGCGGTCGTGGTGAAAGGCTGCGACTCGAGGACCATCGTCCAGTATATGCAGGAAGGGCTCATCGACAGAGACAATGTCGTTATTATCGGCATGCCCTGCAAAGGCATTATCAGCAAGAAGAAGGTCCAGAAAGCTGTTAACAACGAGCCCGTGGAAGAGGTCACCTTTGCGGATGATTCAATAAAGGTCAAGACGCCCTCGGGTGAAAAGACAATCGCCATCAAGGACGTTTGTCCAAGCAAATGCACCACATGCCAGTATCCGACCCCGATAATCTCCGACCATCTCGCAGCGGATGCCATCCAGTCCGACAAGCCCGCAGACAGCGTGTATGCCGATGTGGCCGAACTCGAGAGCAAGTCCCTCGAAGAACGTTGGGCATACTTTTCAAAAGAGTTCGACAAGTGCATCCGGTGTTATGCATGCCGCAACGCGTGTCCCATGTGTGTGTGCCAGGACAGCTGTATTGCAGAGACACGTGACCCGCACTGGATCACGCAGAAACTGAGCTTCGATGAAAAATTGATGTTTCACATGATCCATGCCCTGCACCTTGCAGGCCGGTGCGTGGAATGCGGTGAGTGCGAACGCGTATGCCCCATGGAGATCCCCGTTGCGAAACTGAAGAAGAAGATAAACAAAGAGATGAAAGAACTCTTTGATTATACACCGGGAGTCAACCCCGAAGATAAACCGCCGATGTTCGTGTTTAATGTTGACGAAGCGAAAATCAAGGAGCATAAACTCTAATGGCTGACAAAGGATACCTACCGAAAGAGAAGATAAAGGAATTCGTCGAGGCCCTCGGTAAAGATGCAGCCGTGTACGCTCCGAGCCTCGAAGGGGATACGATCATCTTCCGTCAGTATACCCCTGACAAAGAGATCGTCCTTGACAGACCGGCAAACACGCCGCCCAAGGGAGCCATCTATCCTCAGTGTGAGACGCTGCTGACTTTCAAGTTCAAGAAGGACGAGGCGACACCGCAGAAGATGGATATTGAGCTCACAACGAACCTCGATTTCCCGAAGGCAGTCGTTTTTGGCGGACGCCCCTGCGATGCGCGCGGTTTTACGGTTATCGATAGGGTTTTCATCAATCCCGAGGCATCCGACCCGTACTATCAGAAGCGCCGTGAAAATACCACGATAATTACAAAATGCTGCAACGGCCCCTATGCAGGCTGCTTTTGCGTAGGTGTGGGCGGCGGACCTGCTTCGAAGGAAGGGTCTGATGTCGTGATGACGGAAGTGGACGGCGGGTATTACCTCGAGGCAGTGACCGATAAAGGCAAGGCCGCAATGTCCATGCCGATGGTCCAGGACGGAGCGTCCTATGAGGCGAAGGCGAAGCAGGCC
>JAKLET010000011.1 GCA_022711595.1 Deltaproteobacteria bacterium
TCACCGGATGAGATTTTCATCGAAAGGGGCATGGTGATGGAGCGGTTCAAAAAAGGGCCTGTTTTTCGGATCGGACCCGTTATAAGGGCAAACACCCGCATAAACCCGTTGACAGGTGTTATAACTATGTCAACGGCGAACTGGGAGGCCATTAAATAATGCTCGTAGACCGGTTTGGCCGTGAAATCCAGTCCAACAAACCCATTCTCAACGAGGTCGCCGTCCAGACCGTCAGGGACAGGTACGGTTCATACCCTTCCCGCGGCCTCACCCCGGAGCGCCTGGCCAGGATATTCACGCAGGCCGACCAGGGGGACGTGACCCGCCAGGCGGAGCTGTTCGAAGAGATGGAAGAGAAAGACCTGCACCTCACCGGGATCCTGCAGACGCGCAAGCTGTCGGTCTGCGGTCTCGAGTGGGAGATCCTCCCCGCATCGGATGCCGCCGAGGACAAAAAGATCGCCGATTCCGCAAGGGAGATGATCGAGTACATAGAAAACTTTGACGATGCCCTTATGGACATCCTCGACGCCACGGGCAAGGGGTTCTCCGTCTGCGAGATCATGTGGGACATCTCGGAAGGACAGGTCTGGGCAAAACAGATCGAGTGGGTCCACCAGAAACGCTTCACGTTCAATTCACCGGAGGCCCTTCTCAAATACCCGATGCTGCTCACCGAGGATTCTCCCGTGTGGGGCGAGGACCTGCCGCCCAACAAGTTCATCGTCCACAGATACAAGGCCCGTTCGGGCGCAACACCCCGCGCGGGGCTTCTGAGGCCCTGCGCCTACATGTACCTCTTCAAGAACTACGATATCAAGGACTGGCTCATCTTCAACGAGCTCTTCTCCGTGCCCATGCGCATCGGCAAGTACAAACCGGGCGCGTCGCCGAAGGATATCGAAACCCTGAAGCAGGCCGTGTTCAATCTCGGCGTGGACGCCGCAGCGGTCATATCAGACGCGACCGTTATCGAGCTTGTCGAATCGAAGGTGAGCGGGACCAACAGGTCATTCTCCGATTTCGCCGGATTCTGCGACCGGGCGATGAGCAAGGCCGTGCTGGGCCACACGGGCAGCGCCGAGGGGACACCGGGCAAGCTCGGAAGCGAGGACCAGGCAAAGGAGGTACGCCAGGATCTCCTCGAGTCCGATGCGAAGGCCCTCATGAAGACATTGAAGTTCCACCTCCTCGCTCCCTGGGTTGCCTTCAATTACGGCCCCGATAAGGGCGTCCCGAGGTTCAAGTTCCATTTTGAGGGGGACGAGGATCTGGAGAAGACGGCCCGGGTCTATGCTGCGCTGGTGAAGGACGTCAACTTCGAGGGCATACCCGAGAACCACATCTACGAGCGTTTCGGGATCCCCAAGCCCCAGTCCGGGGAAAAGACCATCCGGCCCCGCCAGGAAGGCGCAGCAACGAATACACAGGAACTGGAAAAGACAGCGCACAAGGCGGACATACCAGGCGGCATCGATGCCCTTATCTCCGCCCAGGAATACATCGACGGCATATCAGACAGCGCCCTGACCCCCGGCGCGATCGATCTGACAATGCTTGAACGGATCGTCGACGAGGCGGAGTCGTTCGAGGATCTCCAGGAAAGGCTCGCAGATGTCTACAGCTCCATCGGGATGGACGGTTTCAGGAGCGTTCTCGCGCAGGCCATGGTGCTTGCCGGGCTGAAAGGGAGGTCCCTTACATGATCTCCTTCGAGACCCTTCCCTTTGACGAGGCAATAAAGTTCTTCCGGGACAAGACGGTCCTCACGCCCGGAATATATCGGGCGCTCGTTGCCGACGCCAGGGCGAAGGCGTTCAGCGTGGCCGGTGTCGCCAGGATGGATATCCTCACCGACATATACGCGGCCATCGACAGGGCTATCTCCGAGGGCACGACGTTCGGTGATTTCAAGAAGACGGCAAAACAGATCATGGCCAGGCGCGGGTGGGAAGGTGCAAACCCGTACCGGCTCGACACGGTCTTCCGCACCAACATCCAGTCGGCCTACCAGGCGGGCCACTACGAGCGCCAGATGGAGGTCGCCGAGAGCCTGCCCTACTGGCAGTATGTGGCCGTCATGGACGGCAGGACACGGCCGATGCACGCGGTGATGAACGGCAGGACCTTGAGATGCGACGACCCCTTCTGGCAGACGAGCTACCCGCCCAACGGGTTCAACTGCCGCTGCACCGTGCGCGCGCTCTCGAAGGAGCAGCTCGCCCGGGAAAACCTCACCATCGAAAAGAAGGCCCCGCCCATCGCCGACCCGGGATTCGATCACAACCCCGGCTCTTCGGTCGGCAGGACCCTGACGGACGAACAGTTCCTTAACCTCCAGGGAGATCCCGACCGGTGGGAGCCGCTCATCGGGAAGACATATGCGGATTACTCCAGACCCCCGGCCCGGGAGGTGAACGAGTATGTGCGGTCTTCCGTCACTCCCTGGCCGAGAGGCGAAAAAGCCCTGGAGATGTACAGGACGACGCTCATGGGCAGGACCCTGCGCGACGCGATCGACGACCCGCTCGTCATGAACGAGGCGTTTATAGAACACCTCAAGCTCGACGGCCGCGAACGGTTCCTTCCCTTCATCGAGGAGGCTGTGAGGACGCCCTACGAGATCTGGCTCCAGGCGGAAAAGGAACGCGTCACCGGCAAGGTTGTTTTGAGAAAGAGGTACATATCGCTCATCGAGACGGAGAAAAAGCAGAGGATGCTTTTCGTGGCCGAAGGGGCCAGGGGACAGTGGGTGTCATACACGTTCATCAAGGTTGGTCAGGCTAACTATCTCGATGGTTCCCGGCAGGGGGTGCTGCTCTATGGAAGGTAATTGGATGGTCACTTCCCCGTGTAAAAGCCCACCGGTCTCTGCCGTATCGGGACACGGCCCACGGCATCGACAGATAAATTTTAACACAACACCGGGGGATGTCAAGTGGACATAAAGGTCGAGGTCAAGGACGAGGCGGTCGTGAACCTCCTTAACAGGCTGAAGTCGAGGGCGAGGGACCTGACGCCCGCCATGAGGGTGATCGGCGAGATCGTCAGGTCGTCTGTGCTGAAGAACTTCATGGCCGGCGGCCGCCCGGACAGGTGGACGCCGACGAAGGTCCTCTCGACGTACCTGTCATACACGATGAGAAAGACCGGATCGGGCAGCCGCAGGAAGGCCTACACCCTGAGAGGCGGACTGACAAAGGGCTTCGAGCGGTATGCCGCAGGCAAGAAGACCCTCATCGATACCGGCCGGCTGAAGAATTCCATAACGGCCCGGGCATACTCCGGCCGGGCAGTCGTGGGAACGAACGTGATATACGCGGCCATCCACCAGTTCGGCGGCATGGCAGGAAGGGGCAGGAAGGTGAGGATACCCGCCAGGCCGTTTCTTATGGTCCAGGACGAGGACTGGCCGGCCATCAGGCAGAGCCTGGAGAGACACCTTTTTGGAGGTTCAGAAAGATGACCCGACGCAAAAGGAGCGTGACAGGATGAAAAATACTCTGATCTGCATCTGCAAGGATTTCAATGGGGAGGTCCCGGCCGAGATCCAGGTGATCCCCTACGGCCTCCACGAGACGCCGAAGGGATCCTTCGAACTTGATGAGAACGGTGCTGCGGCCATCGTTGCGGTCTTCGAATCGCAGAAGAACGACATGGTCATCGATTACGAGCACCAGACCCTCGCCGGCCTGGAGGCGCCCGCCGCTGGATGGATCAAGAGGCTCATCAACAGGGGCGCCGACGGTCTGTGGGCCGTTGTCGAATGGACGGAGAAGGCGAAGCAGTATATCGCGAACAGGGAATACAAGTACGTCTCCCCCGTCTTCCTGAAGCGGATCTCCGACAGTCGGGTGCTCCGCCTCATCAATGTGGCCTTGACGAACCAGCCGAACATAGACGGCATGGTCCCGCTTTTCAACAAGCTTGACGCTAACGGGTATTTTTTCGAAGGCAAAAACGCAAAGGAGGCAACTATGAAAGAGCTGTGGAAACTCCTCGGCCTGTCCGAGGACGCAACGGAAGAGGCGGCCATCACCGCCGTGAACAAGCTGAAGGTCCCCGTTCAGATCGTAGCAAACAAGGGTGTCCTCGAGGCCCTGGGCCTTGCCGAGACGGCAACGGAATCGGAGATCGTCGGTACCATCATGGCCATGAAGCAGTCCCATACAAAGATCGACGATGTCGTGAAGGAACTGGGCACGCTCAAGGCGGGCCTGGCCGCAAAGGACGCCGAGGGTGCCGTCGAGGCGGCCATGAAGGAGGGCAAGATCACCCCGGCGCAGAAGGACTGGGCGCTTGATTATGCAAAGCGCGATCTCGCCGGATTCAACGTCTTTATTGCAAAGGCCCCTGTCGTGGTCATCGAAGGCAAGGTGATCGAGGATGGAAAGGGACCCGCCGCCGGCATCGACGATACGCAGGCGCAGATCAACAAGCTCTGCGGCCTCGACGAGGAGACGTTCAAAAAATACAACCCGGAAGGGTAAGGAGGGGCTATGACCGCTTTGACGCAGGACAGAAAGACGCCCATGAAGGCCGGCGACGCGCTGGTCCTCCCTGTGGCGGCATCAACGAAGATATTCGCAGGCTCGCTCGTCGCGATAAACGCGAGCGGCTATGCGGTGCCCGGCTCGACATCGACGACCCTCAAGGGGGCAGGCCGCGCCGAGCAGGCCGTCGACAACTCCGGGGGATCCGCGGGTGCGCTCACCGTCGAGGTGAGAAAAGGCGTGTTCCTTTTCGGCAACTCGGCCTCGGCCGATCTCATCACCATCACCGATATTGGCAACGACTGCTATATCGTTGACGACCAGACGGTGGCGAAGACAAACGGGTCGAACACCCGCTCCGTGGCAGGGAAAATCTTTGACGTAGACGCAAGCGGCGTCTGGGTCAAATTCGAGTAAGGAGGCAACCAATGATAATCAACCAGGCAGCAATGTCAGGCATCTACAAGACGTTCAGTACGGTCTTCAACCAGGCGCTCGGTACGGTGGAGAGCATGGTGGAACTCATTGCCATGCGCAGCCCCTCCACGGGCCGCAGCGTCGACTACAAGTGGCTCGGCGACTTCCCGATGATGCGCGAATGGATCGGCGACAGGGTCATAAAGGACCTCTCGGCCTTCCATTACGAGATCGTCAACAAACCCTTTGAATCCACCATCGAGGTGGACCGGGACGACATCGACGACGACCAGATCGGTGTCTATGTGCCCATGATACAGGGCCTCGCGCAGGCGGCGAAGCAGCACCCCGATGTCCTCGCCTTCGCCCTTCTGAAGCTCGGCTTCTCGACGGCCTGCTACGACGGCCAGTATTTCTTTGACACAGACCACCCCGTGAAGGACGCATCGGTGTCCAACAGCGGCGGAGGCAGCGGTACGGGCTGGTATCTCATGGACCTCTCGCGGCCCATCAAGCCCATGATCCTCCAGATCCGCAGGGCACCCCAGTTCGTCGCCATGGACAAACCCGACGACGAGAACGTGTTCATGCGCAAGAAGTTCCGCTACGGCGTCGATGACCGCAAGAACGTGGGTTTCGGCCTGTGGCAGCTCGCATACGGCAGCAAGCAGACCCTCGACGCGACGAGCTACGCGGCGGCCAGGGCGGCCATGATGGCCTTCACGAATGATGAGGGCCTGCCGCTCGGCATCAAGCCGACGCACCTTGTCGTGCCGGGCACCCTCGAATCTGCCGGAAAGGCGATCATCGAGGCCCAGTTCCTGGCGGGCGGCGGCAGCAACGTCTGGTACAACACGGCCAAGCTCGTTGTCTGCCCGTGGCTGTAGGCGGCGAATAAACCAACTCAAGGAGGCGGTTACATGAAAGTAAAGGTAAGGTCGATCCCGGACACATTCCGCCGCGCCGGAATGGCGTTCAGCAAGAACCCTGCGGAATACGATGTCGATAAAAAGACGCTCGAGATCCTCCAGGCGGAATCGCAGCTCGTTGTTGAGGTGTTGCCCGAGGAACCCGAGAAGAAGCAGAAAGAGAAGTAAAAAAGACAAACGAAAAGGAGGCCCGGGGGAGGGACATGCCGCCCCTCCCCCGCTACTGAAAAATGGCATACTGCGCGTTGAACGACATCAAGAAGATGATCCCCGAGACGGCGCTCATACAGCTGACGGACGACACGGGCACGGGCGTTGCCAGCCAGGACGCGGTCAATGAGGCCATAGCCCAGGCGGACGCCGAGATAAACGCCTATTGCGGCGCGAAATACAGCGTGCCTTTCACGACGGTCCCCGATGTGATCAGAAAGGCATCCGTCGACATAGCCATCTACAATCTCTATTCCCGGCGCGCCGAGGAGATCCCGCAGACCAGGGCCGACAGGTACAAGAATGCGGTGAGGCTCCTGGAGAACATCTCAAGGGGCACCATTTCGATCGGCATCGATCCCGAGCCGGCGGAGAAGTCCGAAGGGGCATCGGAGAGCAACAGGCCGCTGTGCGACCGCATCTTCACCGCCGGCAGGATGAAGGACTTTTAACATGCATACCATCCAGGAGATCGAAGACAAAATAATCGCCGAGCTGAAGGCATCGGGCCTTTCTTCAACAGTGAAAAATATCAGCACCTATCACGGCGAACTGGATTCTCTCGTCGGCGAAATAAGGCAGATGACGATATCATTCCCGGCGATTCTCGTGCTGTACGGGGGCTCCCAATTCAGCGAACCGGCAAACCGTTCCTATGATGACGAGGCAATCTTTACTGTCGTAATTATCGCACAGGATCTCCGGGGCCGCGACAAGCTGCGCACCGGCATATACCCGATCCTCGAGACATTGAAAGACACCCTGATCGACAACGACTTAGGCTGCAGGGACATCGATCCGCTGCACCCGATATCGATAGAGGCAATACTGGTAACAAGCCAGTTCAGCGTCTACGCGCTGGATCTGAGGACAATATTTTCACGGGACTAAAAGGAGGACGCCATGCCGTATAGATTGAAACAGAACGTTGAGAACTTCGAGATCGTCGACGGCCCCTTCGCGGGACGCAAGTACATCTCCGGGGAGACCTACACGGAGATCCCTTCCGCAGAGGCCGCACGGTTCGAAAAGGTCAGGGAAGAAAAACCGGCCGAACCCGACAGGGCAAAAACAAAACCGGAGGTGACCGATGCGTAACTATCTTGCGGACTACAACCTGCTGGCCGTATCGGCCAATGCGAAAGAAAGTGCCCTGAATACAGAACAGACGCTTGACACGTCCCTGCTCGTGGCCAAGGGGAACGTCATCGGCCTCGCTCCCAGGCGCGAGGATAACCGGGATGAGCTCACCGGCAAGGAAGAGCCGGACACGGTCTATGACCTCGGGGCGCTTTCCGAGGGGTCGCTTGATTTTGAGAAGGCCCAGGCGCAGCATTTCGGTTTCGGCTACGCCTATGCCCTGGGCAGCCCGGCCGCAGGATCCGCCTGGGGGACAGGCTACAAGCACGTCATCGCGCCGACGGCGAATATGTTCCTGCCTTCGTTCACCCTGGGCCAGAGATTCGGTCAGACGATCATGAAGCGGCGCTATGCCTCGATGCACATCGACCAGCTCACCACGACGTTCGCAAAGGACTCCTGGGCGAAGCTCGCCCTTAATGTCAAGGGCACCGGCAGGTTCACGGACAATATGTATAAAGAAACCGTCTCGGCGGTCTACAACGCCGCATCGCTCACGCTTGCCGCGAACGGCGTCCATGGGGCCGATGCGGCCACGAGGCTCGACAACGTCCACGCGATCCGCGTCCTGGTGCCGACGACGGGTGAATGGAAGGACGTGGCCTTCAGCGCCGTCTCGTCTGCGACCCCGGCCGTCATCACCATAACCGCACCTGGCGGTGTTGCGACATCGACCAGCTATGAGATCCTCTATGTCCCGACCGAGCCAGCCTGGTGCACGTTCCCGGCCCGCGTCACAGAACCGCCGCTGAGGGTGACGGACCTCGTAGTCACCGTCGGCGGCAAGTGGAACGGGACCGCGTTCCTGGAAGGGCACGCGATGTCGTCCGAGATCGAATCCATTGAGCACGTCGTCAACAACAGCATGTCCATCGAGTTCCGCCCCGGTGGGACCGGGAGCCATGCGAACTACGCGATACGCCAGGGGCGCGTCCAGACGCTCAGGCTCAACCGGCAGCTTCGGGACTTCATCATGCAGCAGAAGATCAAGGACAACGAGTATCTGGGCGTCAGGATGAAGGCGACCGGCGCCGAGTTCGAGACGGGCAAGAACTATTATGTCGACGTCGTCTTCCCGCGTTGCAACGTCCTCAAGGCCGACATATCCGTGAACGGCAAGGTCCTCGCCGAGGCGGGGGACCTCATCGTGCTCCAGGATGACACCTACGGGTCCGTCCGGGTGGAAGTGGCCAACAAGGTAAGCGGCTACGCGCAGTAAGAGAAAAGGAGGTCTGATGAACGAAAAAGAGTTCACCTATGTCATAGACGGAAAGACTTACGTGCAGAGGCCGCTGGTCCTGGGCCAGATAAAACAGCTTGTGAGCATCCTTGAAAACATGTCGGTCGACATCTTTGTCAATGAGATGGAAATGACGAAGCTTCTGATAAGCAATGCTGGACCGGCAATTGCCGTGATACTCACAGAAGAAGGCACATCGCCAAAAGACAAGGACGTGCAGTATCTTGCCGGTGAACTTGAATTCGCGATAGACGCGGAGACGATCACAAGGGTGATCCAGGATTTTTTCGCCTGCAACCCCGTAGCTTTGATCTGCGAGAAAGTAGCGGGGATGGTGAAAACGGTTCAACGGACAATGGAAACTGGATCGACAGGATCTGTATCCTCCTCTCGGGAGGGGATATCACAAAGTGGGAGCAGATCCTCTGGGGATACACCCCCGGAGAGTGTGTCCCCTGGATCGAGTACCGGTCAAGGGACGTGATGTTCCGGGAGGCGGTCCTTGCTTTTCTCGGGGTTGATACAAACGGCGGCGGATGCACCAAGGAACGAAAAGAGCGCTGCAGGTTCGAGTGGGGTGAGTACATTGAATGGGCCTGTAGTGTTTGTGAACATAACACTAATCGGAAGAATAAGGAAACCTGATGCAAAATAAGGTCGAGATCATCATAACCTCTGACAGCAAGGGGGCAATCACCGGGATCGCCCAGGCCGGAGAATCGATCAAGAGCCTGCGGTCTCAGGTTACCGGGCTGCAGGCATCCCTCGGCGATGTCGCCAAGGGACTGGGCCTGTTTTACGGGATCAAGGAAACAATCGAGGGCGTCACCTCGGCGGTCCGGGAATCGCTGCGGTTTCTGGGACAGATGGAGACCTCGGCGCTCGGCATAGCAGCAGCCTACATGGTGGGCGGCAAATATATCGATCAAACCACGGGCAAGGCGCTTGCCGGCGAGGCGGCGCTGCGTGCCGCCCAGGGGGAATCCAAACAGATGCTCGAAGAGCTCCAGGTCGCCAACATGCAGACGATCGCCACGCTCGACCAGCTCGTCAGGGCCTATCAGGAGACGCTCCCCGTTGCCATGTCCAAGGGCTTTGACAAAAAAATGGCAAAGGACTTCACTGTCGCGATGGTCCAGGCGGCCGGCGCGATCGGGCTGCCGCTGGAGCAGATGGGCGAGGAGACACGCTCCATCCTTACCGGCAATATCAATCCAAGAACGTCCCGAATCGCCACGGTCCTCGGGCTTCGCAACGAGGACATCAAAAACGTTGAAGGAAACGCACAGAAATTATTCGACTTCCTCATGGAAAGGCTCGACGCCTACAAGGTGGCAGGCATCGAATCACAGAAGACCTGGGCGGGCCTCTGGAGCAACACGAAGGACATCGCGCTCCAGATCGGCGGGAAGGTTTTCGAACCGCTTTTCGAAGCGATAAAGGAAGGCCTTTCAGAAATAACGAACAAGATCGTCGCCATCGATGAAAAAACAAGGACCATCAAGTGGAACGATGAGTTCCTGTCGACTATTAACATGATCAGAGAGGCGATATCGATCGCGATAGATGACGTGACGCGGCTCGCGATGTTGCTCGACAAGGCAGGCGGGACAATGACCGCCATCATGCACTACGGGACACTCGCGGAGTATAAACTAAGCCTCGGTACCTGGACGGAGGCCGGAAAGTCCGCCGAGAAGTGGAAAGAGCGCAACAAGATGTATGAGGAGCGCTATAAGGAGAATGAGCGGTCTCTTTATACCCGACAGGTGACAAGGCAGGGAGTTCTCAAGCCTGCATCCCCCGAGAAGCTCGAGGCGCTCCAGTGGACCACGCCAGCCGGTGCAGGCCTCGTGGAAATGACAACGAAACACGGCCAGAAGCTCTATTTCGAACAGAACGAAAAATCCCAAAAAGCAGGATATAAGGCGAATCCTCCGAGGCCGTCCAAAGACAAGACGGATGAGGCCCGGGCCGGGGTTGAAGCGGGGCTGAGAGAAAAGCTCGCCCTGTTGAGGGAAGAAGAAGCCCAGAAGCTCGAATTCCTCAAGACGGACGAAAAGCGCAGGGAGCTGAGCCATAAGAAAGGGATCCTGTCAGAAAAAGAATACATATCTGAGACAAATGCCCTTAAGAGAGAAGCTCTGGAATGGGGCATCGCGTATGCCCAGAAAGAGAAGGAAGCCATCTCCCTGGCGTGGGACCAGAAGAAGGGTTTATACAACGAAGAAAAGGACCGGATAAAGGAGGAAGGCCGGGTCAAGGTGGAGCTTACAAAGCGGGACACGGAGATCGCGAAGAAGAAAGAAGAGCTTACCCGTCTTGGCATCGATAACACCATTGAGGAGATCGAATACAGCAAAAGGCTTTCCGAGGCCAGGCGTGATGGTGAGCTCAAGACCCTTGAGGCGGAGCTGTCACTTAAAAAGAAGCTGATCGAGATCGGTCTTGAGCGCGGCGAGATGACACAGCTTCAGGCAAAACAGAAAGAGCTTGACCTTGAGGAACACATTCAAAAAGTCCGTATCGAAAACCTCCGCCTGAAATACCGGGAAGCAGAAAAAGATGCAGAAAAGATCAGCATCCTTGCTGAGATTGCCGCGCAGGAGCAAGAGATTCTGGCGATAGCCGCCCAGAGGGCGAGGACAGAGCAGGAGATGTATGGAAGCCTTGAGGAAGGGCTGAGTGAAGGTCTAAAAAAATACACCAG
Organism: Deltaproteobacteria bacterium; assembly: GCA_022711595.1. Lineage (GTDB taxonomy): Bacteria > Desulfobacterota > Syntrophorhabdia > Syntrophorhabdales > Syntrophorhabdaceae > Delta-02. The sequence continues at coordinate 11,140 of JAKLET010000011.1, forward strand.
CGAAACGCGTACGTCATTTCAACAGGGCGTTGAGATCGCCCGGCAGACGGCGCAGGGAATGGACCAGGCGTTCTCCGACCTCTTCTTCGATTCTTTTCAGGGAAAACTGGGATCCCTCTGGGACCATGTCAAAGCCTTTTTGACGTCGGTCCAGCGCGCTCTCGCGAATTCATTGGGACAGCAGTCTACAAGTTTTATCACAAAAGCGGTCTCATCCCTGTTCTCTTCCGGCGGGAACACAGGCACCGCCTCCGGGGACGTCGATTCGGGGTACTTCGATACAAAGCACGACGGCGGCATCGTCAGAAAGTTCATCCCCACCTTCCACGGCGGCGGCCTCAACGACAATGAGCGCCTGGTGATCAACAAGGTGGGCGAGCGTTACATCACCGAGGAGCAGAACAGCTGGCTGAACCGGGTGGCCAGGGTCGCCGAAGGCGGCCAGCCGAACGTGGTCGTCAATATCGACAATAAGACCGGCATACCCTTCAATGCCAGGGAACTCGCACCGAAGACAGACAAACGCCAGCAGATCCGCACCATCATGCTCGAGCTTGCCGGCACGGACCCGGCGGTCAGAAACGCTTTCGGGGTCAGGGGGGCATAAATGGCGACCTTCCCCACACTGGGTGTGAACCCGACGATCACGGACTGGAGGGAGTCCAAGGCCGATGACCCCACGATCCGGCTGAAGACCGACGGCGGCTACACGGTCACGGGCGTGCGCTTTACCAGGACAACGCCGAAGAAGTTCCACCTCAAATACGAGCCGCTGTCCGCCGCAGAAAAGGCATCCCTCGAATCCCTCGAGAACGAGGTCCACGTCGGCGCGGGGATGATCGCCTGGACAAATCCCTTCACGGGCGCCTCCGTCGATGGCCGTCTTGCCGCCCCGATCGAGTTTAAGCCCTACAAGGGCGTCCCCGGCCTCTGGTCTGCAGAATTTGATTTCGAGGAGGCATAGATGTCCCTTCCCAGCGTCCTCAAGTACGCGAAGAACGAGATCTCCTCGATCTATCCATGGCTTTTCCTGCTCGATGTGACAACGCCGGCGGGCGCCACCTTCTATTTCGTGCACAACAACGAGAACATCACCTTCCAGGGACGGATCTATACTCGCTTTCCCTTCCAGATCGAGCTGCCGGAGATAAATTCGGAGGGAGCGGTCCCCTCGTGGAACATAAAGGTCAACAACACGTCGAGGGTGCTCGAAAAGACGCTCCAGGAAACCAAAGGCATGACGGACTCGCTCATCCTCATGAGGATCGTCAACGCTGCCTATCTTGCGGAGAACTACGTCGATCTCGAGACGGAGCTCAAGGTCCTGGAGGCGTTCTCCGATTACACCTGGATCACCTGGCGCTGCGGCGGCAGGAACCTGTTCCGGGACCTCTTCCCGCTTTACCGGTACCTGGCAAACTACTGCGCACACAAGTTCCGGTGGCACGAATGCTATTACAACGATCCCACCGCGGCGGCGGTGAAGGGCGACGACGGCAACGACTATATCTGCTATGTCACCCATGTGTCGACACCCGATAACCGGCCGCTCACCGGCAAGAACTGGATGCAGGTCTGGAGGCGCAAGAACCGCCAGGTGCCAGGCGGCAGCGCCGGGTCCTGGTCGGCGGGCCTGCAGTACAGCGCCGGCACGGCAAGTTGCAAGCACACCCTTGCGGACTGCAGGCTCAAGGGCAATTCACGGCGCTTCGGGGCCTTCATCGGCCTTGCGAACTCGGGGGTGAGGATTGTCTGATATCCTCGATGTAAGGGACCTCATCGGCAAACCCTTCAGGCCGCATGGCCGCGGCCCGGACAGTTTCGACTGCTGGGGCCTGGCCATGGAGGCGGCCCGCAGGCTGGGGGTGGAACTGCCCGATTTTACCTACGGTGATGACCTCGACGTGACATGCCTGAACGGGCTTATCACCGGTAACAAGGACCGTATCCTCGAGCTTGGCAGGCCGGAGCCGTACTGCCTGGCGGGGTTCTCCCTGATACCCGGCTACGAGACCCACGTCGGGACGGTTCTCGAGGACTGCCGCAGGTTCATCCATATCCGCCGCAGGCACAACGTCATCATATCCAGGCTCAGCGATCTCTTCTGGAAGCCTCGCGTCAGGGGGTTCTACCGTTGGATCCGGTGACGATCAAGGAATTCAGGAGTCCTTTCCGGTATACACAACCGAGGGTGATCGAACTTGAGCCCGGCCGGTGGATGTGGGAGGCGTCCCTTGAGGATGTCCGTCGCTCGCAGCTTCCGGAGATCGTGCCCTTCGCGTTTGTTGTGAACGGGGTCCCCGTCAGGAAAGAGGACCTGCTGGCGATATGGCTGTCCCCGGGGGACCAGGTGATCGCCGTCCCGTACGTCGGAGACGATGATATCATTCCCATGGTCATCGGCGTCATCTTCGCTATCATAGCGACGGTCGTCAGCAGCGGGACCCTGGCCCCGGCGCTCGGTGCGGCATTTGAAGCGGGAGGGATCGGAGCGATCGCCGGCGCCGCTGCCGTTTCCATCATCGGCGGGGTCATCGTCTCCTCGATGGTCAAGGCGCCTGACGTGGCCACGCAGGACCTGACCGGCTACGACACCTCACAGTCCTATTCCTGGTCGCCGGCGACGACGCAGCAGCAGGGTACCGCGATCCCGCGGCCTTACGGCCTCAACAAGCTCTACGGCAACGTCGTCAACTGGCATATCGACAATATCAACGACACCCAGTACCTCAACGTCCTCATCTGCCTCGGGGTGGGACCCGTTTCGAGGCTCTACAACTTCAAGATCAACGATCAGCCCGTCGAGAACTTCGCCGGCGTCGAGATCCACACACGCCTGGGGCATCTCGACCAGACGCCGATACCGAATTTCAACGACACAAAGAAGGAATACGCCATCTCCCCGGTAAAGGTCGCCTACGGATCCCCGGTCACCTACACGACCGTCGATGACGATTTCAACGGGCTGGAGGTCGTCATATCCTTCCCGTCGGGCCTCTGGTATGCGAACGACCTGGGCGGCCTCGATGCAATAAGCATCAACCTCGGCGTTGAGATCAAAAAGCAGGGGACCGCCACATGGGTGCCCATAACCCAGCAGGTGATTGCAACAAAGGAGACATATTTCGGGGGGAGATGGAGCCTGGGCCGCTGGTTCGATGGTGAAGCGGGGCCGACATGGTACGAATACTCCACGGGCAGCACAAACCCCGCAGATCATTATGAGGGGCAATCGGCGGGCAATGTCCCGGTGGGGGACTGCATATACGAGCTTATCTGGCACTGGATCTCCCAGGAATATTCCCGGACCGTGTACACCACCGTCAACTACGTGACCGTAACCGGGGCACAGAGCACGGTGATCAGGAGGACCTTCAGGGTAAACAACCTCGATCCCGGAAAGTACGACATCCGGGTGACAAACATGACCCCTGACAGGGCATCCTCCCGGTACGGCGACGACTGTTACCTCACATCGGTCCAGGAGATCTACACGGATGATTTTGAGTATCCCAGGATGGTTCTGGTGGGCATCAAGGCTCTGGCCACCGGGCAGATCTCCGGATCGATCCGCTTCAGTTGCTACTGCGACGGTGCGCTGGTCAGGGCGACACTGGATGGATTGGTATGGCAGACCGCCTATTCACGCAAACCGGCGTGGATAGGGTATGACATTCTCACCAGGCCCGTCCTCGATAACAACGGCAGCCCCGTCCGGTACGACGGCCTGATGCCCGCCAGGGTGGACACCGACGCGCACCTCGACCTCGCCGGGTATAACGCCGCCTCTGTTCCCGATGGTTCCGGGGGTACGGAAGAACTGTGCCAGTTCGACGGCGTCTTCGATCATGCCTCAACGGTATGGGACTCGCTTTTGAAGGTCTACCGCATCGGCCGCGCGGTACCTTATTACTCGGGGACCAGGATAACCCTTGCGATCAACAAGCCCGAGGCATCCCCGGAGAGCGGTTTTCTGGTCGGCATGGGAAGCATATTGAAGGACTCGTTCCAGGAGCACTGGTCGTCGACCGAGGAGCGGCCCACGGAACTTACCGTCGAGATCCTCAACAAGGACAACGATTTTGCCAGGGAGCCCCTGCAGGTGATAAACCCGAACCTTGTCACCAACCAGGCACCGCTGAACATGGACATGTTCGGGGTGATCAGGGCGTCCCAGGCCTGGAGGGACGGGATGATGAGGCTCAAGGCGAACGAGCTGCTCACGAACACCGTATCGGTGAGCCTGCCAGTCTCTGCAATCGAGTGCCGCATCGGGCAGGTCGTCAACATCAGCCACGACGTTCCCCAGTGGGGGTTCTCGGGCCGCATCTCCGGTGTCTCCGGGAACGATACGGTTGTCCTCGACAGGGACGTCGCTATTGAGGCGGGGAAGACCTATGGGATCATAATCTGGCTAAAAAGCGACGAGCGCGTCTACCGGCAGGTCCAGTCCGTCGCCGGGGCGGTGGTGGTCGTGTCCTCGCCTTTCGAGACCGGCCACATCCCCGAGAAATACGACAGCTACTCATACGGTGAAATCGGCAAGGTGACGAAGCCCTTTAGGATCCTGTCCGTCCAGCCCGACATGGACCACCGGTTCAAGCTCACCTGCCTTGAATACAATGCTTCGCTGTGGAACCTGGACTCCCAGCAACCCGTGCTCCCGACGCCTGACTATTCGGCGATTGACGTATTGCCACCAGTCCTCAATCTGTCCGTCAAGGACCGGCTCACGAAGAGAGTGGACGGCACCATCGACGAGATGATCGAGATATCCTTTTCTCGTCCGTCGAACAACATGTACGACCACGCGGAGATCTATTACAACCGGGACAATTCCGGTTGGCAGTTCGCCAGTTCCACCTGGGGAACATCTTATCTGCTGCCCTGTATCGCCCTGTCAAGCTACAAGATTGCGATCGTGACGGTCAATACCGCAGGCGGCAAGATGACCATCCCCGCTGCCCCGCAGGCAGAGATCAGGCCGCTCGGCAAGACCGCCCCGCCGTCGAACGTGGCGGATATCTGGGCGTCCCCGGCGATCGGCGGGCTGCGCCTCGACTGGACCGCGATACCTGATGTCGATATAGACTACTACCTGCTGCGATATCATCCCTCAACGAGCGGGGCATGGACGGGTGCCATGGACGTGGCAAAGATCTACAGCACGTCGATCACGCTGCCCGCGGCAAGGAGTGGAAAGTATCTGCTCAAGGCGGTGGACACGAGCGGCAATGAGAGCGCCTCCGCCATATCCGTCATAACCGATATCCCGACGATCCTCGCGTGGAACGTCCAGGCCGAACTCATCGAGGAGCCTGCCTTCGCTGGCGCTAAGACCCACATGGCGGCCGTCGGTGGCAAGCTTGTCCTCGAATCTCAAGGTTCTTTCGACGGTATCGCCGATCTGGACGCCGTTCAGAACATAGACTCGCTCGACATGGCGTTCTGGCCAGACGGATATTATGAGACACCGGAGGTCAACCTCGGCAGCGTCCAGACCGCCCGGTGCAGCGCCATCGTGGAATTCGTCGGTGTGGACACGCAGTATCTGTTCAACAGCATTTTGGATTTCGACGCGGTCAGCGATCTCGACGGGGACCTTTCCGGGGTGGGCATCCAGACGCAGATCGCGCTGTCGCAGAACGGTGTTGACTGGGGAGACTGGCAGAATTTCATGATAGGGGATTACACGGCGAGAAAGTTCAGGATGAGGGTCCATGTATACACCAATAAACCTACGCAGTACGTGGAGATCTCGAAGATCCATTTTATCGTCGACATGCCTGACCGGTCCGAACGGGGCCAGGATGTCACGGTCCCGGTGGGAGGACTCAGCGTCGCTTTCGCCCGGTCCTATATTGCGAAACCGCTCGTGCGGATCACCATCCAGTCAGCACTGGACGGGGACTATTATGAGCTCAGCAGCGTAAGCACAACAGGATTCACTATCTATATAAAAAACGCGGGAAGCACAGTTTCGCGCGTCATCGACTGGGAATCAAAGGGATACTAAAAGGAGGTATTTATGAAAAGGTTCAAATGTTACTTGACCTGGCTGCTCATGGCGGCGGTGCTGTTCAATCCGTTCATCGCAAAAGCGGCCCAGCATGATTTTGAGATCACCACGGCCGATGCCAACACCGGCGTTACGTTCCGTGCCGCCGTCAACGCCTCGCTTCAGGCCCTCGCGTCGCTATCATCAGGAGCTACCGCGCCATCGACGACGTATGCATTTCAGTTGTGGGCCGATACCGGCAACGACCAGCTCAAGATCCGCAACGCGGCGAACAGCGGCTGGATCGTTGTCGGTAAGCTCTCCGAGATCTACCTTGGCCTGGCGTCGCTTTCTGTCCAGAACGATTTTACCGCATCACAGAAGCTCAAGGGAGATGCGCTCCTGCTTCGCCTCAAGGACTCCGGGGCATCAGGGGAAGAGTGGGGAATCCGCTCCGATGGCGGCAACTTCGAGGTCCTCAAGAATACGGGAACGGAAGGTTCTCCCGCCTGGACGGTCCAGGCCAGGATCGATGTCAACGCCTTGCGTATCGGCGATGGTACCGCTTCGGACATCAGGTTGATTGCCAACAACAGTTCGACCTCAAAGCCGGAGATCCGCTACAGCAACACGGTATCAAAATGGCAGTACAGCGACAACGGCTCGACCTTTTACAATATGTCGTCAGCATCCGGGGCGCCCCCGGGTGCCGTTATTGCGTTCATGGGTTCAACGGCCCCGGTGGGTTATCTCGAATGCGACGGGTCGGCGATCTCGATGACGACATATGAGACGCTCTATGACGTCATTGCAAACGACTATGGCCTGAACACAGGGACAACCTTCACGGCCGACAATACGACTGAAACATTCACCGCCAGCGCTCACGGTCTGAGCAACGATAATGTCCTGGAGGTAAAGAACAGCGGCGGGACCTTGCCCACAGGCATCTCGGCCAACACGAAATATTACGTCGTCAACGCGACGACGAACACCTTCCAGGTATCGGCCTCCAAAGGTGGTGCGGCAGTGGCCATATCCGACAACGGGTCCGGGACAAATACATTCCATAATCAATTCTTGCTTCCCGATCTGCGGGGCAGGTTCCTGCGCGGGTGGGCACACGGGCAGACGACAGATCCTGACAGGGCATCGCGCACCAACAGGGGCGACGGGACCGGCGGGGATGTTGTCGGATCAAAACAAGGATATGAGGTTCAGGCCCATGTGCATACCGTGTACAGTTATACCTCGGTGGGACTCACCTCGGGCGGTGTGGCCTACAATGTCCCGAGCGGGAGTGCGAGCACCGGCTCATACGGCGGCAATGAAACCAGGCCCATAAATATCAATGTCATGTTTTGCATTAAATATTAGAGGATATGGAGGGTCCCATGAAGATATACCATTATGATCCTGAAACCAAAGAATATACTGGGGAGAGCAATGCAAACCCTGATCCCCTTGAACCTGGATCTTTCTTACAGCCTCCATTCTCTGCCCGGTTAAAACCGCCTGCCATCGGGAGCAACCAGGCAGCGGTATTTCAGGACGGGACATGGATTCTTGTCGCGGATTATCGTAGATCGACCTGGTGGAAGAAGGACGGCACGAAGTACACCATAAACGACCTGGGTATTTCTCCGAAACCGACGGATACGGATTATGATCCACGGCCATCGGTTTACCATGTCTGGTCGGGAACACAGTTCGTTCTGGACCGGGAAAGCTGGCTGAACGGCGAGATCAGGCCCCGCCGGAACGGTTTATTGAATGAGACCGATACGGTCTATTGCAACGCAGAAAAGTGGGAATCCATGACGACCGAGGCAAAACAGGTGTGGAAAACATATAAGCAGAACTTAAGAGACCTGCCGGCTGCAATCGATTATAGCAACCAGGTATGGCCGGCACGGCCTGTATAGTAGAGGAGACGGACAGTATCTAAGGGAATTGCCCTCCCTTAAACAAGCGCCGGGGGGCGCCTGACGGGATAACCCGCTACCATCCGCCTTGATTGACCTGATTCATTCGGGGGGATATCAGATCGGAAAGAATGTAGCAGGCGAGGCCCGGGAAAATCAAACCTTATTTGACGAGGAGGGCAAAATAAGATGAGAAGCTTTCTATCATATCGCGGCGGCAAATCACTGCTGGCAAACAAGATCGTTAAGAAAATTCCGGAACACACCTGCTACTGTGAGGTGTTTGCAGGTGCAGCCTGGTTATTATTCAGCAAGGAAGAATCAAAGGTCGAGATCATCAATGACATCAATAAGGATCTGACAACACTGTACCGGGTTATTAAGAACCATCTTGAGGAGTTCATCCGTTACCTCAAGTGGATCCTCGTGGCCAGGGATGAGTTTTCTCGGTTCAAGGCTGAAAATCCAGACACCCTAACCGATATCCAAAGGGCAGTCCGGTTCTATTATCTTCTCAGGGCGGGCTACGGGGCTAAAGTGGTAGGACAGACCTTTAACATCGGTCCTACACGGCCGTCATCGTTCAACCTGCTCCGGATCGAGGAGGAACTCTCCGAGGCTCACCTACGCTTGTCCCGGGTATACATCGAGAATATGCATTACCAAAAGCTCATCGAACGGTTTGACCGGCCGGAGACTTTTTTCTATATTGATCCGCCCTATTATGGGAATGAAAACGATTATGGCGAGGGGATATTTGGCCGGGAGGACTTTGCAAGACTGAGGGATGTGTTGGCTGGGATTCAGGGGAGGTTCATTATGTCGATCAATGATGTTCCGGAGATTAGGAAATTATTCAAGGATTATTCCATTGACGAGGTCACAACGAGTTACAAAATGCCAGGGGCTCACAAGCAGAAAAAAGTAACGGAATTATTGATCACAAACTATGTTCTACCACTGAAAATATAATTGTTCTCGATAATTATCCTAATGTGTTATTATTAAGCAGCTTTTTCTAAATCACATTGGGGGAGGGACCATGACGACTACGATTTCAGTTATCAACTACAAGGGAGGAGTAGGTAAGACGACAATCTCCGCCAACTTAGCCGCCGAGCTTGCATACAGGGGAAAGAAGGTGTTAGCAATAGATCTGGATCCTCAAGCAAGCTTAACATTTTCATTTTTTTCGGTGGACGATTGGCGCAATAATTACGAAGCTTCAAAGACCATTAAGAATTGGTATGATGCCTTTATTGACAAAGATACGGACCTGGCTATGGGTAGTCTTATAGCGCAACCGAGTAGAGCAAATAGCGGGAGAAGCAACTTGGATTTGATTTGCTCCCACCTAGCCCTTATTAATGTAGACCTTGAACTCGCAACACGACTGATTGGCGGCACCGAACGTGATCTCAGAAATAATTATCTGAGGGTCCACTCTCGTCTACGGTCCGGTCTGGAATCTCTCGATAAAGAATATGACTTTATACTCATTGATTGTCCGCCGAACTTCAACATTGTTACAAAGACCGCTGTGGTAGCCAGCGATTACCTTCTTGTTCCCACAAAACCAGACTACTTATCTACTTTGGGAATAGAGCAGTTAGAGAAACATGTTGGTGAACTCGTAAAGGTCTTCAATCGTTATGTAAAAGATAGTGGAAGTAGTGAATGGAGAAGAATTGATCCTAAGATACTTGGCATATTGTTTACTATGATACAGATCCGTAATCAGGAGCCGATCTCCGCACAGCAACCCTACATCCAACAGGTTCGTCGTTTGGAAGTTCCAGTTCTTAATACCTTCATAAGGGAGAATAAGACCATTTATGCTGATGCTCCCGAATATGGTGTTCCGGTTGTGCTAAGAAGAGTCTCAGGTCCAACTTATCTAAGTGTCCAATCTGAGCTTGAGGATTTAACTACTGAAATCCTCGGAAAGGTTTCACCATGACCCGTAAAAATACCTTATCAAAAGTACTTCGTGTCTTAATGAATACAATAGATAACCTGAGCGATCTGGAAATAGAACAACTTATAAGCGGGAACGCGAAGCTGATATTCAGCTCCTTGACTAACTCAAAGGATGAGGAAGTGGCCAAATCAATGGTGTATCCAGAAGAGATGATAAGCAGACTAAGCGAATGCACGACTCGTGAAGAGGCGAGAACTGTTCTGTCTACCCTTACCAACAAAGAGGCCTTAACCGCAATTGCGAAGTCATTAAAGCTACACATCGTAAAATACGATCGTCGAGAGGACATTGAAAATAAATTAATCGAGTTTTTGATAGGCTCCAAGCTGAGAAAGGACGCTATAAACTCCCTTAATATGACGGGAGGAAGTGAAAACAGTTAGTCTGGCACTATATCTGATCAGGTTTCTGTAGGATAACTCCAGATTAGCTATGTTTAGCCGGACCAAAAGATGCTATAAGACTGAAACGACTTCTAAAGCTCAGGATACGATGACGGAACCATTTGAGACTACGTATATTCTGTTTGTGGACATGCTAGGCTTTTCGGCTCTCGTCGAGAGAGAAGGTGACGAACTCAATGAACTTAACCCGATCTTTACCGGTGTTGAGCTGTACTCGCCATCCCCTGCGGAAAGCCTCCTCGGATACCGCTTTATCAATTTCCATCGCTGCCTCAACCAGGCTCGAATACGTCTCCAAAATATGGGTACAGGTACCGCTATCGTGTTTTCCGACTCGGCATTTTTCCGAATAGAGACGCTAGATCATGCAATTCACCTTGCACGCATGCTGATGTTCGAGCTCGTCACCAGCGCCACGCCTGTCCGAATGGGTCTTGCCCGCGGCTCGTACCGTATGTTGCGATTCCTCACGGACTCGTCCGCTCATGTGTCCTTTCACATGTCACAGTTTCTAGGGACCGGTATCGTCCGTGCATATCAGACTGAAAGCTGCGGCGTCCCCGGCCTGAGAATTCTGCTGCATCCTAACCTGGAGGCGATGCTGAACCCCAACGGCTTTCCGATCATTCCTATAAGGCCCAGTGAAGAACTACAGCTGAATGTCCCTGTTCAATATGAAGTTAATTACCTAGACCCAGAAAAAGATCCTTTAGGTCAAGATTTCGACGATTGCCTTTCGTTTGACTGCTTAAGATATATGATGGACGATACAGATCAACCGCTCAAATACCATTATATTGAGACGTTCAAATCCTGGAACATAATGCGCGAACAGCTCGGCCGAATTCCATATCCATGGCAGAAGTTCTTAGATCGTGACGAATACGATTACTCACATGGAATTCGTGAGCGACCTTCAGCAAGTTGATGACGTTGCAATTGTCTGGCAACGGCACAAGGTAGATCGGATTTCTTGCGGAACATTCCCACTATTCCTAATGTCACTCCGTTACCGTGACGCAATTTGTCTCATAGGCTGGCAATAACGAATCGTAGGTGGGAAAAGTTATATGCATTATCAAACAACCCTTGATACCATCAACCGCTTTTCAAAACCGATTTATAACAATAAGTGGTATTTTCTTATAACCTGCGGCTACACGAAGCTGCAGCCATTGACATATTGCCTTTGCGGGGATATGGTTTATTATCGGGCACGTAATAGGCGGGTGACCCGATGGGCTGGTGCCTGTGTCACGCAAAGACCCTAAAAAACACGCACCCGGGCCTTCGTCGCCGTGGGAATTGTTCTATTGCGATACCTTTGACAGCGAAAGGCCGTCTTTTCTTGTGGAAAGCGGGCGAGGGGCCCTCGGCGGGCTTTGTGCGCTATGGTCGGGTGTCATTAACAACGGGATAATGGACGACGGGAGGGCAACATTCAGCTCCTATGAACTTCGCTTTGGCCCCAGTGCCCTTGAACGAGTGACGATCAATGTCGCTCCCTTTGAAAACGTAGCCTTGATGAAACTTCGCCAATGGGCCGAAAGCTGCGCCAATGAATCGAATGCCGCCGGTGCCGCCAGGCTTTGCGGGTTCACGGGAAGCCTCATGGCCCGTTTGTTCAAATGTGTCGGCAGGGAAGCTGCGGTCAAGGAAAATACCGGCCTCAACCCCATCGTACGGAGGGTTGCAGCAATACACCTGCTGCTTTTGGAGAAGAGCGACCGCTGGGTATCGGACCCGATCGATGTGTCGGGAGAAGCAGGAAAATTGCTTGCCTGGGTCGAAACCATGACAGGTCCTGACCGGCTGCAATCGGACCTTGCAAAGATACTGTCGGAGAAATAATGGATAATATCCTCATTGCGATCAACAAAGAGATCTGTAGAAAAGAAGGGCTTTGTGTCCGTGTCTGTCCCAAGGTGTTCACGCAGGACGAGGCGGGCAGTGTCCCCGCCGTTTCCCGTCCGGAGTTCTGCAACGATTGCGGCCATTGCCTGCTCATATGTCCCGCCGGGGCGATAAGGCATGAACGCCTTACGCCGGCCGGGGTGCATCCCGTGGACAAGGGGTTGCTGCCATCTTTTGAACAGGTGCGGGAATTGATAAGGACGAGACGCTCGATAAGGAATTTCCTCGATAGACCCGTTGAGCGGGAGTTGATCGGGAAGGTCATCGAAGGTGCCCGTTATGCTCCAAGCGCAAAGAACACCCAGAGCACACAGTTCATCGTTGTTGACGATCGCGATGTGCTGGGAAAGATTGCCTCCACTGTAGCCGGGTGGCTGGGAAGGTCTGCAAAAAAGCTCAAAAACCCAATAATACGAGCTGTCTATCTCATGCGCGGGTTGACGACAAAGGAAGAATTCGCCCGTTGGGTAGATCAGTTTGAACTGACAGCCAGGAACATGGAAAGAGGGATCGATATGATCCTCTACAACGCGCCCGCCCTCATTCTTTTCCATGCCGATAAAAGGACACGCTTTGCCGAGGCCAACGCCAACCTGGCATTTCAGAACGCCACATTCACGGCGTGCACCCTCGGGCTGGGGAGCTTCTATACCGGATATGTTGTTTCAGCCTGTGCCCATGATAAGGCGATACCGCGGTTTCTTGATGTCCCTGAAGGGCACCGCATTTATGCCGGACTCACCCTGGGTTACCCCAAGATCGGTTTTTCCCGCTGGATCGAGCGCAACCCGGCAAAGATACGCTGGATATGATTTAAGATGGTTTCAGGGTTTCATTGTTCCAAAGTTTCAAGGAAAACAATCAGGTTTGTCTGGCTGAAAATATTCAGGTCTTTAACTGAAGAAGCTAAATAAACCGGAAAAACCAGACAAACGGATTCTCCAGCCATAACCCATAACCTGTCTTTTATATTGACTCCCGTTTCGGACCATAATAGTCTTGATATTGCAGACCGATTACGTATGAAGAGGTGTTCGAATGGAAGACAGGACAGGTGATGTCGCCCGATTGATATTGGATTCAAAGAAGATCGTTGTTTTTGTCGGCGCAGGGTTGAGCACGGAATCCGGGATCCCTGATTTTCGAAGCCCCGGCGGTGTATGGGACAAATATGACCCCGAGGATTTTTATTTCCAGAATTTCCTTTCCAGTGAATCGTCGAGGGAGAAATACTGGCAGATGGCAACGGAGATGTACGACGCCATGAAGGACGCCAGACCCAACGCGGGCCATATTGCCATAGCCGAGTTGGAAAAACTGGGTAAACTCGACTGCCTGATCACGCAGAACATAGACGGCCTTCATTCCAAGGCGGGCAATTCGGAGGAAAAGGTGCTGGAACTGCACGGAACGGCCATGCACGTTGCCTGCCTCACCTGTCAGAAAAGGTATGAAAGGGCCTCCATCCAGGAGAGGGTTTCGAGTGGAGACAAGGCACCCCGCTGTGATTCCTGCGGAGGGTTGCTCAAACCCGCGACCATCTCATTCGGGCAGTCCATGCCTGAACGGGAGACCGCGGAGGCCTACAGGCGTTCCGCCGCGTGTGACCTTTTCATTGTCATCGGTTCCTCCCTTGTTGTACACCCTGCAGCGCAGATGCCCGTCGTGGCGAAACGGGCAGGGGCAAAGCTTGTTATCGTGAACCGTGACGAAACCGCCTGCGATGATATTGCCGACATCATCGTCAACGGCCAGGCCGGGCAGGTGATGGAAGCGATCTTAGAATCCGTGAGGCGTATAAAAGACCGTGAGGCGTGAGGCGTTTTAAAAAACAGTAACATGTGAAAGGATATTATTATTCTTTGTCTTTCAACACCTTACGCTTCACGGCCTCTTGTCACGGTTTCATTCACGGCCTTTTCTATTCCCATTCCTTCCACATATCCGGCTGGTAGCCCACGGTGGCCTTCGAGCCGTTGCGGACGATGGGGGTCTTGAAGAGCAGAGGGTTTGCGAGCAGCTCTTCCTCAACGTTGTGAGTGAGGTATTTGAGGTTTCGCCGGGTGTATTCTTTACCCTCTTTGTCAATGAGGTTATCGATGCCGACGGCGGTTTTCACGCTGCCCAGTTCACCCTTACTGAGGCCCTTCGTCGAGAGATCAACATACTGAAAGGATATGCCGCGTTCTTTGAAGAACCTCTGGGCCTTCCTGGTGTCCTGGCATTTGGCGGTACCGAATATCTGGATGTTCATGATAAATGAAGGTTATCAGGTCTTTTGGGCGGCGATCTTTGTTCTCTTGCGCTGCAGTCCGTCCAGAATGGTCTTGCGCAGTCTGATCGACTTTGGGGTGATCTCTACAAGTTCATCCTCGTTGATATATGAGATGCATTCCTCCAGGCTCATGCTCCTGTGAGGGGTGAGGATCACGGCGTCATCAGAACCGGCGGCCCTCATGTTCGTCAGCTTTTTCCCCTTGGCCGGATTTATAACGAGGTCGATCTCACGTGTGTGTTCCCCGACGATCTGACCGCCATAGACTTTCTGGCCCGGACCGAGAAAGAGCTCGCCCCTTTCCTGGAGATTGAAAAGGGCGTACGCCACCGTGGTACATTCCTCCATGACGACAAGGACCCCATTGTTGCGGTTCTTCATCTCGCCAGCGTAACGGTCATAGCCGTCAAAGATATAGTTCATCGTGCCCGTTCCCTTTGTTTCTGTAAGAAATTGCGAGCGGAACCCGATGAGCCCTCTTGTGGGAATGCGGTAGCTCATCCTGACCATCCCTTTTTCCTGGTGCATATGGACCATCTGACCTTTGCGCCTGCCGAGGTTTTCAATGACGTTGCCTGAATATTGTTCATCGACGTCGATGGTCAGTTCTTCGTATGGTTCGAGGGTTCCTTCCGTGTTTTCCTTGAATATGACCTTCGGGCGTGTTACCTGGAACTCGTAGCCTTCCCTGCGCATCTTTTCAATGAGTATGGACAGGTGAAGCTCACCTCTGCCGGACACCTTGTAGCCGATGCTGTCCGTCAGTTCCTCCACGACAAGTGCAACATCGGAGAGGGTTTCCCTCATGAGCCGCTCGCGGATATGGCGTGATGTGAGGAACCTGCCTTCCTTTCCCGCAAAGGGTGAATCGTTGGGGATGAAGTTCATCGATATTGTCGGCGGGTCTATGTCGATACCAGGAAGGGGCGCGGGATTGTCCGGGTCGGTCAGTGTCTGGCCTATCGTTATTGATTCCATTCCCGCCACAGCGACGACCTCTCCTGTGCCGGCGATCTGGGTTTCTTCCATTGTGCTGCCCTTGAAGCGGTATACCTTTGTGATGCGTGCGGGCGATGAAGGCACTCCCTCTGTGGCTATAATGACGTCCTTGTTGACGTTGAGGATGCCGGAGGTGATCTTTCCGATGGCAAGCCTGCCAAGGAACGGGGAATACGAGAGTGAGCTCACAAGCATCTGCAGAGGGGCATCGGGGTTTCCGGTGGGAGGCGGAACGCTGTCGACGATCATATCGAAAAGAGGTACCATGGAACCTTCTTTTTGCGAATGGTCGGTCACCGCGTATCCCCCTTTCGCGGATGTGTAAATGATGGGGAAATCAAGGATGTCATCGGGCGCATCGAGTTTGACAAAAAGATCGAAGACCTGGTCCACCACCCAATCGCAACGCGCTGCCGGTTTATCCACCTTGTTGATCACCACGATTACCGGAAGATTCAGGCCCAGAGCCTTCTTGAGAACGAATCTGGTCTGGGGCATGGGGCCTTCGGCGGCATCCACAAGCAACAGGACGCCATCGGCCATTTTCAGGACCCTTTCCACCTGGCCGCCGAAATCGGCGTGTCCAGGAGTATCTATAATGTTGATGTGAAAGTCCTTGTAAATGAAAGAGCCGTTTTTTGAAGAAATGGTGATGCCCCGTTCACGTTCAAGGTCCATGGAATCCATCAGCCGCTCTTCGACGACCTCGTTGTCGCGGAACATGCCGCTCTGCCTGAAGAATTGGTCCACGAGCGTGGTCTTTCCATGATCGACATGGGCGATGATCGCAATATTCCTGATCTTGTTTTGTTCCATAGGGATAGATAATGGAAGCAGGCCCGGGTAAACCGGGCCTGCCATGGTGGCTTAACCTTTTGCTACGTTCGATGCCGCGGGACCCTTGGGGCCGCTGACGACATCAAAGGTAACCTGATCGCCTTCGGACAGTGATTTAAAACCGCTGCCCTGGATGGCTGAGTAGTGGACGAACACGTCCGTACCGTCATCTCCGGTGATAAAGCCGAAACCTTTTGACTCGTTGAACCATTTCACAGTTCCTTTTGCCATGCTACAAACCTCCTGATAAAATATGGAAGAAAAGGAACTGCGCTACGGGACAGACAACAAAAATGGATATTCCTGCGTTTGTGACGAACAGCCGGTTCCTATGCTTCAGAGTGGATTATCCCATAAAGAACGTGTCATTGCAATAAATATTTCAGATGGAGCATGAAAAAAGACCGGTAAAAAACTTTTCTTCATAATAATCGATGCCGTGAATCATCCTTGGCCGGGCCGCTCTGATACCTTTCTGCATGAAGGACAGGTCAGGATGCCGTTAAGATCATTGAGGTAATCGTGGCGTACCGGCTCCAGGCAAACGGGGCAAGTTTCGGATCGGACGACCATTACCTTCGGCGGCAACCGGATCGCGGCCTCTTCGATCTTGAAAAGCCTTTCCGTATCCATGTCAAGTATGCGCAAGCCGGTGTTGTGGCGCAGCTTAAGGAAGGCGGTTCGTTCCTCGCTTGAGGCGCTGCCTGATCGCATCTTTTCGAAAAGCTCCACGAACTCGTTGTTAAATACGTGCCCGCCCGCGCGCAGTGATGCCCGGAAAGCGATATTGCGCTGTCTGCTTCCCAGGGTGAAAGCATGTTTTCCATAGTTGAGGAAAATGAAGTTCCCCTTCCCAAAGGTGCATCCAGTCATTACCTGCATCGCATCGGCACTGCAGGCGTCCGTTTCGACTATCGCGACAAGCTCTTCATCACCTGACCGGCTCACTACTCCGATAAGGCGCAGAAGCTCTTTGGCGGCCCTGAAACCGATCGCGAGACCCGGGCAAAAATGCCCGTGAAACCTGACGCATTCCTTAAACTCTTCGTTATCGATGTTAAATGAATTGTCCATGTAGTTCATTTCTTCCTTGTACAGGGCCCGGGTCATGGTTTCCATTGTTTTCCGGGGACACCCGCGTCTTTTGTCATGAGGTCCGCAACGGACCTGCCGATGAAAAAACGGTAGACCTCATTGATCTTTTTATCGATGGCAACATCTCTGAACCGATCGGGATACAATATCAGCCCCGCCACGTAGGCGTCAATGATGACCGTATCGATATTTGTCATATAGGCGTTGAAAGGCCAGAGAACGTAAACTTTCCCCTTTTGGAATGCCTTCAGCGCCTGGTAGAATTGGGTTTTTTTCTGATGATCAACCGCGATGATGGAGAGACCCAGTGAATCCAGGAAGATCACGTCCGGGTCCCACGTGAGGACCTTCTCCTTATTGATGAACAGGTGTCCCGTTTTTCCCTCGCTTTTTGCCACGTTCCTGGCCCTGATCCATTCAAGGGGAAGATAGTCTGTTTCGGTGCTTTCCAACCCTTGAGTCCCTCTGTAGCCTATGCCTCCGACAAAAACTGACGGTTTCGAAGCCTCTTCGATACCGGCCGTCCTTTTGAGAAGGTCTGTCTTTGTCTTCTCGATATAGCCGATGATCTCCTCGGCCCTCTTTTCCCTGGCAAGTATTTTACCTGCCAGGCGCAGTGATGTATACAGTTCCCTGTCGAAGCTGCCGAACCTTCCGTATGAGAGGGTGACGACGGGTATGCCTATCTTTTGCTGCAGGCTGTCGGCGCGCTGTTTTTCCATATAGGAGGCGAAGATGACGTCGGGCTTGACCTTCAGGGCCGCTTCCAGGTCAGGTTCCTTGTTCACATTGCCCGGTCCTCCCGGCGCTATGACCGGAAGGGTGAGGAGCTGCGGTATCGCATACCGGTATGACCTGCCAACCTGCTGGGTTTTTTCGAAGGCCTCGATCCCTGCGACCCTGTCATGGGCGCCGAGGTAGCAAATGAGTCTCAGGCACCCCGGTCCGATACAGATGATTTTTCTGACCTCGCCGGGTACCTGTACGGTTCGCCCGGAGGAATCAATGACGGAAAGGGCCTTTTGGGCAGGGCACAGGGAGGGGGACAGAAGAAGGGCGATCAGAGCCGCCGCAATAGCGGGAAGTGCGAACGGTAGCGGTTTACGCATAAAGATCTCTCCTTATTGTATGGACGGGGCGGGAATGACCACATGGTGCCCTTCCACGTTCCCCATTATTACATCAACTCCAAGGACCTGGCATATAAGTCCTTCTGTGATATCTCCCCAGGGTGCAAGAGAATGGATATGCCCGTCCTTGAGCATGAGAAACCGGTCGGCAAATCTCAGGGCGGTGTTTATGTCGTGCATCGCCACTATTATCGAAACGTTCCTTTGTTTTGCAACCGTGTTGAGGATATTCATAACCTCCATCTGGTTCCTGAGGTCAAGATTGCTTGTAGGTTCGTCAAGAAGCAAAAGGTCCGGTTCCTGTGCCAGAGACCTGCCGATGATGACCTTTTGGAGCTCTCCCCCGCTGAGATTAGACAGCTGTCTGAGTGCCATGGATTCAAGGTGGAGTGCGTGAAGCACATCTTCTGTCACCTGCAGATCATGTTCTGTCAGTGACCATCCCATATGCGGTTTGCGGCCCAGAAGTACAGCGTCATAGACAGACATACTGGCATCCACGTACCGTTGGGGAACGTAGCTTATACGCCTTGCACGCTCCTGCCGGTCCATGCGTGCCGTGTCCGTCGAGTCTATAAGCACCGCGCCTCCGGAGGGTTTCAGAATACCGCAGAGGCACTTCAGGAGCGTTGTTTTGCCGGCCCCGTTCACCCCGATAACAGCAAGGACCTCGCCTCCGGAAAGACAAAAATTTATATCGTCGAGAACCATTTTTCCGTTGTAGCCGAAGGTGACACCTGAAACGTTGAGGTTCATACATTTTTCTCCTTGATAAGAAGATACAAAAAAAGAGGGGCACCCATGAAAGAAGTGAGAATGCCGACGGGAAGGGTCCCTGAGCCGATGATGCTTCGGCCCGCCGTGTCTGCGAGGAGAAGGAGTATGGAGCCTACAATGCAGGACATGGGGATGAGCAGGTTGTGATTCGATGTGACGAGTTTTTTTGCAATGTGCGGTGCAAGGAGCCCGAGAAAGGCTATCACGCCGTGGAAAGCCGTGACGATCGCCGCGATGAGGGCGGTAAGCACCATCCCGGTCAGTCGTATCCGGTCCACGTTGATCCCAAGGGACCTGGCGGTGTCATCTCCCGATGCGAGGGCATTGAGGTCCCATCTTTTCAGGAAAAAAAAGACCGTGATCAGCACAACGCAGGAAGCGGTGATGCCGATCTCGTTCCAGTTCGATCGCGCCACGTCACCGAAGGTCCAGAATACTATTGAGGCGAGTTCCACCTCGCTGGCAAAGTACTGGATAAGAATTGTACCCGATACGAACAGGGATGAAAGGGCGACGCCGGCAAGAATGACCGATTGGGAGGACAGCTTTTTTATTCTCGCAAGCAGGAGGATGAAAACCGTTGTCATCATCGCCCCAAGGAATGCGCAGGCAGTGGTCAAAGCTATGCTGTTTATCGCGATGAGGTTTGTTGCGCTTGTCCTGAGCGAACTGATCTGAATCGCGCCGGCGTGAAGAACGACAATGGCAAAGGCGGCACCGAAGGCGGCGCCGTGACTGATGCCGAGGGTAAAGGGTGACACGAGGGGGTTTCTCAGCAGGGATTGCATGACACAACCGGCTAGGCCGAGACCCCATCCCGCGAAAACGGCCGCCGCGATGCGGGGCATTCTTATGTTCCAGATCACCACCATTTCACTCTGTTCAGCTCCCCCGGAGAGCGCTTTGACTATCCTGGCAAGAGGAAGGCTGAAGGTACCCGTAACGACAGCACAGACAATGACGACAAGAAGGAAGAGGGCGCAAAAGAAGAGAATATAATATCTTTTCCTTATTGAGCCGCGATAAAGATCGCGTAACGTTCCATTGCCTGCTATCATCGGCATTGACCTGTTCTGCCCGGGGTACGGACACGCGTTAAGTGTTACAATTACAAATTATGTAACACTTAACGGCATTACTGTCAATCCCGATATCGCTTGATTGATAAATGAATATTGTGGTAGTGAAAAAAGGAGGGTTTTGTGGCAGTGCATTGCGTGTTTAGCGGCGTAAAGCTTGGAGGGGAGGGAGAATTTGGCAGATTTTGACAGGGGACTTGAGCTGCATGACCATCCGGAGGTCCTTTACCGTCTTTTCTATCCGAGGCGGGAGACGGCGGGTGAATCTGAGAAGCCTAAAATCCTGAACCGGTTTGTCGAGGTGGCTCAGGGTATTTCCATCGGCTGCCGGTTCTACCCGGTACGTGATGACGGTGCCAACATCATCTATTTCCATGGCAACGGCGAGACCGCTTCCGATTATGACTACGTTGCGCCGCTCTATGCAGGTATAGGTGTCAACCTTTTTGTGGCGGACTACCGGGGATACGGCATGAGCAGTGGAAATCCGACATGCACGGCCATGATAAAAGATGCACATCCAATTTTCCATGATTTCACCGCCCTTCTTCGGGAAGGCGGTTTTTCGGGAGGTCTTTTCGTCATGGGCCGCTCGCTGGGAAGCGCCCCGGCCATTGAGCTCGCCTACCATTACCAGGATAAGATCAAAGGGCTCATTGTTGAGAGCGGTTTCGCGAGCGCCGGCAGGCAACTGGCCAGGCTGGGAGTCGAACATCTCTTCAGAAACGTGAAGGAACCCGTTGGATTCGGCAACGACCTGAAAATAAAAGAAGTGAAGATCCCCACGCTCATTATACACGGGGAGCGGGATGAGATCATCCCTGCCACGGAAGGGAAGGCTTTATATGAACTCTCGGGGGCCATGGAAAAAACCGCTCTCTTTATCCCCGGGGCAGGGCATAATGATGTCCTGATGCTTGGCATGAATGCATACATGAAAGCGGTTGGAACGTTCACCCGCAGGGCATGACAGTCTGCCGGCAGGACTGACCGAACATCATATCGTTCCGTTGGCGTTTTTTTATGAAGATTTGGATCAATATTTATAAATAATATCTTGAAATTGACCATGCTATTATGGTTTTCTAATTTATTGTCTGTCTTTTGGGGATGAATCAATAAAAATAAGGGATGAAGCACAAGTAAAAAAGGAGGGAATATGGCAAACAAACCCGTGGAGATCGTTCAATTAGCAGGAGATGCAGGAAAGTACAAAGCCAACCTGACCCCGGGCAACTACCTTGTTCGCAGTTTTATGGCGGGACTTTTTATCGCTGTCGGCGGCGCCCTTGCCACGGTGTGTTCGACCGGGCTCCAGGAAACATTGGGCGCGGGTTTTAAATCGATGATAGCGGGGGCCGTCTTCCCTGTCGGCTTGATCGCCATCGTCCTCACCGGTATGTCTCTTTTTACCGGTGACACCATGCTTATCCCAATGGCAGTATTTCAGAAGAAGTCTACATGGGGAAAGGTCATAAATGCATGGTTCTGGGTATATATAGGCAACTTTATCGGCTCGTTGTTTTGGGCGTACCTTATGTCTGTGGGCCCATTCAGCAAGGGCGGGGGGGCGGAACTGACTGCGTTTGGCCAGAGCGCTGTTGCGATAGCCCAGGCGAAAACACTACCCTACATGGCAAATGGCGGTGCAGGTATGTGGTCGGCCTTTATGAAAGGCATTGGATGTAACCTGCTCGTGAACCTTGCCATCCTTCTCGCGCTGTCATCCAAGAACATGATCGGTAAATTTTTCGGCATATGGTTTCCGATCATGGCCTTCGTTTCATCAGGATTTGAACACTGTGTTGCCAACATGTACTTCATACCCGTGGGTATCATGCTGGGCGCAAATGTCACCTGGGGACAATTTATCTATTGGAATCTTATCCCTGTCACCATCGGGAACATAATCGGCGGCTTTGTTTTCATCGGCGCCGTGTACTACATCTCTTTTAAGAAAGAGCTTTCATCAATGTCGCCTACGTAACTTCAACGAACGAAAAGCGCCCCGGATTATATCCCGGGGCGCTTTAAAAGATTGTCTTTCAGCCGTGCTATTGACTGCACAGCCGTTCTTCTGCGGCCTGCAGTGTTTCCATCCTTTTTGCGAAGGCAAAGCGCACTGTTTTCTTACCCATTCCCTTTGTACCGTAGAAACATGAGCCGGGTACAACGGCCACCCCAAGGTTTGCGGGCAGCCATCTCGCGAAGGAATAGTCGTTTCCGTCGAAATCCCACTTGCTGAAATCTGCCATGACATAAAAGGCGCCTTCCGGAGGGCTCACGATGAAGCCGGCTTTATTGAGAATGGAGATCATCTTGTCCCGTTTCCTGGTATAATCAGCCTGAAGATGAGAGTAGTATTCGTCCGGTATGCTGAGGGTGGCCGCACATGCTGCCTGAAGCGGAGCGGGGGCACAGATAGTCATGAAATCATGGACAGTGCGCAACGTGGTACTCAAGGGATTGAGGGCGCATGCATAACCGAGCCGCCACCCGGTCATGGCGAAGGTCTTGCCGAACCCGCTGATCGTGACCGTGCGATCGGCCATACCGGGAATGGACGCCAGGGGGATGTGCCGGTGGTTGTCGTAAATGATGTGTTCATAGATCTCGTCAGTGATCGCCACTACATTGAACTCCTGGCACAACTGTGCGATATTCTCGAGTTCCGTGCGTGTGAAAACGTGCCCCGTGGGATTGTGGGGCGAATTTATCAGGATGGCACGGGTTCGAGAGTTGAATGCACCGCGCAGCCGGTCGGGGTCGAGGGTATAATCGGGCGGGTCAAGGGGAACGAAACGCGGAGTGCCTCCGGCAAATATTATAGCGGGGAGGTATCCTTCATGATATGGCTCGATTATTATAGCTTCATCGCCGGTATCGAGTATCCCCATGAGCGTGGCCAGAATGGCCTCGGTGACACCGCAGGTCACCGTTATATGCTGGTCGGGGTCATAATCAAGGCCATACCAATTGCGCATCTTTGCCGCGATGGCCCCTCTCAGCACTGGCGTGCCCCAGGTTATCGTATATTGATTCGCGCCTGTTTCGAGGGCCTGGTGGGCAGCTTCGATGGCCTCACGCGGCGGATCGAAATCAGGGAACCCCTGGGAAAGGTTTATCGCATTGTGTGTGATGGCGAGTCGCGTCATTTCGCGGATGAAAGATTCCCGTATCATTTGCAGACGCCTGGCACCTCCGCCTTCAACAGGGTCGAACCTCTCATGAACGGGAGATCTGTCGCTTTTTTGAAGGATCTCAACTATTTGCTGGTCATGGCGCGCTTTATTTTCTTCAGATAATTTCATTGCTTCCTCCCTTTTAAAAATATGTTCTTTTTAGTTTTCATGACAACCTCCCTTAAATTTTTAGCTGCAACACAAAAAAAGGGCCACGGATAAGGTCCATGGCCCTAAAGAAAGATAAAAGGGCCATGGGTCTTGCACCCATGGCCCTTTTCGTTACCCTGTCAGGATAAAGCGAGACACGAGTGCCTGTTCGGATAATAGTAATAATAGGTGTAGCCGAAAAGGGATATCGTGGCTGCGTTCATCATAGTGAATATATCTTAAAGGAGAATAGAGAGCTTGTCAATTTATTTTATTGTGCCTTCACATTTTTTAACGGGCATAAAAATCTCCGTCTGTAGTTTGTCCTGGGGGGTTGTCCCGGGATCGTTGAGATAAAACTCATATGTTATGCCTGATGGTTCGTGTCCATTTTTGTTCATCCATTCCATGAGGGCAAGGTAGGCAGATTCGATATCGCTGTAAGATCCGGTATGGAGTGTGTATGCGGCTTTTTCCACATCGATCGTGGTCGACCTGATGCTGTCCTTGCCGGGAAGTTCTTTTGTCACAGGAAAGCCGGCTTCCACGTCGAGATCTTCCATGTCCACATTGTAATAGATAGCGAAGGGAGGGCCCGCAACATCTTCTCCCAGGTTTTCCAGGTACTCAATAAGCGCAATATAGGATCTCTCGAACATGTCGGGCAGTTCATGGACGGGCACGCGCGACCTGATGGTCAGCGCCGGTTGAGGGTTGATCGCGGCCAACTCGCAGTGGTAAGACATTATGTATCTCCTTAGTTTTATAATATCGTCCCGACGGATCGGAAATACAGGTTCTCCTGATCTCTATATTCTGGTAATTTCCATATGTTACATAATGGAACGAACGAAATCAACACCATTTCGAAAAGGTTAATTGCTTTACAATTTACAATGAATGTGGCAATAGTTTTTATTACTGATTCTAAGGAGGGTTTTGTTATGCCAAGGATCCTTTGTTCATTTATCCTTTGCCTGTTATTTGCTGCCGCGCCTGCGGGTCTTTTCGGTCAGGCAAACCTCCCTTACAGTTATCCTCCGGTCTTTATTAACATAAACGACAGGCTTATCAAGCATTTCAAGATGATGGACTCCGATCTTGCTGATGCATCCAGGCAAATGTCGAAGACCCCCTTGAGAGGACTGGATGCACGCAGAATACTCCGAAACCTTTGCTCCGGCAGGCAATATGTTGTCGATTGTGCGGCTGTCAACACTAAAGGCATTATGGTGACCATCGAACCGGAGGGCTACCAAAGGTACGAAGGTGTCGATATCAGCAGACAGCAGCATGTCGCGAAATTGCTAAGCAAGAGAGAGCCTGTTTTCAGCAACGTTTTCAGGGCCGAGGAAGGTTTTGACACGGTAGATCTCGAACATCCTGTTTTTAATGAGAAAAAAAGAGTTCATTGGTTCCGTGAGCATTCTCATAAGGCCTGAGATGCTCCTCGCATCGGTCATTGAGCCGCTGCTTCGCGGTATACCTACCGAAGTGTGGGTTATGCAGAAAGACGGTCGAATACTGTATGATGCCAAAAAGCAGGAGATTGGCAAAATGCTCTTTTCAGATACGCTTTACAAACCTTTTCCGGGGCTCCTTGCCATCGGGGAAAGGATAACAAAGGAACCGCAGGGCAACGGTACCTATGAATTCTACGAAAAGGAATCAATGAAACCGGTGATGAAAGAGGCCTTTTGGAGTACCATCGGCCTTTATGGCGTTGAATGGCGGCTTATCGTAACCCGCTACCTGAAGAAGGGGAAGTAAAGGAAAGAGTTTCACCTGTTCCCTTGTATCTCTTCTATTTTTTTTCTGAAAGACTCAGGAACGGGGGACATCTTTTTCCTTCCATGATCGAACCCCGCGATGCCGGTTTCAGCAAGGGCGACAACGATCCCGTTTTTACTGACGCGATGGAAAATGCGAAAACCGCTTGAACGCATCTCACCAATATGGGTACCGATCTCAATATCGTCGAAGATAAAAGCCTCGGACTTGAAATTTATGACAAGGTCGGCCATGATGATCCCGGTCTTGCCGTCACCGAGATCGTTCTCATTCAGACCCATAGAGTACAGCATATGCGCCCGGGCGCTCCCGATGAGCGATGCAAGGGAATCATTTCCCAGATGCCCGCCGTAGTTTATATCTCTGGGATAAAGCGTAACAGGAAAAATGAATTCGTACACGGGCTGTTCTTCGAGTTTGATCCTTGGCATACATCCTCCCTTAAAGACAGTTTCAGCCGTTCCAACCGCTTGAGCGGCTTGAACGTTAGAGATAAAAGAAGCACACATCTTTTTGAAAATATATTTTGACCGCTTAAGCTGTTTAAACGGTTCAAGCGGTTCAAGCCATCTTTACTCCTTTGCTTTTTTAACGCTCAAGCATTCAAGCGGTTCAAGCCATCTTTATTTTGTTGCCATCTCTTTCAGCAGGTTTTCCAATTTTTTCATGTGTTCGCCATAACCGGCCCAATCCCCCTGGCGTTGGAGCTGTATCATCCGTTCGAAGGTTTTGTTTGCCTCTCGCGCAAGATCGTTGATGCCGGTTTTTTTCAGCGGCTCTTTGTCCTGAGATGTCTGAAGAGATGTTTGTTTGCCGCCGAAGATCCTCTTGAAGGCGGCCTCAAGATTTTCTTCCATTACAACGTTGTTTTCGTAAGCGACGATTATTCTTCTCAGTTCCGGGAGCCCGCCTTTGTCATCAGCTGCAAGGTAAAGCGGCTGGATGTAAACCAGGGCAGACTCAATGGGGATTATGAGAAGGCTGCCCCGTATGACCCTGGAGCCCCTCTGGCCCCAGAGGGTGAGCTGCTGTGATATATAGGAATCCTGATCGATGCGGGCATCGATCTGCCTTGGTCCGAAGACAAGCCGATCCCTGGGAAAAGTGTAGACAATGAGCCTTCCGTAGTTGGGGGTGTCGCAGCGTGCGGCGAACCAGGCCGCCAGGTTGTCGCGCTTCGCGGGCGTATAGGGGATGAGCAGGACATATTCCTCGTTTTTTTCCCCGGGAAGTTTCATGATGAGGTAGTAAGGTTCCATCGATTTTTCAGAATGGGTGGGGATCTCCCAGAGATCTTCCTTGTTGTAAAAGGTCTTCGGGTCTTCCATGTGGTATGTGGCAAACATGGATGCCTGGGTTTTGAAAAGCTCTCTGGGAAAACGGATATGTTTTCTGAGGTCTTCTGGCATCTCCGATATTTTTTTCAAGAGGCCCGGGAAGATGGTATCGTATGTTTTCGCGAGGGGGTCATCGGGATCGCTGAGGTAGAACTTTGTTTCCCCGTTATATGCGTCCACGGTGACCTTGATCGAATTCCTCATATAATTGACATTGCTGCGAAGCTTTTTTGAATAAGGCAGGCGCGTGGAGACGGTGTATGTGTCGATGATCCAGTAAAGCTTTCCGTTGTCGGATGTGACTATATACGGGTCTTTATCGATCTGGAGAAAAGGGGCCAGTTTTTTGATCCTTTCAACAATATTGCGAAAGTATAATATTCTGCTGCCTTCGGCAATGTCCGATGACAGCAGGACCTTCGCATCCTTGAAATAGGCGGAAAAAAGGAGTCTCTTGAACAATGAATCGATGGCCACGCCCCCCGAACCTTTGTAGGAACCGTAAACGTTCCCTTCGGCGGTCGGGTAACTGAACTCGCGGATCTTTGTGTTGGCAACGACATAGCTTCCGGTGAGCTCGCCGAAGTAGACTTCCGGCGTGGTGATCTTAATGTCCTTTGTGGTGGAGACCGGAGGGATGTCTTTAACGATGAATTCCGGCAGGCCCTCGGGTGTGATCCTGCTGACATGGGCCAGGGCAACCCCATTGCCATGGGTAAAGACCAGTTTTTCGTTGATCCAGGACCTGCTCGGCAGGTCGTCGTAGGAAAGTTCTCTCGCTGAGAGCATCACCTGCCTGTATTTTCCGTCGATAGTGTACCTGTCATTGTCGATGCCGGTGAACCTGTAATAGGTCCGTATCTGCTGGAGCTGGCTCAAGGTCTTTAGAAGGGGTGCTTCATCCCACAGCCTGATGTTTTTGATTGTCGTGTCGTTCTGCTGGATGTCTTTTGCGGTGAGATTGTACGAGACATTGAAGGGCTTGAGGTCTATTTTTTCAAGGCCGTATCCGTACTTGGTAAATGCAATGTGGTTTTGTATGTAGGGTTTTTCCAGATCAAGCTCGTTGGGGGTCACCTTGAAATTTTGAAGGAGCCCGGGGTATATCCCGATACCGGCGATGTAGAAGGCTATGACTGCCCCGACGGGATAGAGTGAGATCTTGTAGTTTCCCCTGACGAAACCGGCTATAAAGAGTATACCGGCAATGACAGCAAGGAATATAAGCACATTCAGGGCAAAGAGCCTCGCGTGAATATCGGCGTAGCTGGCCCCGGTGATGATCTGGTGGGTGGAGTAGAGCAGGCCGAACCTGTCAAGGTAAAAGCCGACCGCGGTCTTGAATAACATAAGCCCGGCAAGGATACCAAGATGGATGCGCACCTCTTTTATCATGGATAATTTGAAACGATTCAGAAAAAAGGCGCGTTTGAGCGTATAGACAACCACTGAAAGAAGGATCGCTATAAAGAAAAGAAAACCAATAAAGGAGCTGAGAGACTCGTACAAAGGCAATGTGAACAGGTAAAAGCCAACATCTTTGCCAAATACCGGATCGGTGACGCCGGTCTTCGCGCCGTTGAAAAAGAAAAGGATCTGATGCCACAGACCGCCTCCCCACAGGGCTCCCATGATCCCGACCAAAAGAGATGCCGCGAGGCCCAGCAGGCGGGACATCTTTCCAAACTTTGCAGTATCAAGGGACAGGGTGGTATGACCGTCGATGGACAAGCTTATTGCGGGGAGCTGGACCCTGTTTATGAATATCGTGTTGATGAAGATAAAAGCAAACGCAAATGCACCGAAGCACAGGCTTGCGATCACCTCCGCCGACAGGACCCTGGTGAAAACGAACTGATAACCGGTTTCTCCGAAGAAAAGCCAGTCGACAAACAAACCCACAAGCCTCGAAAATATCATGAGAAGGACTATTATCGCGGCGATAAGGCCTAAGCGTATTTTTCGGTTTTGGAACATATCAGCTCCGGATAGTGAAGAATGTATTTTTGCAAAGATTAACACCATTCTATGCTGATGGGAACAGTTTATTATGTAAAGGGGAATACAGAGAAGACAGGTTATAGGTTATGGGTTATGGGTTATGGGTGGGGCATAAAGACAGGTGATGGGTGATAGGCCATTGGCGGGGCATTGTTTTTTCCATCACCCATTACCTATGACCCATAACCCGTCTTCTTTATTTCAATTTATTCTTCTTCGCCCATTTGGCCACGTGGACAGGGGTTTCAAGGACTTCAACACCGGCGGCCCGCAGAGCATCATGTTTGCCTGTGACGGTGCCGGCGCTGCCCCGCACTATGGCCCCGGCGTGCCCCATTTTTTTGCCCTGCGGTGAATAACGCCCGGCTATATAAGCAGCAACAGGCTTGGTCATCTGCCTTCCGATGAAACCGGCGGCCTTTTCTTCTTGTTCCCCGCCAACCTCACCTACGACGATGACCGCATCGGTGTCCTTATCATTCTCGAAGAGCTCCAGGATATCGGCAAGATTTCTCAGGACAACGGGGTCGGCACCCATGCCGACAACGGTGCTTTGACCTATATTGTTCTCGGAGAGTATGCCTGCAAATTCATAAGATAACGTGCCGCTGCGGGAGATGATACCAACACGCCCGGGGGCGAAGAGCGATGCCGGCATGATGCCCATCTTACCCATGCCGGGAACAAGTATGCCCGGTGTTGTGGGGCCGAGAGCGAAGACACCTTTTTCCATTGCGTAGCTGCGCATCCTGAGTACGTCTTTGACGGGTATGTGTTCAGGAACGATGACAATGAGCTTGATCCCCGCGTCAATGGTCTCCAGGAAGGCGTCAAGCACAAACGCGGCAGGAACGAAAAAGACCGATGCGTTGGCCCCGGTTTGTTTCACTGCCTCCAGGACGCTGTCGAAAACAGGGACTCCTTCTACGGTCGTCCCACCTTTGCCGGGGGTAACTCCGCCTACGACCCTTGTTCCATAATCGAGCATCCAGTGCGTCTGGGCGCTCCCGATACGGCCGGTGATCCCCTGTACAATGACACGGGTGGAATCGTTCATGAGTATGCTCATTGGAAGACCTCATATAGTTCTATTGTCAATATTTTGTTTTTATTCGTATCCTGCATTATCATCCCCGACCTTTTGCCCGGGCCGCCTTGCTTTTATTACCGGGCCCGACAAGCTTGTAAAGCACATCGACCGCTTTTTCCGTGGCCGCTTCCGTCACGACATGGACCCCGGCGGAGCGGAATATCTCCCAGGTCTCTTCCTGGCGGTTGCCCAGGGCCTTGGCGACAACCGGTATCTTCACGTTGTGCTCTTTCATATAACGGACCACGCCTTTGGCGCCTTCGTGGATGGGGTTGATACCGCCGTAGACATTGATAAAGATGCCCCTGAGGTCGGGTTTCATCATGATCAGCTCCATACAGCGGTATAACAGGTCGGCTGTGATGCCGCCGCCGGTTTCAAGGAAATTGGCAGGCTTCATCCTCTGGCCGATGATGTCCATTGATGCCATTCCGAGCCCTGCACCGGAGGAGATAAGCCCGATGTCCCCATCCAGGTCCACATAGGTGACCCCGATCTCCCTCCCTCTGCGTTCAAGGGGGTTCTCAATACGGTCAACACGGTCGGGCAGGGGGAAGCGGATCCTCGACAGGGCGGAATCGTCCACTTCAAGCACGGCATCGACGGCCATAAGAACACCATTGGTGAGAACGACAAGGGGATTGATCTCGGCGATGAGGGCCTCGTACCGGACAGCAATATGGTATAGCTGGCCGATAATGTCGCTCCAGGAAGTGATGAGCTTCTGTTCGAGGCCGAGCATCCTCAAGAGGCTGCGGGCCCGGTAAGGATAATAGCCGAATGAAGGGTCTATGTGGATGGCGGCTATCTTTTCAGGCGATGTCTTCGCGGTTTCCTCGATGAGAACCCCGCCTTCGGTGCTGACCACGATCACCGGTTTGCCCGAATAACCGTCGACAGTCATGCCGAGGTACAGTTCTTTCGCGATGTCCACCTTCTCGCAGACGAGTGCCTTGCGGACAGGCATTCCCTTGATCTCCGAAGTGAAAAGCTCGTCGGCAGCCTCTTTCAGCTCGTCCGGGTTCGATGCCGTC
Organism: Deltaproteobacteria bacterium; assembly: GCA_022711595.1. Lineage (GTDB taxonomy): Bacteria > Desulfobacterota > Syntrophorhabdia > Syntrophorhabdales > Syntrophorhabdaceae > Delta-02. The sequence continues at coordinate 42,139 of JAKLET010000011.1, forward strand.
TTGATACCGCCGGCAAGACCGCGGCCCCCGACAAGGACCTGTGCCTTGATGATCACGGGATATCCTATCTCACCGGCAACGTGGAGGGCATCATGCATAGTACTGACGAGTTCGCGGCGGGGAACTGGTATGCGGTTCTGTTCAAAAATGTCCAGTGCTTCATATTCGTGAAGTCTCATAGCGGTCTGGTCCCTTGTGTGTTGATTTTACTTCTGCGCAGGCACGGGAAACCGCCCCGTACATGCAACGTTCAAGTATATATTGTTGTTTTGTTTGATGTCAATGGAATTGATTAATAATGTGATTGAAAAGTAAATAATAAAGATTAGGTTATGGGTGATAGGTTATGGGTTATAGGTGATGGGTGATAGGTGATGGGTTATAGGTGATGGGTGATGGCAAAGACAGTTTGACAGTTTCAGGGTTTGAAAGTTCGTGAAGCGATTTTAAAAAAAGAAACCCCTCTTTACCTTGAAACGTTTCATAGACTCTCAAACATTCAAACTGTTCTTCCTATCACCAATGACCCATAACCTATTATGTAATTATTTAATTGCATTTTTAATTTCATTTGTGTAAAGTAACGCATGGCACAGAAAAAGATAAAGCAAACCAAACAACCGGAAGACAGCAGTCAGGTAGCATACCAGGGTATCCGCCGTATGATCTATGCCAAGGAACTCGTCCCGGGGCAGAAGATAGCTTACCGGGACCTGGCGGAAAAGCTCGATCTGAGCCCGACCCCCATCATTCAGGCATTGAAAAGACTTGAACTGCTCGGGTTCGTCTGTCATGAGCCCAACAGGGGTTTTTATATGTCCCCCTTCAGCCTCAAGGAGATCGAAGAGATCTACGAAATGCGTGAGCTCATCGAGCCTTCCCTGCTCGCTTCCACGATCGAGAATATTGACAAGAAAGGACTGGCCGAGCTGAAGTCGGCCCTTGAAGCGCATCTTTCAGCGGAGCGGGATTTTTATCTGAAGGAGAGGCTTTTCAAGAACAGGGAATTTCATCTGACCCTTGCATCCCTCTCAAAGAAAGAGACGCAGATACGCATTCTTCGGAATTTATTCGATATCCTGTTTCTCAAGTACAGTAATCTCCCGAGGTCATCGCTCGTTGCAACGGACCAGGAGCACCAGGAGATATATGATGCCGTTGCCCTGAGAAGCATGGATCGGGCCCAGGCGGTGCTCAAGAACCACGTCACCAATGTTAAGGTACAGGTGCTCTCGAGCGTCCGAAAGATGCTTGCCGAACAGGAACGCTCTGAATTCTAGGAACATATCCGGTACCGAATTCCAATTAGAGGAGGTAAATATTAATGGGTATCAAGACAAAAGACGAATATATCGAATCACTGCGTTCCCTTAAACCGGTGGCATATATGTTCGGGGAACGTATTACGGACATCGTGGACAACCCTCGTCTTCGCGCCGGTATTGAAGCTACAGGCGCCACTTACGAGATGGCCGAGCTTGACCCGGACCTGATGATCACCACAAGCCCCCTGATCAATGAGAAGGTGAGCCGTTTTACGCTTCCGCCTGGAAACGTTGAAGACCTTGTCGCCCGCGTGAAAGTGAACCGCAGGGTTGCCAACCACGTAGGTACATGCCATCAGCGGTGCACAGGCCTCGACTGCCTCTCGACCCTGGCCATCGTTACTTATGATATCGACAAGAAATATAACACCGAATACTATCCGCGTTTTATGGAGTTTTTAAAGTACATGCAGAAGAACGATCTTACCGCGAACGCCGGTGTTACCGACGTCAAAGGGGACCGGTCGCTGCTTCCCCACCAGCAGGTCGATAAAGACATGTTCGTCCATGTGGTGGAAAAGAAGGCCGACGGCATTGTCGTCCGCGGCGCCAAGGCACATCAGACGGGTTCCCTTTCATCCCACGAGATCATCGTGCTGCCTTCCAGGGCCATGGCAAAGGAAGACAAGGACTACGCCCTGGCATTTGCCGTACCCGCCGACACCAAGGGGCTCATCCACGTGGTGGGTCGTTCCAGTCTCGATATGCGCGAACTGGACGGTTGCGACATAGGGAACGCATACTACTCAAAGTATTGTCCCACCCTCATATTCGATGACGTTTTCGTTCCCTGGGAGAGGGTTTTCCTGTGTGGAGAGTCGGAGTTTGCCCTGGATATGGTTGTAAAGTTCTCATCTTTTCACCGCCAGAGCCACGGCGGCTGCAAGTCGGGAAAGATCGACTGCATGGTCGGCGCCGCGCTCACCCTGATGGATTATAACGGGACTTCGAAGGTCAGCCACCTGAAGCAAAAGGTCATCGACATGATCCACAGGGCGGAAACGCTCTACGGGTGCTGCCTCGCTTCTTCATACGAGGGGCAGAAGCAGCCTTCCGGTGCTTATTTCATCGACACCGTGCTTGCCAATGCATCCAAGATACACGAAGGCAAGGAGATGGCAGAGGCGACAAGGCTCATGATAGATTGCAGCGGCGGGTTCGTTGCCGATCTGCCTTCAGATAAAGACATCTCGAACCCTGAGATCGGAGAGCTTTTGAAAAAGTACCTCAAGGGTGTTGACTCTGTTCCCGTTGAGAATCGCGTCAAGATGTACCGGCTGGCGGAAAAGCTGGCGCTTGAAAGTGCAGATACCATTTCCGACATCCATGGCGGCGGTTCTCCCGAGGCGCACCGCGTGACGATCTTCAGGGAAACGAACATAAACGACAAGAAGAAGGCTGCCAGGCGGCTCGCGGGGATCAAGGAATGATATTCTTCTGAAAAGCTTGAGTAAGAACAGGCCGGTGGGGTGGAAACCACCGGCCTGTTTTGCTTTTAATTTACAAGGTTGGAGAGAACGAGTACCGTCCAGTACGGGGAGAACATGAGAAGGATGATCGAAATGATATATGCCGGAACATAATAAAATGCTCCCTTGAACACCGATGCGAGAGGGATGTCCTTCGCCATGCCGGCAACCACATAACAGCATATTCCTATGGGCGGCATGATGGATCCCATCGTTGTAACGATGCATATCACCTGGCCGAACCAGATCGGGTCATACCCAAGCTGCATGACAAGAGGGTAGAAGATGGGAAGAGAAACAAGGAGGAATGCCAGGGCATCCATTACGCAGCCGCCTATGATGTAGCATATGATGATCATCCATAACAGTATCCAGTTCGGCAGGGCAAGCTGACTGATCCAGCCCGCAATCTCGAAGGGAAGCCTGGTCACGGTTATGAAACGGCCAAAAATGACGGCCCCTGCAACTATCATGAAGACAAGGCATGAAATGCGCAGCGTATCGATGATAGATTTTATGAAACCGTCCCAGGGTAGTTTTCGCCTGATCAGGCAGATAATGAGGGCCAGGGTGCAACTTGCCGCCGCGGCTTCCGTAGCGGTCACAACGCCGGTGAAAAGAGCGTACATGATGATGCCGAAGAGTATAAGGATATCGATGATGTCAGGTAGTGCCCGGAAGCGTTCTCTCCAGGTACTTTTTTCTGCTTTCGGCCCCCAGTCCGGGTGTCTCCAGCATATGTACCCTACGGTGGCCGCAATGGCCGCAGTGAGGATGGCGCTGGGGATGACGTTGCCGAAAAAGAGTTTGCCAATAGATTGCCCGGTGTAGAGCCCGTAGACGACAAGGACAATGCTGGGAGGGATGAGCACACCGAGAGTCGCTCCGGCGGCAACAGAACCAGCGTTGAGCTTTGGATGGTAGTTGTATTTTTTCATTTCCGGAATGGCAACGCTGCTCATTGTGGCTGCTGTTGCCGTGTTGCTGCCGCTGATGGCGGAAAAGGCGGCGCATGCCATGATCGTAGTGATCGCCAGCCCCCCTTTATAGTGCCCGAACCACTTATGCGTGGCATTGTAGAGCCCGTGATTGTAACCCGCGTAATGGACGAACTCTCCGACAAGAATGAACATTGGAATGACGGTGAGCCCGTAATTGGAAAAGATGCTCCACATATCGGCGCCGATCATTCCAAAGGCAGCCTTGAACGAGGTAACATAGGCGACACCGAGGAAGCCGATGATCGCCATCGTGAAACCTGCTGGTATCCTGAGCAGGAACAGGGTGGCAAACATGATAATGATGCCGTATACACCAACAATAGGTCCGTCCATCCCTATGCCTCCTCGTGAAATAGGTTTTTAAGAAAATCAACAAAGGCTGTGAATGACAGGATAATGAATCCGGCGGCGACCATGAAGACGTAGGGATGGAAAACGATCTTCAAGGTTTCGGACACCTCTGACGATTCCATTATCTTCATGCCCCAAACGTATAATTGCCAGGCGACGATACCGAAAAAGATAGTAATTGCGAGATATGCTACTTTGTCTATTGCCTCTTTTGCTAACGGGGGAAATTTCTCCGTAAGTATATCGACAACTATGTGGTCCTTTCTTTTCTGGGTATAGCCGAGTGCAAAGGCGATGACCACAGCCCCAAGGAACGAAACGATCTCATAGGTGCCCCTGAAAGGAAGATGGAAGATCCTCAGAACAACATTGCCGGTGGCAAGCAGCATGAGCGCAAGTACGGCGATGCCACCCAGGAACATCAGAATCTTATTCAGGAAATTGTTGACCATGTCCAGGTACTTCATGCCCTCCTCCTTAACCTGCAATTCGAAAAAATAAGTATACTGTATACAGCATTAAAGGATCCAAATAAACCGGGACCAAATCTTATGATCCCGGTTTATTTGAGGGTTGTTTATTTCTTGAACTGTTTTTCGTACTTGTCTTTCAAGGCCATGGCGTCCTTTATGATCTTGTCGCCGGGGAGCCCTTTGGCGGAGACGCGCTTGATGTAGTCATCGATCATGGGTTTTGTCAGCTTTGGGATCTCGGCCATTTCAGAGGCGGGGAGCTTGATGACCTGCAGTTTGTACTTTTCCTTGGACCACTTGACAGCTTCAGTGACATGATCGTCTACGTATTTGCCTGTCCAGTCAGCCTGCTCGCGTCTCATGTCGTCGAAGACCTTCTTCACATCGGCTGGCAGTGAGTTCCATTTTTCCTTGTTCATGACAACGGCAAAGGTGACAACGAAGAGATTGGTCTCCGTTGCATAGGGAGTGTAGGCCGCGAAGTTGAAATCCTGGAGTATCTCCATTGAGGAAACAACACCCTTTACGACCCCTTTCTGTAATGCTTCGGGTGTTTCAGACTGAGGCATGGCAATGGGAATGGCGCCAAGTCTCTTTACTGCCTCGGCACCGGTACCTGATACCCTCAGTTCCATACCTTTGAGGTCCTTTAAAGACTTCACGGGCTTTGTGGTCATAAAATCCGCAGGCGGGCATGTAAAAACGGTGAGGATCTTGACCTTTTCAAATTCCTGGGGATATTTTTCGATAAGGTCATAAAGGGCAAGGCTTGCGGCCCTTGCACTTGTGAACCCGAGCGGCAGGTCGATAGCCTCCGAAACGGGGAAACGCCCGGGCTGGTAGCTCATGGCGAAATTTCCGATGTCGGCAGTACCTGCCGTAACGCCATCGAAGATGTTCTTCGCGGGAAGAAGCGTTCCACCGGGGAACGTCTGGACCTTTACTTTCCCGTTCGTTCTTTTTTCAACTTCTTTTGCCCATCGTTCCATCTGGACACAGGGGAACGTTTTCGCCGGTGGGAAATTGGCATAGGTGAGCGTTATCTTTGTTTGGCTCTGCAGATTGCCTGAAAAAATAATGAAGGAGCCGAGAAGAACGGTACATAAGCCGAGGATAAGTAGAAACCTCTTACTCTTCATAAAAACCCCCTTTGTGTATTGTTGACCTCGAAAGGTCAATGAAAGACTGTCTGTAAAAATACTGGAGAACGAGATTGAAGAACGAAATAGAGATCCTGGTCGAGAGCCCTGAAAGCTGAGGCAGTATTAATGCCAAATTCAACAGCCGATATTGGGTACCGTCCTTTTCTTATCACCCGCAAGACTCGCTTTCTATCAATGTCCAAGCAGTTCTTCAAGAAGAAAACAGCCGTGTCCGCCAGATACTTATATTAAGTAAAAACCCCCGAATCCTGGTAACGACCTGCTGTCGGAACCCCAATCTGCCGATAAGCCCATGCATCTTTGCCCTGCTTATACCCCTGCCGGCAATTCCCGGCATGAATCAGACCGTAAAAAAACAGTACCCGAATGACAAAAAAACTCTTTTAATTCATTGTATACAAATTTTCGAAAAGCACAATATAAAATTCTTGACAAGTTATTTTAGCATTTAATATATTGACCATAAAGAGTATACTGTATACAATATATTCCATGTCAAGAGAAAAAAAATTTACAGTTCAGTCGGTTCTTAACTGTTTGTAATTGCAAGTAACAACAAATCTGTTGAGGAGGGCTCCATGGATGTTTTTAAAGATATGACAATGCTGTCGTTGGAACAGGCCACCGTACTTCCTTACCTCAGTTACCGCCTTGCGATGGATGGGATAAACGTCATACGGCTGGAGCACCCGGTGTATGGTGACCCTAATCGCATGATCGGTGAGAACAGGCTCGGGGAAGAGAGAATGAACTCTTACTTCCTGTCGATCAACGCGGGAAAGAAATGCGTTACCCTCGATCTTGGGTCGCCCGAGGGTCAGGCACTCCTGAAAGAGATGATAACCAAGCTTAAAGTTGATATATTTGCGACCAACCAACTCCCGAGAAACTATGAGAAGCTCGGCATCGACTACCAGGCATTGAAGGCCGTGAAACCAGATTTAATATGGGTAGGGTTGACCGGATTCGGCCCTGACAGCAACGAGGCTGCGTATGATCCCATACTGCAGGCGCGCGGCGGCCTCATGGAACTGACGGGCGAGGCGGGCGAGGACCCCCAGGTGGTTGGCATTCCGCTGCCTGATATGGGAACAAGCGAACACGCATACGGGCTCATCATGAAGGCCCTCGTCAAGCGGGCAATGACGGGAGAAGGAGGCAGGATCGATGTTTCCATGCTCATGTCGACGACATCATGGCTCACGGTCCCCATCAACCTTACGAAATCTTTCGGGAACAAGATATCGAGAAGGGGCAACACGCATGAGTTCTTTTCTCCCGTATCAGTTTATGAAACGAAGGACGGATACGTCTATATCGCTGTCGGGAATGACCGCCAGTGGGCGTCCATGACCCAGCTTCCCGGTTTCGAGAAACTGGCGAATCCTGAATATGAAAAGAACAAAGGGCGCATAAAGGATGTGAAGAACCTGAATAAAATGATCAATGAATGTACCAGGTCAAAGACGACGGCGGAGATGATCGAACTGTGCAACAAGGCGACCATAGCCATATCAAAAGTAAATACCATTGAAGAGGTTATTGAGGACCCATATGTAAAAAACGCCATGCTTTCTTCAAAAGACCCTGTTACGGGGACACAGATATGGATGGCTCCGCCTCCGTTCATGACCCCTTTTTTGAAGGAATCCGGGCGCACCATGACCTTTCCGCCGAGGTTTGGCGAACATAACGCCGAGGTATACGGCAGGATAGGATATTCTTCTGAAAAACTGGCGCAGCTGAAAGAAAAAGGGGTCATATAGGGAACGAACCTTGCAAGATATCATGGGACTTGTCGAAGACATTCTCGCAGGGAGTGAAAGAAGCGCCGCGAAGCTTATCACCCGGGTGGAGAACGGCGATCTGGAGGCATACGGCGCGCTGTCCCTTCTTTTTCCTCATACCGGCAAGGCGCACATCGTAGGAGTGACGGGGCCGGCCGGGGCCGGCAAAAGTACCCTCGTGGGACATCTCGCGGTGTCTTTTGCAGAACGCGGGAAAAAAGTGGGTGTCATCGCCACCGATCCGACGAGCATCGACGGAAAGGGCGCTTTTCTCGGTGACCGTGTCCGAATGAAGGGAGCTGAAAAGAGGAACATCTTTATCCGTTCCATGGCACACCGCACTTATCCAGGGGGCACCGCGAAGGCGGCCGCGGCCGCGGCGTATATCATGGAGGCCCTCGGCAAGGACTGCATCATTATCGAAAGTATAGGGGCTGGCCAATCTGAAAAAGACCTTTTTTTTCTCTGTGATACCGTGATCACGCTCTTTACCCCGGACTACGGGGACGAGATCCAGCTCTTGAAGGCCGGACTCATTGAGATAGGCGATGTCATCGTGGTGAACAAGTCGGACAAGCCAGGGGCTGATGACGCCGTCAGGGACATTTCGGTCATCTCCGCACTGAAAGCCGGATCGAACGGGTGGAATGTCCCGATCCTGCTCACGCGTGCGGATCGGGGCGAGGGTGTCGATGGCCTTGTGCGGACCATCGAGGAGCACTGGCAGTCCCTTTCGAAAAAGGAAAAGAGATCAACAAGGAAAAAGCTGCAGACGGAAGCTTTCCTGATGGCCCTTTTGAAGGAAGAGGCATGGAAGGTGATATCGGCCAGACTGGTCGAAAGTCCTATTTTTAAAAAAGCATTGCGTGATATCCGCTCCGGGAAGACCGACCCGTACAGCGCGGTCGAAAGGTTGCTTACGGAAATGGAGGAACAGTGGACTTTGCGTTGACCAGAGAACAGAGATTTTTCAAAGAACAGGTGTCGCGGATGCTTGAACACATAGCCCGTCCCTTTGCCGACGCCATTGACAAAAGTGACAATTTTCCCATAGGGGTTTTTCTGGAACTGGGGCGTCTCGGTTATTACGGTATACGCTATCCCGAGGAACTCGGCGGTATGAACGCCGACTGCACCACCTTTACGATCTTTGCCGAAGAGCTTGCCCGCGCATCCATGGGGCTCGCGGCTATTGCCACAATGCAATGTCTCATGGGAACGGATTTCATCCATCGTTTCGGCAATGATGAACAGAAAAAGAGGTGCTTGATCCCGGCCATCAAGGGAGAAAAGATCGGCACCATCGCCTTTACGGAACCGGACTGCGGATCCGACCTGGGCGGAATAAGGACAAGGGCGGTTAAAAACGACAAGGGATATCTGCTTATAGGCAGAAAGCTTTGGATCACCAACGGCGATGTTGCCGATTTTGTTACGGTTGCAGCAAGTACAGACCCGGATAAAAGACTTGGCGGGATAGGTTTTTTCCTAATTGAAAAAGGGACTCCGGGTTTTTCCGTGGGGCAAAAGATAGAGAAGATATCTGCCCGAGGCGCAGCCACCGTGGAACTGATCTTCGACGAATGCCAGATACCTGCAGAAAATCTTATGGGGGAAGAGGGGAAAGGGGCGCAGTACCTGAATGACATCCTGAGCGAGATACGGATCATGATCGCGGGACTGGGGCTTGGCCTTTCTAAGAGCGCTTTTTCGGCAGGGCTGAGATACGCCCGTGAGCGTGAGGCTTTTGGAAGGTCCATAGGCGAATTCCAGCTCATTCAGGAGAAGATCGCGGAGATGGAGGTAAGGATAAAAGCATCGGAGTTCCTTACCTACCATGCGGCCTGGCTGAAAGACAAAGGTTCTTTGACCGGAAAAGAGGCAGCGATGGCCAAGCTCTATTCCACAGAGACCGCCTGCTTTGTCGTAGATGAGGTTTCAAGGATCCACGGCGCTTACGGCCTTGCGGAAGAATACCCCGCACAGAGATATTTCAGGGACGGCAGGTTCCTTTTGTTCGGAGGGGGCACGTCGGAGATATTGAAGACGATCATCGCAAAGGACACGATGAAAAAAAGCGAATTTGACATAACGTAAAAGGAGGGATGTATGGACTTTGCCTTCACGGAAGAGCAGCAGTTCTTCAAAAAGATCATTACCGACACGGTCGATCGTATGGTGGTGCCAAAAGCCCGCGAGATCGATGAAAAGGACGAGTTCCCATGGGAGCTGTGGAAGGAGTTTACCAGGCTCGGGTATCTCGGATTGCGTTATCCCGAGGAAATAGGCGGGATGAATGCCGATCCCGTGACAGCGATGATCTTTTACGAGCAGATCGCCAGGGGCTCTGTAGGTTTTGCCCAGAGCGTTATCATGAACATACTCATGGGCACCTATTTTGTATATCGTTTCGGTTCGGAAGAGATCAAAAAGCGCTGCCTCTATCCGGCGATGAAAGGCGAAAAAATAACCACCATGTGTTTTACCGAGGACCAGTCTGGCTCTGACCTTGCGGCGACGAGGACGACCGCCGTCAAGGACGGCAGCGAGTGGATCATCAACGGGACAAAGATGTGGATAACCAACGGTCCGCACGCCGATGTCGCGACGGTGCTTGCGACCACGGACCCGTCGCTCGGCGCCAGGGGGCTTAACTTTTTCCTCGTCGAGAAAGGTACTCCCGGTTTTTCTCCCGGCCAGGTGCTTGATAAGCTCGGCTGCCGGGGAACGGTCACTGGAGAACTTGTTTTCGATAATGTAAGAATACCGGAGGAGAACCTGTTGGGGGCAGAGTTGAACAAGGGCGTCGATTATCTCGCCGAAATACTTGACGAAGTGAGGGTTATGACGGCAGCCATGGCGATGGGTATCGCCCAGGCGGCATACGACGAGGGTCTGGAATACGCCAGAAAGAGAATAGCCTTCGGAAAAACGATCGGTAATTACCAGCTTATCAGGGCGAAATTCGCCGACATGGCGACGGAGATGGAGGCGAGCAGGCTTCTTATTTATTCCGCCGCGTGGAAGATCAAGGAAAAACTGCCAAGCCGTCTGGAAGCGGCCATGGCGAAAATGTTTGCGACGGAAACGTGTCTCAAGGTTGTCGACGAAGTGACAAGGATCTGGGGCGCAAACGCTTTTGCCAATGAGTACAACCCCCAGCGGCATTTCAGGGATGCCAGGTTCCTCCTTTATGGAGGCGGGACACACGAGATACTCAAGGATTTCATGGGAAGGATGCTGATCGGCAAGGCGTGAAAGCCTCTGACCGGGTGAAAAGACTTTAAGGGGTGCGATGAAATGGATATTTTAGTGCTCATCAAACAGGTGCCGGATCCGGAGGCATTGGTGGAGATCGGCTCGGAAGGGAAGGACCTCAACATCGAGCCCAAGTTCGCTATAAATCTCTTTGACGAATATGCGATTGAAGAGGCGCTGAAGATAAGAGAGGCGCACGGCGGCAAGGTAAAGGCCATAACACTCGGGAGCGCGAAGGCGATAGAGGCGCTCAGGACGGCAATCGCAATGGGTGCCGACGAGGCGATGCTCATAGAAGATGAGGGCTTCGCAGCGGGCGACGGTTACAACACGGCGCTTGTTCTCAGCCGGGCCCTTGAAAAGGAGATGTTCGATATCGTCCTTTGCGGGAGACAGGCCATCGACGCAGACCGCGGCGAAGTGCCTCAGATGATCGCGCAGTTCCTTGGACTGCCCCATGTCGGTGTTGTGGTCAAGCTTGATATCGCAGATGGTAAGACGGTCGCGGAATCAGCCTTTGAGGGTGCGAAGGAGGTCATCGAAGTGGCGCTCCCCGCCGTATTCACCGCGCAGAAAGGCCTCAACGAACCAAGGGTGCCGCTCATCACCGGTGTAATGAAGGCCATGAAGGTGCAAATACCGAAGCTGACGGTGGAAGACCTGGGATTGACCAGGGATATGGCGGGGCCGGGCGGATCGAAGACGAAAATACTTCAATATCTGCCTCCAAAGAAAAGGCCTGCGGTGCAGTTCATCGAAGGCGAACCCGCGCATGCCGCCGCCGAGGCCGTGAGGATCCTGACAGAAGTTGAAAGAGTGATATAAGATAGGGGGCTAAATATGGACAAGGTCCTGGTTTTTGTGGAAATAAAGGGTGATGGGCCCAGAAAGGTCTCCCTGGAGTTGCTGTGTGAAGCTGCCAGATTTGCACAGAACGGCCGGTTCAGTGTCGAGGCGGTCTGTATCGGCAGATTGCCCGATGCGGCCAGGGACAAGCTCCTGTCATACACTGAAAAGCTTGTCCATTTTACGGATCCCGAGCTTGCGGTCTACAGCCCCGAGGGTTATGCACGGGCGCTTGCCGGCTATGCGAGGGAGGGAGGGGCGAAAATGGTCATTGCCGGTGCCACCGGGATAGGCCGTGATTTCCTTCCACGGGTGGCGGTCCTGCTTGAAACGGGCATTGCCTCCGATGTGACGGGGGCAAACTGGCTCAATGAACCGATGACGTTTGTGCGGCCCATGTTCGGCGGCAAGGTGTTTGCCGAAGTGGTTTTTTCTACATCCCCCGTGATCCTGACGGTAAGGCCCAACAGCTTTGCCATGGGAGAGGCGCAGGAGAAGGGCGGCGAATACATTGAAAAGACAGCCGGGATATCTCCGGATACGATACACACGAAGGTGGTGCGCGTTGAAGAAGCATCAAGGGACACGGTCGATCTGACCGAAGCGGACCTGATCGTGGCAGGAGGGCGCGGCCTCAAGGCGGCGGAGAATTTCAACCTGATAGAAGAGCTTGCCGGTGCTATCGGCGCCACTGTCGGGGCCACAAGGTCGGTGGTTGACGCCAAATGGCGCGAGCAGGCTGACCAGATCGGAAAGAGCGGCAAGACGGTATCGCCAAAGCTCTATATAGGCGCCGGTATCTCTGGCGCCATCCACCATATAATGGGAATGGACACATCAAAGGTTGTGCTCGCGATCAACCGCGACCCCAACGCGATCATCTTCAACTATGCCAATTACGGGATCGTGGGCGACCTGTTCGAGGTGCTGCCTGCGATGACCCAGGAACTGAAGAAGAGAAAGGAAGGGTAGGTGTTTTTTGGATAAGATAGATGCCATTGTTGTCGGCGGGGGCCTTGCGGGACTTTCCGCCGCGTACCGGCTCGCGGGAGCCGGCAAACAGGTCATTCTCCTTGAGCGCGGTGATGCGCCTGGAAGCAAGAACGTGACAGGCGGAAGGATCTATATGAGTCCCGTCAGGAAATACCTGCCGGAGATTGTCGACAGTGCTCCTTTTGAGCGGCGCGTCGTCAAGGAGTTGATAACTGTCCTTGATGAAAGCTCTGGTCTCCAGTTCGAGTACGGCAACGAAAAATGGAAAAAAGAACCTTATATGAGCCATACCGTGCTCAGGGCGAAATTTGACAGCTGGTTCGCCGACCAGGCGGCCGCGAAAGGCGCGTTCATCATCCCAAAAAAGAAGGTTGACGACCTCCTTTGGGAAGACGGACACGTGGCAGGCATCAGGTCGGGCAGTGAAGAGATAGGCGCGCATGTGGTCATTGCAGCCGACGGAGCCCTCTCTTTCCTTGCGCAGAAGGCGGGGTTGAGACAGCCCCATAAGCCGGAAAACTTCGCTGTTGCCATGAAAGAAATATATCAGCTCGATGAGAAGACGATCGAAGAGCGCTTCGGGCTCGGGCCCGATGAAGGCGCGGCGGGGCTCTTCATGGGCTCGATCACGCGGGGCATGTTCGGAGGAGGGTTTCTCTATACGAACCGGGATACCCTGTCACTTGGCCTTGTTGTCGGCATTGATGCGCTCAGCAGGCGCAAAGGGGCCACGACGGCGCCGGACCTCATGGAGGAGTTTACCAAAAGGCCTGAGGTGCAGCGGTGGATCAGAGGCGGCGAGCTCAAGGAATACTCCGCGCACCTCATATCCGAGGCAGGTATCGGGACCGTTCCGAAATTGTACACCGGCGGAATGCTTGTCTCGGGGGACGCGGCGGGGTTCGCCCTCAACCTGGGGCTTACCGTGCGCGGCATGGAGTTCGCCATCGCATCAGGCGTTATGGCGGCCGATACCGCCATAGAGGCACTGGAACAGAACGATCTTTCGGAGGGAAGCCTTTCCCGTTATGAAAAAAAGCTGCGGGAGAGCTTTGTTCTCCAAGACATGGAGACCTTCCGTCATTCCAAAGAGGTCCTCGACAGACAGCGCTTTTTTACCGTATATCCGAGGTTCATGTGCGAACTTTTCGATGAGCTTTTCACGATCGGAGACGGGCCGAAGGAAAGTCTTTACAAAACGGCAAAGAGGGTTGCGAAAAAACACGTTCTCAACATGGAGACCGTCAGGGACCTCATGGCCGCGAGGAAGGTGTGACGATGAAAGTCGAAGAAAAGATTGCCCTTAACGCGATGAAGAACGACAAAAAAAGCCACATCCTCTTTGATCAGTCCAAATGCTCGGGCTGCAGGGAGCGCATGTGCATAGCGGTTTGCCCGGCACATCTGTATTCCCTCAATGAGGAAACAGGTGAAATGGTTGTCGAATACGCGGGATGCCTTGAATGCGGCACCTGTCTCATTGCCTGCACTTACGGTTCCATAACCTGGGAATACCCCGATGGAGAATATGGCGTTCAGTACCGGTATGGATGATCCGTGTGATGAAGACAACCGGACAGGAGATGAATGACTGGTATGGCAGATAAAGCTAAAAAGGTACCTGTAAAGACGGGTCGTTTAAAAGGCATAAGGCCTCTGGGAAAGCCGCGCTCCATGGGAGACGTCGCGTATGATTATCTTAAGCAGGCGATCATCTCGGGTGATCTTCCCCCCGGACAGAGGCTCATCGAAAGCCAGCTTTCAGCCCAGATGAAGGTTAGCCGGGTCCCGGTGCGGGAGGCGGTGAAGAAGCTGGAGCAGGAAGGCCTCGTGGAGAAGACGGGTGGAAGGGGGTTCGCGGTAAAAGGCCACTCCAAGGAAGAGATAGAGGAAACGCTCGGTATAAGGGCCCTTCTGGAGAGCTACGCCGCCTATCTTGCAACCGAGCATCTCACCGACGGCATATTGAAAAAGCTTGAAAACAGCATCAAGGCTTACAGGACATCCTTCGAAAAAGGCGATACGGAAAAGCTCATGCAGCTCAACACACAGTTCCACGAGATCATTTATAAGGCCGCGGGAAGCATGAAGCTTTACTCCCTTATCAACAGCTTTCGGGACGAGATACATCGCTACCGCAGGCCTCTTCTGACATCGCAGCACCACGCGCAGGTTTCCCTCAAGGACCACGAGGAAATGGTGAAGGCCATGCGCGAGAAAGACAAGAAAAAGGTCGAAGACCTGGTAAAGAAGCATATTCTGAGAGGTTTGGACATCATTATCCGGGAGCTTGATGCCGGTCACTCGGTTTAACACTGGCGCGGCAGGCACTTAAGTTGATGAAACGAACAAGGAGGGGCGCTTGGAAACGAGGCATATTAAAGTATTGGTTGCTAAGCCGGGGTTGGACGGGCATGACCGTGGAGCGAAGGTGGTTGCGCATGCCCTCAAGGAAGCCGGCATGGAGGTCATTTATACAGGCCTTCACAGAACCGTTGACCAGATAATCAGGATCGCGATCCAGGAGGATGTGGATGTCATCGGTCTTTCCATCATGAGCGGTGCCCATATCCCGATCACTCAAAAGCTTGTGAAGCTGGCGAAGCAGGAGGGCATCGACGACAAGATGGTCGTTGTAGGAGGCGTCATACCGGCGCGTGACATCCCCAGGCTTCAGGAGCTGGGCGTCCGCGGTATCTTTCCGGGAGGGACCCCGTTCTCCGAGATCATAGGTTATATCAACGAAAACGTGAAGAAGTCCTGAGGAGGATATAATGGGAGTAGCCAAATATACAAAGGACGAAAAGGACCGTATCACCGATGTGACCCTGCAGTCGGGCATACACGTAAAGACCGTCTATGGCCCCGAGGACTTGGAGCGCGTGGGATTTTCCTATGAGAAGGACCTGGCCCAGCCTGGCCAGTACCCCTTCACCCGCGGTATTCACTCTGAAGGGTTCCGAAGCAGGGCGTGGACGACGAGACAGTACACAGGTTTCGGGACACCCGAGGAATCCAACGAGCGTTTCAAGCTCATGATATCCCACGGACAGACAGGGCTCAACGTGGCCTTCGACCTGCCGACGCAGATGGGGTATGATTCCGACGATCCCATGGCCGAGGGTGAGGTGGGCAGGGTGGGAATGGCCATCGATTCACTTCGCGATTTCGAGATAGCCTTCAGCGGCATCAACCTGGAGAAGATCGGGTCCGGCCTCACGATCAATGCCGTCGCCTCCATAATGCTTGCCATGTACCAGGCGGTCGCAGAAAAATTCGGTTTTGATCCGAAGAAAATATCGGCAACCCCGCAGAACGACATCCTGAAAGAGATGATCGGCAGGGGTTCATGGATCTTCCCCGTCGAGCCGGCGGTGAATCTTATCGGCGACACCATTGAATATTCCATGAACGTGCTGCCCCGGACGAACCCCGTGAGCATCTGCGGGTACCACATCCGGGAATCAGGGGCAACGCCGGCGCAGGAGATCGGATACGCCATACTCATTGCAAATGCCTATATAGACAATGTCCTGAAACGCGGCTATGACGTGGACGATTTCGTTGGCCGGTTCTCGTTCAACCTCAATGTCTTCGGTAATATATGGGAGCAGGTGGCGAAGTTCAGGGCGGCAAGGAAACTCTGGGCCCGGAACCTCAAGGAAAAATACGGCGTCAAGAAGGACTCCAACATGTACCTAAGGGGCCTTTTCGGCGGCGGAGGCTACGGTCTTACCAAGGCACAGCCCGAGAACAACATCATGCGCGGGGCATACTATGCGCTCTCAGCCGCGCTGGCCGGGGCACAGACGATAGCCCTTTGCAGCTACGACGAGGCGTACACCATTCCGACACCCCACTCCGCCATCATATCGCTGCGCACATTGCAGCTCCTGATGGATGAGATAGGGCTCAGGGACACCGTGGACCCGCTCGCCGGCAGTTATTTCATCGAGACCATCACCAAGGAAATGGAACAGAAGATCGAAGAGGAGATGGCCAAGATCGACAAGGTCGGCGGGATCGTGCAGGCGGTTGCCACCGGGTACATCCAGCGACTTGTATCCATGCAGGCCTATGAATATGAAAAAGGCCTCCAGTCGGGAGAGCTCAAGAAGGTCGGCCTCAATATCCACACGGAAGGCGAACCCATGGACGTGGAGCTCCACGAATATACCGGGGAGTCCGCGGAGAAACAGATCGCCAGCCTGAAACAACTGCGCAGTGAGCGCAACGGCCGGGAAGTGGCGCGCACGCTTGGCGAGCTCGAGACCGCCGCGAAGGCCGGAAAGAACGTCATGCCCTATCTGGTGGAATGCTGTAAGGCATACGCGACCGTGGGCGAGATGGCCAGGGTGTTCAGGGATGTTTTCGGCGAATTTGACGAACCAAGCCTGTTTTAGCAGTTAGCTGGAGCAGCGAGAGAAGCTTTTTTGTATTGATTGTTTGCAGCAGTTGAAACGGTTCAAGCGGTTCGAGCTGTTGAAACGGTTTTTAAAAAGGGGGATCACATGCAAGACAGGTATTACCGGCTGGGTTGTGATATTGGCGGCACCTTCACTGACTTTGTTCTGCTTGACGATAAAACGGGAGAGATAAAGACCGGAAAGTGCCTGACCACTCCGCAGGACCCCTCCGACGCAGTGGAAGAAGGCATCAGGGCGCTGGAGGCGGTGACACCCGATTTTGTGGGCAAGCTTGACGAGCTGATACACGGAACGACGCTCGTGATAAATTCCATCATAGAAAGAAAGGGAGCCAGGACCGGGCTCATCACGACAAAGGGCTTCAGGGACATACTGGAGATCGGACGCGAGATCCGCTATGCGCCATACGATATCTTTGCCGAATTCCCTCAGCCGCTCATACCGAGGAGATACCGCGTTGAGGTGAACGAGAGGATCAGAAGCGACGGGACCATACTCACACCCCTTGATCCGGGGGACGCACTGAGGGCGGTGCGCGAGCTTGTCGGTATGGGTGTCGAGTCGATAGCCGTCTGCCTCATAAACTCTTTCGAAAATCCCGTTCACGAGCGCATGATCGAAGAGATCATAAACAGGGAAGCCCCCGGGGTCTCCACCTCGGTCTCATATCACGTGCTGCCGCAGATAAAGGAGTATGAGAGGACGAGCACCACGGTGACCAATGCCTATGTTAAACCGCTTACCGGGCGTTATCTGTCAAAGCTTTCCGGCAGGCTTGAATCGATCGGTTTTACGGGCAAGCTCTTCATAATGCTTTCCAGCGGAGGTGTTACCTCGGTGGAAACGGCCGCAGAGTTCCCCGTGAGGATCATCGAATCGGGGCCGACCGCCGCGGTCATCGCCGGTCAATATTATGGAAAGCATTTCAACATCCCCGAGATGTTCTGTTTTGACATGGGCGGTACGACTGCCAAATCGTGTCTTATCCAGAAAGGCGTCGCCGGTGTTGTGCCCACCTTCGAAGTGGGACGAGTCCAGAGGTTCATGAAGGGCAGCGGCCTTACGATCCAGGTGCCTGTTGTGGACCTTATGGAGATAGGCGCCGGAGGAGGGAGCATCGCGAAGGTGAGCAAGCTCGGGACGCTCCAGGTCGGTCCTGAAAGCTCCGGGGCCGCACCGGGCCCAATCTGTTACGGCAGGGGAGGAGCGGACCCCTGCGTGACCGATGCAGACCTCCTGCTCGGTTACCTTGACGAGGGCTATTTCCTCGGCGGGACGATGAAGCTCGATAAAGAAGGGGCCCGCCGCGGCGTTGAGGAGAAGATCGCGAAACCCCTCGGTGTTTCATTCATTCAGGCCGTCTGGGGGATCCACGACCTCATCAACGAAACGATGGCGGCCGCGGCCAAGACGCACATAGCCGAGAAGGGGGGTAACCCGAAGATCGTCACCATATCTGCTTTCGGCGGGGCGGGGCCTGTTCACGCATACGGCCTTGCGAAAAAACTTGGCGCGCCCAGGATGCTCATTCCGCCCAACGCCGGGGTTGGGTCCGCAATGGGGTTCTTTACCGCCCCCAGGGCCTTCGACCTGTTGCGCAGCCACAAGGTGTCCCTCTCCGATGTTTCCTTTGACGATATAGAGGACATCTTCAGGGGTCTTGAAGACGATGCGTCGAAGATACTCAAGAAGGAGGCCACCCAGGACACGATCCGCTTCGAAAGGTCCCTTGACATGCGTTTTGTGGGACAGGGCTCGGAGATGAACATCCCTGTGCCGCCGGGCGAGTTCACGAAGCTGGCGAAGGTGCAGATTCGGAAGCTTTTCGATGATGCCTACGAAAAGCTCTACGGCAGGACCTATCCCGACTCCGAGGTGGAGTTCATCAACTTCAAGGTCAGGGCAAGTCTTCCCGAAAAGCTCCTGCAGCTGCCGAAACTGGACGGGAAGGGCCAGACCCTGGATAATGCGGTGAAGGGGCAGCGCCCGGCATATTCGCCCATAGCGAAGGACTTTATCCCCTACACCGTCTACGACCGCTACAAGCTTTTTCCATCGGCGAAGTTCCAGGGCCCCGCGATCATCGAGGAAAAGGAATCGACCCTCATAGTGGGTGAAGACGCCCGCATATCCGTTGATGATTTCGGATTTCTCTGGATAGATCTCAAGGAGGTATGAAGATGGCGCGCACATTTGATCCGATAACATTGGAGATTTTATGGAGAAGGCTTATTTCCATCGTCGATGAGGCGGACGGGAGTGTTGCACGTACCGCTTTTTCCAGCCTCCTTCGGGATGCCCATGACTATACCTGCATGTTCACCGACCGTCACGGGAGGGAACTGGCGCAGGGGAGTTTTGCGACCCCGGGACAGTCGGGCGCCATGGCCCTTGGCATCAAGAACCTTGTCAACAAGTATCCCATCGACTATTATAATCCGGGAGATGCCTTTATCACCAACGACCCATGGGCGCTCGCCGGTCATCTCAACGACGTCTGTGTCATGAGCCCGATATTCTACAAGGAAAAACTGGTGGCCTTCACTGCCTGCGTGTTCCATCATTCGGATATCGGCGGCAGGGTGGCGTCCGACAACCATGATGTTTTCGAAGAGGGTCTTTTCATTCCCCTTGTAAGGCTCTATGACAGGGGTGCCCTCAACCAGTCTGTTCTCGACATGATCCGGTGGAACGTGAGGACGCCCGACGAGGTGATAGGGGATATCCGCTCGCAGGTCGCGGCAAACCATGTCTGCGGTGAAAAGATCTGCCAGATGCTCAAAGAGAGCGACCTCGAGAACCTTGACGACCTTGCGGACCAGATCATAGGTCTCACCGAGAAGAGCATGAGGGAAGAGATCGAAAAGATCCCGGACGGCGTCTACCGGACGAGGGGCGTCATCGAGCAGATGAAGGGAAACGATGACATCGTCATCGAGGCGAAGGTCGAAATAAAAGGGAGCGATATCATCGTAGACCTTGACGGTTCATCGGGACAGGTGAACTGGGGCGGAAACGTGGTCTACAATTTTACCTATGCCTACGTCTTCATGGCGGTCAAGAGCATGTTCGCTCCGGACATTCCCAATAACGAAGGCTGTGCGAGGCCTATATCGCTCACCGCGCCCGAGGGCACTGTGATCAACTGCAAGTTCCCCGCAGCGGTTGCGGCGAGAATGGGCGTGGGCCATTTCCTCACGGAGGTCATCTACCGCGCCCTGTCTGATGTCCTGCCAGCCAAGGTCATCGCCGCCTCAGGCGGTACCCCTGCCGCAATGAATGTCTTTTACGGGAAGAGAAAGGACGCGAAGCCGTGGCACAGCGTTATCATAAGGGGCGGGGGTATGGGTGCCGGTGCCGCCAATGATGGCAACTACGTCTACATATTTCCGGCCAACGGCGCCAACACGCCCGTGGAGATATTCGAAAGCGATACCCCGCTTATCGTGGAGAAACGCGAGATACTCTCCGATTCCGGCGGAACAGGCAGGATGAAGGGCGGTCTTGGCAAGAGGGAGATATTCAGGATACCTGACGATGAATATGCCCCGATCCCGCCGGTCAACCTGGGCATCCAGGCGGGCCGGTACATCTATCCCGCAGAGGGCCTTTTCGGAGGCAAACCAGGCGCCAGGGCGCAGTTCCTTGTGAACGGTGTGCCGGGCAATTCCTATGGATTGACCCAGCTCAGACCGGGAGATGTGGTGACCATCGATGCGCCCGGCGGGGGAGGGTACGGCAATCCTTTCGAACGTGATCCTGAAATGGTGCTCGGCGACGTTCTTGAAGGATACATCAGTTTTGAAAAGGCGCGCGCGGACTATGGTGTGGCCATCGATCCGGAAACTCTCGAGATCGATCCAGAAGAAACGAAGAAACTGAGAAAGTGATCAGCGATATAGCGTAACGCGTCATGCGTTGCGGACCAAAGAGGAGGACATTGTTATGGAGCGGCCATTCGACACAAAAGTGAAATCGGAAAAGGAATTGAAAGTTCTCCAGTTAGACGGACTCAAATGGACGGTGGAGCATGCCTACAACGGATCCGAGCATTACCGGAGGAAACTTGACGAGGCCGGGGTAAAACCCGGAGATATAAAGTCGCTGGAAGACATTCGCAAACTGCCGTTCACAACGAGCAAGGACCTCCAGGAGGGGTATCCCTTTCCGCTCAGGAGCGTTCCCTTTGAAAAGGTTGTCCGTATCCATGCGTCAAGCGGGACAACGGGCAAGAGAAAGGTGCTCTGCTACACCGCGAAAGACGTTGACGACTGGGCCAATATGTTTGCCCGTTGCTATTCGTATGCCGACTGCACACCCGAGGACAGGATCCAGATCGCCGTGGGTTATGGCGTCTGGACCGCAGGCTGGGGTTTTCAGAACGGTTGCGAGCGCTTCGGTGCCATGTCGATCCCCATCGGCCCCGGCAACACGGACATGCAGTGCCAGTTCCTCGAAGATTTCGGTACCACCGCCATGACCTGCACCGCCTCCATGGGGCTTTTGATGGCGGAGCTCATCGAAGAGCGCGGGCTCAAGGGCAAGATCGCGCTCAAGAAGATGATCTTCGGTTCAGAGCGGGCAAGTGACGCCATGCGCGCCAGGATATCGGAGCTTTCCGGGGTTGCCTACGACCAGCTCTTCGATATCCCCGGAATGACCGAACTGTACGGTCCGGGGACGGGTCTCGACTGCCGTTACCACACGGGCATACATTACTGGGCCGACTACTATATACTCGAGATACTCGATCCCGAGACGCTCGAACCGGTGCCGGAAGGAGAGGTGGGCGAGATGGTGGTGACGACGCTTCGCAAGGAGGCGGCGCCGCTGATCCGTTACCGCACGAGAGACCTGACAAAGATCATACCCGGTGTGTGTCCCTGCGGAAGCCTCATGCCCAGGCACGACAGGATCCTGGGACGCAGCGACGACATGTTCATCTTCAGGGCCGTCAACATCTACCCGAGCCATATCGATCAGATACTGTCCAATATCAGGGAGGTCGGCAGCGAATACCAGGTTGTCCTGTACAGGAAGGACAAGGGCGGCAAGGACCACATGACCATCAGGGTGGAGAGGGCGCAGGGCGTGTCCCATTCGCACGATTCGGACAAGCACATCAGGAAGGCAATAGAGAAAGAGATCAAGAGGCAGATACTGGTGAGCTGCGACGTGGAGGTTGAGGACTACGGCTCACTGCCGAGGTCGGAACGCAAGACGAAAAGGGTTTATGACAACAGGGACGCGTAGTGTGATCGGGCAAGTAGAAAGGATGCTTTATAAAATAGAGATTTACAGATAATTGGGTGAGTAGAAAGGATGCTTCAAAAAGGAGGGTATTGTGAAAGGTTTCGAATACCATAAGCCGCAAACTGTCAAGGAGGCCATCGACCTCATGGAGGGCCTCGAAAACGCGAAGTACATCGCCGGCGGCACCGACGTGATGGTGCTGATCCGGCAGAAAAAGCTTGCCCCGAATTGTCTTATTTCCTTGAGGAACATTGGCGACCTTGCTTACATGGAGACCGAAGGCGGTCTTAGGATCGGGAGCGCCGTTACCCACAACGCGATAGCGAAGAACGAATTCATTCAGAAACGATACTGCGCTCTCGCTGACGCGGCGAACAAGGTCGGTTCCCGGCAGATACGCAATGTTGCCACCATGGGCGGGAACATCTGCAACGCGGCACCGTCGGCGGATACGGCATGTCCGCTCCTGGTTCTCGACGCGAAGGTTGCCATCGTGGGAAAGAAAGGGGAACGAGAGGTCCCCATCGATGATTTCTTTCTGGGGCCCAACAAGGTGGCCCTGGAGGCGGGCGAGATCGTAAAAGGGTTTAACATGCCAGCTTTTGGGGAGAACACGGGCTCAGCATATATAAAACATACGAGAAGACAGGCGATGGACCTCCCCATGCTGGGGGTGGCCGCGCGGGTCACCATAAAGATCGGCGGCAGCGAGGTTGGCTGCAAGGATGCATTTTGTACCGTCGACAGCATCTCCAATATACTCAAGAAGCTCGAGGATGAAAATCTTGTGTGTGAGGATGTGCGGATAGCCATGGGTGTTGTTGCTCCAAGGCCGATAAGGGCGAAGAAAGCCGAAGAGGCCATGAGGGGTAAGGTAATCTCAGAGAAGCTCTTCGAAGAGCTCGGTGAGATCGCGGCGTCTGAATCACAGCCGAGAGACAGCATCCGCGGTGAGGCATGGTACCGCCGGGACATGGTGAAGGTGCTCACGAAGCGGGCAATCCTGAAGGCCGTAGACCGCGTCATCAGGCCCGATGATACGATCTGGCCAGAAAGGCTATGGTAGGGGGTGGACAATGAAAAAAGAGATCACATTCACATTGAACAATGAAAAGGTAGTCGTCGAGGTCGATCCCAAGTGGACGCTCCTTTATTTTCTCAGAAATATCATGGAGATGACAGGGACAAAAGAAGGTTGCGGTTATGGTGAGTGCGGCGCGTGCACAGTTATTGTTGACGGTCAGGCCATAAATTCATGCATCTACCCTGTTCTGGAGGCCGAAGGCAGGAAGATCGTGACCATTGAAGGTCTCATGGCGAAAAACGGCGAACTCGACCCGCTCCAGAAGGCTTTTGTTGATGAAGGCGCCGTTCAGTGCGGTTTTTGCATCCCCGGCATGATCATGTCTTCAAAGGCGCTTCTTGATGAAAAGGAAAAACCGACAGAAGACGAGATCAAGGAGAGCATAGAGGGCAACCTGTGCAGATGCACCGGCTATGTGAAGATCATCGACGCCATAAAATCCGTTGCGGGTGGGAGGTGAGTATGGGCGATCTCAAGATAGTAGGACAAAGAATACCGAAGAAAGACGCTCCCCTGAAGGCTACCGGCGACGCCATATATATACAAGACATGAAGGTGCCCGGCATGCTCTACGGCAAGATCCTGTACAGCAAATATCCGCATGCCAGGATAGTGAAGATCGATACCGGCAGGGCAGAGGCGCTGCCCGGCGTGAAGGTCGTACTAACCGGTGCCGACGTGCCCAATAACTTCAAGTTCGGCTTCCTGAAAGACAACCCTCCCCTCAAGTCAGGCAAAGTGCTGTCGACGAGGGATGAGATAGCGGCAGTGGCGGCCATAAGCGAAGAGATCGCCGAAGAGGCCCTTGACCTCATTGAGGTCGAATATGAAGAACTGACCGGGATCTTCGACCCCCTTGAGGCCATGAAGGAAGGGTCAGCTCTAATACATGATGAGTTCAAATCGAATGTCCTGAAGATGCCCTGGAAATTTGTCCACGGTGATGTGGAAGCAGCGAAAAAAGAGTCGGCATTCATCGCCGAGGACACCTTCAGCACGCAGTGGGTGACGCACTGCTGTCTCGGCACGAGCGGTTGCATAGCCTCCTTTGACGCGAGCAATAATCTGACCGTTTACAGCAACACCCAGATACCATCGCTGGCACAGAATGATTTTCTGGAGGCGCTCAAAGCCTTCGGTTTGAAGAAAAAGCGGGTAAGGGTTATACAGGCCGTTATAGGAGGAGGTTTCGGCAGCAAGCTCGATACATATGCCTATGAATACATTGCAATCCTCCTGGCGATGAAAGCGAGAAAGCCCGTGAAGATAGTATTCTCCCGAGAGGAAGAATTCTTTGCCACGTCACCGAGGCAGTGCACGATAACAAAGATATCCCAGGGATGCGACAAGGACGGCAGGCTCACTTTCCGCGAAATGGAAATGGTCCTCGACAACGGTGCTTATACATCCTGGGGCGCGACTACGCCTTCCGTCATGATGGTGCCCATCTCATCTCTTTACAAGGTGCCCAACATCAAATATACGGCAAAGTGTGTCTACACCAACAACACTTACTGCCAGGCGTTCCGTGGCTATGGGAACCCACAGGCAACGTTTGCTATAGAATCATGTCTCGATCAGCTTGCCGAGAAGGCGGGTATCGATCCTCTTGAGATACGCCGCATCAACGTGAACGAATCGGGCGAGGTGACGCCCCAGAATTTCAGGATCACTTCCTGCGGAATGAAGGATTGTATAGAAGAGGTGGTGAAAAGGCTCGGCTGGAAGGATAAAATTGGAAAGCACAACGGCAGGGGTGTTGGCATGGCGTCCCTCATCCACGTGGGCGGCGCTGCCAGAGTGTACAAATCCGACGGTTGCGGTACGATCATCAAGGTCGACGACAATGGAAAGGTCGATGTCATAACCGGGTCTTCCGAGATCGGCCAGGGTTCGGAGACGATCATTTCCCAGATCGTAGCTGAGGTGCTTGGCGTCAGTATGGATGATATCAATGTTATCAACAACGACACAGACGTATGTCCATGGGACGTCGGGGCCCATGCCAGCAGGACAACTTTCGTGGCTGGCAACTCGGCCCTCGGCGCTGCCAAAAAGATAAAGGACCAGATAATGGAGATCGCGGCGAAAAACCTCGGCGAGCCCGTGGAGGCTCTGGAAATGATGGATGGTGTGATCTTCTCGAGGAACGATAAAGAAAAGAACATTCCTCTCGGGAAGGTATTGCGGAAGGTGCACTACACACTGGGCGGCCGGATGCTCGTCGCGGAACATTTCTATGACCCGCCTAACGAAAATTTTGATCAGACCTTCAGGGGCAACCTTTCTGTGGCGTATGCTTATGGCGCCCACGGTGTTGAAGTTGAGGTGGACAAAGAAACTGGTCAGGTGAAGATCCTCAACTACATCGCCGCACACGATGTGGGGAAGGCGATCAACCCTTTGCTGCTCGAAGGCCAGATCTATGGCGGCGGTCTCCAGGGCATTGGATATGCCCTTGGCGAGAGGATGATCTACGACAAGGGATATTTGAAAAACGGCAATTTCTTGGATTATAAGATGCCGACTGCCAGAGATATACCACCTGTTCAGGCAGTCATCGTCGAGTCCGACGAGCATGCAGGTCCCTTCGGTGCGAAGGGTATCGGGGAGCCGGGCCTTGTTCCGACCGCTCCAGCAATTGCGAATGCCATCTACGATGCTGTGGGGGTCAGGATCAAAGATCTTCCTATTACGCCTGAAAAGATATTAAAGGCGTTAAAAGAGAAGGCAAATGAGAAGGGGTGAAGGGGGCTGATATGAAGATTGAAAGGATCGACCATATCTGTTTTGCTGTCAAAGATCTCGAAGAGACGAAACGGGTGTACCGGGACGATTTCGGATTGGTTCCTTCGTGTGAGTATACGGCTGACTCTGAAAAAATAAAGGTTTCGAGGTATTACATAGGCGAGGTGGCCGTGGAGTTCATGGAATCGACGGCGCCTGACGGGGAGGTGGCGAAATTCATCGACAAGCGGGGGGAAGGAGTTTTCCTCATATCCTACAAGGTTGACGACCTCACGAATGCGATGCAGGAGCTCAAAGACAGGAACGTCGACCTCATCGACAAGAAGCCGAGAGAGCTTTTCGGGACAAGGTATGCGTTCGTGCATCACCCGAACAAGCTTCACGGGGTGCTCACGGAGCTTTTGGAAGGGGATTTCGACATAAATAAATGATGATAAGACCGCAAAGAGACGAAAACAAAAGTGACCGCAAGGAGGGCGAATGAAGGTATTGGTGATAGGCGGGACAGGGGGCATGGGACAGGGGGTTGCCAGGGACCTCATCAAGCAGGAGAGGATAGAGAAGGTCATCCTTGGCGATATCAACATCGATCCCGCCAGGGTTCAGGAGAAACTGCGCGCCAGCGACAAGGTGTCCCTTGTGAGGATCGATGTTAACGATCATGCCGGCATGGTCGGCGCCATAAAGGGTGCGGATGTTGTCGTAAACTGCGCGGGGCCTTTTTATAAGACAGCTGTTGCCGTGGCCAGGGCGGCCGTTGAAGCAAAGGTGAATTACATCGATATCTGCGACGATTACGAGGCGGCGCAGATCCTTTTCGCCTCCGATATCGATGCCGCGGCGAAAGAGGCGGGTATAACCGTCCTGACCGGAATGGGTTCCGACCCGGGTACGAACAACGTGCTCGTCAAATGGTACGCGGACCGGCTGGACCGTGTTGACGAGATCTACCTTTACTGGGTGGTGAGCATTGCCGAGCTTGCCGGCGCGGCCTGGGACCACAGCCTCCACATGGTGCTCGGGAAGATCCCACAGTATATAGACGGAGAGATGGTTCAGGTGGAAGGCGGCGGCGGGGAAGAGGTGGAGCATTTCCTTGAACCCCTTGGCGAGTGCCTCATCAGCTACGTGGGCCACCCCCAGCCGTTTACCATTCCCCGCTATATAAAGGGGGTAAAAACGGTGGTCATCAAGGGGGCCCTCATACCGCTGTGGGTGGACAAGCTCATCAAGGAGCAGAAGGCCACGGGTCTTCTCAGTAATGAGCCCATGGACGTAAAAGGCGCAAAGGTGGTACCCTACGATATGACCCTGAAACTTTGGGACACGATACCTGCAGGCAGGGACAACGGGCCCCAGGCATCAGGCCTGAAGGTTATCGTTAAAGGCGAGAGAGGGGGAAAACAGGTGACCTACACGGCCGATATCGTGGGCAGGATGGCGCCGGGAACAGGTCTTCCCGCATCTATTGCCGCCCTTATGATGGACACAGGTGAAGTCACCGTTAAGGGAGTGGTGGCCCCGGAGGGATGCATAGATCCGGACAGGTTTCTTGCCGAACTGCTAAAGAGAGGCGCCAGGATACACCAGACTGAAACGATACGGTCAATGTTCGCTCTTTAAACTTGAGGGTGCCAATATAAGGAGGGTTTATATGAAAGAAGCTCCAAAATTAAATATCACAAAAAGTATAGAGCTTTTTGAAGAGGCCAAGACGCTGGTTCCCGGCGGGGTCCTGGGCGCCCGTAAGCCGGGCGATTTCATCATGGGGGAATATCCCATCTTTCTCGAATACGGTAAAGGCTGCAGGCTTATTGATGTTGATGGTAATGAATTCATTGATTTTCTCTGCGGTTACGGGCCCATTATCCTCGGCTATCGCGAATCAGAGGTCGATGACGCCGTGATCCGGCAGATAAAGGACAAGGGTTTTTGTTTTTCCCTCACCCAGCCCTACCAGAACGAACTTGCGAAGAAGCTCAACGCTCTTGTCCCTTCCGCGGAACTGAGCATTTTCCTTAAAACGGGTTCCGACGCGACCACGGCAAGCATACGCATTGCCAGGGCATACACGGGAAGGGTCAAGGTCATGCGCTGCGGCTACCACGGATGGCATGACTGGTGTGTGGAAATGAAAGGCGGCATTCCCGAGAAGTTCTACGATGACGTCCATGAGTTCCACTACAACGATCTCGACATGATTGCGGACCTGATGAAGAAACATGGAGACCAGACGGCGGCCATTATCATGACGCCTTTCGGACACCCCCTTCATCAGAAGATGCAGGTGCCCAAACCTGGCTTCCTCGAAGGCGTGAGAGAGCTTGCAGACAAATACGGCGCGGTCTTGATATATGACGAGGTCCGCACCTGCTTCAGACTCAGGATGGGTGGCGCGCAGGAGCTCTACGGTGTCACACCTGACCTGACGGTCCTCGGCAAGGGCATGGCCAATGGGCACGCGATCAGCGTCGTCACCGGGAAAAAGGACGTGATGATGGCGGCTGCATCGAAGCTCTTCATCTCTTCCACGTTCTTCCCGAACAGCGACGGTTACATTGCCGCCCTCAAGACCATCGAGATCATGGAGCGTGAAAAGGTCATCGACAATATATGGGATAAGGGCAGCCGTTTGATGGAGAGGATACAGAATATCATCGATAAATACGAAAATACGGGGGCCGAACTGACCGGTGTGGCGCCCATGTTCTTTGTGACCTTCACAAAGGGTGATCCTGCGATGCAGAAGGACAAGCGCACTGATTTCTACACACAGATGATCCGCAAGGGGTTCTTTTTTACTCCCCATCATCACGCGTATGTCAGCTTCCGGCACACCGAAGAGGACCTGGGCCTGACCGTTAAGGCCATGGAAGAATCCATGGCGTATGTGAGCGAGAAATACAAAGGGTAGGGGGCATCTATGAAGGATGATCTTAATATTGTCGGCAAAAGGGTCGTAAGAAGCGATTCCCTTGCCAAGGTTACCGGCCAGGCTCGTTACACGGCCGACCTGAAGTTTCCCAACATGCTTGTGGCGAAAGTGCTCAGGAGCCCGTACCCGCACGCGAAGATAGTCCGCATTGACCTCAAGCGGGCGCTGAAGGTGCCTGGTGTGAAGGCGGCCATCAGCGGTTTTGACGGATACGGCATCAAGTGGGGAGTTTTCCGCTATACACAGGACCATGCCATGCTTCATACCGACAAGGTCCGTTACATCGGTGAAGACGTCGCGGCCGTCGCGGCCGTCGACGAAGAAACAGCGATGGAGGCACTTTCGTATATCAAGGTGGACTATGAGCCTCTGCCCGCCGTCTACGATCCCATCGAATCGATGAAGGACGGCGCGCCGCAGATCCACAGCGAGTACAAGAACAACATCAACATCCATATCCATATTGACGTGGGGGAGGTGGATAGGGCCATGGGAAAGGCCTTCCTTGTCCGGGAAGACACCTTCAAGGCTGCAGGCGAGGCCTACGCCATGATGGAGCCCTATGCTGTTGTCGCTTCCTACGTGAACGGGTACCTTGACCTCTGGATGCCGAATGCCGGCCCGCATGTCCGTGCCAAGGCGCTGTCTAATATGCTCAAACTGCCCCTGAACAAGGTTCGCATCCGCCATATCAATTCCGGCGGAGCCTTTGGCGGGCGGTCAGAGGTGGCACCGGGCGACCTGGTGGCGTCGCTTCTGTCCATCAAGGCCGGCAGGCCGGTGAAGCTTGTTCTTTCGCGTGAGGAGAACGCCACGAGCTCAAGGCAGGTCCACGATATGATCGCCACGGTAAAGACCGGCATGAAAAAGGACGGCACCATCGTGGCGAAGGACTTCAAGGTGATCTATGACGGCGGGGCCTACAGTTCAACGGGGCCCATCGCCACTTCCATACCCTTTTATGTCTACGAAGAGTGCTATCGTTTCCCCAATGTCCGGTACAACGGTTACAGGGTGTTCACCAACAAGGGCATCCGCGGGATGTACGGCTGTCACGGACGTGCTTTTCTCGCCGGGAATGAGGCCCAGATGGACATCATGGCAAAACAGCTCGGCATGGACCCCGTGGAAGTACGTCTCAAGAACGGCCTGAGGTCCGGAGAAATGACCGCGACAAAGTCGAAGATCACGAGCTGCGGTCTCAAGGAAACGATCATCGCGGCCTCTGAAAAGACCAATTTCAAGAAGAGATGGGCGAAACCTTCCAGGCTCAAAGGTGTGGGCATGGGATGCGTGGCCATCATGTGCGGTTTCCCCATGGGGTTCCGTTCAGGTTCATCGTGTTATGTCAAGATCAATGACGACGGCCAGGTAACGATCGTGACGGGGCTCGTGGACAACGGACAGGGCAACGAATCTATGGTGATCCAGGTTGCCTCCGAGGTCCTCGGTGTGCCGATGGGGGATATAAACCTCGTGAATGCAGACACGGAGGTAACCAACCTTGATCCCGGCGCGTATTCGCAGGCCGCCGCCTTCGTGGGCGCCAATGCCGTACGTGTTGCCTGTGAGAACGCGCGCAAAAGGATCGTTGCCATCGCATCGGAAAAACTTGGCGTGAAGGAAGCCGAGATCGGTCTCAAGGACGGGCTGGCATATTCCATAAAGAAACCCGACAAGAAGATGCCCATATCGTGGGTGGTAAGGGAGGCATTCTTCAGGGGAGAGCCCATCGTGGCGACGGGTTCCTTCTTCCCCAACATCGATTTTGAGAGGGAATGGGTTTCAAGGCCATGGGGCCAGATGGCGGGTACTTTTTCTTTCGGCACTTCGGTCGCCGAGGTGAACATCGACAGTGAGACGGGAAAGATCACGATGCCCCGTTTCACGTCGGCCCACGATTGCGGACGTGCCATCAACCCGATGGCGGTGGAGGGCCAGATGGAAGGCTCCATCCAGCAGGCGGGAGTAGCGGCGATCACGGAAGGGAACCTCTGGGACAAGGGGCACCTGCTGAACCCGGACCTTCTTGAATACAAGGTGCCGCTGGCATGTGACATGCCCGATATGGATACGATCATCATAAGCTCCCGAGACCCCGCGGGTCCATTCGGGGCAAAGGAAGGCGGTCTCACCGTCCGTATGAACGCGTACAGCGCGGTTGCCTGCGCCGTTGCCAACGCGACAGGTGAGCTATTCAGCGAACTGCCTCTCACGCCCGACAGGGTAATGAACATACTGGAACGGAAGAAGGGGGTGAAGTAATGGTCCTGCCTGAATTTGAATACAAAAAAGCAAATAGTATTGCCGAGGCTGTTGCCCTGTATAAGGGATATAAGGGAAAGGCGAAGTATCTCGCCGGTGGAACGGACCTTGTGCCGCTGGTGAAGCTGAGATTATCGGCACCAAAGGCCGTTATCGACCTCAAGGGTATCAAGGAACTTAAGACAATATCCCGCGGCGACGGCTGGTTGTCGATAGGAGCCAATGTCACACTCTTCGATCTGAAGAACGATCCCGCAATAAAAGGATATTTCCCAGCCCTATATGAATCGCTCGACGCGACCTCCTGTGAGACCCTCCAAATGCGCGGCACTATAGGGGGGAATATCCTCCAGGACACCCGCTGCCTTGAGTACAACCAGTCCCTTCAATGGCGGACGGCAAGAGGGTTCTGCTTCAAGATGGGGGGGAAGACGTGCAATGTGGTTCAGGGCGCGAAGGCATGCTTCGCGAACTATTGCAGTGACAATGCCCCGGCACTTATAACCCTGTCGGCTCAGGCAAAGCTTGCCGGGCCCAAGGGGGCCAGGACGGTGAAGCTGGAAAACCTGTTCACCGGTGACGGTAAAAAGCCGCTTGCCCTCGAGGAAGGGGAGATGCTTGTGCAAATACAGATCCCCTTGAAGAAGACAAAGGGCGCCTACGAGAAGCTGCGGATCCGGGATTCAATGGATTATCCCCTGGTCGGTGTCGCCGTTTCAGTTGCAGGCACAAAAGCCAGGGCCTGTATCGGCGGTGTGGGCCTTGTGCCCCGTGTGTATGATCTTAAGAATGTCAATGATGCCGCTGTCAGGGAGGCCGCCGAAAAAGCCTATGCAGAGGCTAAACCGGTGGCGAATGCAACACTTACTCCGGCCTACCGCAAGAAAATGGTCGGCGTCCTGTTGAAAAGGGCGTTCAATAAAGCTTTGCAGGAGGGCAAGTGATGAAGACGATGAAAGTTACCTTCCAGGTAAACAGCGATAAGGTCACACTCCAGGTAAAGCCCTACGAGACCCTTCTCGAGACCCTCCGGGAGAGACTTGCCCTTACAGGCGCGAAAGAGGCCTGCGGCATGGGTTCCTGCGGCGCGTGCACCGTTGTGGTGGACGGGATACCGATGAGGTCCTGCCTTGTGCTGACACCCGAGGTCAATGGTGCGGTCATTACGACGGTGGAAGGACTGAAGCAGGACGATAGGCTCCACCCCCTGCAGGAGGCCTTCATGGAGAAAGGGGCCGTCCAGTGCGGTTTCTGTACCTCCGGGATGATAATGACCGCAAAGGCGCTTCTGGACCGAAACAAGAAGCCGACGAAAAAGGAGATCATCACGACGATCTCTTCAAATATCTGCCGGTGCACGGGATACAAGAAGATCGTCGAAGCGGTCGAGGCCGCCGCGAAAAGAACGTGAAGCGTAAGTAAATGCCGTGAGCCGTGAGGCGTAAGGTGTTGAGAAACCGTAAGGTGTAAAGCGTAAGGCGTAAGGTGAGAAATGCTTGACCAACTTACCTCGGCCTTTTGTAGTTCTAACTCTTCACGCCTTACGCTTCACGTTCTTTATGCTTAGCGGTTTTATAGCCCCTGTCCATTTGTATGGTTGTGATGTATAATATATGCGTTGTTAAGATGAAACGGGAGGTGGAAAATGAAGATCAAGGTCAAGGTGGACTCGAACCTTCGGATCAAAAACGTTTTTGAACCTCCCCTGGAAGTGGAGCTTAAGGGCGATAACAATACCCTGAAAGACGTTCTCGGGAAGCTCTCCGACATGTACCCCTACCTGAGGTTCATGGAGAAGGGTGAGATGGGTGATGACCTGCGCAACCTGTACCTCAATGGAAAGAACCATTTTTCATTTTCCGAAGGATTGAAGAGGAAAGTCCTTGAGGGCGACACCGTTCACGTGGAAGCCTACATGGATCCCCTGGCGGGAGGATAAAGAACGGTTCCAGCCGTTTGAACCGCTTAAGCCGTTTGAGCGTTAAAAACAAAAGCCAAAAAGATGACCTCCGGTGTCAGGAATGTACGTCGGAGGCCATTTGTTTTTTAACGTTCAAGCTGTTCGAACGTTCAAACGGTTTAAGCTATTTCTTTAGCACTACCCACAACCCGCCCTCGGTGACGATCTCAAAACCATCCGTTATATCGTTTGTTTCCAAGTCCCGTCGTATCGTTTCCGGAGTTACTTCCGTCTTGCCGATGCGAAGGTTCAGCTCCCGTGAGCGCTGCGCTATCGGCCGGATAGCCTCCTCGGGAGTGTACTTGCCGAACCCGCCTCCGACAAAGGCGGTTCCGCCGGGTTTCAAAACGCGGCGGATTGCCTGATAGTCGATCTGAAAGAGGGAGGGGAAAAAGAGGGCCCCCCTGAAAACGACAAGGTCGGCGGTTTCATCGTCGACGCCGGTAAGGGACGGTCTTGTTTCCACGACATTGATCGTGTCCCCCATGCCCCTTTTCGATATCTCATCTTCGTAAAAACCTTTCATGCCGGAAGGAAAAGAAGCCACCTGGAAAGAGCTTCCCCTGTGCTGCCTGGCAAGGTCGTATATGACGCCGCAGAAGGGGCCGGCCTCCAGGACGTCGCCGTCACTTCGGCCGTATACTTCTCCGATGTGCCGTGCGAGGTGAGGATAGACTTCCTCCCAGAGGATGTTGATCTCCCGGATGAGCTGCAGCATGACATGAGTATATCAGAAAAACATGCCGGAAACACCTCATTCAGACAGGAGTGACGGTATTTTAGCCTGAATAAGATGTTGCCAGAAAATGGCGCATATGAAATAATGGAGGCAGGCCTTTTTTACGATAAGCGATACACTGAACGATTCCCCGTCGCGATCAGACAGGTTTCACATCGACCGGTCCCACTGCCGCTGCTTTTGATCTTTTTCGCTGCCGAAGGTGTAACAGGACATAATCTATGACAAAGGAAGACCGTCAGGGGCCATCCCCGGCAGAAGAGCCTTCCCGTTTCAGGCAGATGATCGAGGCGTCAGCGGAAGAGGTGTACCTGGTCAAGCCCGATGGTGAGCTTGTCTATGTGAACGATGCGGCCGCAGCGGGCCTCGGCTACACCAGGGAAGAAATGCTTCGCATCGGCGTTCTCGGTTTCGACCCCCTTTTCGGTCCGCGGTTCTCATCGCACTTTGAAGAATTGAAGGCAGGCAATCAGGCTCCTTTTGAAACGATCCATATTGCAAAGGACGGCAGGAAGGTCTTTAAAGAGATGAGGTCGGTCTACCTGAATATAGAGGGTAATGAGTACGTGTGCGGTTTCGGCCGGGACATCACAGAGCGCAGGCATGTCGAAGAGGCGTTGAGGGTAACCCAGTTTGCCATTGATCACACCGCTGACCTGGCATTCTGGACGGATGCTGGTTCCCGCTTTATTTACGTGAACGATACCGCCTGCAGGGTTCTGGGATATACGCGCGAGGAACTGCTCGGGATGAAAGTGAACGATATCGACAGGGACTTTAGTGAGGATATCTGGAAAGACCACTGGCGGGAATTGAGGGAAAAGAAGGCCATGGTCTTTGAAACGGTCCACAGGGCTAGGGACGGGAGGACCTTTCCTGTTGAGATGCAGACCAATTTTGTGGAATTCGAAGGCCGCGAGTATAACTGCGCTTTTGCCAGGGACATCACAGAAAGGAAACAGGCGGAAGATCATCGCATTGTCATGGAACGCAGGCTGCTCCAGACACAGAAACTTGAGAGCCTTGGTGTAATGGCGGGCGGCATCGCACATGATTTCAATAATCTGCTCATGGCCATCCTGGGAAACCTGGACCTTGCCCTGGTGTCAACGTCGAGTGTTTCCCCGGCACGGTCCAATATCGAACAGGTCATTCAGGCCACGCACTCCGCGGCGGACCTTACCCGGCAGATGCTTGCCTATTCTGGCAAGGGAAGGTTCATGATAGGCGATATCGACATAAATGAGCTTATCGAGGAGAACGCCCATCTTTTTCGTGCGTCTGTTTCCAGGAACACATCGCTCAATTTCCAGCTTGCAAGCGGTATCCATCTGATCAGTGCCGATGCCGGCCAGGTCCAGCAGGTCATAATGAACCTTGTCGCCAACGCCTCGGAAGCCATAGGTGAAAGGACCGGCGAGATCACTGTGTCCACCTCAATGGCTGACTGCGAAGATGAATACCTGACCAAGAGCAGGATAGAAGAAAAACCTCAGGCCGGAAGGTTTGTCTGCCTGGAAGTGAGGGACACCGGCTGCGGAATGGACCGCGGAGTGCTGGACCGGATTTTCGATCCCTTTTTCTCGACAAAGTTCACCGGCCGGGGCCTGGGCATGTGCGCGGTGATGGGCATAGTGCGCGGCCACAAGGGGGCGCTTGTGATAGAAAGCGCGGCCGGGGAAGGGACGACGGTCAAGGTGTATTTGCCCGCTGTCGACAGGACATCCAAAAGGATTACTGCGGCTGGCGATGTCACTGTGCGCCGCCTCGAGGAGGAGAGAAAGACCCTCTCCAGGCGGACGGTTCTGGTGGTGGATGATGAAGAAATGGTCCGCGAGGTTTGCTGCGCAATGCTGCAGGAGCTGGGATTTGATGTCGTTGCCGCGGAGGATGGGGCGCAGGCGGTAGAGATCTTCCGTGCACGCATCGGCGAGATCGATTGCGTGCTTCTCGACCTCTCAATGCCGAAAATGGACGGATTGGCTGCCTTCCAGGAGATATCCGGGTTAAAGCCGAATGTCAATGTCATTCTCGTGAGCGGCTACAACGAACAGGAAGCCATACAACGCTTCTCAGCCCAGGGGCTTGCCGGGTTCATCCAGAAGCCCTACCGTTTTGAAACCCTCAGAAAAGAACTGGACAAAGTTTTATCTTCCTTATAAAACGGTTTCTCTAGTTTTCTCAGGTTTCTTTGGTTATTCAAACCACACAAACCATATAAACCATACAAACCATACAAACCGTTTCAGGTTTCTTTCTTTTTCAGGATCAGCGAGCCGAACGCCCCAAGAAGTGAGACGCCTGCCGAAAGCAGGAAGGCGTTCGTGAACGTGCCGGAGGTATCCTTGATATAGCCGCCTATGACAGGGCCAAGGGCCTGGCCGATCCCGAAAAAGAGCGTGATAAAACCAAGTCCGGCAGGTGCAAGACGGCCCCCGACCGCGTCACCCGAGGCCGCCGCCATGATCGTGGGTATGGAAAAGGCGGCAATTCCGAAAATGACGGCCGATACGTAAAAACCGGTCGTGTCTTTCCAGAAGGCAAAGATCACATACGAAAGCGCAAGCGTCAGATATGCGATCATGGAGCCGTATCTGCGCCCGAGCACGTCGGAGATCCAGCCGTAGATAACACCGCAGAAGATGCTGAAGATGCCGAGGACCGCAAATATACGTCCCGCGGCCACGGGTGCCACCCCCATCTCTTTCGTGAGGAAGGCGACGAAAAAAGTGAGATATATGATGTAGGAGAAGCCGTACATGAAATAAACGCAGCCCAGTTTCCATATCTCCGATTCGACGACAACGTCCTTGAACGCGGAGAAGAGGGTGACTTTGGGACCGCCCTTTTGTTCCTCCGAACCGCCGAACATGGTGAGGCCTTTTTCAGCAGGGTTGTTCCTTAAAAAACCATAGCAGACAAAGGCAAGAACGAAAACAGCTATACCGAGAATGAACCATGCGTAGCGCCATCCATCCTTCCCGTACGCAGAGATCACGGGGGGCAGGATGATGCCGGCAAGGAAGAGGCCAAGGCCGATACCGGCGGAGACGATGCCCGTGGCGAGTCCCCTTTTGCGCATGACGAACCAGGCGGCTGGAAGGGCCATGATGGGAACATAGCTGCCGCCGTTGCCCAATCCGGAGATAAGCCTCATGATAAAGGCAAAGGAAAAAGATTCGGCGAAGCCTGTCAGGAACAGGCTTACCCCGATGACAATAAGGGACAGAAAAACCACGCGTCTCACACCGAAACGGGCGGCGAGGAACCCTCCTATGATCGCGAGGCTCAGGTACCCGATGAAATTTCCCATAGCGATGGAGCCGAGCTGGGTGTAGCTGAGGGCGAGGCCGTCTTTCATGGGTGGAAGTATGACGGAATAGGACATTCTTCCGAAGCCGTGGGCGAGTATGGTGACCAGTGTGCCCGTGAGGGCGATGATCCACGCGTAATGAACCATTATTCCACCTCCGAAAAAAACTTGATAGTGTTGCCGGCGACCCGCCGTATATAGACGGTTTTCACGGTGTTTCTTCCACGGGGTTTCCGTACAAGAAGGGTACGGGGCCCTGGAAACTCCATGAAGATCGTTTCGGTCATGAAAAACGTCTCATTTTCTTTGTTCAGGGGGAGGGATATGAGTGTGGTTGCCGTTTCGCTGGAACTGGTGGAAGTGTTGTTCCGCTGTTTCTCAAGTGGTCAGTCTGCGCTTTCCCTTATCGCGCGAAGAGAATCCCCATCTATAGATTAATGGTACGTTGTCGCGTAATAAAATGCAAGACCGATCACACATTCCTGCGGTTTGTCCGGGCAAGGGTCGAAAATGTTGCCCCGCCCCCGGCTCCTTAATTTATCATAGAGAACCAGCGATAAGTATGATAGGTTTGTTTATTATGACATTGACGTCATGTGGTCAGACAAGGATCGTCTGTGCTGTGATTATGTATTGTTCGGCCGATAAGAACGGGACCGGCA
The DNA here is from genome assembly GCA_022711595.1 of Deltaproteobacteria bacterium. GTDB lineage: Bacteria > Desulfobacterota > Syntrophorhabdia > Syntrophorhabdales > Syntrophorhabdaceae > Delta-02. Next base: position 80,191 of record JAKLET010000011.1, read on the forward strand.
AGGGCACGCAAAATAAAGCGTCACGATGAGCGCGGCATGAACACGGCAAAAAAACTCTCCCCCATTGCAGGCAGCTGGTTACCCACCTGGTATGCGGTTGTTGCGGCATTGCTGGTTCTCATATGCACATGCCTTATTGGAGCCGGTCCGGCTTTTGCAGCCGGCGACCATAAGAATGTGTTTATCCTCCATTCCTATCACAGGACCGAATGGACAGAAGAGATCATGGAGGGCTACTCGTCTGTCTTGAAGGGTATTAACGGTCTTACCTTTTATGTGGAATACATGGACACGAAAAAACTGGAGACCGAGGAATATCTTAGAAAGCTCCGCGATCTTTACAGGATGAAATATGCCGACGTCAGGTTTGACGTCATACTTGTGTCCGACGATGAAGCTTTTGAATTTGCCCTTCGTCACCAGAAAGACCTTTTTAAGAACGCCCCCATCGTGTTCTGCGGGGTCAACAAGTATGAAGATACCATCGTGAAACACTATGACAATGCGGCGGGGGTCATAGAGAAAGGCGGCATCGGGGAGACGCTGGCCTTCGCCTTCAAGGCATGGCCTGGCGCGAAGACGGTATACGTGGTCCACGATAGGACTGATGAAAGCCGCAGTGATGTGAGAAGGTTTCTCAGGATAATGGAAGAGGAATATCCCCATGTGGGTGTAAGGTTGATAGGCGACGCAACGTACGCCCAGATCAAGGAAACCGTCCGTTCCCTTCCGCGTGACAGCTTCGCGTTCTTTATTTCCTTCTGGCAGGATGCAACGGGCAGGCCCGTTTCGCCTGAAGAGGTGCGGGCGGTTCTCCAGACCTCTCCGGTGCCGGTGTTCGGCCGTTCAGGATGGCTCATAGGAAAAGGCCTGGCCGGCGGAAAATGCGTCACAGGTTATAATCAGGGCGCGGCTGCAGCCCGGCTGGCAAAGGAGATCCTCGGCGGCACCCAGCTGTCCGCCTTGCCCTCGGTCAAGGACAGCCCCAACCAGTTCATGTTCGATCATAATGAACTGAAGGAACACGGCATATCCGAGAAATTGCTGCCCCCGGAAAGCGTTGTCCTGAACAGGCCGAGGTCGTATTTCGAAGAGAATAAGGCCGTTGTATTGACGTCGGCCGTCATCATGTTCTTTCTCTTTATTTTTATCATTGTCCTTTCAGTGAGCCTTGTCCGGCTCAGGCGCATCTCCGCGCAGCTCCAGTCGAGGGAGATGGAGCTTGTCGCCTCTCAGCAGACGCTCTCCGATATTCTCTCGGCCTCGCCAAGCGGCATAGTCAAGATCAAAGACCGGGTGTTCGAATGGGTCAATGATGCCATGTGCGCCATAACGGGATACACCGAACAGGAACTCGTGGGGCATGATTCGCGGTTCCTCTATGCCGATGACGAGGAGTACCGGAGAATAGGGAGGGACGTTTATACCGAGGGCAGGGCAACTTCAAAATGGATCCGTAAGGACGGGACCGCAAGGGATGTAATATTCCAGGCAGCCCACTCCTCGGGTGACTCGTACATCGCCATCGTAACGGACATAACGGACTGGAAGAAGACCAGTGAGGCCCTCCATGAAAGCGAGGAGCTTTATCGGAACATCATCAACAAGATACAGGACGTTTTTTACCGGTTCGACACGAACGGCAGACTGATCATGATCAACCCCGCTGCCATAAAGATGCTGCGGTACGATTCCGTGGAGGAGATGCTGGGCCTGCCCATGGAGGCTTTCTGGTACGACCCTGAAGACCTGCGTAAGATGATCGAAAAATTGAAGGACCAGGACCTGGTAAACGATTACGAGGCCCTGCTGAAGCGGAAGGACGGTTCGGCCTTTTATGTCTCCATCACAACCCATTACTTCTATGATAAGGACGGGAATCTTGCCGGGCGGGAAGGCATCCTCAGGGACATCACGGAGCGCAAGCGCTCGGAGGAGGCCCTGAGAGAGAGCGAAGAGCGTTACCGTGCCCTCTTCGCTTCCTCGCCGGACGGTGTCCTTGTTATGAAAAATAATATCTGCGTTGACTGTAACATAAAGGCCTGCGAGATTTACGGGTGCACGAGAGAAGAGCTTCTCACCAAAAGCCCCGAGGATTTTTCCCCCGAGTACCAGCCGGACGGCAGGATGTCGCAGGAAAAGGCGATGACAAAAATAGATCTCGTAAAGTCCGGAACGCCCCAGTATTTTGAATGGAAGGGGACCCGCAGGGACGGGACACCCTTTGACGCCGATGTCAGCCTGAGCCCATTTTACCTGAACGACGAGCTGCACGTGCTTGTCATCGTCAGGGACATCACGGAGCGCAAGAAGACGGGCGAGGAGATACGTCGCCTCGTCACGGCCCTGGAGCAGGCGGCTGAAGATGTGGTCATCACTGATGTGAATGGAGTGATCGAGTATGTCAATCCGGCATTCGAGTCCGTCACGGGCTATTCCCGGCAGGAGGCGATCGGGAATACGCCGAGGATCCTCAAGAGCGGCATACACGACGATAAGTTTTACAAGGACCTCTGGGAAACGATAACGGGGGGCAATGTCTGGAGCGGTATCATCATAAACAGGCGGAAGGATGGTGCGCTCATCCATGAAGAGGCGACCATCAGTCCCCTGGTCGATTCCGCCGGCCGCATAAACGGCTACGTTGCCCTGAAAAGGGATGTGACGCGGCAGATGCAGCTCGAATCACAGCTGCATCAATCACAAAAGATGGAGGTCGTAGGTCAGCTTGCCGGGGGGATAGCCCACGATTTCAATAACATCCTCAGCGCCATCATGGGGTATTCGAACCTGATCCAGCTCAAGATCCCGCTGAATGACCCCGTACGGCATTATGTCGACCAGATAGTCGTGTCTTCAGGCAAAGCCGCGGCGCTCACCCAGAGCCTCCTTGCCTTCAGCAGGAAGCAGATCATCGATCCCAAACCGATCGAAGTGAACACCTCGATCGCGGGTACAAAAAAGATCCTGTCCCGTCTTATCACGGAGGACATCACCCTGAGAACGGAATTCGGAGAGGGGGAACTGGTGATCATGGCCGACCTGGTGCAGCTCGACCAGGTGCTGATGAACCTCGTGGCGAACGCGAGGGACGCCATGCCGAAGGGAGGTACTATTACGATCCGGACGGAGCGGACCGTTGTCGGGAACTACCTGTTAGAGGGTCACCAGGAACTGAAACCGGGTGATTATGCCCGGGTGTCTGTGATCGATACCGGCGCGGGCATGGATGAGAAGATAAGGGAAAGGATCTTCGAACCTTTTTTCACCACCAAGGAATCGGGGAAGGGAACAGGGCTGGGGCTTGCCATCGTTTACGGGATAATACAGCAGCACAACGGTTCCATCCGCGTAAAAAGCGAGCCCGGTCACGGGACCACGTTCGAGATACTCCTGCCCATCGTGAAGGCCCCTTCGGTGAAGCAGGAGGAAGCGCCTGCCGATATTCCACGGGGCTCGGAGAAGGTGCTTGTCGTGGAAGACAACGGGGAACTAAGGAGCCTGCTGCGAACCATCCTCGAACAACATGGGTACAGTGTTATTGAGGCTGTAGACGGCCTTGACGCCATTGACAGGCAAAACGAATGCAGGGCAGACCTTGTGATCCTCGATGTGGTCATGCCGAGGATGAACGGCAAGGAGACATACGAGGTATTGAAAAGCCGGGACCCGTCCGTGAGGGTGCTCTTCATGAGCGGTTATACCGATGACATAATCCATCAAAAGGGTGTTCTTGACCCTACGATCAATTACATAGCCAAGCCCATCATGCCGAAAGACTTCATGAAAAAGGTGAGGGAAGTCCTCGATTCTACCCCTTGATGCCCTGCCAGTCTTTCAGGAACCTTTCAAGCCCGATATCTGTGAGAGGATGGTTCATGAGCTGTTTCAGTACGTTGAAAGGGATCGTGGCGATGTCGGCACCGACAAGGGCGGCGTCGAGAACGTGCACCGGGTTGCGGATGCTGGCGACGATGATCTCCGTCTCAAAACCGTAGTTGAAGAAGATCCTGCAGGTATCGTCAACGATATCCATGCCTCTCTGGGAGATGTCATCAAGCCTTCCGATGAAAGGGCTTACATAGGTGGCGCCAGCCTTCGCTGCAATGAGGGCCTGTATGGGCTGAAAGATAAGGGTAACATTCGTTTTGATGCCTTCGTTCGTGAGGGTCCTCACCGCCTTGATGCCTTCCTCTGTCATGGGTATCTTGATGACGGCATTATCACCGAGTGACGCGAGTTTGCGCGCCTCCTCGCACATGCCGTCGGACGCGGTGGAGATCACTTCGAGGCTGACGGGACCGGGTACGGTCCTCAGTATCTCCTGAAGGACTGCCTGGGGATCTTTTTTCTCTTTTGCCAGGAGGCTCGGATTGGTGGTGACACCGTCAACAAGCCCCATTTCCATGCCTTTTTTTATCTCATCGATGTTTGCCGTATCGATAAAGAATTTCATAACCAGCCTCCCGTGTATTCGATTTGTGAGTGGAAAAAACTGCAAAGAGTATACACGATTGTACGTTTCTTTCCCATCTTTTTTGGTTTATACGGTTTCTCTGGTTTATTTTGGTTATTAACCATACAAACCGTATAAACCGTACAAACCATCTTTTATAGTTTGAACGCCTCTGTTCTGCCGGTGAACTTGTTCCTGAGTTTCGGTTTTTCGATCTTCCCCGTCGGGTTTCGCGGTACCTCTCCAAAAAAGATCACCCGGGGTCTTTTGTAGCGCGGCAGCTTTTCACAGTGGTCGAGCACTTCCTTTTCGGTCAGCTGCTTTCCGGGCACCACGTCGATGACAACGGCGACAAGCTCTCCAAGGCGCTCATTGGGGACGCCGATGGCTGCGACATCCTTGACGGCCGGGTGTGTGTGCAGAAAGTTTTCGACCTCTACAGGAAAAACATTCTCGCCGCCCGTGATGATGACGTCCTTTTTCCTGTCCACAATGTAGATAAAGCCGTCCTCGTCCTGCCTGACGATGTCGCCCGTGTAAAGCCAGCCGTCCTTTAATGCCTTTGCCGTAGCTTCGGGGTTTTTATAATATTCCTGCATTACGCCGTTGCCCCTAACGATCAGTTCGCCGGGTTCTCCGCGTGATACATCCCTGTCTTCTTCGTTGACTATGCGTGCCTCCCAGTTGAAACCGGGTTTGCCGATAGCTCCCACCTTGTGAGTGTTTTCGATGCCGAGATGGATGCAGTTGGGGCCCGTGCTTTCACTTAGGCCGAATGTCGTGTCGTACTGCATTTCAGGGAAATGCTGCTTCCAATGGGTTATCAATGACGGCGGTACGGGCTGAGCGCCGATGTGCATCAGCCGCCATTGGGAAAGCTTGTAGTTTTCCAGTTTCAGTTCCCCGCTGTCCAGTTTGAGAAGTATGTCCTGTGCCCAGGGCACAAGCAGCCATACGATCGTGCCGCCTTCTTCATCGACGGCCTCCAGGGTCCATTCGGGGGAGACACCCTTCAGGATAACAGACTTGCCGCCGACTATAAAGCTCCCGAACCAATGCATTTTTGCCCCTGTATGGTACAGGGGCGGTATAAGGATGAAGACATCGTCTTTTGTCTGGTAATGGTGGACGTTCTCGGTGATGCAGGCGCAGGTCATGTTGTTGTGTGTCAGGAGGATGGGCTTGGGCTGTCCCGTCGTGCCGGAGGTGAAATAGAGGCCGCATGGGTCGCTGAGTAGAAGTTCGATGTCTGGCGGTCTGCCGGATGCGGCGGTGATCAGGTCATCGAAGGAAGCGGCAAAGGAAGGAATGTTCCGGCCGTTGCAGATGTAGTCCTTCACGTAAGAAAGACCGTCCTTGCCTGCCTCGACACGGCCGGTAAACTCCTCATCAAAGATGATGAGTTTTGGCTCCGCAACGTCACAGCAGTACTTCAGGTCCTCGGTTGTAAACCGGAAATTGAGGGGCACAACCCAGGCGCCGGTCCTCACGATGCCGAAATAGGCGACAAGCCAGGAGATGGAATTCTGCATCCAGTGGACGACCTTGTCCCCTTTTTTGATCCCTTTTTTTATAAGGACGTCGGCAAACCTGTTTGCCCTTTCGTCGAATTCGCTCCAGGTGATCTCTGTGCGTTTTTTCTCCGCGGGCACCCGCTCGACGAGTGCTATGTCGTCGGGATACATCCGTGCGTTCCGTGCCAGCATCTCAGCTATGGTTATATCCATGGTCTCCCCCGTTCCCTTTTTTGCGTTCTATGACAGTTTCTTCAATTTATACGGTTTCTTTGGTTTCTACCGTTTCTTTGGTTCATCTGATCCCTTTAATTGAAAAGATGCTAATTTTCTCCAACCACACAAACCAGATAAACCATATAAACCATATAAACCATATAAACGTTTTCTATCCTTCCACCGTTATGACCATCGATCCAAGGGTGCCTTCGAGCCTGTGCTTCAGCCAGGGTTTTTCTTTTATCATTTCGCCGATGTCTTTCTCATCGCCGAAATAGACGCAATGGGCAAGGCAGACGTTGTCGGCGCATGCCGGGATGAGCCCGTTTATGACCCTGTTGTAACAGAGATCGCACTTTGAGGCCTTACCGTTGCTGTCGTTATAGTTAATTGCATCATAGGGACAGGCCTCTACACACAAACTGCACCCGATGCATTTTTCACTGTCCAGCAGGACGATGCCTGTCGCGGGATCCTTTGTGATCGCCCCTTCCGGGCAGGCCTCAGCACATGGTGGATCGTCGCAATGTTTGCAGATGGTGACACGCCAGGTGAAATCGAGGGTTCCGTCCACTTCTTTCGGGCCGTCTGCCCGGACCGAGAGGTGACAGGTGGAATCAGGGTTTTCCGGATTATACGCGTCATACGAAAAGGGGTTCTTTTCCTGCTTGCAGGCAACCTCGCAGGCCCTGCACCCCCAGCACGACTTCTCATCAAAAACAACCTTAAAATTACTCATGGACGGCCTCCTTCGGGTATTCCGGGCGTATCCTGCAGAGCGCGGTTTTCAGATTCGACGCGCCGAACGTCGGGTCCTGCTCCTCAAGGGCGTCGCTCAGAAGGACGCTGATGTTCGACCGCTCCCAGCCGTGGCGGGGGTCCTTGTCCTCGGGAAACCACCGTGCGTGCTGGGCCGACAGGATCCTCGGGTCCATGCCGGCAAAAAGCGTCGCCTTCATCCTGACCTTTCCGCGCAGGGATTCCAGGACTACCCAGTCGCCTTCCTTTATGCCTTCCTTTGCAGCCGCTTCCGGATGGATCTGCACCAGCGGGTCTTTGCTCAGTTCCCTGACCCAGGGCAGGCCCTGGTATTCCGAGTGGAAGAAACCCGGGATCCTGACGCCGGTGATGAGGATGTACGGGTAATCCTTGTATATCTCAGGCGTTGTGTAGGGGCCCTCGGGGGGTTCCCTGTGCTGCGGGATCGGGTCGTAACCCATTTTCTCGAGGATTGTGGATTTGAGCTCCACCTTTCTTGTGGGTGTAGAGAAGCCGTTGTCGAGATATTTGAAGTATTTCACCTCACCCCTGATATAGTCGACCTCTTTGAGGTCCTGCCAGTTCATGCCGCTTGGGCTCAGTATGTAATCCATGGCCTGCTCGAAATTGTCCCACCACATTTCACCCTGGCCTATTCTGTGGGCGAGGTCGTTGAGCATCTCGTGGTCGGAGCGGCACTCACCCGTCTGCACGACCTTTCTCCTGGTGACGATGTATCCATGGCGTTTCCAGAAATCGCCGACGTAATCCATCTCGAGCCAGTGGGCGGCAGGCAGGACGATATCGGCGAGCTCTGTCGTGGGGGTGTGATGGAAGTCCGCCACCGCCATGAACTCCACGTTCTCCAGCGCCTTGTACACGTCCTTTGCGTTGGGGCGGGTCATCATGGGGTTGGAGCTTATGAAGAAGAGCATCTTGACAGGATAGGGTTTTTCGTCGTTTATGGCATCCCAGACACATTTGGGATTGATGATGGCAAAACGCGACGAAAGACGGAAGCGGTCTCCGCCGAGACGCTTTTGGGACTGTGCCGGTGTGAGGAAACCGTGGGCGCCGAACTGCCCCACGTTCACCACCTTGGGTGTGCGGAAGAGGGCCTGGCCGCCGGGCTTGTCGAGGTTGCCCGTCAGGGCCATGATGCACATGAGGAGACGGTCGTTGTCCACGCAGTTGATCTGCTGTTCGATGGCGACACCCCACTGGATGCCGGCAGGTTTTGTCGTGGCAAAGAGCCTGGCCGCTTCCATGATCTTCTCTTTGGGGACCCAGGTGATCTTTTCGACCTTATCAAGGGGGTACTCGTTCACCCGTGCAACGAACTCGTCCCAGCCGAAAGTGAAATTTTCGCAGAACTCCCTGTCATAGAGATTCTCGTTGATGATGTAGTTGAGCATGCCCAGCGCGAGGGCGCCGTCGGTGCCGGGCCTGAGCTGGAGCCATACGTCGGCGCGTGCGGCGGGCCGCGTCAGTCTCGGATCGACGACGATGAGCTTCGCCCCGGCGTCGAGGGCCACGGAGAAAGGTTCTCCCTTGTATTCGTCTGCGTTGACGGTGGTGACGTTGTTGCCCCAGAGCATGACGCACTTCGGCAGGTTCTCGTAATCGACTATGGGGTTGGTCCCGATGGTGATAATACCCGTGGAGATACGGGGGCCGTAGCAGAAGTGGCCTGCCGTGAGCGTGTTGGGGGAGCCGAGAAGGTTGGCTATGCGGTATATAACAGCCTCGTTCTCACGGCCGGTGCCGTACCCGAAGACGACAGATTCGGGGCCGAACTTCTCCTTGTATTCTAGTATGTGCGCCGCTATGGTGTCGAGGGCTTCGTCCCAGGATATGCGCTCCCATTTGCCGCTTGCCTTCGGTCCGACCCTCTTCAAGGGATACTTGAGCCTGTCAGGCGAGTAAACGAGCTGCGCGGCGGCGAGCCCTTTGCTGCAGAGCGTACCGTGATTGATGGGATGGTCGGGGTTTCCCTGGATCTTCGCGATCTTTCCGTCTTTCACGTAGACATAGACCCCGCAGCCTCCGTGGCACCCACGGCAGCTTGTCTTGACCATCTCATCGTAACCGTACACCTCCATCTCCCTTTGGACGTTTGAATACCGGAATTCATACATGTCTCACTCCTTTTATTCCTATGATACCGAATACTGATTCTGTTTCAGCTCCAAAAAGGCGCGATACTTCCACGGCCTTCTCAGCAACCATGGGGCCGCATGTAGGGACAAGTGCCTCAGGGAAGGTCCCAAGCACGAAGACCGCGCCTATCGGGTTTCTTCCTGCGCCGAACACCGGCGATGCGATCGCGTTTATCCCTTTGCTCATCTGGCCGATATCGAAGGAGTAGCCGTTCTTTTTGCATGCATCCGTCTCTGCATTGAGGCGTTCTATGTCGAATTTACCCTGTTCATTGTTAAAATAGAGTTTTTTACGGGAAAGAACCTTCTTTTTTTGCTCATCATCCATGAAGGAAAAGACCGCTTTACCGTGCGCTCCCCACGTTACGGGCAGCCTGTGACCGATGCCCATTGTGATGCCTATCCCAGTATCTACCTCACGCTTTGCGACGACAATGAGGCTTTCCTCCGAGATCACCCCGAAGAGTGCCGTACTTTTTGTCGCGTTGGCCAGCACTTCAAGGGACGGGCCAACGAGTTCGCCGTAGTTGAGGTTGTCCAGCACTTTGCGGGAGAGCGATATGATGCCGGGTCCGAGAGAGTATGTTTTGTCGTCGGGGTCTTTCTGAACTAACCCGTGTTTGACGAGAGCGCTGAGGATCGAATGACCCTTGCTCTTGTGTATACCAACGGCGTTGCATATTTCCGTGAGCTTCATTTTGAACGAGGGGTTTTTACCGAGGCAGATAAGAACACGTGCTGCCTGTTCTACTGCCGGTGACGCCGAAGAGCCTTTACCGAGCTTTTTTTCCTCCATGGAATATCCTTTAATAAAGTTCTATATACAGAACACAGTTTATAATACAGAACAATTATAAAGTACGAAAATAAAACCGTCAAGAGAAATGTTGGATCGGTTCCTCTGGTTGTTGGAACCATACAAACCATACAAACCGTAAAGACCGAAAAAATCGGTTTCTGTCTTGACTTTGTTTTTTTTCAATGATATAAGACCTGTTATGAAGAATTTGCAGATAAAGAACTGGTGGTGGCGGGAATTGTAGGTGTGAAACCGTAATTTTCCGGCCATGGACGGTTTCACACCGTCCATGGCCGTTTTATTTGAAGGCCATGGGCAAAAGCTCGTGGCCTTTTTCATTATCTTGAAAGGAGGCTATCATGGAAAAAAAGGTGTTTCTCAGCGAAAAGGACATGCCGAGGGCCTGGTACAACATACAGGCAGACCTTCCTCATCCGTTGCCGCCGCCCCTTAATCCGGCCACAGGGGAGCCCATTACTCCGGACATGCTGGAGGCGATATTTCCGATGAACCTCATCGAGCAGGAGATGAGTTTGAGCCGGTCCATCCCCATCCCCGATGAAGTCCTGGAGCAGCTCCTCTTGTGGAGGCCGACGCCGATGTACAGGGCAACGGCCCTTGAAAAACGCCTGGGGACCCCGGCTCGGATCTATTACAAAAATGAAGGGGTGAGCCCCGCGGGAAGCCACAAGCCGAACACATCCGTGGCCCAGGCATATTATAATAAAGAGGCCGGCATAAAAAGGCTCACCACGGAAACGGGCGCGGGGCAGTGGGGGAGCGCTCTCGCATTTGCCTGCAACCGGTTCGGGCTTGAGATCAAGGTGTACATGGTCCGGGTCAGCTTCGACCAGAAACCGTACAGGCGCATGATGATGGAGACCTGGGGGGGGACGTGCGTGCCCAGTCCAAGTCCCGATACGTCGGCAGGGCGGGGGTTCCTCGAGGCAGACCCCGATCATTCGGGGAGCCTCGGGATAGCGATCAGCGAGGCCATCGAAGACGCCGTGACATCGGAGAACACGAAATACTCGCTGGGCAGCGTTTTGAACCATGTGCTCCTCCACCAGTCCGTGATAGGCCTGGAAGCGCGCAAGCAGCTCGAGAGCATCGGTGAATACCCGGACATCATCATCGGCTGTGCCGGAGGAGGGAGCAACTTTGCCGGCATTGCCTTTCCCTTTATCAGGGACAAGATACACGGGAAGGACATTCGGGTCATAGCTTCCGAGCCGACCTCGTGCCCTACCCTCACCAGGGGCCACTATGTCTATGATTTCGGGGACACGGCAAAGACCACCCCGCTTCTGCCCATGTATTCCATAGGGCACGGTTTTATTCCCGCGCCCATACACGCGGGAGGGCTCCGTTACCACGGCATGGCCCCCCTTGTGAGCAGGGTCTTCACGGACGGCCTGATCGAGGCAAAGGCCTACAACCAGCTCGAAACCTTCGCGGCCGGTATCGCCTTCGCGAGAACGGAAGGTTTTATCCCCGCGCCGGAAACGAACCACGCCATTGCCTGCGCCATTGAAGAGGCAAAAAGGGCGAAAGAAGAGGGAAAGGAGAGGGTTATCCTTATGAATTTCAGCGGCCACGGCATTATTGACCTGCCGTCCTACGACGCGTATTTGTCGGGAAAGCTGCAGGACCATGTCATGCCCGATGAAGAGATCGAGAAGCTTTTGAAGGAATTGGACGAATATCCAAAACCGAAATGAAGACAGGTTATGGGTAATAGGTGATAGGTTATGGGAAAAGAAAAAAGATAGGTGATGGGCTATAGGCGATGGGTCATAAAAAACAGTTCAAAGGTTGCAACGTTCGGGAAGCGCTCCAATTCTACAAAATGTTTTTCCTGGAACTTTGAACATGGAACCTGGGGCTGTCTTTCCCATGACCCATGAACCATAACCTATCACCCGTTACAAGAGGTGACCATGGAGATCTACTGTCCCCAGCTTGGCATGATGATCGGGATTTCGTACTGCTTAAAGGTGCAGGAAGGCCTGCCGTGCCGCAACACCTTCGGGTGTTGGAAAGAAAGGGTTGACGTGGCGGCCGTTCTTAAGGCAAAGTTTACTGACGAACAGCTATACCGGGCGTTCAATACACTACCGAAATCAAGGCTCCAGAAGATACTGGAGTCTGTTAGATCGGCTCGCAGGGAGGAATAGATGTTGCTTTCAGACAGGGTCATGCAGGTGAGGCCGTCAGGCGTTCGGAAGATCTTCGACCTGGCGCAGAAAGTGAAGAATCCCATCAATCTGAGCATAGGGGAACCTGATTTTGATATTCCCGATGCCATCAAGGAAGAGGGCATAAAATGGATACGGAACGGTTTCAATAAATACACCCCTTCAGGGGGGATACAGGAACTGAGAGAGAAGGTCCTGGTACATCTGAAGAAGAAAGGTATAATCTGCGAAGACGTTATCATCACCGCCGGGGTGACGGGAGGGCTCCTGCTTGCCCTCATGACCACGCTCAATCCCGGGGAAGAGGTTGTCATCCCTGACCCGTATTTTGTCCTCTATGAATACCAGGTGATCTTTCTCGGGGGCAGGCCGGTTTTTTTCGATACCTACCCCGATTTCACCCTGAAGGAGGAGAAACTTCGCGCGGCCATCACGGACAAAACGAAGATAATCCTGATCAACAGCCCAAACAACCCCACCGGCATGGTCAATTCCCGCGAAGAGCTCGAAATGGTCGCGCGGGTGGCCAGGGAGAAGGACCTCCTTGTCTTTTCCGATGACATCTACGACCGCTTCATCTACGACGACATCACGGAACAAACCTATCTGGGACAGCTCTACGACAAGACGGTCACCTTCGGCGGTTTCTCCAAGACATGGGCAATGACCGGCTGGCGGCTCGGGTATGTTGCGGGTCCCAGCGAGATCATCCAGTGCATGGTTACGATGCAGCAATACGCCTTCAGCAGCGTAACCTCCTTCGCCCAGAAGGCGGCCTTGACCGCGCTCGACTTCGATATGGACGAGAGGATCAGCCAGTACAGGAAAAAGAGGGACCTTGTTTACAACGGGCTGAAGGATAAGTACAATGTTGTTGAACCAAAAGGCGCTTTTTTCATTTTCCCGGAGGTCCCCGGAGGGAGCAGTATGGATTTTGTCGAAAAGGCACTGGAGAACAATCTTTTTATTATCCCGGGGAGTGTCTTTTCGGCACGTGACAGCCATGTACGCATCTCCTTCGCGTCAAGCGAGGAGAATCTCGTGAAAGGGATCGAGATACTGAGAAAACTGGTATAAAGGAGCCACACCGACAATGCATGAAAATATCATCAGGTTGCTCTTGGACAACGGGGTACAGGAGCTTTACGTGACCAACAGGGCCGCAGGTGCGGCGGCGCGTAAAATGTCCGGAAACGCCCCTTCCATTCATTGCGGGGTCTCGACCAATGAAAAGATCGCCTTCGAACTTGCGCTTACAGGTGCTTATGTATCGAAGAGAACTGCCTGTATATTCTCCACGGAAGGTCTCTACGAGGCGCTCGACCCCGTTATGAGCTCTGCCTATACCGGTGTTGCCGGTTCATTTCTCATCATTGCCGTCCAGGAGAACGATGAAGAGGTGACCCCGCTGGGGCTTTTTTCCAAATTGCCCCTCATCGTGACGGAAACACAGGCAGAGCTTGAAAGGGCGGTCCGCTACGGGTACGCGCTGTCCGACGAATACAGCATACCCGTGATCATCCAGGCCGTTCCCGGGGGGTATGAAGACTCTCCGCCGATGCCCCTTGTTAAAGGCGGGAAGAAGAACGGCAGCACGGCGTCCTTTGTGCGTGAGCCGGGAAGGTGGGCGGCCACACCCAAATTCCGCTACAAGCTCCACGGCGAGCTCAATGAAAAGATAAAGAGGATCAGCGAGGCCTTCGAGACATACGAGGACAATACCGTTGTCCGCAAAGGGAAAGGGGGCCTTATAACCGACAGGACATCCCATCTCGAATTCTACGACGAGGACGCCAGCGTACTTCGGCTTGCGACAGTCTTCCCTTTGCCGGAAAAGCTTGTCCAGGGTTTTGTCGATGAAATGGATGAAGTCCTTGTCATTGAAACCTACCCTGCGATCGAACTGCAGATACCGCGGCGGTCAAAAGTGAAGTCCGGATTTGTCGACGCCTTTCTGGGAAAGCCTCAATACGAAGAAACAATACAGGGTTTCACCGTGATAAGGGACCGGCTCGGCCCCGCGTCGTCCATAAATATGGCCCATGGGATCAAGAAGCTCGATCCCGGAAAGAACATCCTCGCCGTCACCTTTGAAGACCACTTTTTCCATTCCGGGCTCCCGGCATTTATAAACACGCTCTACAATGATTCCTCCTGTGTTCTCCTTGTCATGACGAACAAACTTCAGGAGGAGATCAAAAAGGCGATCATAGGGTGCGGCTTCAGTAATATACATGATATCAGCGCCATCGACGAGCTCGCCCGTTTCCGGGGTACCGGCGAGCCGGTGGTTGTTCTCTACAGGGGTATGATATGAAACTTGAGATCGTATGCGCGGGTGTCGGCGGGAGGGGAGTGCTCCTGGCCTCGACGGTTCTCATCGAGGCGGCTATAGCAAGCGGTCAGAAGGCTGTTGCGTCCGATGAATACGGCATGAGCCAGAGGGGGGGTTCCGTTGTCTCCCTCGTAAAGATCGGTGATTGCGCGAGCCCTTTCATCGGAAGGGAGAATGCCCATATCCTGATGGCCTTCGAGGAGAGCGAGTTCTACAAGACGCTCTTTTTCCTTAAGGAAGGGGGCATCGCCTTCGTCAACACCGGCAAAAAGATTTTACCCGGATCAGTGCAGGACCTGCTGAAAAAAAGAAAGATAGTCCATCATCTCGTCGATGCAGACGGGATAGCCCGCAATGAAGGGATGATCCAGTCCGCCAACATGGCAATGCTGGGATACCTTGCGTTCTCCAATATCCCGCCTTTCAGTGAGAAGCAGTTGAAAGACACCATCAGGGCGCGCGTGCCGGAAAAGTTCCTGTCCAAGAACCTTGCCGTGTTCCAGAAAGGGTTTGATGAGGCCGGAACGGGGAAGGTCGGTTGGTAAATTGGTTTAAGATTCATGGGAGGATCAGCTGTGGAGATTAAAGAAGAGATCATGATAGGCAACCAGGCTATCGCGCGGGGTTTTATAGAAGCGGGCATAGAGCTCGCGGCGGCGTATCCGGGGACGCCAAGTTCAGAGATACTGCCCGGCATAGTGGATTTCAAAAGAAGAGAGAAGCTCAATATCCACACGGAATGGTCGACGAACGAGCTCTGCGCCTTCGAGGTCGCATTCGGCGCGGCTGCGTATGGCGGCAGGAAATCGGCATGTTTTATGAAACAGGTGGGCTTGAACGTCGCATTTCCGGCGCTCCTGAGATCGCGGGAGAAAGCGATCACAGGCGGTTTTGTCATAGTTTCCTGCGATGACCCGGGGCCGCAGTCGTCACAGACCGAACAGGATTCGAGGCTTATCGCCGCGCTCTTCGGCATGACCGTTTTTGACCCGGCGTCACCGAGAGAGGCCGCCGATGTGGCCTATTACGCCATGAATTATTCTTTTGAGAACAAGGTGCCTGTCATTATCCGTTCCACCCACCGGGTGAGCCACGCACGCGAATCGGTCCCTCTGTACAGTCCCGGGACAAGAAAGACCTTCCTCTATGAGGGCCGCCTGGCCGGGAAGGGGACAAAACTCGGCATCGTTGCCTCCGGCATGAGCTATTCGCTGGTCCGTGATGTGGTAGAAGAGTTTGCTGCCGGCGACTTTGTGTCGATCTACAAGGTGCTCAGAGTCTACCCGTATGATGAGGGGCTCGCGGCATTTGTCGGGTCCATGGACCGGGTCCTTGTCGTGGAGGAAACGGACCGGGTGATCGAGGCGCTGCTTGGCGACCGCGGGAAGGTCATGGGACGCGGCGACGGTACGGTTCCCTCTGCCGGGGAGATAACCTACGACATCGCGCGGGACATCATCGGGAAGGTGCTTGGCCAACTCGGAGCCGTAAAGAAAACGTTTACCCCCGACCTTTCCATTGAAAGCGCCCTGTCCGATGTCGCGGTGATACCAAGGCCGCCCAAGCTCTGTGCCGGCTGTCCGCACCGCGCCTCCTTTTTCGCGATGCAGTACCTGTGGCCGGAAGCCTTCTATCCCGGCGATATCGGCTGCTACACACTCGGGATATCGCAGGGTGCCGTTGATACATGCCTTGACATGGGCGCCGGCGTGACCATCGCCGGGGGTTTCCATGACGCCTTCAGCCAGGACGGAAGGCTTGTCCCCATTTTAGCGTCCGTGGGCGACTCGACCTTCCTCCATGCCTGCCTGCCGCCGCTCTATGATGCCGTACAGAACGGGAAGAAGTTCACCCTCGTCATCATGGACAATTCCACGACGGCCATGACCGGCATGCAGCCCACACCTCAGACCGGGGTCACGATAGACGGGAAAAAGACCCGCAGCGTTGCCATAGAAGAGGTCGTGAAAGGCCTCGGGGTGAGCTTCCTGGAAATAGTCGATCCTTATGATGTCCCCCTGATGATCAGAACGATCAAAAGGTCTTTCGAATACCTGAAGGGTGACAAGGCGGTTCCCGCGGTCATCATCGCGCGGCGCGAGTGCCTGCTTCTGAAGAAGGGGGCTCCAAAGGATACGGCCTATCCCGCGGAGATAGAACGGGATTGCATAGGCTGCAAGAGCTGCCTGAAGACATTCGATTGTCCCGCCATGATCTTCCAGGAGGAAACGAAAAAGATCAGGATCGACGACAGCCTGTGTACGAATTGTGGGATGTGCTATTACGCATGTCCGGTGCAGGCGCAGGGAAAGGCCCTGAAGAAGCTGAAGGCGCAGGCAGGGCCGTCGGAGCAGACAAAATCCCCGGATGCGAATGGAAAGGGCCGTGGAAGAAGCCGAAAAAAGAACTGATATTTCCCACAACGGCAATACGGGGCCGGCAGCGCTCTCAATTGTTATCATCACGAAGGACACGAGGGAACTCCTCGGCAGGCTCCTTCGCTCAATAATGCAGGATGCTTCTCTTTCTTCGCTCGGGTTCGAGATCATTGTCATAGACAATGCCTCCCTTGACGGTACGGACACCCTTGTGACCAGGTCGTTCCCGCGGGCCGCGTATGTCCGCAACGCGAGCAACATGGGGTTCGCCGCTTCCGTGAATGAAGGGTGCCGGCGTGCAAAGGGCAGCCTGGTCCTCTTTTTGAATTCCGATACCCTGCTCATCGAGGGGCAGGTCGCCAGGATGGTGGAACTTGCCGGCGGACTGCCTGACGCGGCGATCATGGGCCCGCAGCTTGTCTATGAGGACTTGAGGCGGCAAAGGTCCGTTTCTGCCGTCCCGGGACTTTCCGACGAGTTCTTTTCGAGGTCCCTCCGGGAACGCTCCCCGCGCGCCGGAGAGGGAACAGCGGGCCCTTGTGTGGACGTGGATTCATTGATAGGCGCGGCGATCATGGTCAGGAAGGAGCATTTCGACAGCCTCGGGGGTTTCGACGAACGCTTCTTCTTTTTTCTTGAAGAGACCGACTTTTGCGTAAGGGCAAGGCACAGCGGTCTCAGGGTGGTTTTTTTACCGGACGTGAAGATGGTTCATCTCCAGGGCGGCACGGTACGCAAAACATGGGTGGACGGCAGGATGGAATACAACATCTCGCTCCGCAAGTTCTTCCTCAAACATCACGGTGCCTTCTACACACTGGTGTTCGACACGGTCCGCTTCCTGAAGGCCCTGGCCTTTGTCATCATCGCCCCTTTTTCGGTCTTCAGCGCAAAGATGCGGATGCGCTATTCCTACTACCTGAGGCTTCTCGGATGGTACCTGAAGGGATGCCCGGACAACGCGGGACTAAATAGAAACAGGTTATAGGTCATTGGTCCTGGGTTATTGGGATGACCTTGTTCCCTATCACCTATAACCTATAACCCATAACCTGATATCGAGCGAGAAAAGTCTTTTAGCTTTCCAGTATAAAGATAACTTCCAGGGAAACGCGGAATTCGATGATCTTTCCGTCTTCGACGCGCGCACGCTGTTCCTTGACACGCAGACCGGTTATCCCGCGCAGCGTTTTGGAAGCCCGCCTGAAACCTACGACGATGGCGTCTTCGAAGCTTTTGGGGGAACCGGCAATAACTTCAGTTACCCGTGCAACCCTACCCTCAGACCTCATAGACCCTCCTTGTCCCGTTTTTAAAAAAAGGTTATCAGGGTGAACAGGTACTGTCAACTGTTTTTAAAGTGGATCACGTTATTTTCAAGCTGTATAAATTAAGTATTATTAAAATTGACAATAAATATCTGTGCTGGTAGATTTTCTTCAGTCGACTCAGGATCCTTCAGGCATACTTCTCAAGAGGCTACAACAAAACCGGACCTGAAAATTCATGGTACGCAGGGGGATGGTGTGTATAATCATCAAGATCAGCTGAATATCCTTGAAGATAACATTGAAAAGGTCATAGTGGGTAAAAGAAAAGTCATCGAACTTGCGTTGATAACGTTGTTGTGCCGTGGTCATATCCTCCTGGAAGACGTGCCCGGCCTTGGCAAGACGATGCTGGCGAGGTCGATCGCAAATTCATTGGCGCTTCGTTTCAAAAGGGTCCAGTTCACGCCAGACCTCCTTCCGTCAGATATTACCGGCGTGTCCATATTTAATCAGAGATCCGGGGAATTCGAATTCAAACCGGGCCCCATATTCACGAACATCCTCCTTGCGGACGAGATAAACAGGGCCACGCCGAGGACCCAATCGAGCCTTTTGGAATCAATGGGGGAACACCAGGTTACGGCGGACGGAAGCACTTACAAGCTCCCGCCTGTTTTCATTGTCATCGCCACTCAGAACCCGATCGAACTCCAGGGGACCTATCCGCTTCCCGAAGCCCAGCTTGACCGTTTCTTTATGCGTATCAGCATGGGATACCCCGCACCGGGAGAGGAGGTGCGGGTGATGCAGATGCAGATCAAGGAACATCCTATCAAGTCAGTTTCTTCGGTTGTTACCGAGGCGGATCTGAAGGCCATGCAAGAGGCAGTGACAGAAATGTATATAGATATTTCTATAATGGAATACATTGTGAAAATAATCGATGCGACACGCAGTCACCCCGATCTTCTTCTCGGCGCAAGCCCGAGGGGATCGCTCAGCCTGATGAGGGCCTCTCAGGCCATGGCCTTGATGAGGAACCTCGAATATGTTGTCCCTTCGCTGATCAAAGAAGTGGCGGTACCGGTCCTGGCGCACAGGATCATGGTAAGGCCGCAGTCCAGGCTCAGGGGCGTCACGGAGAGCGCAGTGGTAAATGAGGTCCTTGCGTCAGTGCCCGTGCCGGTAACAAAGTAAGCATATGAAAAGGTTCCTTAACAAACGGAACGTCCTCATCGTTCTTGCACTGATTTTCTTTTTTGTCGCATGGAACAGGGATATAAGCATCCTGTATTCCCTTTTTGCCCTTCTCGTTTCCACGCTGCTCCTTTCATTCCTTCTTCCCAGATTTTCGATGGGTGGGGTGGATGGAGGCCGTACCTTGCAATCGACCGCGTTCGAAGATGATGAGATAACCATCGGAATAGACCTGTCCAACTCCGGATGGAGGAACCGCTACATGATAGAGGTGATCGATTCGTTCCCGGCAGCGCAGCCGGGTTCGCGCACTCCCATGACCTTTATCGCCATGCTCAAGAGGCGGCAGACAAGACGGTATTCTTTCGATATCTCCTGTTATAAGCGCGGTGACTACAGGATAGGCCCGCTGACGCTTCGATCCTCTTATCCGCTCGGTATCTCTTCCGTTTCAAGGGAGGTCCCGGAAACTGACACCAGGCTGCTTGTCTATCCGTCTGTTTTTAACATACCGTACCTCCCCTTGCGTGCCCGCGGGCATATGCCGGTAATGGGGATAGAGGCTGTATCGAGGGCAGGCGGGAGCGAGGAGTTCTTCGGCACCAGGGAATACCGGCAGGGCGACGGGATGAGGTACATCCACTGGCCTTCCACGGCAAGACACGGGCAGTACATCGTGAAGGAGTTCGAGATAAGGGCTGCCACGGAAGTGACCGTCATCCTCGACCTCGATAAGGGCGCCGAGATCGGGGAGGGCAAGCACACCACCCTTGAATACGCGGTCAAGATAGCCGCATCGGTGGCAAAGTATGTCCTCGAACGGGGTCACGCCCTGCAGTTGATAGGCTTTGGTGAGAGACCGCATATTGTGCCATACGGCAAAGGGACGCACCAGCTTGCCCGTGTCCTTGAAGAGCTGGCAATGGTTTATGCCGACGGCGCTGTTCCTTACCACAGGGCGATCTACAACGCGTCCGACCACCTGCGGGACGGGGGGACGGCGGTTCTCCTTTTTACGCATCCCGACGGCGGCATAGAGGAGTATCTTTACAGCCTTGGCCTGCTCGGGGCGAAAAGGATGGGCCTCCTCTCCGTCTTTATCGACAGGGAAAGCTTTGATAAGAAAGAAGGTGACGGATCGCAGGCCATGTCAAACACCCTGGTGCGAGAGGTCATGGGAATGGGAGACCCCGTTTATTTCGTGTCAAAAGGGGATGATCTGCAGGAGGTGTTTTCACGGTGAGGGAGATTAAGTACCCCGCGCTGTACATCTCGACCTACTTCATGTTGATGACCGCGGTTTGCGCCGTTCTCCCATCATTGTTCCTTGCTGTTCCCCTGTGCATCATCTACGGGATCGGCTTTTATTGCGGCTGGAACTACGCGGAAAGCAGATCAGCCGCGATAAAGACCATCTCCCATATTTTTATAGGATTAACATTCTTTGTTTGCATGGTGTTCTTTTTGACGAGCGGGATAAAGGGAGGTTTATTGGTTCTCTTCCTTGTTCTTATCCAGGCCGCACGGAATTTCACCCTGGCCGCCAGGAGAGATTTTTACATGGCCCACCTCATCTCTCTTATCCTCATATTCAGCGCGGCATCATCGGACAGAGGAACACCGTTCCTTTCGTACGCGGTTATCTATGTGATCTTCGGCATGTTCACCCTCATGGCGGACCACATAGACGAGCGCCTCGGCAGCGCCATGGGCGGCGACCATATCGTGCTTACGAAGAAGCTGAACCTGCCCGTCAAGGGTGTCGGCCTCGCCGCCGCGGTCATTGCGTTGGCCCTTGTTGTTTTTCTCATCACGCCCAGATTTCCTTCACAAAGATTGAGCGGCCTGTGGGAGCCTGAAGGGTGGATGTACCCGAAGAAGGAGGATCCAGTAAAGCATCGGCGCACAGGGTCTGGCTCAAGATCCAAAATAGAGTCCAACGGTCAGGCGGAGAAAGGCGGAGGCGGTTCCGCTTCGAGGTCTGCAGGAGAGTCCAACGGTCAGGCGGGGAAAGGCGGAGGCGGTTCCACTTCAAGGTCTGCAGGAGAGTCCAACGGTCAGGCGGAGAAAGGCGGAGGCGGTTCCGCTTCGAGGTCTGCAGGAGAGTCCGACGGTCAGGCGGGGAAAGGCGGAGGCGGTTCCACTTCGAGGGGTTCTTCAGGCGACCGGGGCCCTGACAAATCGCTGGGGGGACTCGGTGTATCGAATGAAAAAAACAAATCCCAGGACCTCCTCTTCCTTCTTAAATCCAGGAGGCCGGTATACGCGCGGGCGAAGTCATTGGATAATTTCGACGGCAGGTATTGGACAGAGGGCACGCGGCAGGTCAGAGGTCTTTATTCTGTGATGGGGTACTTCAGCATCCCGGGGGATCTGGAGGGAAATTTTCCCCAGGGCTATATCATAAAAAGGGACATGCCGGGGGTGGTCCCTGCGGCATATAAGCCCTCCGACCTGAAGTTCCCCGCGCATTCCCTGGATATGGACGATAAATATTCCTTGATTCTTCCTGCACGGTTATGGCGAAGGACGAAGTATTCTGTCCTGTCAAGGGTTGATGATGTGAACGGGAGGCCTTCGGGGGGAAGGGAAAAGCTTTCAAACCGCGAAATGTACCTTCAGCTTCCAGACGATCTTTCGACGGATACCAAAAACCTTGCACAGTCCGTCACACAGGGCCTTTCAGGAGAGTTTGAAAAAGCTGCGGCCATAGAGAGGTATCTCAGGGAAAACTACCGTCATACCACGGTCAGGGAAGTGCGGGCGGACAATGACCTTAAATTGGACCGCTTCCTCTTTTTATCGAAACAAGGGAGCAGTGAGTATTTTGCGACCTCCATGGCCATTCTTCTCAGGGCGAACGGTGTCCCTTCCAGGATCGTGACAGGTTACCGGGCGACACTCTATAATCCGTTCACGGGATATTACGAGGTGCGACAGCGAAATGCCCATGCATGGGTGGAGGCGCATTTTGAGGAACACGGCTGGGTGACGTTCGAACCCACACCCTCGATGACCCTGCCGGCAGTTTCCAAACGATACACCATCTTCGGGGATTTCTATCGATACATAAAAGAAAAGGCGGTATCGGCAACGAAACCGTACGAAGAGAGATGGTGGGCGAAGGCCCTGAGCGTGATCACTGATTGGGTGAAGAAGCTGTTCTATTTTATCGGAGAAGTCTGGAAGGAGATCAAGAGAGAGGCAAAGAAGGCATGGGCGTGGTTCAGGTCTGATGGCTGGATAACCGTCTGCACCGGCATTTTTCTGGTCGGGTCGCTTTGCCTGGTATACCGAAAGCTCCTGCCTTTTCTGTGGGCCAGGAGGGTGCGCAAGGCCATCCATGCCGACCCCTTCAGGGCGGTGCAGGAATGTTATTTTGCCATGGAAAAGATCTTTTCTAAAAAAGGCTTAAAGAGGCCCTCCAATTATGCGATCGAAGAATACGGGAAGGTTCTGGGATCAAGGTTTATTGTTCTTGCCTCGCAGATAGATACGATCGTCGTTGTTTTTTGCAATGCCCTGTACAGCCCTGTTCCTGTGGGGGCCGGCGAGGCAAGAGAGGTTTTCGATGCATACGCTCAGATAGTGGAACTGATGAAGAACAGGTAACCCTCTGTAAAAACTTTTTTTACAATCCTGCCCCGGTTGTATTAGACTGAAGGCTCAGTTCAACATGATAGGGACGACACGCGGTGAATGAAGGACATATAGCGAAGATAGCGGGTGAGCTGAACATAGCCGGGCGGCAGGTGCGGGCGGCGGCCGCGCTGCTGGGGGAAGGGGCGACGGTCCCTTTTATTGCGCGTTACCGGAAGGAGGCAACGGGATCCCTTGATGAAGTGGCCATAACCGTCATACGGGATCGACTGGAACAGCTGGCCGAACTGGATGACCGCAGGCTGTCCATTCTCAAGTCGCTTGAGGAAAGACAGCTTCTCACCGATGAGTTGAAACAGCAGCTTGACGACGCGCAAACCCTGGCGACTTTGGAAGATCTCTACCTGCCTTTTCGCCCCAAGCGCAGGACACGCGCGACCATCGCGCGGGAGAAGGGTCTTGAACCGCTGGCACAGCTGCTTTTCACCCCTGGATCGGCTGATGCCGTCGGTTTCGATCCGTTCAAGGAGGCACAGGCCTTTGTCGATGAGGAAAAAGGAGTGTCGTCCGCCGATGATGCCCTCGCCGGCGCGCGGGACATCATTGCCGAATGGATAAGCGAGGATGCCGGGGCCCGCGCGGCCGTCAGGGACTTCATGCTCGCAAGGGCCGTATTCACTTCAAGGGTCATGAGCGGCAAGGAAGAGGAGGGCGTAAAATACCGGGACTACTACGAGTGGGAAGAGCCCGTGAAGAGCGCGCCCTCTCACCGTGTGCTTGCCATGAGGCGGGGCGAGAAGGAAGGGTTCCTCATGCTCCGCATTGCCGTCCCTGACGAAGAGGTGCTCGAGATCTTGAAGGCGCATTTCCTGAAGCCCGATACGCCCGCTCCGGGAGAGGTCCTGCAGGCAATTGAGGACGGCTACAAGCGGCTTCTCTTTCCTTCCATGGAAACGGAGGTCCGCCTTGTTATGAAGGCCCGTGCCGACGAAGAGGCGATACGGGTCTTCGCGGAGAACCTCCGTCAGCTGCTCCTCGCCGCGCCCCTGGGGGAGAAGAATGTCCTTGCCGTCGACCCCGGTTTCAGGACCGGCTGCAAGGTCGTCTGCCTCGACAGGCAGGGCAAGCTGCTCCACACGGACACGGTCTATCCCCATGCGTCGAAAAAAGAGGCGGACGAAGCTGCAAGAAAGATCTCCGATCTCTGCGGGCGTTTCAATACAGAGGCCATTGCAGTCGGGAACGGGACTGCCGGCAGGGAGACGGAGGCCTTCCTGAGGGGGCTTGGCCTGCCGGGACAGATACATATCATCAGCGTCAACGAGAGCGGCGCGTCCATCTATTCGGCTTCCGATGCGGCCCGCGAGGAATTTCCAGATCACGACGTTACGGTTCGGGGCTCTGTTTCCATCGGAAGGCGCCTCATGGACCCCCTGGCGGAGCTGGTGAAGATCGACCCCAAGTCCATCGGTGTCGGCCAGTACCAGCATGACGTGGACCAGGCTGCTTTGAAGAGGACCCTCGACGATGTTGTCATGAGCTGTGTCAATGCCGTGGGCGTGGAGGTCAATACGGCGAGCACGCAGCTTTTATCCTATGTGTCCGGGCTTGGTCCGGCGCTGGCGAAGTCCATCGTGGCATATCGCAACGAGAAGGGACCTTTCACCGCAAGGAAAGACCTGAAGAAGGTTCCCAGGCTGGGGCCGAAGGCCTTCGAGCAATCCGCGGGCTTCCTGCGGATACGGGGCTCATCGAACCCGCTCGACGCGAGCGCCGTCCATCCCGAGAGCTATCCCGCAGTCGAGGCCATGGCGGCGGACATGGGATGCTCCGTGGCGGACCTCATTGCCGATGAGGCCTTAAGAAAGAGGATCGACCTTAAGCGGTACGTGACAGATACCGTCGGCATGCCGACCCTCACGGACATCATGGGCGAACTTGCCAGGCCCGGCCGCGACCCCCGTGAGCAGTTCAAGGCCTTCGCCTTTGCCGAGGGCATCGAAAAGATGGAAGACCTGCGGCCCGGCATGAAGCTGCCCGGCATCGTCACCAACATCACCGCCTTCGGCGCCTTTGTCGATATCGGGGTGCACCAGGACGGTCTTGTCCACGTGAGTCAGCTCGCCGACCGTTTCGTGAAGAACGCGGCCGACGTGGTGAAGGTCCACCAGCAGGTGATGGTGACCGTCCTTTCCGTCGACCTCCCCCGCAAGCGCGTATCCCTGTCCATGAAAGAAAAGAAATGAAACCAAACAAATCAGACAAACATCCTTTAAAGTTTAGTCTGGAATGTTGGAAGTCATAAGTGGTAAACTGGGTCGTTAACTGATGAGCACAACGTAAGACCACTGAAAAAATTAAATAGTTTTGCAGTAAAAGGATTCATGGATAACTGCGGGCCACGATTTCCAAAAAACCGGACTTGCGGGAGTTCATGATAAAAAACAACAGGGGAGGAGTACATGAGTAAATTTTCACGGTGGATTCTTTTTCCAATGATCCTGTGTGCAGTATTGCTGATGCCTTTGGGTATGGGTGTCACGCATGCACAGCAGGCCCCGGTCCTGATGTCATTGAATTCGCAAGCCCCGGCCCCGGGTGCCAAACTGACGGTAACGCACCAGAATTTCAGCGGTATCGCCACATGGAGGGCGGTCGTTGAACTGCAAGGCGGAGAGAAGTTCGAACAGACCCCGGTGTATGTCAGCAACACACAGTTCATGATAACCGTTCCCGCCATCTACACCGGGTACAACGTGACGGCAAAGAACGCCCAGCACCGGCAGAGGATCCAGCAGGTGAAACAGCTCTATGTCAAAAAGGGGACCCTGACGAGCAACAAGCTCCCCTTCAACATCATATCGTTCTATCCGATCCTCGATCAGATCAACCCGGCCAATCCCTACGTGGGCGACAATGTCATCGTGAACGGAGGCAACTGGGACAAGAACCTGATATATTACCCCTCCCAGATGTATTGGGCGGTCTTCGAATATCTGCCCGGGAAGTTCGTGAAGTCGAACGTCACGCGCCCGCCCATGCAAAACCCGGCCGTGCCGATCCCCTATATGCCGAACACGGAACTGGTCGGCATGTTCCAGGTAAAAATTCCTGACGTGTATGCCGGCAAATCACAGGCCGAACAGGACGCCATCAGCAAATACACGGGCAAGCTATATATCTACGGTCTTTTCGGGCCCAATGTACCAAGCAACGCCCTGCCCTTGCAGTTCAGAAAGAGAGCACAGGCCCCGGCGGCACAGCCCCCTGCGTCTGGCTGCCCCGGCGGCAAGAGCTTCCCGGGGATGTCGTACGTGGGACAGCCCAGCTGCGCGGGCACCAGCGCGCTCGGCGCTTACCTGATGTGCGACGCGACAGGCTATTATTGCTGCGCGTCCTCTGCGGGGGCCAATTCGAAATGCGGCAACGGCAGGTATGTCTTCCAGCCGAGCTGCAGCAACTACAACTCCGGCGGCGGCAGCAACATAGGTCCTCTTGTCAGGGACGGCATATTCTACGGATGTTATAAAAATACTCCCTGATTCATAGCCGGAAATTACGTGATCAAAAAAAGGACAACCGGAATTGATACCGGTTGTCCTTTTTTTGACGCTCGGTGCGAAGAACCGATAGCGCTTCCTGCCGGAATTACTTCACGATGGTCATGCTCATTCCGCCAAGCAGTTTCCAGTCCCGGCCTTCCTTTATCCATGTGTGGGTTATTCGCGATGATTGTCTTTTTACCGTACCCGTTGTGTCGCTGCAGCTGGCATGGATGATGTACTGGGTCAGTGCGGCATTGTCCACAACGCTGATACCCTCCCGCTCGAATGTGAGCGTGCAGGGCGAAGGTTTGGAAAATGCCTTTTTCATAAAGTCGGCGCTGCCCTGCCAATCCAGTGGTTTTGCAGCCATGTCGGGCCACCCCAGGAATTGACTGTGCACAAGGGCAAGCGTTCCGTCGTGGTCGGCATTATAGAGGTTTGTGAAATAAGCCTCTTCCAGCTTCCATATCTTCTCTTCCATGGCCGGCCTTCCTTTGTCGGTATCTATGGCTGCGCAGTCCGCCTGCAGGCAGGGAAAGAGAATAAGGATCGAAATTATCATCGGTAAAAAAACGGTTATTTTCATGAGCATGCCTCCCCGGACCATATCAGTCTATCGGGCTAATTATACGCGAGAAGCGAGCCGTAGTTCACTTAAAATCGTCAGGCAGGGACCCCCGGCTTCCGGCGGTTTTGCTCACGGCCCGCCCGCCTTTTACCCTGGTCTGTCCGGTTTCATTGACAACGAAAGGACAGTTCGGTAAAATCGTCGGAGAACGTATACAAGGGGGATATGTGATGAACGTAGGTTTTTTCGGAAAGAACCTGGCCTGTACCATCAGCTTGCTTGTTATAATGTTGGCCGTTGTTTTTGCTTCTCCATGTCAGGCCCAGACCTGCACGTTCACAACGTCGCCTGCCGTTGTCGAGGCGGGGCATGGGGGCGGCGCATATACCATCAATTTTACCGCGAGCGACAGTGCGTGCAACTGGACCGTTTCCAGCGCGGACGATTGGATAACCGTGACCTCTGCTGCAAGGGGCACGGGAAGCGGAACATTGACCGTTGCAGTAAAACCGAACACGGGCACTGCGGCAAGACGGGGACGTATCGATTTCAGGCGCCAGTATGTATGGGTCAATCAGCCGCCGGCACCGCCATGCACCTACACGCTCAGCCAGACGGGCAGGTCCGTCGCCCCCGGCAGCGGCCAGACCTCGGTGTATGTGACGGCGAGCGATCCCAGATGCACCTGGACCGTTGATGAAATGGCGCCCTGGCTCCATCTGTCACAGCAGGGGCAGCAGGGGCAGCAAAGGACGGGCAGCGGGTCGGCCCATTTCGGTTTTTATACGAACCCATCCGCCAGCGCCCGCAGCGGCACCGTCAAGGTCGCCGGTCAGACCTTCACCGTGACCCAGGAACCCTGCGTTTACACGGTCAACCCTTCCTCGATAAACCGTTCGGCAAGCAGCGGGAGTGCCGGGTTCAGCATCAAGGCAAATGACCGGGACTGCAGGTGGAGTGTCGAAGAAACGGCCGGCTGGATCATGATCAATTCCAATGAAAAGTCGGGGAAAGGAGACGGCCACGTTTCCCTTCACTTCATGGAGAACAAATCGAACTCGGCCCGCAGTGCCCAGATCAAGGTCAAGGACAAGACAGTGAACGTGGTCCAGCAGGGCC
>JAKLET010000012.1 GCA_022711595.1 Deltaproteobacteria bacterium
GTTCGATGGGACTTGTGGCTGACAGCATTGATATGCTGGCTGACAGCATCGTCTACGGCCTTTCATTGCTTGCGGTGGGAGGGACCGCCGCGCGTAAGAAGAAGATCGCGGGTGCGGCTGGTTATTTCCAGATGGTACTGGCCGCCCTGGGTTTCATTGAGGTTGTCCGCCGCTTTATGGGACATGGGGGAATCCCGGACTTTCACACGATGATCGGCGTGTCCCTCCTGGCCCTTGCGGGTAATGCCGCCTGCCTGTACCTGCTTCAAAGATCAAGGAGCCGGGAGGTTCACATGCAGGCGAGCGTGATCTTCACGTCCATGGATGTCATCGCGAACATCGGTGTCATTGCGGCGGGCGCGCTGGTGTATGTTACCGGGTCGAAGGCCCCCGATCTGGCAGTGGGAACGGTTGTGTTCGCGCTGGTGAGCAGGGGAGCGTACAGGATCCTTCAACTGTCGAAATGATAATGGCCGCTTTTTCCTGCCCACCTGGGGAAGGGGGCGCGCGGGGAGAGTATTAAGATTATCTGAAATAGACACGGGAGGTTATGGCCCATGCACGGAAAGATAATGATCGCATTGCTTTTATTCATTGCCGGATGCACGGGGATACCCGAAAACATCGAACCGGTAAAAGGGTTCGATGTGAACCGCTATCTGGGGACGTGGTACGAGATAGCGAGGCTGGACCACTCATTTGAGAGGGGTCTCACCATGGTTACTGCCGAGTACAGCCTGCGGGATGACGGCGGTATCGATGTTGTGAACCGGGGGTTCGATCCTCGGAGGAAGACATGGAAAAAGGCTTTTGGAAAGGCATATCTTGTCGCAGGTCCCGGCACCGGCAGGTTGAAGGTGTCCTTCTTCTGGCCTTTTTATGGCGGTTATAATATCATCGACCTCGATAAGGACAAATATTCTTACGCCCTCGTGTGCGGCCCCGGGAAAAACTACCTGTGGCTGCTTGCAAGGCAGCCGAAGATGGAGGAGTCCACGAAGGCCCGCTTGATCATGAAGGCCAAAGTCCTGGGATTTGATACGGACAGGCTGATCTTCGTGGAACATTAAGGTTCCTGTCCACGCTCTGAAAATCCTCCAAACCTGTCTTAAGCGGTTTTGGCCCGCGCTGCTCTTTGATTTTTTGACCGGTTATGTTATGTTGATGCGCATGGAGCCAAGGATCGTTCCCCGGAAAGAGCACCGCATTTCACGAAAGCAGATGAGCCCAAATGCCCTGCGCACGCTTTACCGGCTCCATTCACGCGGATTTATCGCCTATCTGGTGGGCGGGTGTGTCCGTGATCTGCTCCTGGGGCGGCAGCCAAAGGACTTCGACATAGGCACGAACGCCACGCCCGGCCAGATCAAAAGGCTTTTTCGCAACTGCCGCCTCATAGGCCGCCGTTTCAGGTTGGCCCACCTGCGTTT
Source organism: Deltaproteobacteria bacterium (assembly GCA_022711595.1). GTDB lineage: Bacteria > Desulfobacterota > Syntrophorhabdia > Syntrophorhabdales > Syntrophorhabdaceae > Delta-02. The sequence continues at coordinate 1,431 of JAKLET010000012.1, forward strand.
TCAGGACGAGATCGTGGAAGTGTCCACATTCAGACGGGCCGCAGTTCCTTCCGACAATGCGGACATTGAAGATGAAGACCAGAACAAACGACGTCCTTACCATGTCAAGGATGAGAACGGAATGGTTCTCATTGACAACATATTCGGAACACCCGAGGAGGACGCTCTCCGCCGCGACTTCACCATTAACGCACTTGCCTACAACATAGCGGATGCTTCGGTCATCGATTACAGCACCGGCCTTTCCGACCTCAGGCAGCGGCTGATCCGCTCTATCGGCGACCCGCGTGTCAGGTTCACGGAAGATCCAGTGCGGATGCTGCGTGCCGTCCGCTTTGCCGCATCCCACGGTTTTGAAATAGAGAACGATGCCTGGGAAAATATTTGCGAGCTCTCTTCCACTATCTCGCGTGTTTCACCATCAAGGCTTTATGAGGAGATACAGAAGCTGTTTCTCCTTGGCTCTGCCGGGCCGGCCTTCATTCTTCTGGACAAGAGCGGGCTTCTTGCCGCGCTTTTCCCCGGTCTGGCTGCCTGGATCCGGGAAGATGATCGCCGCTTTCAATTGCTGGCCGATAACCTGGAATGTCTCGACCAGTTGTATCGGAGAGGCACACCTTCGTCACCCGCATTCTTCCTGTCGGCGCTTTTCGGCCCCGGCATAGAGGAGGATGCGTTCAAGCGCCACCGTGATGGCATCCCGCATCGGCAGGCTATGGATGAAATGTGCGCAAATTTTATGAAAGAGATCTCCGGGACCGCGCACATCCCGGGGAAAGTAGGCGGTCGTTTGTGCGCCATCCTGACCCTCCAGAGTTCCCTGCACAGAATGCCGCCGCGGAAGCCCGCTTCCATAGCCGGCAGGCCAGAGTTCATGGACGCCCTGGCGTATCTGCGTATGGCGGCGCAGGCGAAGAACGAATATCGAACCCCCCTGGAGTGGTGGGAGACGTACCTCCTTGAGACCCCTCCCGCCGGGTCTACAGACTTGCCAACCGATGAAGCCCCGGAAAAAAAACGAAAAAGGAGACGGCGCAAACCCCGCCGGGCCCGCAAGACCGAGAATCCGTAAAGCGTAAGGTGTAAAGCGTAAGGCGTAAGGTGTAAAGCGTAAGGCGTAAGGCGTAAAGTGTAAGGCGTGGTATGATCCGGACACATGGATTACACTTCACGCTTTACGGCCTTTCCTTACTGTTTTTGTTTTACTCCTGCATGGGAGGCTCTTCGCTTTTTGTTTTTTCGACAGGGAGCGCACCTTTGGTGAGATCGTCTGCCTTACCGACCCAGCCGCCGCCCATCGCCTTGTATATATTGACGATGGCTATGAAAGTGGCGGCGCGCGTGGTCACCGCGCTCAATTCGGCGGGGAAAAGTTGCTGCTGCGCGTTCAACACCGTGAGGTAAGGCGTGTAGCCGCCCTTGTACTGCAGGTCTGCCAGCCTCGCGTATTCCTTGAAGGAGGCCACTTTTTTCTGCTCGGCGGCCAGCTGCTGCTGAACCTTCTGGTGCGTGACAAGTGCGTTCTCCGTATCGGCGAAAGCTGCCTGTATCGTCTGCTCATAAGTGAAGAGCGCGGCCTGCTGCTGGGCGTTTGCCTGCTTGACCTGGCCCAGGATATTGCCTGCCGTGAAGATCGGCCCCGTGACGGTGCCTACGTAATTCCATGTGAAGCTTGGTCCGAGGAAGAGGTTCGAAAGGTCTTCGCTTGAGCCCCCTGCCGCACCGGTCAGGGAGATGCTGGGAAAGAACAGTGCCCTGGCAGCACCGATCTGGGCGTTTGCCGCGATGAGGTTATACTCGGCCTGCAGGATGTCAGGCCGCCGTGCGAGGAGGTCGGAAGGCAAACCTGCCGGGACGGGCGGCAGACCGAGTTCGGCAAGCTTTTTACCCCGCGGTATAGACCCGGGGTTGCGGCCGAGGAGCATGCAAATGGCATTTTCCGTCTGGGCGATCTGGACCTCGATCTGCGGGATCTGCGCAGCGGCAGTTTCATATTGTGAGCGTGCCTGCTCGACGGTCATCCCGGACACCTGGCCGTATTTGTGCTGCAGCTCGAAGATCCTGACGGATTCCGCATAGGTCTTCAGGGTATCACCGGCGATCACAAGCTGCTCGTCGAGCGCGCGCAATTGGATGTAAGAATTCGCCACCTCGGCGGTGAGGGAGAGGACCACGCCCCGCCTGGCCTCTACGCTTGCCAGCATATTTGCCTGAGCTGCCTCAGTCAGGCGCCTTAAGCGGCCCCATAGATCGATCTCCCAGCTGGCGCCTCCCAGGGCCTGAAAATTATTGTATGGATTTGTCGACGGTGTCATCGTCACGTTGTTCTTGGATATTTGATACCTGCCCGAACTTCCGCTGTAACTGAGCTGGGGGAAGAGGGCCGAGCGTGTCGACATCAGGAGCCCGGCGGCCCGATCGACGTTCGCGGCGGCGACCCTGACGCTTTTGTTGTTGGAAAGCGCTGCGGCAACAAGCTGATCAAGGACTGGGTCGTCGAACTGCTTCCACCATTCGCTGTCGGCGGCCTCGCGTTTCCCGCCGGCTTCCTCGTATCGGTATGCCTGTGGGACATCGATGACGGGGCGCTTGTAATCAGGGCCGACGGCACATCCGGAGATAAGGAAGACGATTGAAAGAAGGAGCAGCCTTTTGCACATGTCAGTTCCCCTCCTTGTTCGGCGCCGCTTCTTCCACGGGTGCATCGGGAGGCTTCTTCTCCGGCGGCTCTTTCTTTTTCTTTTTCCCTGAACGTTCGGCCAGTCCGTCAAAGATATAGAAGAACAGCGGGACAAAGAGCATCGCCAGCGTTGTTTCGCCGATCATGCCCCCGATGATGCCCGTGCCGATGGAGTGGCGCGCGTTGGCACCCGCGCCGGTGGCGATGGCAAGGGGCAGCACACCGAAGATGAAGGCGAGAGAGGTCATGATGATCGGACGCAGGCGTTCTTCGCCTGCCTGGATCGTGGCGTCCATGATGGACAGTCCCTGTTTGCGCAGATCCGATGCGAAGGCGACGCGGAGCACGGCGTTCTTTGCCCCCAGGCCGATGAGCACCAGCAGGCCTATCTGGAAATAAACGTCATTTTCGAGGCCGCGCATCCAGTTGAAGAACAGGGCGCCAAGGATGCCGAAGGGCACGGCAGTCATGACGGAGCCGGGCATGACCCACGATTCGAACTGGGCCGCGAGGATGAGAAAAACGATGACAAGGCCGAAGATGAAGGCGGACGAAGATGTCCCTCCCGATTGCTTTTCCTGGAATGCCATGCCGGACCAGGCGAAACCATATCCCTGGGGAAGCACCTCGTTGGCCACTTCCTCCATCGCCTTTATGGCCTCGCCCGAGCTCTTGCCGGCCGCGGCGTTGCCGGTGATCTGGGCTGCCGGGAAGCCGTTGAAGCGCGGCATCAGGTCGGGTCCCATCGTGTAGTGGGTCGTTACCACGGAAGAGAGAGGCACCATTTCTTCGTTTCTCGATCTGGTGTAAAGCTTGGTGATGTCCTCGGGGCCTCGCCTGTAAGGCGAATCGGACTGGAGGGTGACGTTCCAGACCCGGCTGTACTGATTGAACTGGCTTACCACAATGGAGCCGAACTGTGCCTGCAGGGCGCTGTAGATATCCTGAACGGGCACATTGAGGAGCATCGCCTTGGACCGGTCCACGTCGGCCCTGATCTGCTGTGATGAAGCCCTGAAGGTCGAATTGAGGCCGCTGAGATCCGGCCGCGTGCGGGCCTTTGCAAGAAATTGCTGGGTGACTTCATAAAGGCGTCCCGGATCTCCTGCAACCTTGTCCTGGATCCAGAACTCGAACCCTCCTGTTGTGCCGATCCCGGGTATCGCCGGAGGTGCTATGGGTATGACGACCCCCGTTTCTATCTTTGCCGCCTCACGGGCTACTGCCATGATGACGGCCTTCGCGTTCTCCTCTTTGGCGCGTTTCAATGATGAATAGCGTTCCTTGAAGTCCTTGAGCGTGACGAAGAACGTGGCCGCGTTCGGTTTGTACTGGCTGTCGATGAGGCTGAAGCCGTTAACGATGGTCCTGTCGGCCACCGCGGGATGTTTCGCGAATATCTGGTCCACGAGGTCCGAGGTCTGTGAGGTCCGCTTCAGGCTGGCCGCGTCGGGCATGATGATCGTTGCCATCAGGTAGCCCTGGTCTTCATTGGGTACGAAGCTTGTCGGTATCGCGTGGAAGAGGTAAAGGAGAACCCCGATGAGAAAGGCCAGGACACCGAAGGCGATGGTCATCCGTTTTATCATGAGCACCACGGCCTCACCGAAGCCGACGGTGAAACGGTCAAAGCCGTGGTTGAACCAGGCGAAGAAGCGGTTCAAATAACGGAAGATGCCCCTCTGGGGTGGAGAAGTGTGTTTCAGCATTATGGCACACATTGCCGGTGTGAGGGTGAGGGCCACAAACCCGGAGAGGGCGACGGAGATGACGATGGTTATCGCGAACTGCTTGTAGAGCTGCCCCGTGGTGCCGGGGAGAAATGCCGCGGGGATGAAGACCGAGGCCATGACCAGCACGACCGCGATGAGCGAGGTGCCGATCTCTTCCATGGCCTTGATCGTGGCCTCTTTCGGGGGCAGACCTTTCTTGACCATGTTGCGCTCCACGTTCTCCACGACGACGATGGCGTCATCCACGACCATCCCGATGGCAAGAACGACACCGAAAAGGGTCAGCAGGTTGATAGAGAACCCGAGAGCGAGCATGCCGCAGAATGTGCCTATAAGGGAAACGAATATGGCGACGGTGCAGATGATCGTGGGGCGGAAGCTCTGGAGAAAGAGATAGACGACGAAAATGACCAGCAGGACCGCCTCGAAGAGGGTATGGACGACCTCCTCGATGGAGATACGGACAAAATCTGTAGTGTCCAGGGAGATCTTGTAGTCCATGCCGTCGGGCATCGATTTTTTCAGCTCCTCCATGGTCTTTCGGACGGCCTTGGAGACATCGAGCCCGTTGACCCCGGGCTGCTGGTAAACCCCGATGGGGGTTGCGCTGATCCCGTTTATCTTATTGTCGTCTATATATTGCTTGCGGCCCACTTCGGCGCGGGCCACGTCCCCGATCTTGACAATGGCGCTGCCGTCCCGGCTTGCCCTGAGTATGATGTCCTCATACTGTTTGGGGGTCATGAAGGGCGCCTGGGTTACCACGGGCAGGGTCAGCTGCACCTTGTCATCGCTCGGCTGCTGGCCTACCTGTCCCGCTCCCCAGAGCGCGTTCTGCTTGGCCACCGCCTGCTGGATATCGCTTGTGGTGATCCCGAGGGAAGCCATCCTGTCGGGGTTCATCCAGATGCGCATGGCCTGGTCGGGCACGCCGAAGATCTGTGCCTGGCCGGCACCTTCGACCCTCTTGATCGCGTCCAGTACGTAGACGTTGGCGTAATTGTTGACGTAGTCCGCGCTGTAGCGGCCGTCTTTATTGAAGACCGACAGGATCATCAGTACATTGGAGGCCTTTTTCTGTACCGAGACCCCATATTGCTGCACCGCGTCGGGAAGCTGCGGCGTTGCGAGATTGACCCTGTTCTGCACCTGGACCTGGGCGATGTCGGGGTCGGTGTCCAGGGTGAAATAGACCGTCAGGGTCATCTGGCCGGTGTTGGAACTTGTCGATGTCATGTAGAGCATGTTGTCGACGCCGTTGACCTGGGCCTCTATGGGGGCGGCGACGGAATCGCTCACGGTCTTCGAGTCGGCCCCGGGATAGGTGGTTGTCACCTGGATCTGCACCGGTGTGATGGTGGGATACTGGGACACGGGCAGGGATTTCATCGACACAAGGCCGGCAATGACGATGATGATTGCCACAACTGTCGCAAAAATGGGCCTCTCGATGAAGAACCTGGAGAACATGCCCTACCTCCCCTGCTTGTCGCTGCCAGGTTTGCCGGGCTGTCCCGGTTTCGCGGCAGGTGCCGGGGGTGTCACGGGAGCCTTGCCGCCCGTTGCCTTGTCCGATACGGTAGGTTTCGCGGCAGGCGTGGGGGGTGTTGCCGTGGTCTTGCTGCTTTCCGTCTTGTCTGGCCCGGCTGGTTTTGTATCCGCCGCCGGGGGAGTCGCGGCAGGCTTGTCCCCTGAGGCCGAGTCCGCTCCGGAAGGTTTTTCACCGGCAGCAGGCGGCGCCGCGCCGGCTGAGGATCTTATCTTTACCGGTTCACCCTGACGGATACGCAGGGTCCCGTCTACGACCACCTGTTCGCCTGGGCGCAGACCGCTGTCGATGAAAACATCGTTGCCAAACCAGTCACCCACTGTCACCGGGCGGAACTCGGCTTTTCCGTCAGGGGTTATCACCCACATAAAGTGTCCCTTGGCCCCCTGCTGTACCGCGCGTTGGGGGACAAGTATGGCGTTTCGCCGGACAGCGCCTTTCAGGCGGGCACGGACATACTGGTTCGGGCGCAGCACACCTTTCTCGTTCTTGACGCTGGAACGGATAAGGAAAGTGCCGGTCTTCGCGTTATAGGACGGGGCCGCGAAGGTGATCCTGCCTTTTTCGGAAAAGATGGAGCCGTCGACGAGGACTATCTCGACCTCATAGTCATCATTTTTTGGGGGGACTATCTGGCCGCTTGCGATCTTGTCGCCGTACCTCTTCATATCGTTCTCGGAAATGCTGAAGTTCACCCACATGGGTGAAAGGACGGAAACGGTGGTAAGCTGGTTGTTCACCTGGCTGACGTACGCGCCGTCCTGCACCAGGGCGGAGCTTGTGATGCCGTTTATGGGAGATGTTATGGTGCAGTAGGACAGGTTGAGCCGGGCCATTTCAAGCTGGGCCTTTGCCTGTTCCACTGCCGCCGCCGTGGACTCATAAGAGCCCTTGGCGTCGTCAAGGTCCTTTTGCGACAGGGCGTTCTGCTCCGCCAGGGGTTTTACACGCTCCAGGTTCATACGGGCAACCTCGTGGGCGGACTTTTGCCTGGCAAGAGCCGCAACGGCGGAATCCAGCTGGGCCTGGAATGGTTTCTTGTCCATGACGAACAGGACGCTTCCCTTTTTTACAACGGTCCCTTCCGTGTAGACCCTCTTTTCAAGGAAGCCATTGACCCGTGCCCTTATCTCCACTTCGTGCGAGCTCTGGGTCTGGGCCACAAACTCAGCGACGACCGGAGTATCGGCGGGCACGATCTTCATGGCCGTGACCTCCACCTCCCCGCCCTGGGGCGGTGCTTTCTTTTTACAGCCTCCAGGAGAAGACAGAACGATCAAAATGGCCGCAAGCATGAAGACCGCCCGGACCATGTGGTTTGAAAGGAGGGATTTAAGGGATTTTACATTGATCATTAAAAGATACCCCTTTTTCTTATGGATGGGCATAGTGCCGTAAGCCCTTAAGAATTAACTGCTTAGTATACCCTTTAGTATTTTATTAAGGCAAGTAGCTTTTTGTAAAGGGTTAAACGATCCATGGCCGCGATGAAGATGAAAGAAGCGGACCTCTTTGTCAATCTTGCCGTCCATGGCCGCGAGCTCTTAGCCCGCACCGTTTCAGCGCGCGCCCGCGCCCGGTGGGGAAAGGAAAGATGGCCCCCTGGTATGAGAATGGCTTGAATACCGGTGCCCTTTGAACATATAAATGAAATAGATCAAAAAGGGGAGGAGGGATAGAATATGATATTTCGATGCCTTGTTATTTTTCTGGTCCAATTGACCGTTGTGTCTGCAGTTGCCGGGCAGGCCCGCGCGGTCAAGTGCGACCCTGCGGGAAACCAGCAGGAAATGAACGTGTGTGCCGAAGATGAGTTCAAGAAAGTCGATAAAGAGTTGAACAGGGTATATAATGCCCTGTTGCAAAAGGAAAAGGGCGACCCGCTGTTCATCAGGAAACTTCGTGAATCCCAGCAGGCATGGATAAAGTTCAGGGACGCCGAACTGGCTGCTACATATACCTGCGAAGGTTCTGAATCAATGTGCTGGGGCAGCATGTATCCGTTGTGTTACTACGGGTACAAGGCAAGGCTGACCAGGGAACGCACGAAAAGGTTGAACAAATACCTGGCGGACGGAAGGCCCGCGGACGATTGTCATTGAACCAAAAAGCCACAGCAAAGCGGTTTCTTTTGCGCGCGTTCATCTGCGGCAGAAGAAAAGAACGGTTCAGGCAATCGAGACCGTTTTCAAGACATCTTTCGTGATCTTCTGTATCTCAGAAACGGCGAGAAATGAGTCCTTCAATAATTGTTTCTGCCTGGTGTGAAGGTTTGCCGGGTTGATGCTGTTGCTGAAGTCCCGGCCCTGGTCCAGGTTGTTAAGGTTGTTGTGGATCTTGATGGCCAGGAAGGTCTCAAAGGCCTGTTCGATGAATTCCGACCGGTCGGCGGGGATGACACCCTTTTCCGCCAGCTTCCTGATCCTCTCGAGGGTGTTGACCTCGGCGATCTCGGCGTGGAAAGCGAGGAGCTTCACGCAGGTGGTCAGCGGCAGGAGCCCGTGTGTCTTGATATTAACCGTATTCTTGTACTTGCCGTTCTTCTCGACGAGAAAATTCTTGAAAAAGCCGAGGGGAACCGGGATGTCGACGATGGGCTGGGCGAGCATTCTCAGGGCGGCCGTATTGCTCCGGAATTCGCCAATGACGTGGGACCTGAGGGTTTCCACGAGCGGTTCGCTGCCGTGGACTGCCCTGAAATCGAGGAAGGTGTAAATGTCGACGAGATCTTCCCCTTTTTCCGCGCTCACTTGTATCCAGCCTCTCGTTTTGCCCTTCCACGATGCAAGGTCGCCGAAATACCGGGGGTTCGTGGCCATGATGTTCCCCTTGCACAGGGGGAAGCCGCACAGGTTGAGCCCGTTCACGATCATCTCCGACAGGGCCTTGAAGTATTCCTGTGTTGCCGACCCGTCGTTGCCGCCCGCGGGTGTTTCGAAGAGGATGGCGTTGTCCTGGTCGGTGAGCAGGGTCTGCTCTTTCCTCCCTTCGCTGCCCAGGCCGAGCCAGGCGAAGGGAACGGGCGATTCCCCCATTGCCCCCTCCGAGAGCCTGATGACCTTTTTAACCATCCTGTCGTTGAGCTCGCTGACGATCTTGCATGCGTGCGAGGCGACGGCACCGTCCACAATGAGCACCCTCAGCACGTTCTCCACATCCTGCCGCAACAGGTTGAGTTCGTCAAAAGTTTTTGCGTCCTCTATGTTCCGTATGAGGGAAAGCACCTCCCTTCCCCGGAATTTGAGAAGGTCCAGGCTTGTCAGGACTCCCTCGATCCTTCCCGCGCTCATTACGATGAGGGTTTCCCTGCCGCGTTTCATCATTTCATGGAGGGCGTCAAAAAAATACTTGTCGCCTTCGATGATGCTGCAGTCTCTTTTTATAGCGGCTCCGATGGTCTGCCCGGGACTTTCGTGCCTGATGAGGGAGGCCTCGACCAGTTCCTTCAGGCCAAGGGTCCCCAGCAGCCCCCCGTTGCCATCGACGACCACGGCCGTTCTGATGCCTCCGCCGATGAGCTTGCGGGCGGCCTCCTCCATGGAATCACCCGGTGAAAAGAAAAACTGCACGGGAGAGATAAGGTCTTTCACCCGCCTGGTATAGAGGAAGGGTTCCACCTGGGCGATCGTCCCGGTACCGGCGGCAAGGAGCCTGGTGAATATCTTTTTGGACTGGCGGATGATCAGTTCATTGAAATAGGCGGCGAGCCGGGGATGCATCTGTGTCATCGCGGCGAAGGCGTTTTTGTCCTGGGCCAGGCAAAGTGTCTGCTCGATGGCGACCACGGTGGAAGGATGGATGCCGTCGGACAGGAGGGCTGTGGCGCCGCAGAAATCCCCTTCGCCGAGAAAACCGATGACCTTTTCTTCGCCGTCCTTTTCCATGAAGATCCGGGCCAGACCGTTTTTGAGGATGTAAAAGCACTCTCCCGACGTCCCTTCCTTCTGGATCGTTTCTCCCGCTGCAAACTGTTTCCATTCCATGGTCTCGCAGATCTCCCCGCGGCCGGCGCCGTCAAGACCGCTGAACGGTTCGATGTTTTCCAGGAAAACGGCCTTGTCTGAGAAACGCTCCGATTCGAGGTCGGATTGGAGGTCCAGCGCTCCTTTGAGGTCAGCGTCCTCCACCGCGCCGATCTCCAGGAGGATCTCACCTATAGGTTTGCCGCTGCCGGCCTGGATCTTCAGCGCCTTTTCGATGTGCTCCTCCTCGACGCAGCCCTGTTTTTTCAGAATGTCACACACTTTCATAATGGCCCTCTTCTCACTCGCCCGCCTCTATTTTAAAGGATATTCCACTTTTTGCATTCTCCTTTAATTCCGAAGAACATTCAACAATATTCTCTTTGAAGCCTTGAACTGCTGAAGCGGCGCCTGATCGTTCAAACCTCATCTTTGCTGTTCAGACGCTTGAAGTATTCAAGACATTTTTCCATTGACGCCGACATGGATTGAGAAGAAAATGAAAGCTATGGATATAACGCGCGTGCATGCGGAGATGGTCATTGCGGTACTTACTGGTATAGGATTGAGCGCGGCGTGCGGCTTCAGGATATTTCTTCCTCTTCTTGCACTTAACCTTGCTTCCATGTACGGATATGTCAATCTCGCCCCCGGATTCGAGTGGATCGGGGGATATCAGGTCACGATAGCCTTTTCTCTGGCGACGGCCCTGGAGATCATCGCGTACTATGTTCCCTGGCTCGATAACGTGATGGACACTATCGCCTCACCCGTCAGCATCATTGCGGGTACCATAGTGACGGCATCGCTGGTGACCGACCTGCCGCCTTCACTGAAGTGGACCATATCGATCATCGCGGGCGGCGGGATCGCCGGCCTCCTGCAGGGGGCCACCGTCGCGCTGCGGACGAAATCGTCATTGTTCACCGGCGGTTTGGGAAATGTCATCGTTGCCAGCTTTGAACTTGCGGGATCGCTGATCGTGTCGCTTCTCGCCATTGTCATTCCCGTTGCCGCAATCGTTGCCGCCATATTATTTGTCGTCTATTGTCTGTTGCTGGCCCGCCGTGTTTTCCTCGGAAAGAAAAGTAAAGGGTGATTCAAAAGAATGGTCTGAATCACTTGAATGCTTCTTTTGTCTTTAGCGCTCAGCAGCCTGACAGCGGTTCAGGTATTCAAGCTGCTGCAGCCGTCTTTTTGCTTTAATCCCTGAAAACCCTGACTGAGCTTATGCTGTCATTCCACCAGGTCCCGCCGAGTTTTTTCTGTGTCAGTGAATCGCTGGATTTATTTTATACAGGCACTTTTTCCGCCGAAATTTATATGCTGATAGTATCTGGATGTTGTCTTGTGTCCGACAACTATGCAGGAAATACTGTCGTTGAGTCCGCTGCCGCCAGGCCATTCTTTGATAAGGACAATCATAGAATATAAGCGATGCGGGGTCAACGTCCGGGACATGATCCGGTCGTTCCAAAGAATCATGAATACCCGTTATAAAGTATAATATACTTGACAACATGTTCAGTAAAATATACAATAAGAAATATAAATTATACATCTGGTGGTGAGTATGGGCAAATCAGCGGCGCCGTTAAAGATCGTCAACCGATTGCATGTCTTCCGGGCGGAACACCATTTGACCCAGGAAAGGCTCGCGAAAGAGATCGGGGTAACACGGGCGACAATCGTCGCGATCGAGAAAGGTGATTATAATCCCTCCCTGGGACTTGCCTTTCGTATCGCCCGGTATTTCAACACCGACATTAATGCCATTTTCACAGTTGAGGAGGAGAACAAATGAAACGGCTGGATGTGATTATTTTGCGGATATTCTTGTGCGGACTCCCCGTCCTGGCCGGGATTGCCGTGTTTAACCATTTTTCCGGCGTCAGGGCGCTGTACAATATGAGCGGTTTTCTGTTTGCCATATGGATGATCCTTTCCGTTTACCTGGGGATCCGCCTGGTGGTGTCCGGGGATTTTCGTGACAGGGTGCTGGTCAGATTGACATTTATAAGGGAGAGGGATGAACGCGAGGTGCTTTTGACGGGAAAAGCAACAAAAACGGCATTGATGACCTCAATGGCAGTCCTTATCCTGCTGTTCTGCCTCTCGTGTTTCCAGGTGTCCTTTTTTAAACTGCCTGCAGATAAGGCCATCGACGGGAAAACCCGCGGTTTTTCACTGGGACTGAATTTCTCGTTGTTCAATGATCAAGGGAAAAAAATATCCGAAGAAGTTTCGGACCGGTACAATGTGTTTTCCTATAACGGATTGCCGTTGTCCAGCTCAACGGTGATCCTTCTTTTGATCGCATGGCAGATCATTTCCTATAATTGTGTAATGAAGCGCCTGACGCGATAAAAGTTTGTACAGTATTTATGTCAACCTGGTGTGAAATATTTCGATGAAGATCGGCTATTATGGTTTACATGCATTGATTGTGTCCATAATAATATATTTATGAATAATTGCCAATCATTAGTGATTTATAAAAAATTAATTACATCATCATATAATGTGCTATAATAATACCCAAAGAATTATTTCATAGAATGGGGTGATCGATGGCCATTATAGCGTATCTTTTTGAATTGCAGGATGAAAAGGACACAGTCAGCCAGAGGGCCGCTATTGACGAACACGCCGGAAAGATGAATCTTCGTGTAGACAGCCATATTACTGTCAAGGTTCCCGCACGCAAGGGCGAAAGGAAACGTTGGACGGAGGGGCTGTTTGCGAATATGAACAACTGGGACGGGGTGATCGTGGCAGACCTCTGCCTGACCGGATCCAGTGTTGCCGAGGTTGTCGATATTGTCAGCACCCTGTCCGGCAGAGGAATACGGCTCATTGCCGTCAGACAGGGCATGGACCTTGGCGGGTCCGCTGATGCTCGTTCGAAGGCCATGGCATCTGTATTCGAGATGCTTTCCAGGCTTGAAAAAGAGTTTATTTCTGCACGGATCAAGGGAGCCCTTGCAGGCAGGAAAAAGGCCGGGACAGTGCTGGGAAGGCCAAAGGGGAGTATCTCTGCTTCAAAACTGGACGATAAAAAGGATATTATCATCGAATATCTGTCGAAAGGGGTCAGTAAGGCATCCCTTGCGCGTATACTTGAGACCTCACCTTCGAACCTGTTGAGTTATTTGAGGACAAGAAAGATCGAGACGACAAGGAAGGTCAGACAGCGAAAGCCGTCTGAGCCGGCAGTGAGAACAGGCGGTCTGTCCGAAAGTAATGCGGAAAAAAAGAGTTCAGGGAATGACGGGGCACCGTATCCTGCAGGACAGCAGCGCGTACCGGCGAGAGGCATCGAGGAAACCCATGATGTCGTTCTCTGCAGGCACTGCGGCAAGAACATCCTTGACCCCAGGACAACAAGCTGTGCCGGCGGGTATGTCGACTACCAGGACAATGAATCCCATCCCCGCGTCCCTTATCCAAAGGATGAGAAAGAGCGTTGTCCCAGGTGCGGCGTCGAACCCGGGGGATACCATCATGACGGGTGCTACATGGAGCGTTGTCCCAGGTGCGGCGAAAGGCTTGTTTCCTGTGCGTGCAAAAAGGTCTGATCTTTCAGGGCGGCTGTTTTTTTAAAAAGTGCTGGCACTCGATCCCGGAGCTCAGGTAGACCTCCCGAGAGGGAATGAGCCGGGATTTAAAGCCCATTGCCTTGCATCCATAAGGGAAACTCTGTTCATAGGTGATGTAGAAATGACCGCACGAAAAGCAGTTGATGCCTGATTTCCCGCTCTTTTTACCCGTATCGGAAGGGTTTTTCATATTCATGATTTCTTCGAGTAAAAAAGCAGTTTTTTGATTATTGCCTTGAGCGTTCAAACGATTCGAGCAGTTCGAGCGGTTTTAACGCTTTTTTTCGCTTCAATCCGCTTTTTCGTATCGTTACTTGAGATAACCCTGGTCGTAAGTCTTAAAAGGTTTGGACCTGTTGTGTGCATTGTACATGAGTTGGTCCGCCGAGTACCACTTGCCGGTTTTTTTGTCAAAAAGCAACAGTACACAACTCCAGTCGGTCGCGTCGGCCGGGTTTGCCCCTGATGCAGCGTTAAACCTGATTACGGCCGTTCCGACACAGGTGCCGTTGATGATGGGAAGGTCTTTTTCGCCGTAGCCGACAGGCGGGGCGTGCTGTCCAGTTTTCGTGTTCTGGGAACCGGTCTTGCTGGTGCACTGGCACCGTGTTTTAGCCAAAGAGTATTGGGCGGGCATATTGTAGAGCGCGATGGGCACGTTGAAGGTGAAGTCCTCGGCGAAACACAGCCCGGTGCTGCCAAGCATCAGGATGCAAACAAGAACGTAATGTTTTATATGCGTGATTTCTTTAAGCATAGATCCTCCTTATGCTCATTTGACCCCGGTTATGGTGAGCGTTTGAGTGTTGACCGTTACCGGTGAGAACTTTCCCGGAGCGGCGGCGCCTGTTATCGTGAGGGCCGCGGTGTTGACCGTTACCGGCGAGAACGGCTGGGTGGCGGAGGGCGCACCGGTTATGGTAAATGTCTGTGTATTGATGACCCTGCCGGCAGAAGGGACGGCCGCGGACCGGGTAGTCCCCGGGTTTGCGGGATTCTTCGCGGCGGGCGCTGATGACCTGGTGGTCAACTGAGCGCCGCATTCGAGCGAGGCAAACAAAAGCACCGCTGATAACAAAAGGACCGGTCGAAACTTCATCTCACCTTCAAGGTCACTGGACTTGGAACAGACACATTATTTACATACAATTCTGTTTAATTTGCAAGAGGTTTTAAGTGGTCCGTTTCCGGTAGAATCCCATCAGTTCGAGGTATTGCTCTCTGATATCGCGGATCAGCAGTATGTCCCTTTCCTCAATGGTGCGTATGACCCTGGCCGGGGTCCCGACAGCAAGCGACCGAGGGGGGATGATACTTCCCGGGCTCACCACGGATCCCGCACCGACAATAGATCCTTCGCCGACCTGTGCGCCGTCAAGGACGACGGCGCCAATACCTATGAGGGCGCCTTTTTTAATCCGGCAACCGTGGGCGACCACGCGGTGACCCAGTACCGCGTCGTCCTCAAGAACCACGGGATGACGGTCTTTCACCACGTGGAGCACGCAGGCATCCTGAATGTTGCACCGCGCGCCGATGCGGATGAAATTGGTGTCACCCCGGATGATGCTCTGGAACCAGATGTTCGCTCCGGGCCCGATCTCAACGTCGCCGATAATCGTGGCATTGTCGACGATGAATGCCGCCGGGTCGATCTTCGGATGTTTTCCGTTGAAATCAAGTATCATGGGTCTTCTCACCTTTTTCCTTTCCGCTGTGTTCTTTTCCCCAGTCCTTGAGTCCCTTGATGATCCTGCCCAGTGTCCTGCCCCGCTGGGTCAGTGAATACTCAACCTTCGGCGGCACTTCCGGGTAGACCTTCCTTTCTACAATACCTTCCTGTTCAAGAAATTTAAGCCGCGCGGACAGGGTCCTGGGGCTGATCCCTGCGAGGGATTTTCGAAGTTCGCCGAAACGCCTGGTGCCGGAGAAAAGATCTCTCAGTATGAGCATGGTCCAGCGCCCGCCGATGATGTTGAGCGTTGTTGTCACGGGACAAGTCTTTTCATCCATACGTTTCACCTGTTGGTATATTTAGTATAACTATATATCAATAATGTAACTACTTGTTTTAGTAAACTATATCGTGATACTGTCTGTCAATGGGGTACAGGAACCGTGAAGCGTAAAGCGTTAGGCGTAAGGTGATCCGTACAGATACGTGACACTATTTATATCATTCATAGATTCAGGGGAGGTTTTATGGGAACAGAAAAAGAATTTCCATTGAAAGGCTACTCGCTTCCAATGAGCCCGCAGGGTAAGTCGGCAGTGATCGATCCGCCGCCGTGGCATTACGGGGGAGATGTGCTTCACCTCACCTTCAGGGCCGACGAAAAGAAGATGCGCGGACTTATACCGCCGCCGCTCGAGGCCGGGCCGAACCCGGGGGAAGGCGTTGTGTGGTTCACCGAATGGGTCTCGGCGAGCGAAGATCGCCCTGACCTCAGTTTTGTCAATCCCGAACGCTCACAGTACAAGGAATGCATAGTCATGGTCAGCTGCCAGTTCCGCGGAGTGCCCGGCTACTATGTTCCGTACATATGGGTGGACAACGATTTTACCCTTGTCAGGGGGCTTTTCCAGGGGTTCCCGAAGAAGCTCGGCAATATCTATATGACCAGGCTTCACGATATGACCCCCAGGGTGGGAGGCAAAAAACCGGGCGCGAAGGTCAAAGGCATATGCGTGTCACACGCGGAGAGGATAGTGGAAGGATCGATGGTGTTCAAGAGGAAGGCGGAGCCTTCCGAGGCACCTCCCGTGAAATTCTATCTCAGACGCCATTTTCCCGGGATCGAGGATATCACCAGGCCCGACATACACGAGATCACCTCCAGTAAGGTCGTTGACCCGAAGGTCGCCGATGTTTGGGTCGGGGACGGGGACGTGAAGTTCTATGGGTCCGAGTTCGAGGAGGTTGCGGACCTGGGTCCCGTGGAGGTGACGGGGGCCTTCTATTTCGGCCTTGGGATAACCATAATCGGCGGAGAGATACTTCATAGATATAAATGATGCAACATGCCAGAGGCAAACCCCGGGTATTGGAAGAGCAGGGGCTTGCCTCTCATGCAAGGTCTGAGAAAGAACCGTCCTCCCGTTCTTACCCGCATTTGCTTACGGCGGAGGTACCTTTATCGGTTTCAGGTTGGGCCTGGGTCTCACAACTTTGATCTTGCCGTTGCGGATGAGGTTCTGGACCGGGGGTGTCGACAGTTCGGAGTTGGTTATGCTCGCAGTCGCTCCGGGAGCCAGATCGAGCCTGTTGTTGCCCGGAAAGGGTATCAGGAGCCTCTGGCCCGATACGTTCTTGATCATGACCCTGTTGGAGGACTTGTCCTGGGGTGATACGACCTTGATCTTGCCGTTGCGGATGAGGTTCTGGACCGGGGGTGTCGCAAGCTCGGCGTCTGTGATGTCCGCGGTCGCGCCGGGTACGAGGTCGAGCGTTTTGTTTCCCGGGAAAGGGATCAGGAGCCTCTGGTCCGACATGTTCTTGATCATGACCGCATCGGCAAAGGCCGAGAGCATAAACACGCCGACAAGGACCATCGCAAAACAGAACAATGTTTTTCTGATCATATGTTCCTCCTTCTGTGTTATGCAGGGCGGGGCCGTTAAGTTAAAAGCGCCCCTATCCCTTATATTCCAATTTTATCCGCGATTTCTAAATATTCAACTTTATTTATTGAATATGCGATCGTGACCGATGGACATTGCGGCGGCTGTGCGGTCTCACCCGGCTCCACCCGGGCGCATCCCGTGGCCGGTCTGTCTTCGCTTCAGGCGGCCGCGCGGCCCAACGACAGTCTTGAACGCCGGAACTGATGGAAGTTAATAAACAATCAACAGCATTGTGCTTTCATTGACAGCGCGTATGGTGTATAAAAAGGAGACCAGCATACTGACAGAATAAGGCGTAAAGTGCGTGAATACATACCTTGACATAAGAACGCTTGTTTTCATTTCCGGCGTGTTGAGCCTCGTTCTCTGGTTTGCCATGTTCTATATCTATCTGGCACGCAAGACATATCCCGGCTTCGGGCAATGGCTCTACGGTACGTTGTTCAACGCCGCGGGCATGCTGCTCATATGCCTGAGGGACTTTGTCCCCGACTTCTTTTCCATCGTGGGCGCCAATATATTCATTATTCTTTATCTCGTGTTCCTGACAAGCGGCATCAATGCCTTCCTTGGCGGCAGGCAAAGGATATGGCCGCATGTCTTGCCGGTGGTTTTCCTGACCATCACAGCGATCTATTTCACTTACGTTGCACCAAGTCTGAGTGCCCGTATCATCATCATCTCAAGTCTGCTGATCTTATACGGTGTTTATTTCGGTGTGCTGGTCGAGCGGAAGGTCCCATTGCTGCTTGGCGGAAGGAACTGGTTTTTGACCACAACCATTTATGCCTTCGTGTGCTGGCTGATCGTGCGTATTATTTTGACAATTATCCTGGAAAGACACTCTGCAGGTTTCATGTCCGCCTCGGCAATCCAGGGAGCGAGCTTTGTTATTTTCGCAGTGCTGAATGTGGCAGTCACCATAGGCTTGATCACACTCAATTTCCAGAGGGTTGAACTTGACCTGCGGAAGTCTGCGGAAGAGATCAGCACGTTGAAGGGTATTATCCCCATATGCGCTAACTGCAAAAAGATCAGGGATGACCAGGGTTATTGGAACCACCTCGAAAAATATATCAGGGAACACGCGGACGTTGAATTCAGCCATGGCATTTGTCCGGAGTGCAGGGAAAAGCTTTACCCCGGGTTTAAATAGCGCGATGCGGATATGCTGAATTTACCAGGATCCTGCCAACACGCCCGGTGTATGCCTGCGGTGCATGCAAGGTAAACGCAGGCATTGCGGGATAGGCCCGGTTCTATTCCCATCCCCATTTTTGAAAGATCCCGCGGGCCCTGTCGGACTTGAGGAAACCGATGAAGGCCTCCGCCCCGCCCCGGCTCTTAGACGAGACGGTGATCGCGACGGGTGTTGCCCGGAATAGCCTGTCATCCTGCGGAAACCGGACGAAATCGGAAGAATCCTTTAATTTGACATGCCAGGACCTGTAAGTGATCCAGGCGTCTATCTGCGTCTCCAGCGGCCACGCTTCGAATGCCTCCTTGCCGGTCAGGACCGAAAGGGATATGTTCTCCCTGATGCCAGCCGCCTTGTCTTGAAGCGCTTCCATTTTTTCGAGCTCAACGTTGAGAACACGGATGCCCTTTCGTCCGAGGTCGGTGAGCGCACTGATGCCGGCCGGATTTCCCTTCCTCACTATGATGCCCACCTCCCTCGTATAGAGGTTTGTCACCGTGGTTTCATCCACGATGCCGGGATAGGCGGCGACGAAGTCGCTCATCATGTACTCGGCGCCGCCGTAAATAAGATCGCCGCTTTCCCGTGCCCGGTCTATCCATTGGCCGGGAGTTCCCATGGTGACAACGGCCTCGATGCCGACTGTCTCCTGGAAGGCGTGCGCGCATTCCATCATTGGCGTGTAAGGGCCTCCAGGCCCGAAGATATGAAGCGGCATTTTTCAGGTCTCCTTCCGTGATCGATCTGTCTGTCATATCATAACAACAAGATAATTTACAAGGATGATCAAGCCTTATCTTGACTTGGGCTGATGATGGCAGGTATATTTGGCCGTACTATTTAATCATCCCGTTTTTTTTGGAGGTTTACTTTGAGTGACTTCGATCAGGAACGTAAGAATGAAATTCTGGACGAGATTATCATGTCCCGCCGGACGGTGCGAAATTTTGCACCCGATGCGCCGGCACGGGAACTTGTCCTGCAGGTCATTCAGGCCGGTCTTTACGCGCCGTACGCAAGGGCAGCGGTGGAGAGCTTTGAGGATGGATATTTTCGCCGCTTCTTTATCGTGTGCAATGGCACCGGGAATATGTCGGCGATATCATCGATGATGAACAGAATGGCCTGCGAGAAATATGCGCAGCTTGAAAGGCAAAGAAGCGGCGACCCGTCATTTAAAGAGCGCAGTCGATCATGGGCCCAGCGGCTCAAGTGGTTTAAGGACCTGGGCCATGTCCCGGGAGTGACGACGTCGCCGTACTATATCCTCATCGCCGAACACAGGGGCATACCCGACCTGGGGCAGCGCTCCCTTGCCCATTGCCTTGAAAATATGTGGTTGAAGGCTACGGCTCTCGGCCTTGCCTTTCAGATCACAACAATGGCCTCGGATATGGGAGATGACGAAGAATTCTGCGGTCTGCTCAAACTTGAACCGGGCGAATGGGACCTCATGGGCTGTGCGCTGGGTTACGCCAGGAAAACACCCGGCCCGTCAAAGCGTCCGCCCGTGGATGAAGTGACCACGTGGCTATAACGGTGAAAATAGTCAATAGTTGATTAAAATTTCTTTGTTTTCCACTGAGGAACCGAAACTCCTTGACTATCTTAATCCGTGACGATGTTTTTCAGCCTTTCCATGTCGAAGACCTCTATCATGTGCCGCTTTTTCCTATCGGTGAGATCGATCTCAATCCGGTCAAGGGCTGCGAAGAGCGCCTGCATGCTGTGGATGCAAGGATCATCATGGATGTGTCAGTCCCCTGACCGTTTTAAAAAAAGAAGGACCAGCCCCGAGCAAACGGGATTGGCCCTTCTTCGAAGCTCATTATCACTTCTACAGCTTGAAGAGAAGGTCTGAGTAGGTCGGGACAGGCCACATGTCCCTGGGGATCATCATCTCCAGGCTGTCGACATCGGCGCGAAGCGCCTGCATGACCGTAAAGACGTTGTCGCGGTAACTCTCGGCCTTCTTGACCGTGTCATCGATCTGTTGCGCCTTTTTCACCGCCGTTTCGAGCTTTGCGAGGTTCTTGTATGCGGATGTAAGGGCCGCGCTCAGTTTTTTGAGCATGTCTCTGGGGGCGGCGGCCGGGACCTCGACGGACTCGAGGTCGTCGATGGAATCGGCAAGGAAGGTGGCATATTCCAGGACGGAAGGCAGGAACTGTTTCCTGGTCATGTCAATGGCCACAAGGGCCTCGATGTTGATCTGCTTTGCGTAATGCTCTACGTAGATATCGAAGCGGGAATGGAGCTCTTTACGGGAAAGGACATCATATTTTTCAAAGAGCTTATAAGCCTTTTCGGTGGTGAATGCCTTCAGTGCATCAACGGTGTTTCCCACGTTGGGGAGCCCTCTTTTATCAGCTTCCTTTACCCACTCGTCGGAATAGTTGTTCCCATTGAAGATCACCCGGTGATGTTTCTTGTAGGTGTCCTTGATGATCGCGGCAGCTTCAGCGTTCTTGTCTTTTGCTTTCTCAAGGCGGGCGGCAATCGCCTCAAGCGCCTCCGCGGCGATGGTGTTGAGGGTGACATTTGATCCAGCTATCGATTGCGCCGATCCGACCATCCTGAACTCGAATTTGTTGCCGGTGAAGGCGAATGGAGATGTCCTGTTGCGGTCAGTGTTGTCCCTTGGGATGATGGGAAGCGTATCAACACCCACGCTGACGAACTGTTCGTCCTTGGAGGAGATCTTTTCGCCTTTCGAGATCTTCTCGAGTATTTCCGTCAGTTCTTCACCCATAAAAATTGAAATGATGGCCGGGGGTGCTTCGTTGGCACCCAGGCGATGATCATTGCCTGCTGTAGCACAGGTGGCCCTGAGGATATCGGCATGGGTGTCGACGGCCTTGATCATCGCGCTCAGGAACAAGAGGAACTGAACGTTTTCACTGGGTGTGCTTCCCGGTTCCAGCAGATTTGCGCCGTCATTTGTGGAAAGGGACCAGTTGTTGTGCTTTCCGGACCCGTTGATGCCGGCGTAGGGCTTTTCGTGAAGCAGGCATACAAGGTCGTTGCGGAAGGCAACCTTCTGCATGGTCTCCATGACGAGCTGATTATGGTCCGTGGCGATGTTCGTGGTATCAAATATAGGTGCCATCTCATATTGCGCCGGTGCGACCTCGTTATGTTTCGTCTTTGACGTGATGCCCATCTTCCAGAGTTCGATATCAAGGTCGTGCATGTAGTCGGAGACCCGGTCCTTGATGGCGCCGAAATATTGATCCTCAAGCTCCTGGCCTTTGGGCGCAGGCGCCCCGAATATGGTCCGGCCGGCCAGCAGCAGGTCGAGGCGCTCCATGTAGAATTTCTTGTCAACCAGGAAATACTCCTGTTCGGGGCCGACAGTGGCTGTGACCTGCGTAGAGGTTGTGTTGCCGAGCGCCTTTAAGACGCGAAGCGCCTGTTTGCTCAAGGCCTTCATGGACCGCAGCAAAGGTGTTTTTTTGTCGAGGGCCTCGCCACGGTAGGAGTAAAATGCCGTGGGGATCGTGAGTGTCACGTTGCCGCTTTCGTCCTCCTTCAGGAAGGCGGGTGATGTACAATCCCAGGCCGTGTAGCCGCGCGCCTCGAAGGTTACCCTCAGGCCGCCGCTCGGAAAGGACGACGCGTCCGGTTCGCCCTGGACCAGCTGTTTGCCGGAAAACTCCATGATTATAGAGCCGTCGGGGGCGGGCGAGATGAATGAATCGTGTTTTTCTGCCGTAATGCCGGTTAGCGGTTGGAACCAGTGGGTGTAATGGGTCGCGCCTTTTTCAATGGCCCAGTCCTTCATGGCGTTTGCCACCACGTCAGCAACGTCGGGGCGAAGAGGGGTACCCTGCTCGATCGTTTTCTTCAGGGCCTTGTATACCTCCTTCGGCAAACGTTGTTTCATGACCTTATCGTTAAAGACATTAGAACCAAATATTTCTGTTAATTCCATGATATCCTCCTTATACAAGTTTCTAACCGGACAAAGCCGATGTATTATCACACCTTCCATCAGATCGGGAAAGGTTCATTCAGTCCAAAACCCTGACGTTTAAGTGAACTTCTTTGTTCGGTAAGCTTGTAATTTCCTCGAGGCCGTTGAGGGGAGATACACATCAATGTGTATAACCATTATAATGTACTGCTGTCGGAGATACAAGTAAAATTTCAGAACCGTCGGTAACGGGCACGTTAAACGCGAAGCACCGCCGGTTACGGTCTTGTTTATTCTGTTCATGCCGGCCTTCTTTTCTTCCTTCAGCGCCGTTCCCAGCCTGTCGGCCTGAACCAGCCGGGTGTCAATGGTCAGGCGGCGAAGGGCGTCAACCTGCTGCGGGTCATGGGCAACGACATATTCAAATGTCTGCCTGTTCTGTGCCGTCGGGGCGTATCTGCCCGCCTTTTTCAGCATATCCTGCCCCGCATTATGAGCGTTTTGCACGGGATCTATCAATAGTACGGAAGCTGTTCGTCAAAACGCTGTTTGCCGTTTCGGTACCATGCGGCGACGTGCTTGATGGCCTCGACGGCCTTCGTCCGTGCCGCGATATCCGAATTAAAGGCCTGATGGGGTTGGACATAGATGTTGGAAGAACGGTCGATGGAACGCTCGACCAGTGTTTTTGCCGCCAGCAGGTCCGATCCGGTTACGGGCTCACCGTTGAGGAGGCGCGCGAATTCCGATTCGCCGGTGAAAACGTCAAGGCCGATCCCGGTTATCTTTCCCGACCGGTATAGCTCAAGAAGGCCGGATTCCGGGGCGATCTCTCCCCGCGTCACGTTGATGAAGATGAGTTTTTTGGCCGCCTTTGACAGGTACTGCCTGGAAAAGTATCCGACGTTGTAGAACCTGCTCCGTTCGTTTTTTGTCAGGTTCATCGCGTTGACGATTATATCGCTTGAAACGATAGCATCCTGTTTCGAAACGAAACGCACCGATCCGCCGTAGATGCAGTCGAGTTCTTCCTGTCTGATATCCACACCCTGAACGGTGAGCCCGTTCGCCTCGGCAAGCTCATAGACCCTTTTGCCTATCTTGCCGACACCGAAGACGGTGAGAACCCTGCGGTCGTCGAGTTCCATGAAGGCCCTGGAATCCTTTCTTTCGAATGTCACAGTGTTGTTTGTGTAATGGTTGAGCTCGCCCGCCGCTGCGTAAAGGAACTTGATCGCCGTCTGAGCTACGGAGTTCACGCAGTACTCGCGCAGGGATGCGATGTTCGCCTTATCTGCAAGGTCTTCGAAATGGTCGTACCCGGCGCTTCTCGTTATAATACTTTTTTTACCCTTCGCAAGGTAACTGTCAGGAAGGATGGAATGTGTTTTTGTGGTTATGATCTCCGGCAGGACCTCTTCGGGATTGTCCCTCAAAAAGTCCTGCACGTTTTTCGGTGTGATAAGGCAGGTATGGTTTTCAGGGATATCCCCCGAGCGTTTTGCCTTTTCGATCTCTTCCTCGAGGTGCTTTGCCTCCGGGCCGAGGGCCTCAAAGTGTACGATGTCATACTGAACGGCGCTCTCTGACAGGGTTTTTTCCATATCTTTCTCTATTTCTCCGATATTGTGTCGTATATTAACCGCACCGTTTTGGGTGCATCGGGTCAGCGATCATTTTTTTATTTATTTTCCCGCAATCCCTGCACCTTTTCAACTTAATTCTCTCCACGTGAGGTCGTTTTTTTTCTTTCTGTCAATTTGTTAATCCAGTATATTACTGACAGTTCACAATGACCGGAGAAAAAAAATGAAGACCATCGCCCTTCTCACTGTTTCCAATGTTTTCATGACATTTGCCTGGTACGGGCACCTCAGGTTTAAAGATTCCTCCCTGTGGAAGGTGATCCTGGCAAGCTGGCTCATCGCCTTCGCAGAGTATTGTTTCCAGGTTCCGGCGAACCGGATAGGGCATTACCAGTACTCGGCGGCACAACTGAAGATCATCCAGGAGGTCATAACCCTTGTCATCTTCGCGGTCTTTTCCGTGCTGTACCTGAAGGAAGAGTTCAGGTGGAATTACCTCGTCTCTTTCCTGATGATGGCAGGAGCGGTTTTCTTCATGTTCAGGGAATAGACAAAGAAAACACAGGGTAGCAGCGAAGACCTGATTGCCGGAACATTAAAGGCAAAAACCAAAAACCCTTGCAGCACTCTTTCGCAGGGCTTCCCGGCGGTCCCGGAGCGGGACGATGGGAACATTTCAAGCAGCTGAAACGGTTCAAACAGTTCAAACCGTCTTTACGGTTGCCTGCCTTCTGTATTTATGACGACACGCCAGTAGCTGTCGTAAAAGGGAACGGTCTTCCAGAAGGCCGTTTTTTTCAGGACCTTTTCGGTTCCCGGCTGAATGTACCTGTAAGTTCCGGACCCTTCTTTTTCACTGACGATCCTTTTGCCGAGTTCCCGTAATTCATGAAACCCCTTGTATTCGGTGCTTTTGAGGACGTTGAGACGTATCTGTCCCGGGTCCGAGCAGTAGATGTTTGTTCCATCGGGCTGAAGGACATTGATGCCCAGGCCTTTTTCCGGCTTGGAACCTTTCAGCGCTTCCCCGACGACCAGTTCCGGAGAGACGAGCAGGTGTACGGAACCGACAAACTCACTTTTCTTGTTGAACACAGGATAGACGAAGACAATACCTTGATATTTTTCGATGGACGTGAAAAGCTCGCTGAAAAGGGGGCTCTTTTTTTTATAAAAACGGACCATCGCAGGCGTGTCCTTGATGTTTGTACCTTCATATCTCCTGTATTTTTCAGGTTCTATTATTTCCATGGCGCCTTTTGCGTTTACAAAGGAACAATCGATTGCATAGGTCTTTCCTGCGCAGAGGTCCCTGACGGCTTCCCTCATCCCGGTACCGGCAGCGTCCCCTTTGTCAAAACTTCCGGCAGCTTTCGAAATATCACGGTCTATGCTTTTGAGGAGGGACGAGATCCGCCTGGCAGTATCGTCAAGAAATGCTTCGGCCGGAGCGGCCGCGAAGCAGATCGTTGAAGCCGACAGCAGGAAAAATGCCGACAGAATAAAAACCACTTTTTTCATATGTCCTCCCGGTGCGAGCTGTTGTTTTTCCCTATTTTCCCGATAACAACAATGTGTTGTCAATGATTATTTCATTGGGGCAGGGGAAGGCGGAGGAAAAAGAGGCTCGCCCGGTCCGCTATCGAGGGTGACCGGATGACATTGCGCGCCACCGGCGGCATACTCTGAAATGTTAATTGATTTGTGGTATAGTTAAAAACCGAAAGCGGTACAAGAAAAAATGACCTCATTTTTATATCGTTAAAATCGAGATACCTCAAAAGGAGTGACGAATGCCTTTTACGCTCTGCCATCGTGTTATGGAAAATATTTCGAAGGTAATAGTGGGAAAGAGCCAGTCCATCGAGCTTCTCATGATCGCCGTTCTCGCGGAGGGGCACGCGCTTATCGATGATGTTCCGGGATTGGGAAAGACGCTTCTTGCCAAGTCTCTGGCGAAAAGTATCGGGGCCGGGTTCGAGCGGGTGCAGTTCACGCCCGATCTTCTCCCGTCGGATATCACCGGTTTCAACGTATATGATCAGCAGTCGGGCCGGTTTGTTTTTCAGCCGGGGCCCGTCATGACGAACGTACTGCTTGCCGACGAGATAAACCGCACTATCCCGAGGACCCAATCGAGCCTTCTGGAAAGTATGGAAGAGCGTCAGGTGACTGTGGATGGCAAGACCTATCCCCTGCCTCTTCCCTTCTTCGTAATGGCAACACAGAATCCCATCGAACTGGAGGGTACTTTCCCCCTGCCCGAGGCACAGCTTGACCGGTTCCTTCTCAAGGTCCGCCTCGGCTATCCCGAAGAGGAGGAAGAGGTGGTCATCCTGGAGCGGTTCCGGGAGGAGGATCCCCTTGCCGGATTGGAACCGGCAGCGAAAACACAGGACATCCTTGAGATGCAGAGCGCCAGGAGGAAGATCCATGTTTCCAGGCCGGTGGCGGAGTATATTACGGCAATCGTCCGGGCGACAAGGAACAATCCGGCACTGCGCCTGGGTGCAAGCCCCCGCGGTTCCCTTGCCCTTATGAGGGCGGGTCAGGCCCGCGCCGCCCTGGAAGGGCGCGATTATGTGCTGCCCGACGATATCAAATACCTTGCCCTTTACGCACTTGCCCACAGGCTTATCGTGAGTGACGAGGAGAGGCTCCGGGGCCAGACGGCGGAGCGCGTCCTGGGGGAGATACTCGGTCAGATACCGGTGCCCGCTGCCCGGGAGGTTTAGACAATGAACGGACAGGCCGCTGACAGGCCCGTACGCGGGGTGTCAAGTCTCTTCATGACCCACCCAGGCTTACTGGCCATGATGTTTTTTCTGCTTATCGCCGTGATCAACCGTCAGATAGAGCTTATCGTGCTGTGCATTCTCACGCTGGCCATAGCCGGATGCGCGAGGCTCTGGGCCGCCTTCAGCGGACGGAACATGGAGTTCAGCGCCCGTCTTTCCCCGCAAAAGACATTTCCCGAAGAAGAGGTGTCACTCGAGATCAGCTGCGAAAATAAAAAATTGTTGCCTGTGTCGGTTCGCGTCGTTGTTCCCGTCGACAAAGGGCCCGGCCCTGAAACCGGGGATGTCCTTAACGGAGAGAGCGGCCTGTTGTCCTATGAAGAGGCAAGCTTTTCCTGGCGTTTTTCGGCCGGATACAGGGGTGTCTACGACGTAGGGCCCGTGGAGAAGGTGACGGGAGACCTTTTTGGTTTTTTCGACCGCGAATTCCAGACCGGCGAAAAACTGGAACTCATCGTTTACCCCAGGATCCTCCCCGTCAGGCCGCTGGAGATATTGCGGCGTGAATTTTTCGGTGCGCCCGGCGTTAAAAGTCCCGTCAACGATCCTGTCTATATCATGGGCACAAGGGAATACCTGGGAGGCAGGCCGGCGAAATACATTCACTGGAAGGCAAGCGCCCGTCATAACAAGCTCCAGGAAAAGATATTCGAGCCGACGGAGCAGGAAAAGGTCCTTTTTCTCATAGACGCGGCCGGTTATGTCCGTGAGAATGCGAGGCCGGAGTTCGAGAAGATGCTCGAAGGGGTTGCATCGTTTGCGGCCGGACTTGACCGCCGCGGTGTTTCTTTCGGGCTTGTCGCCAATTGCCTGATGCGCCCGGCTGGGCTCCCTGTGCTGCCCGTGGCCTATAGCAGGGACCAGTTGCCGCGGCTTCTCGAAACGGCAGCGAGAATGAAGATGGAGGCGGCGAGCGGTCTTCCGGACATACTTGGCGGGATCATCCTTCCTGCAGGTATAAGCTGTGTCTTTTTTTCTCTTTACCGCGATCATCTCTGCGAGGTGTTCTCGGAACATTTCAAAGATAAAAAAGTTCCCTTTATGCCCGTAATTTCCAGGCCTGCAGGAAGCGGGGGTGCCGGTAAAGGGCCCGGCACAGTCATTGATATCAATGAGGTGTTCCTGTGAGACAGGTGGTGCCTGCAGGGCCGAAAAGACTGCTTTTCCTGATGACGGGCGTGATGGAGATGAGCTGGATATACGGCTGGGCCGTTTTCTCGGGCCTCATGCTGATACAGCGCCCGCTTCCGGTGACAGGCGGGCTTGTTGCGATGGCGCTGGCTTTTTTTCTAACCAGGATATCTGTCGGCAGGGGTTGGCGTGTCATATGGATCGTGCTGCTTCAGTGCGCGGGATTTGCATGTGCTTCTCTCGTAATGCTCCACGGAGGTTTTTTCGGGTCCCACCCTCTTTTGGATGGAAAATGGGCAGCGCTCCTTTTCCGTGAAACGAAGGACGCGTTCACATATTTTTCAATTGTCATCCACCTTCTCTGGTCCGCTCTTCTCTGGTGGGCAGGTTTGGGCCTTGCGCGCAGGCCGCTTTCATACATTTCTGTTTGCAGGCGTTTTGATGCCGGTCTGGCGGCTTTTTTCGTGCTTTTTCTATTCAAGCTCATACTGGCGGTCAAGGGCGCGGCCACACCCGCCTCATCCGTGGATATGTCCCTGGCGGCCGTTTTTCTCATTTGCGGACTTTGCGCTATAGGGTTTGCCGGAAGAGAAAGCGGCGCAAAGAAGACGTACCTGGCGGGTAGGAGACACCGCGGGATATTTATTGCCTTTGCGTGTGCCGTGGTTGTTATTGCCGGTTGTTTGGCTTCTCTCTTCCTGTCGCAGGGACAGCTCTTTTCCGAGGTGGGGCGAAAGGTGTTCTACGGGGCAGGGAACTTTATCGGCCCGATCTTCGTGAACGTTGTGCGCTTTTTCCTGATGCCCAACCGTATGCGCCGGGAACCTGCTTCGGGCGGCAAAAGTCCTTCCGGACCGGATATCCTCGGGGCCGCCGGTGAGGGCGGATGGATGGGGGCGGTGGGGCCGGTCCTTGTCTGGGTCATAACGGTGCTCTGCATACTGGCATTGCTCTTCGCCTTTTCCTGCTGCATGCTTTTTCTTTTCAGGCGTCTTGCCGCGAAGGGCAGTCTTCAAAAGCGGCCTGAGGGCGGCATCATAAAAGATCTCCTTGATCTTCTGAACAGATGGCGCCGGGCGTTTTTGGACCTTATCGGGAGGGTCCGGGGAAAAAGACGTATCCATAACGCCGGGTCTCTCTATGCAGCCCTTCTTCGGTGGGGCCGGCGCAGCGGAATGGAGCATTCCGTCTGGGAGACGCCGTCGGAGTTCGGAGCAAGGCTGAAGATGGCATTTCCCGGCCTTGCCGTCGAGATCGACGCGCTTGTCGAAGGACTGAACAGAGAGGTATACGGCGAGATCATCCTCGGCAGGGGACAGTTTGGCATGCTCAGGTCGTCCTTGAGAAGGATGGGCAGTCCCAGGTGGTGGCCACTGAGGATCAGGTCTTTCTTCACAGGCAGATGACCTGGACAGGGAAGATCCAGCCTGACGGACAGGGAAGCACCATGGCGCAAGGAACTGCCATTATCTATTGACCTTGCGGATTTCCGGGTATAAAAGAATCATTATAAGGAGGGAGAGATATGACGACAAGAACAGGCAGCTTTATTATTGTGCTTGCGGTATTCGCCCTGCTCGCCGGTTGTGCGAGCATGCCTCAGACGGCGCTGGAAGACAAAGAGGCATCCTTGAAGGTCAAGCCAAGTTCTGAATTCCATAATACGTTGATCTACGTAAGACCAGGCGTCGATGCGAACAAATACAAGAAATTCTATATTGATACCGTGCAGATCTACCGGGGTCCGGATGCCCAGTTCGGCAATGTCACTGAGGAGAAGAAACAAAAAATGGCCGGTTTTATCCGTGACGAGTTCGTAAGGGTGCTGAAGAAGGATTTCGAGGTGGTTGACAGGCCGGGGCCGGGCGTGCTGCGCATCAGGTTCATCCTGGCGGGCATCCAGGAGACAGTGCCTCCACTGGCGGCGGTGACCCATGCACTGCCTGCGGGACTGGTCATGAACCTCGGTCTGAGCGCTGCTCACATGAAGGGGTCCTTCATAGGTTCGGTGGTCTTTGGCGGGGAGTTCTTCGATGGCGAGACCGGAAAGCTTGAGGCTGCGTTCCTTACGAAGAATTCCCCCAACGCGATGGATATCACCACTGTCTTCACCGGTCTTGACGCCGCGAAACAGGCAGTGACCGACACGGCGGAAAAGTTCAGAGAGGTAATGGTGAAGATGCAGAAGGAAAAAAAGCAGGTCAGGTGAAACGTAAAGACAGTTCCAGCCGTTTCAACGGGAAAGGCAAAGGCCGTTTCAGCCGTAAGAACCCTGAAGCTTTTTTTAGTTTTTTCTGTTGAAACGGTTGAAACAGTTGAAGCGGCTGGAACTGTTTCTCTCTATCTTTTGAGCGCTTTCGCGATGTCTTCTATAAGAGGTTTTGATCCCACATAGAGGGCTGTTCTCTGATGGTGGTCCTTCGGCTTTATGCTAAGGATGGGTGTGCCGTGTTCGTCGACGGCATCCCCGCCTGCCTCCCTGCACATGAAGGCAACCACGGACGCCTCGTACATCAGGCGCAGCTTCCCGTCAGGCCTGTTCTTTTTCGGGTCGGGGTGGTTGACGATAGCGGGATACATGAACATCCCGCCCCGGGTGAGGATGCGGTGAAAGTCTCCCGCCAGGGCGCCCAGGTAGCGGAAGGTGTATTTCCGTTCATTCTTTTTTACCCATTCCTGGACCCCTTCCCTGTATGTATAGCGGTTTGTAGCGTTGAAAGAGAGCTCCCAGGTGTTTTGAGAGTCAGGGAGCATCAATCTGACGGGTTTGACATAGTTCATCGTTTCGTCGATGTGGAAGCGCCACGTCCCGGCTTCACGGAATGCAATGGTCAGGGTACCTGTGGGAATGACGAACATGCCCGCCGCTATGTATTCCCTGCCTGCTCTCAGGTGGAGGTCTTCGGGGCCTTTGAGATTGCGCTTTGCGATGCCGAAGAGAAAGCCCACCGGAAGTCCGTGAGAGACGTTCGATGAACCGTCGAGAGGGTCGAAGTAGATGAAGTAACGGCCGCCTTCCTCGTTGATGGGTATGATGTCCGCCGATTCCTCGCTGACGGCGTGAATGACGCGGCCTGTTGTCCTGAGGTAATGAATGACGATCTCATGAGCAATGACATCCATGCTCATGACATCCTCGCCCTGCACATTTATCTTGTTTGCGTAGCCGAGGTTGCCCTTGAGCGCTCCCGTGAGATAGTAGTGTTCGATGTGTTTTGCCGCACTGAGGATGGCATCCATGAGGATAAGAAAATGGTAGGTGCGGTTGTGTTTTTCCTGGTGGTGGAGGAGGAAATTCATGAAGGTCTGTTCAAATTCCATCAATGGCCTCTCTTTGAGGAGTCGGCACCGGAATGCCGTGCCTGTGAAGTATATGCGTATTAGGCGGTTGAAGTCAAATTGGGAGAACAGGACATGGGAAAGACCGCATATGGTTTCTCTGGTTTCTTTCGGTTATCTGACAAACCAGAAGCCGGTTCACCGGTTATTTTTGTTCTCCTGGTCATTGGAATTTGGTAAATTTGATATTATTTGCTGTACAAGGCATGTCATGCCAATGAAAAGAGGGGGTTTGACAGATGGTGAGGGAAAAGAGACCGTACTGCGGATCGGTTTGCATTGTATGCTCCATGCTGGTCATTGCGTTCCTGTTTGCCGCCCCGGACGCGGCCGCTCAGAGGATGAAGCTCGAAACAACCAGGGTGATGCCCAGATCGCAGGAATCGCTTAACTCAACACTTGCACCGTACCTGGAAAAATACGGCCTGCCGGCTATCGGCGCCGCGGTGGTTAAGGACGGCAGGATCATCGCCATGGGCGCGGCAGGAACAAGAAGGGCCGGACAGAATATCCCGGTGACCACAGGTGACAGGTTTCACCTGGGTTCCGATACCATGGCGATGACGGCACTGATTGCCGCCATGTACGTTGAGGAAGGCAAACTTCGCTGGGATTCCACAGTGGAGGGGATATTCCCCGAGTTGAAAAAGGTGATTACCCCGGGCATGGGCTCAATAACCATGGAACAGCTCCTTTCCCATACCAGCGGAATGCCGGGCGACGACGAACCCTTCTTCAGCCGGCTTATCGCCGAGTCCCTCAGCCGGGAGAATGACAATCTGAGCGACACGCGTTACTGGATGCTTTCGAAGTGGGTGAGCCAGCCAATTGCCGCGGCACCGCGAAAGCGATTCGCTTGTTCAGATATGGGGTACATAATGGCGGGCGCCATGCTCGAACGAATTGCCGGAAAGTCATGGGAGGAACTCGTGATAGAGAAGGTTTTTAACCCGTTGAAGCTTCGTTCCGCCGGACTCGGCCCGCAGTCAACCCTGGGCATGACCGACGCGCCCTTGCCTCACAGGGTCGTGGATGGAAAGGTGAAACCGATGCTTTCCGGTGTCTTCGCGGACAAACCTCTCGTTTTCGGACCGGCAGGTACCGCGCATATGTCGCTGCAGGACTTCACCAGGTGGGCGGCATGGAACGCAGGCAGAGGAAAACGGGGACCGCACCTTATCCGTCCCGAAACGTTCGTGAAGCTCACAACACCCGTTATCGAGGTCCCTGCAGGGAAGGGTGCTGTCCCGGGGATGCCTTTGGGCGGCCGCTACGCTCTTGGCTGGGGTGAGGCACAATTCGCCTGGGCGAATGAGCCTCTTGTTTTTCACTCAGGCTCGAACGGTATGAACCTTGCCCACATCTTCCTTCAGCACAGGAACGACTTCGCCATGGTGCTGGTGACCAACATGGCCGGTAAAAAGGCCGAAGAGGCATTTGGCGCCCTCGCGGAAGAACTCTACAGGCGGTATGGAAAATAAAAACAGGTGATGGGCCAAAGGAGAAACTGATCCCCGCGTCCTGTTGGCGTTTATCATTAAAGCATTATAAAGAGCGATAAATAATTAAGTGAGTGTTTTTTCAATAATTTTGTGGTAATATAACTCAGCTGCTTACAGCCTCTCAGCTCTTCCATGATTCAACATGCCAAAAGAGAAATGGTCGAACGCCGGGCGGACGAAGCCGCCAAATACTATGTTTTTTGGAGAGTACATGCAAGATACAACATTTTCAACATTGAACCTGTCTGCCGGGGTGCGCAGGGCGCTTGACACCATGGGTTTTGGCCAGCCGACCCCTATACAGGCGCGGTCTATACCTCTTATCCTTGATGGCAAGGATATCATAGGCCAGGCACAGACAGGTACGGGGAAGACCGCCGCCTTCGGAATTCCCATGATCGAACTTATCGAGGCCAAACAAAGGGAAACAGAGGCACTTGTTCTGTGCCCGACCCGTGAACTGGCGGTCCAGGTGGCCGGTGAACTGAAGAAGCTGGCACGTTTCAGAAAGGATGTCACGATTGTTCCCGTTTACGGAGGACAGGCGATACAGACACAGATAAAGAGCCTGAGGAGAGGTACTCATGTTGTGGTGGGAACGCCGGGACGCATGATCGATCACATGAGGCGCAAAACGATAAAGCTCGGCACCGTCACCAAGGTTGTTCTTGATGAAGCGGACGAGATGCTCAACATGGGCTTTCTCGAAGACATCGAAACTATTCTCGGAGCCACGTCTGTGAGCCGCCAGACCCTTCTTTTTTCAGCCACAATGCCCGAGAGCATCCGCAGGCTGGCAGGAAAGTATCAGAAAAATCCGTCGGTCGTCAAGGTCGTCGGAGAAGAACTGACCGTTGCCGGTGTCGAACAGGCCTATATCGAGGTCATGCAGGGTATGAAGCTCAACATGCTCTGCAAGCTTGTGGACACCTATCATTTTTCTTCATCTCTTATCTTCTGCAACACAAAGAAACGCGTCGATGAGATCGCCAGGAATCTCAAAATGATGGGCTACGAGGCTGACTGCCTGCATGGCGACATGAACCAGTCAAAACGTGACCGAGTTATGGCGGATTTTCGCAAGGGCCGTTCCGCCATCCTTGTGGCGACGGACGTTGCGGCGCGGGGAATAGACGTAAGCAGGGTCGAGGCAGTGATCAATTACGATGTCCCCCTTGATGATCAGTATTACGTGCACAGGATCGGAAGAACAGCCCGGATGGGTAAGAGCGGGCATGCATTCACCCTTGTCCTGCCCACAGAGATGGGTAAACTCAGGGGTATCCAGGCCTATGCGAAGACTGAGATAAAACGCCATGCGGCGTTTTCCATCAAGATCGGCGGTGCTGCAGCCGCAGACACGGCGGCTGTGACCGGAAAAGGAACATACCGCCGGTCCGGAATGCGCAGACCGGTCAGGAAAGGACGCTTCAAATGATGGCTCCGAGAGAGGGGGAAATATGCTGGTGGGAAAACTCGCAACCGGTATTCGTGAACGGCTTGTTGTAGAAGTACTGGATAAGTTCAAGGGTACGAGGTCTATCGATTGCAGGATCTACAAGGTTGTCACTGATGGTGAGCTCATGGCCACAACAGAGGGCGTTACCATCAGCCCCGATCAGGTCGGGAGCCTTGTAGAGCTTTTGAGAGAGGCCATGAAGAAAGCAAAAGAAAAAGAAACAAACGGCGATAACCAGTAATCCGGGCGCTCATTTCGGCCATTTTACCACGATCGGTGTTCTGCAATGTTACACTTGACGGATGGTGCATCTTTTTCTATCATTCAGTAGTACCCGTGTGAAAGCCTTGTCTTAAGTGTCTTTAGCATGGGTTACGGGATGCACCATGAGATACAAATACTGGCTTATCCTTTTTGTCCTTGTCCTCGCCGTGTGCGCAGCGCTTTTCACGCTCTTCTACAATGAAGTAAAAAAAGATGCCATCAAGAACCTCAACAACCATCAGCTTGTTATTGCCGAGCAGACAAAAAAAAGGCATCGAGGGGTTCTTCCGCTTCCATACGGACATGCTTGTCAAGAACGCGTCATACAAACATATCATCAACCTCGACAGTGAAGGTAAAAGAAATATGGAGGTCGTCTACAACGCCTTTTCAGATAATGTCGCAGGCGTGACCCGTGTGGATGAGAAAGGGCGCATCGAATATACCTTTCCCTATGACGCGAAAAGCATCGGCCGCGACATCTCCTTCCAGTCACACATCAGGGAGATCATGAAAACCCGCAGACCTGTCATGAGCGATGTCTTTACCGCGGTGCAGGGGTTCAGGGCCGTTGCGCTGCACGTTCCCGTTTTTGAAGGGACAACGTTCAGGGGGACTATCGGTTTCCTTATACGTTTTGAGAATATCGCGAGAGAGTATCTCGAGAACGTACGGATCGGCAATGACGGGTATGCGTGGCTCATCAGCAAAGAGGGGATTGAGCTATACTGCCCCGTTCCCGGGCACATCGGCCATTCGGTATTCGAGAATTGCAAAGACTTCCCTTCCATCATCGCCATGGCGCGAGAGATGACCCTGGGTAAAAAGGGCATCACGGTCTACGAGTACGATATGGTCAGGGACAGAAAGACGAAGACAAAGGTGAAGCACGCTGTGTATCTTCCCATAAATGTGGTCAACACATACTGGTCCATTGTCATTGCAACGCCGGACACTGAAGTGCTGGGGGCAGTGAGCAAATTCAGGACGAAACTTGCGGTAATCTTCGGCCTTCTCCTTCTCTTCGGTATCCCTTCTTCTTATTTCGGAGCAAGGGCCTGGAAGATCCTGGCGGAAGAAACGAAACGCAAAGAGACTGAAAGGGCGCTCAAGGAAAGCGAGGAGCGCTACAGGACGCTTTTTGATTCATCCGTTGACTCCATTATCATCATTTCGCAAGAGCTTACCCCGATCGATCTGAACCCTGCGGCATTGAAGCTGTTCGGTTTTTCAAGTAAAGACGAGTTCATGAAGCGTACCGTGGTGAGCGGTTCACCTGAATATCAACCGGATGGTGTCCCGTCTTCTGTCAAGGCAAAAGAGATGATCAATATTGCCCTCGAGAAAGGGTCGCACGTCTTCGAGTGGACCCATAAAAAAGTGGACGGGACAGAGTTTCCCGCGGTTGTCCTCCTTTCCAGAATGATCGTTGACGGCCGCGTTGCCATCCAGTCGTCAGTTCGGGATATCAGTGATCAGAAGCGTGCGGAGGAGCGGCGCCTGGAGATGGAAAAGAGGGTCCTCCATTCGCAAAAGATGGAAAGCCTCGGCGTCCTTGCCGGCGGTCTTGCCCATGTTCTCAACAATATACTCACTGTGATCCAGACAAACCTTGAGATCGCCGTGATGGAGATAAAACAGCCGTCACAGGGCTGTACCCCTTATATCAAGGGCGCAATCGACGCAACTCGCAACGCGGCCGAGCTCACGGACCAGATCCTCGCATATGCCGGGAAATCGGTGGTCCCCATGGTCCGGACGATCGATCTGAACGCGATGGTGGAAACGGGCCTGATGTTGTGCAAAGCGTCGATACCTCAAAAAATCTCCCTCGATTTTCGCAGGGATGCGCACCTGCCCCAAGTAACCGCCGATGCGGGCCAGGTCCAGCAGGCCATTGTAAATCTCGTTACGAACGCTGCAGAGGCGATCGGGCAGACGGAAGGATCGATAACTGTCAGCACCGGCATTGAGGACTATGACGCATTGCGCCTGGAAGAAAGCAGGATCAATGAAAGGCCGGATCCCGGGCGTTTCATATTTTTTGAAGTTGCCGATACAGGGTGCGGGATGGACGCATCGGGCCAGCAGCTCATGTTCGATCCTTTCTATACGACGAAGTTCACCGGCAGGGGGCTTGGCGTACCGGCTGTTCTGGGCATCATCAGGCGCCACAGGGGGGCGATATTCGTCCGGAGCGCCCCGGGGCTGGGAACGACTGTCAGGGTCCTGCTTCCCGTTGTCGAACACGGTCAGGATATGGCGGGAATTTGATGCCGGGGAGGCCCCTTCGCCGTCATCGGAAGACGGGAAGGGTTATGCACAGAAAATAAAACGTGCCCGGGTTTATCAGGGGCCTTTGATCTCCAGCCATTCCGTAAGGTTCTTATTGATGGCAAGAAAGCCGATCTGGACGTCCCTTGTGTCCGCTTCCTCAATGGCGTTGGAGAGCACGATAAAAGCCCTGTTGTCGTTGATGACATCACTGACACGTGAAAGGTTGTCCGGAACAAAGATGTCACCGATATATTTTTTTCCTCCAGCCTTAAGGCGTACCTTGATGAGCTTGCCTTTTCTGTCCTTTGAGTCGCTGGGGACCTCGCTGCGGCAGTAGCGGCAGATCACCGCAACGGCCTTGATCTCTTCCCCGCAATACCGGCACTGCTTCATGTCTTCCATTCTCGTCCCTCCTCATATTCTTCGCCGCCGTACGGTTTTTCCCGCCACCGTATTCAATCCTATTTTCCGGTAATTTCCGTCAATATGCAACCTCATTTTTCCGGCCTGTTCCAATGGATTGCAATGGGATGCCGCTGCCGTTGTTTTCAGGGTTACAAAGAAAGGGAGCGGATGCCGTGATCCGCCATGCCTTTTCGTAATTCGTTGAGAACATTTTTATACTGCATTTGTTTGTTGGTCAGGCGGGCGAAGGCGTTTACGACCCTGTTCCTTCGATAGAAGAACTGCGGTGAGAGGAAGAATATGTCGGCGCACCACTTCGCATAGGTGAAGTCTTTCACTATCCGCCTGTTTATCTCTTTTGTGAATTTTTTAGAAAGACCGCCGCGTTCTTCAAGTTCATCGGCAATGGTGTCGGCCGCAATGGCCCCGCTCAATACGGCATAGTATATTCCCTCTCCGCTGAACGGGTCGGTAAGACATGCCGCGTCTCCGGCCAGACAGGCCCTGTGCGTGTTCAACAACCCCGGTCCCTTGCTGAAAGAAACGAACCACCCCTTCCTGGATCCTTCCCTGGCGTCACGCAGAAATTCGAAGCGTTCCATGAATTGCCGGTAAATAAGCGCAAGGCCGGGTATACGCTCAAGCGTGGCGGCGATCCCGACGGAAAAATGGTCTTTTTTCGGGAAGACCCACCCGTATCCTTTTGGTATGAAACCGAACCCGAAAAAGGCCCTGTCTGCGTATTGTTCAAGGACACCGGCATCACGGGGATAAAGCTCGGCTTCGATACCGGCCCCGCCGGGCCCTCTGTACAATCCCATGTTTCTTGCAACAACGCTTTTAGCGCCGTCCGCCCCCACGACGACAAGGCCGGTTATGCTGTCGCCGCCCGCGGTGCGAACCGTTATGTGGTTCTCAGATTCTTCTACCGATATGACGTTTGTCCCTTCCATAAGGACCGCCCCGGCGGAAGTGGCCGCCTCAATAAGGCGCATATCAAAGTCCACGCGGGAAATCATCTGCACCTTCATGCTGTCGGGATAGAAAGTGCAATCTTCCTGCTCATCGCGGGAAAAAAATGTAACACCCCTCACGACCTGTTCAACTGCCATGAGATGATCAATGTCCAGGATTTTCGCTATGGCCGGTGTTGTGGCTCCGCCGCATGGCTTATACCGCGGGAGCGCCTCTTTCTCAATGAGAAGGGTCTTCAGACCATTGAGGGCCAGGCGGCGCGCGGCAGTTGCCCCGGCCGGTCCCGCCCCTACCACTATGCAGTCATATCGATCCATTTAGAAGACAATGGTCAGATTCCAATAATCAATGGAATTCTGCGTGGTCCATTGCACCGTCTTTGTTTGATCATTGCCTTTTGCCCGGTCATTGGGGTTTGGGTTGTTTTTCATTTTATTCACCATCTGTATCTTCTATCGTATAACCCTTTTTTGCCAGGCAGGTAAAAACTGATTCAGCATAACGCTGCCGCAGGGCATACATAGGATCGGAAACGGCGTTTTCATTATTTTTCATAGCCTTTCTTTGTTGTTTCTTCCTCGCCAGAAAGGCCCCGGCAGCGGCCCCTGTGGGTCCTCCGGTGGCCATCCCTCGGGCGGCGCTGCGTATGACCGGATTTCGTATTATCCTGTTATGGTCAGAGGCATGAGACTTGACCGCGTCATCCTTGCCCGGGTCATACCCAGATTCCTTTATGGCCAGGTCGTGGCATTCACGCTCATCAGCGATCTGCTGCTGCCGGGATTGTCCCATATCGGGTTGTATGGTGACCGTCGCGGCTGCCTGCTCACCGATAGCGAAAAACCCCCATGCGGCGAAAGCAATGATGGATACCCTTAAAAAAATTCCAGAACTGTTCTTCGGCTTTTTTGCCATAAATGTGTTATAAACAAATCGTATGAAACGATTATAAAGTACCGCCTGTTTTTTTTCAAGACCCCTTTCTTGCTAACATATACGACAGATAAAATAATAATCTGAGATATAAGACAGTATAAATCTGTCGCATACGATAGGATACGGTACCCCTGATATTTATAACTCATGGATATACTTAGCTAAAATACTCTGGCATAGGTTTTGCTTTGAGTGTAGCAGGAGTACGCAGTCATGATATATGTTGTGGTTCTTTCGGCAGCAGTTAAATTTCCAGCACATGCGGAACGCTTGAACGGGTACGGTTTTCGTGCCTAAAGGGGAGGATATTATGGCAAGAGAATGGTCACTGCAAACGGTAACTAACCTTAAATTCAGAGAGATGGAGAAGATGTTGATAGAGGTCTTCGGTTGTATACCTGTGGATTTCAAGAGGGTCATCAGGCTTGATATCCGCAAGGGAAGACCGATGGCCCTGCCCGAGGTAAATCTCGGCTCGATGGAAAAGACGATCATGGAGATCTTCGGGTGCATTTCTCCCGATAAGCATGTGATCGAGTTCGACGCGGGCAAAAACAAGAAGAAGACCATCGTGAAGATTGTCCATGATGAAGGCGAACACATTCATTATATGGCACATAGCGCCTGATGCCGAATAATCACCAGGTGCGATTTTTCGATAAATAACACATTCACGACACGGCGGTGACTAAAGGAAACACATCACCGCTGTGTCTTATTTGCCGGTATAATCCAATAAGTCGATCAAACAATAAGGCATGGTATTACATAACTGTCAATAGCAACAGATATTATCAATACTGCAATATATGTCAGCTTATAACTGTCACATGTGATAGGATACGGTACCCCTACATCTTCTAACTTATTAATAATACAAAATAAATGTGTGTGGCATGCGCTTTGCTTTAACTAATTCCGGGCGCAGAGAGTGAAACGGATTAGAAAAGGTTATTTAAGACCAGCTTCAGGAGGACAACATGGCACGAGAATGGTCGCTGCAAACGGTAACCAACCTTAAGTTCAGGAAATTGGAAAAAACGCTGATCGAGGTCTACGGTTGTATACCCGTGGATTACAAGAGGGTCATAAAGCTCGATGTGGGAAGAGGAAGACCGATGGCCCTGCCCGAGGTAAATCTCGGCTCGATGGAAAAGACGATCATGGAGATCTTCGGGTGCATTTCTCCCGATAAGCATGTGATCGAGTTCGACGCGGGTAAAAAAAGGAAGAAGACCATCGTGAGACTTGTCCACGAAGAAGGCGAACTTTTCCAGAGAAGCGTCCCCTGTGCGTGATTGTGTGAAAAGCTTCACATAACTCATTGACAAAGGCGGCCCCTTCGTTTAAAATTGAGCGCCGAAGAGACCGGGCGCTTTTATGTAAGGCTGACCCGGTTACAAGTATACATTACCCCCGGTAATCCGAAACGGAACCGGGGCGGATAAGGAGCTAAGATGACAGAAATGCGAGACGGTAATGGTTTGGCAACCGCCGAAAAGCTCTACACCCAGTACGGGTCAAGGGCCAGGGAATTGAAGGCAGCAGGTAAAAAGATTATTGGATACCTCTCCGCTCTTGGTCCCGTTGAGATAATGACGGCGGCAGGAGTGGTCCCGTTCAGGCTGAAAGGCAATGTTTCTGAAGCGATCAGCAAGGGGGATGCATACATGGAAAGCATTGTATGTCCCTTTGTGCGTAATGTTTTTGACCTTGCGGTCAAGGGGAAATACGATTTTCTTGACGGCATGGTCCTGCCCCACCAGTGTGACTCGATCGACCGTACGAACGAGACCTGGAGCTACACTTTAAAGCTCCCTTACTGGCATTTTCTCAACGTTCCTCACGTCACCGGCGATCCCTCGATCACGTTCATGAAAGAGATCCTGCGCATCTTTATCGGTACCCTTGAAAAGTTCACCGGCACAAAGATCACCGATGAGGCCATAGCGGCGGCGGTGAAGGCGCACAACGAGAACAGGAAGCTCATGAGGGACCTCTACGATCTGAGGAAGTCCAATCCTCCTGCAATATCCGGAACGGAAATGATGAAGGTCCTTGTTGCCGCGATGAGCCTCCCCGTGGAAGAGTCGAGCGCTCTCATCAAGGCGGTGACCAATGAGGTAAAGGCGAAGGGCGCCGCGGCGAATGGCAAGGGAAAACGCATCATGATCATCGGTGACCAGATCGACGACGTTGCCATTATCGACGCCATCGAATCCACCGGGGCCTGCCTGGTGATGGATGACCTTTCTCTTGGCGCCAAGATGTACTGGCAGGATGTCGATGCGACACCCGATCCGCTTCAGGGCATTGCCGAGCGCTATCTCAGAAAGCTGAAGATCCCCACGACCTTCGTAGGGTCAGCCGACACATACGCGGGTATCCTTGAAGAGCGTTTCGGGCACATGAAGAAATATGTGAACGAGTTCAAGGTGGACGGTGTCATTCTCTTCATCTACAAGTATTGCGACCCCTACGGATTTGAGGTACCGGCAATAAAGAGCTTCATCGAATCAGCGGGAACGCCTGTGCTCTACCTGGAGGATGAGTATTCCACTTCTTCCCTGGCGAGGGTGAAGACCAGGATCGAGGCATTCCTCGAAATGATCGCATAACCGAGAGAGAGGAGAATCACATGGCTGAAGAAAAAAAAGGAAGAGCAGTTGCGACATCCACGGCGGCGAGCATACCGAAATTCGTGCGCGGTAACCTGTCTGCAACACTTAAAGCTAAAGAAGAAGGAAAGAAAGTGGCCGCGGCCTTCATCGCTGACGGTCAGGATGAGATCATGCGTGCGATGGATATCGTGCCTGCCTGGGGTGAGAGCTATTCGGGAGTCTGTTCGGCGAAACGCCAGGCCGAGCCATATCTCCAGAAGGCCGAGTCGGATAATTTCTCCAGGTCCCTCTGCACATATGCAACCTGTAACATCGGCTTCGATATGATCCGCGAAGAACAGGGCGGGACTATGCCCGAAGGGGCGCCGTGGGGCGGCATGGCAAGGCCTGACATGATCCTCGGCAACGGGCAGCTTCTGTGCGACCCGCGGTTCAAGTGGCCCCAGGCGACACAGCATTACCTGCAGGATGTCCCCGTTTTTGTTACCAACATGTACTACCCGCCGTGGGACCCGAATATTGATCACCACGAGCAGGAACCGATCTACGTCAAATATATCACCGAAGAGCTCCGCGAAACAGTAAAGTTCTGTGAAAAGATAACGGGTAAGAAAATGGATTGGGACCGCCTCGCGGCAACGGTCGAACTTTCAGACAAAACCTGGGACCTTTTCATCGACACCTACGAACTGCGCAAGCACATCCCGACACCGATGGATACCGGCGACGCCATGAACACCATGGTCCCGCTGACCTTCAATCTCGGGACACAGGAGGCATATGATTTTTATGTCAACCTCAACGCGGAGCTGAAACAGAAGATCGCCGACGGTGTGGGCGTGGCCGATCCTGAAAAATACAGGGTCATCTGGGCCGCGGGCCTGCCGAGCTGGTTCGCGCTGGGAGATTTCCAGTATTTCAACGGCAAGGGCGTTGTGTTCCCCGTGGAAGTGACCTATCGCGGCTGCGAGAAGATAGAGCGCCTTGACCTGCCGAAGACGAACGATCCCCTGGAACATATCGCCTGGAGATGGGTGCGTTACTGGACACATTGGTATGACGCGGCAAAAAAACGTTCCGGCTCCACTCCCAAGGTCGAGCGGATCATTGAGTATATCGAGGATTATAAGTGCGACGGCGCGGTCTTCCATTCCGCCTTCTCATGCAGAAGCTGGCACGCCGGCATCATGCAGCAGGCCGCCACGCTGAAAAACGTTTACAAGGACATCCCCATCCTGATCATGGAGGGTGATATTGTTGACATCAGCTCCTATAACGAGGCAGACACCCATAACAGGATAGACGCCTTCATTGAGACTCTCGCGGCTTACAAGAAGAGACAGGGCTAAATCAAGAGGTCTTAAGGAAGTACATAGGAGCAGTACGAATGGATTATTTTGCCGGTGTCGATATCGGGTCCACCATGACAAAGGTGGTCATCATGAGCGACAGGATAGAAGCATCGCTCATAGGGCCTACGGGTCCTGAACACCGGAAACTTGCGAACAGAGTGATGGAGGAGGCGCTCGGCAAGGCGCGCCTTACCTTTGAAGACCTGAAATACATAGTTGCGACTGGATACGGCAGGATCAACGTTCCCTTTGCAGACCGACAGATCACTGAAATCACCTGCCACGCGAAAGGCTTGCATAGCCTCCTCCCCACTGTAAAAACGGTCGTCGACGTCGGCGGCCAGGACAGCAAGGGTATCAAGATACAGAACGGCAAAGTGATGAACTTTGTCATGAACGACAAATGTGCCGCCGGTACGGGGCGCTTCCTTGAGATCATTGCCGATTCCCTTGGTGTGCCCCTCGAAAAGATAGGTGAGATATCACTGGCCGCTGAAAGAATAGCGGCAGTGAGCAGTACCTGCACGGTCTTCGCGGAACAGGAGATCATATCACGCCTTGCCAGCGGAGAGCCTATTGCCAATCTTATTGCGGGAATTCACGACGCCGTCGCCACCCGGATCAGCTCGCTGGTAAAAAAACTGAATGTGGAGCCTGATATCGCTGTTACCGGCGGAGGGGCCAAGAACATCGGTCTTGTCAGGGCACTGGAATCGAAATTCGGATGCCCGCTCCTGGTACCGCCGGAGCCTCTTATAACGGGTGCCCTCGGCGCCGCGCTGATGGGAAAGGACATATGCGACAAGTACGCCGCAGAAGGGCAGAAGCCCACCCGAAGCAGCCGAGGCCTCGAGGAGGCGACATTCTTCAAATGAGGTTTTATTAGATGGCTTTTGTACTCGGTATAGATGTTGGATCAGGTTTTTCGAAGGCCGTTGTTCTGGAGGGCGGCGTTATACGGTCCTTCGCCCTCATGCCTTCAGGAGGCGATTACCGGGAAGCCGGCCGCATGATATCACAGGAGACCCTCCGGAAGACAGACCTGACCATGGACGACATTGTTTATACCGTTGCTACCGGCTATGGCGGGAACATGGTCGATCTTGCCGATCAGACCGCCACCGATATCTCGTGCAACGCGATGGGCGTGAATCATCTTTTCCCCTCCGTCAGGACCGTCATTGATGTGGGCGCCCAGTACTCAAGGGCGATCCGGCTGGACGATGCCGGAAGGATCGCGAACTTCATAATGAACGAGAAGTGCGCCGGGGGGAGCGGAAAGTTCCTTCAGGTTGCCGCACGGATACTTCACATAAACGTGAGCGATATCGGGGAACTTTCCCAGAACGCTTTAAAGCCCGTCGAGTTCACGACGGGATGTGCTGTCTTTGCCGAATCGGAGGCGGTATCGCGTATCTCCGAAGGGGCTTCTCCTGCCGATATCCTTGCCGGAATCCACAATGCCATGGCTTCCAAGATCGTCACCCTTGTGACCCGTGTGGGTCTTGCCCCGGACTGCGCCGTGACGGGGGGCGGTGCTAAAGACATGGGCCTGGTCAGGGCTATCGAGACCGAGCTGGGCAAAAAGGTCTTTGTACCCG
Organism: Deltaproteobacteria bacterium; assembly: GCA_022711595.1. Classification (GTDB taxonomy): domain Bacteria; phylum Desulfobacterota; class Syntrophorhabdia; order Syntrophorhabdales; family Syntrophorhabdaceae; genus Delta-02. Next base: position 45,938 of record JAKLET010000012.1, read on the forward strand.
ATGAACCCCAGATCACCGCGGCGCTGGGCGCGGCGCTCATAGCCAGCCAGCAGCTTTAAACGGTTCCGGGCGTTTCCCTGTTCCATCGGTCCACTCTCCCTCTTTTCTTGACAAACGCCGGTCATACATGAGAAATCCATAGGTATCACATTAAAAGGAGCTGTTATGAAAAAGGGTGCATTGATCTTCTTCGCGGTTATGTTCATGGTCGTCGTATTTGCCTGTATGCCCGCCGGCGCCGTCAAGCCCTGCGATATTTACACAAAGGCCGACGCGGAGGCCTTCTTCAAGGAGAAGGTCTCATCACAGAGGGCCGATAAGACCGCGGCGCCCGCCGGCAACAGCTGCAGCTACTTTTACAAGAAAAAGGGCGGCACGTTCAGCATGAAACTGAGGGTTTCCTCGACAGATGAGATCAAAAACGAAGGTATCTTCAATTCCGCCAAAGATTATTTTGAAAGGCAGAAGAAGGCCCGCATAAAGAGCGGCAGCGCTCAGAAGAGTCTGAAGATGGTCCCGGGAGTGGGCGACGAAGCCTTCTGGAGCGGCAGCTCCCTCTGGATCGTCAAGGGTGATAATCTCATAAATATCGCGGTCCGCACCGAACTCACCGGGAGTTTTAAGAACAGGGACGCAATGGATAAGGCACGTGAGGAGCAGGACCTCGACCAGTCCAAAAAGGTTGCAGAGAAGTTCCTGTCGAAGATGAAATAAGACCGGGACCGCTAAAAAGGATGACCACCATGAATATGCTGAAAAGTTATGTGCTGTGCCTTCTGTTCATTGCGGTGTTTTTTTCAAACACCCTGGCAGGGGAACGGGTGCAGGCGAAACCGGATGATCTATCTCCCCCTGTGCGGGGATTGAGGATCACCGGCATCGAGATGTTGAAAGAACAGGTGTATGCCCTGGTTTCAGTCGAATTCCCAAAGGAATGGCCGAACCCGAAATTCACCGTGGAAGTGAGCGGGAAACCGATGAGGTCGCGGATCCAGTCCGGCGGTTTTTCGACGGACCGAGCAGTCTCCGGCATCCTTTTTGTCCCGGGAAAGGCAGGCAGCAAGTCGGTGACGGTCAAGATCGTTGCGGATGGGAAAAAGGCCGAGGCAAAGACCGTCCTCGACTGGAAACCGGGACCTTTCCTGACAATCTTGCAGCATACAGGTGACCGGGAGATGATCTTTGCAAAAGAGAAATTCACTCTCCTGGCGGCCAACATCAATGATGTGATGGTGCTTTTGAACGGCAACGATGTCTATTCAAAAGTGTCAGGCGGTGACATGACCCTGCGTTCCTTCGAACCGGTATGGAAGAAAGGCAAGAACACCCTCACGGTAATTGCGAAGGGCCCCGGGGGAAGCGCCAGCGCCAGGAACTACACCTTTTTCTACCTCGGCGGCGGCGGAGCCCTTGCCGTGGATGAAACGGCGGTTCTCTGTTACGGCCGGGAAGGGAGCAAGAGCGGTCCTTTCTACGACCTCTTTGTTGAAGGGGACACCGTTACCCCGGGAAAGGAAGCGGCCGCACAGGTCTATGCCCTGGACAAGGAAGGCTGGCTTGCCAGCGAAACACGTCTCACCCGGGAGTTCAAGGGCAGGCAGGCGGGGACATCAAAGATACGCGTCATGGTAAAACATCATTTCCTGGGGAGCATGGAACAGGAGAGGGAGATGACGATAACAGTAAAAGAAAGTAACAGGTAATAGGTTATAGGTTATAGGCCATGGGAAAGGAAAGAAAGTTATTCACATGGCCACTTTTTTTGTTTTTCCTATAACCCATTATCCATCACCCATCACCCATTACCCATCACCCATCACCCATCACCCATCACCCATCACCCATCACCCATCACCCATCACCCATCACCCATCACCCATCACCCATCACCCATCACCCATCACCCATCACCCATCACCTTTCTTGTTAAGGTTCTGTCGGTGCGTTGGGATCTTTCATCCACTCTTCCGATGAACCGTCGTAGCTTTTCACGTTCTTGTAACCGAGTACGTCACTCATGATAAAGACCCAGACACTGCACAGTCTCCCCGTATCGCAGTACACGATGATCTCTTTCGAGGTGTCGGTGCCGACTGCTTTCGCGGCAAGGTCGGAGAGTTCCTTCCTGTTCTTGAATGTTCCATCCTTATTGTATGCTGCCATGGCGGGGAGATTGACCGCACTTTTTATTCTGCCCGCTTTTGCTACGAAATCAAGCTTCTGTTTGCCTTCGTAAAAATCGGCCCCCCTCGCATCGACAATGACTGCCTTGCCGATGGCACCGATCACATGACCTTTTTTAGCGAATATCGCTTCGTTGACCTTTACCTGATATTTTGTCTGTTTCGGTTTCACCGCATCCGTGGAAAGGGGTTTTTTGTCGGATTTCCACTTATCGTAGCCTCCGTCCAGGACCGCCACATTCTCAATCCCGGCGTACCTGAGCGTCCACGCGACCCTGGTGATGCCGGAACGGTTCGGGGGAAGATCGGCATCGCCCACGACAACTACGAGGGAGTCAGGGCTTATACCGGCCGAACCTATTATGTCCGCGAGATCATCGAGGGGTGGAATTTCGTTTCTCAGGCCGGTCTTCATCACGGCCCAGGTATTGAAAAAGACATTGACGGCCCCGGGTATATGCCCGGTTTTATAGTCCTCGACCTTCCTGATATCGACGATCACAAGTTTCGGGTTGTTCATGTTCTTTGCCAGCCAGTCGGTAGATACCACGGGCTCTATGTCCCTCGCGGCGGACACAAAAGGAATGAGCAGCATTGATATGAAAACAAAGATAGTACAGTATAAAACTCCTCTTTTCATCGGGTGCCTCCTTTATTTTATTGGCTTTGGAGTATAAAGCAAAAGCTCGTTCGCTTTTGAACCGTTCTTGAGAAGCTTGTCTTTGGTGAGAAAGTCCTGTTTTTCAACGTGGCAGATCTCGCAGGAGCGCGTCCGCTCGGTCCTTTTCTTGATATTGTGCGTCGCCGCGTCCCAGTAATTTGGGAGCGCGTCGTACTTTTCCATGGCAATCCCCGCAGCCTTAAAGGTGTTTCTGACAGTGGGGATGACCCGAAGGGTGGTGACGGTCTTTTTATCTCTCGGGCTCAGGCCCAGGATAAAGCCGGGCTTTGATGTGGCGCCTTTTCCCAGGTGGCAGTCATAGCAGTTCCTGTAAGTGCCGCCGGAGTGACAGGCATAGCAGCTCACCCTGTTATTATGCTGTGCGTGGGAGGTTTTCGCCTTTTCCGTTTTTTCGTCGCCGATTTTATGGCATCCCGTGCACGACGGTTTTTCCTTCACCTCTTTCTTGGTTTTATATACCGATGCGGTACCGTGGAACTCAGCTTTTTTGTGACAGTCAAGGCAGGTCATGCCCTTCTGGTAATGGACGTCGGCCGAGCCGCCGTAATCACCGGTGTATTCGGGGTATACCCGGCCGCCGTGGCACATGGCGCAGGTCTTTCCGTCATCCTTTTTAACGAACTGGTGGTTCTTGATGAACCCCGTGGTGATGCCGCCTATCTTCGGAGACATAACGTGGCAGTCGCCGCAGGAGGCGTGGCAGCTTCTGCATGATTTCTGGAAGACCTTTTCGTCGAATATCTTCTGTTCCTTGGAGGAGAACCTGCCCGAGACGCCGTGCCTGAGGCCCGCGGTTGTGAAGTGCAGCGAATCTTTATATGTTTTTGCGACATTGTCGTGGCATTTTCCGCATATCTTGAGGTCTGACGAGGGCCTTTTCACGAACCCGGCATGGGCCTTTTCCCTTGATACGCCCTTTTCATCGCCTTTATGGCATGACGCGCACCCATCAACGAAATGCGGGTCTGCATCGATGAGTTTTTTATCCACAAGGAATGCCTTGTATTTGAGTTCCGCCGGCACCGACGGAGGGGCTCCGGCTCACCCCTCACCCTCTTCCATGATCACCCTGGGAGGTTTATGGAGGGATTTGAGCAGCTGGTCGTTGGTGTGGCATTTCACGCAGCTTGATTCAGCTCCGTATGTTAAAAACGGGAGCACAAAAGTGCCCGCAAGGAGAAAAATGCTGATCAATGGGAAAAAACTGGTATATCTTTCCAGGCGGGGATTTTTCATGGACACCTTAAGAAAGGTTAGCGATGCGGGGAGATTTTGTCAAGAGCCGCCGGAAAGATCCAGAGTTGAAAGGCACGAGGCACGAAAAAAAACAAGATCAGGATCAGAATTCGGAGAAGAGAGCGGAGAAGTCTATCCCCCCGATCACTGTTTCCCTGTATTTTTCCCCTATTGACCGGCGGGCCTCCATGAGATCGGCCGACTTGACCCCGTTTTCCAGAGAACAATACGTCTCGACGTAGGCGGTGAGGTCGTCTACAACCTTTGCCATCTTTCCGTCGCGCGGATTGAAACGGTCTTCGTTATATTCACGGGATATCGTGTCCGTTTCGATCTTGAGGGTTTTGCCTTCAATCGTGACAACGCTGGAGAATTCATCTTCCGTGAACATTTTCATCTCCCGGTGCCATTCGCCGGGTATGAGATTGAAGACCTCCTTGTCCATTTGTTCTTTTTCGTATGCCTTGATGAGCGAGTCGAGGCCTTCGATGGAACGCTTGACGGGAGAGATGATATCCCTGGTAAGCACCTCCGGCAGGTCGTGGAAAAGACCGGTGAAATAATTATTGAAACATCGTTTCGGGCAAGCCCCTAACTTGAGCGAAAAAAGGTAGGAAAGAATGGCCACGATCAGCATGTGCCCGAGGACCGACGTTCTGGGTATCATGTTTATATGGCTCCAGCGGTATTGGAAACGAAGCTGTCCGCACAAATCCATGAAATTCCTGTATTTCTCGTACAGGGCAAGCTGCTGGATGCCGGCCAGGTCATAATAGCGCTCCTGCTTTTGCTGGAGGAAACCCTTGATGGCAGGTATCTCATAACCGGAGGGGTTTGCCCTTTCGATAATGTCGAATTCCCAGCGGGTGGCGTAAAAGTGGGCCGCGCCGAGCACCCGCTTGTTTATGGTGTTGTCCGTGCTGGAGAAATAATGCCTGAAGCGACCGACGAAGTCCTGCCCCAAGGGGGAGATGACAGGCTCCAGTTTTTTGTAGACCCACTTCGTCAGTTCCTCGTACTTTTTCCGGTCTTCCTTGATCCTGTTGAATATCTGGGGCTTCAGGTCCGTTATGACAAGTCTCTCGAGGAACTCGAAAAGCCCGCCTTCGATCACTTCCAGCCAGTTGAACCCTTTCTTCGATTCCTCAAACTTGCCCAGGAAATAGGCGATGGTCATTTTATGCGCCTGTTTGTCCAGTTCCTTGAGCTCAACAGGCCGTATCTTGTCATTCCAGCGCTGCATGGCAGCGGCACTGAATATCTCCAGGATGAATTCCTTGGTCATGTTTCCCCTTTCTTTCCATTATTTTAAAAAATATAGAGGAAGAAAGAAAGGGGAAACGGCTGATGGGAAGAAGACAGGTGATGGGTTATAGGTTATTGGTTATGGGAAAAACTATCAGGTTTGTCCGGTTGAAAATATTCAAGTCTTTAACTGAAGAAACTGAATAAACCGGAAAAACCATACAAACGGATTTTCCAACCATCACCTATAACCTATAACCTATAAATCAAAAAGGCTGCCCGGAGGCAGCCTTTTTGATTGCATTGCGTTTTCGTTATGCCTTTGCTATTTCGAAGGATACCTGGCCGTCATCGTACTTGAGGGGCCGCACTGTTACATCCATACCAATCTTGGGATCGCTGAAATCTTTTGCGAGGCGGGCGAAAGCCTTGACGCCTGCGCCGAAATCGACGACCGCCATGGTATAGGGCGCATCTGCTTCGAAACCGAAGGGGGCATACATAGCCGTGGTGAAGGTTTCGAGGGTGCCCTTCTTGGGCAGTTCAAACCAGTCCATCTCCTTTGAGAGGCAGGCGGCGCAATCGGCCCTTGGAGGGAAATATTTCGCTCCGCACTGTTTGCAGACTGTGCCTTCCACCTTGCCCTCTGCGAGGAGGTCGACGAACTTTCCTGTTTTCGTGAAACTGGTGAAGCTTTTTCTTCCAAATTTATCGAATCCCATCTTAGTCCCTCCCAAAAATTGTGACGTTTCCGTAGAGGCCTACTCCGCCAATATTGTGGTTCAGGCCGATCTGAGGATCTTTGACCTGCATCGGTCCCGCTTCGTCCCTGAGCTGAAGGACTATCGTACGGATCTGCGATCCGCCTGTGGCTCCGATGGGGTGGCCTTTTGAGAGGAGACCGCCGTCTACGTTAACGGGGATCTTGCCTTCTTTATATGTTGCCTTTTCGCGGATAAGCTGTTTGCCGTCACCCTCCGGTGCGAATCCGAGACCTTCGTACGCCATGATCTCTGCGATGGTGAAGCAGTCATGGACCTCGGCCACATTGATGTCTTTTGGGCCCACGCCGGCCATCTTGTAGGCCTGATTCGCTGCCGCTTTCGCGACCTGGATACCCTTGGAGAAATCGGGCCGCGATGCCATATTGACAACCTCTGACGCCGCGCCTATACCAAGGATCCATACCGGTTTCTTTGAGAATGCCCTGGCCTTCTCGGCATTCGCGAGAATGATGCATGATGCGCCATCCGCATTTGCGCAGCAATCACCCACGCGAAGCGGCGATGCGACAGGCCCGGCCATCTTTGCATCGGGGTTGCCCGGATCGAAATCCTCGGGTTTTACACCCTTGCGATAGACGGCCCTTTCATTGATCTGGCCATATGTGGCTGCCTTTACCCTTACATCCCTGAGGTCATCAAGGGTGAGTCCGTTCTTCGCCAGGTATGCCTGGGCATAGAGTGCGTAATAGGCGGGCATCATGGTGCCGAAGGGGGCTTCCCACTGGATGTCGCCGCCGCGCCCCATTCTTTCCTGGGATTCGGCAGAGGTGATCTCTGACATCTTCTGGAAACCGAGAACGACAACGATGTCATGGAGACCTGCCTTGATCATACTGTAGCCGAGCTTGACGCCAACGGTGCTTGAAGAGCATACCGTCTCGACATAGAATGTCGGCTGAGGGACAAGGCCGAGGTATTCAGCGAGCACGCCCGCGGGAGATCTCTGCTTGTCATACTCAGGAGCGGAGCAGAACACTGATGCATCCACGTCCTTGGCAGTGAGGTTTGCATCCTGCATTGCTTCTCTGAAGGCTTCGAAGGCCAGTTCCCTGATGGAGCCTTCATAGCCCCTGACAAAGTACGTCTGGCCAACGCCGATAACTGCAACATCTTTTGCCATACATTCCTCCTTATTGTTTTGATGTCCTGGATCTCTGAAACATGGTGACATTTTTGTTATGTTCAACCAGGTCTTTGGAAAAGACATGGGTGCCGTCGTTCTTTGATACAAAGTACAGGTAATCCACCGGGGCCGGATTCAGGGCGGCCACAATGGAAGGCGCGCCGGGGCTGCATATGGGCCCCCTGGGATATCCTTTGAAGGTATAAGTGTTATAAGGGGTATAGGTAAGAAGATCGACCTTTCTGATGGGGGAGCCGAATCCCTTCGTACCGTATATTACCGTCGGATCACAGTCAAAGGACATGCCTTTGAGCAGCCTGTTGTGAAAGACCGCCGAAACGAAAGGCCTCTCCCCGGCTGTCCTGGTCTCTTTTTCGATCATCGATGCCAGGGTAAGCGTTTTATGTATGTCCATGTTGAGAGAGCGCATCTTCTCTTTTATATCGTTCCTGTCGAAAAACCTGAGCGTCCGCCGTGCTATGTGTTCGATGAACTTTTCCCTTTCGATCTCCTTGCTGTAGAAATAGGTGTCGGCAAAAAGGTAGCCTTCCAGGGAATCAGAGGAGATGCCGATGCCTTCAAGGTATTTTTTATCCGTAGAGAGCTTCAGGAATTCGTCTTTCGGCATGATCCCGCTTCGTTCGATATTGTTTGCTATTGTGTATAAATTGTGACCTTCAATTATCTTCAACGTGTAGATATTTCTTTTGCCCAGTCCCATTTTCATCACTATCTCAAAGGTGGACATATCCCGCCGGAGCTCGTATTCGCCTGCCATGAGCCGTCCCCTGAATGTGAGGGCGCTGAGCACGAAAAGCGCCCTGGAATAGATGAGGCCCCTGTCATTTAGAGCATCGGCTATACCGTACAGACTTGTCCCGTTCTTTACGACAATATTAAGGGATGACGGGTCGGAATCCCTGGGGATAGCGGCGAATATCAGCGTCTGGGAAAACAGGAAAATGACGACTGCGATGGCTATGGTTTTTTTATCGCGTATTGCGAGCATCGAGGTATCCCTGGAGAATGATCTGTGAAGCAATGATATCCAAATAAGGTTTCCTTTTCTTGTGGCGCACCTCGGCCATATCAAAGACCCTGTGCGCCTCGTTGGTGCTGAAACGTTCATCCCAGAGGGTGACAGGGATATCCACCGATTCCCTTATCCGGTCTGCGAGCCCCATTACGGCCTGTGCCCTTTTGCCGATGGCGCCGCTCAGGTCTTTCGGCAGACCGATGACGATTTCGCCCACGTCGTATTCTTCCACGATCAATTTAAATTCCCTGAGATCGTCTTCAAGAGTATTGCGCCGGTAGAGCTTTAGTCCCTGGGCGATCGAAAGTGTAGGGTCGGACAAAGAAACACCTATCTTTTTGTCCCCCACATCCAATCCGAGTATGCGCATCACGTTATTATAGCAGTTTTTGCTTTAGTTTCAAGAACAAAACAAGCCGGCACAGGTACGGTTGTGTCCTGAAGAGGACTCTTTAAGCGCAGAGATGTCAGGCATAAGTCGTGAGCTGCCACGCTCCGCTATGTGCGCTTCACGGGGTCCGAAGCGTTGCATTTTTCAGTGAGACACTCGGCTGGCGATGCGTTGCGCGCGCCTGTGTCTGCCTTGACAAGTCGCTTTTGTCTGCTATACTCCAAAGTAAGAAAACAATAAAATTCTTCGGGAGGTTTGGCTTTATGGATTCTCTGGAACCGGTTAAGTTGAGAGTTCTCACATTGAAAGATCTGGATGCGGTAACGGAAATCGATGAGTTGCTTTTGGGAACCAGGAGGAGGGCCTACTGGGAAGCAAGGCTTGAAAGGATAGAAACATCGGGTGTCCCGTCGCTTTCGGCCGAGGTCGATGGCGAGGTCATAGGGTTTATTCTGGGGAGTGCAAGCGGATGGGAGTACGGCATACCGGAAAGCGTGGCCTGGATCGATACCCTTGGGGTCCGGAAGGAATATCAGAAAAAGGGGATCGCGCGCCTGCTCTTTCAGGAGATGTCCTCCATGTTCAAGAAGGTCGGCATCGAAACGATCTATGTTTTTGTTAACTGGAGGGACTGGGACCTCCTGCAGTTTTTTGACAAGATGGGTTTCAAGAGGGGGGACATGGTCAACCTTGAAGTGAAGATCTGAAAGCGGTTCTGAAATGGGCCGACTTTTGCCGGCCCGGTGGTATACACCACAGAAGACCGGGGCTTAAAAGGATCCAGCAGCCCCGGCCTTTTTATGTTATAAAGTTTATCCGGTTTCTATAGTTTCTTTGGTTTATCCGGTTTCTTCAGTTTTTTTGTTATTTACAACCAAACAAACCAGACAAACCCTCCACACCGTCAAAATTTCAGATAGATGAAAGGCTGGATGTCGGTGAGCCTTACCTGCAGCGCGATCCATATGGAGAAGGCGAGCAGGACTGACTGAGCGGGCAGCGGCATGACCATGACGGCGCTTGCGGCCTGCCGCTTGAAGCGAACAGGCAGGAAGTGCGCGATATAGCCCGCGCAGATGAGAGCGGCGACGTTCGTGTAGCCGGCGATGAACGCCGTGACGAGCCCGAGATCGAAAATGTTCCCGGCCTGCGATATCACATGAAGGGCCGTGGCAAAGGAGTCCGCCCTGAAGAATATCCAGCAGAAGCATACAAAATGGAAGGTGATGATTGCGCTCATGGCCTTGCCGGGGAACGTGCCGCGATGCGGCATATAAAGCCTGAACAGCCGGTGCGCAACGAGTCCAAGTCCGTGCAGGCATCCCCACATAACGAACGTCCATGATCCGCCGTGCCAGAGGCCGCAAAGGAGCATGGTGATCATAATGTTCACACATTGCCTGAAAACACCTTTTTTATTACCCCCGAGGGGAATGTAAAGGTAGTCCCTGAACCAGAAGGAGAGCGACATGTGCCACCGTCTCCAGAACTCGGTGATGTTGGTTGACCGGTAGGGGGACCGAAAATTATCCGGCAATGTAAATCCGACCAGAAGGGATATACCGATGGCAAGGTCGGTATATCCCGAAAAATCGGCATATATCTGGAGCGCGTACCCGTAAACTGCGCAGAGGTTCTCCACGCCGGAATACTGCAGGGGGTTCTCGAAAACCCTGTCGACGAAGTTTGCGCTGATGTAGTCCGCAATGACCATCTTCTTGAACAACCCCGACATGATAAGAAAAACGGCCCTTCCCGTCGGATCGGTGCCCGCATTCGTTCTACCCGATATCTGCGGAAGGAATTCTCCTGCGCGGGTGATGGGGCCCGCGAGCAGCCTGGGGAAGTAAGAGGTGAAGAAGGTGAACTCGAGCAGGGAACCGGCAGGCTTCGTATCCTTCCGGTAGACATCGATCAGGTAGCCAGCTGCCTGAAAGGTGTAGAATGAGATGCCCAGGGGGAGGAAGATATCCGAGACATCGAAGGGCCTGGCCCCGAGATCATCGAGAATGGAAAGAAAAAAACCGGCGTATTTGAAATAGAGAAGCGGAGCGAAGCCCACGATGAGGCCTGCGGCAAGAATGGACCTGCGTCTCGAAGGCGACCGGCTCCTGTGGATCAGCGCGCCTGCGCAGTAGTTCCAGACTGCAGAGGCCGCGAGGACTGAAAAGTAAAAGCCGCTTGTTTTGTAATAGAAGAAGAAAGAGAAAAGAGTGAGATAGACGAGCTTTGCCTCTTTGTTCCTGCTGGCAGGCCTCAGAAGTACAAGAAAGGCGAAAAAAACTATCAGGAAGAACCCCGATGTGAACGAAAGGGGCTCGGCAGGGTTGTAGAGGAACAGACCTTTCAGCCTGTCGATGTCAACGGGAACCATAAACGGTAAGACCTTCTATGAGGGCGTCCGCAAGGAGGCTTCCCTGCAGGGCGTAGCCCGATTTTGTAAAGTGCACCATGTCGCCCTGTGCGAGGGAAAACTTTTTCCATTTCTGAAAAGAGCCTTGTCCGCCCATGACGTTATAGAGGTCCCAGAACGCATGGCCTTTTTCCCTGGAGTATATGATTACCGCGCTGCGTGCGGAGAAGATGTTTTGTTTTAATCGCCTATTTCGCGGACTGCCGAAGTCCGGCAGTATCGTAAAAAGGATGTCCGTATCAGGGCAGGCCGTTTTAATGGATCCGGCAAGCAGTCCTATGCGGGAGTAAATTTCCTGGGATGAAAAACCGCGGTCTGTCGCATCATTGGTGCCAAGGGACACTATGACAAGGTCGGGTTTGAGGTCCCTCAACTGGGATGCGAAATACACCGACTCGTTGAAGTTTTTAAAAGTTGCGCCGTTGACCCCTGCCATATGATAGAGGACCCCGGCCGTCCCGTTTTCGAGAGAAATTCCATAAAACCTCGCATAGCGCTGATCATCGCCGGTCCGAAGCGCGGCCACGGTAACGCTGTCATAATGGGAGGGCAAGAAAAATGTGGTCCCTGACGGGTGATTTTCCTGCCGGACGGCGTTTTCATCGATCCCGCCGGTATTGTTCCCGGTTACAGCAAAAGGGAACGCATCATGGTTATTGTCGTGGAAAACGGTTATCCTGTCGAAGGCATGCCGCCTGTTTGCGGCGCCCGTGAGGGACAATCTGATCGCTGCCCCCTCCTGGTTCGTTTCGAGGGTGAAACCGCTTATGCCCATGGGAAGGGTTACCACCCTGGAGGCGTTTCTCTCAAAGCGCCAGACCGCATTGCTGTACGACCTGTAGTCGACTGGTCCGTTGGTTTTCGCCAGCTGGTAAGGGAACACCAGTCCCCTGCCTGCGTTGCCGAAGATACCCTGAAGGCGCTCTCTCACGACGGCGGTCATAAAGTCTGCCTGTATGTGGGAATCACCTATGTGAACGATGGTGACAGAGCCTGTCCTGTCTGTCTTCAGGGCGCGGAGCTTGCCGTAGAAATTGTCGAGGCCGGGCCTGTCATTGAGGATCCTGTTGTGACGGATCTTGATGAACGGGTAATCCTTGAGGCCGCCGTACGGGCGCTGGGCAAAAACAGCCGGTGTCGCCTGGAATAAAAGGCACCAGAAGATGATCGCGGCGGCGATGGGCCTGCAGATATGTTTCATCATCTGGCCGCCCTGATGTTCTTTGCCGGAGATGTTTTTGAACTTCCCGAATGTTCGCGGCGCGCCTTGAATGCTTCGTACTCTTCAAGAAGGGCCTTTGTGAGGAGATCAGCGATTTTCTTTGCTCCCCGCGGGTTGAAATGGGTGAGGTCTTTTGAAGCGAGAGGCCTTTGCCCGGCCGCCCAGTCCGCCATCGAATTTTCTCCTCCCATGGCGTTGAAAAGGTTCCAGAAACCTGCGCCGGTTTCACGGGCAATATTGTATTGGGCCTCGACAAGAAGCGGAATGGATGGTTTCGTGACGGTTTCCATATTGTCGCGGTGACCGATGTCGTTGACGCTGATCACAAGAAAACTTGCCCCGGGGAAGGCATTCTTTAGATGACCGAGGACGGCGGCCATCTGTTTCCTGTACCAGTTGAACTCCTGTTTCGTGGTGAACCCGGCCACATTGATGCCGTAATGGACTATTATCAGCCGGTACCGGAGAAACCGGTCAAATCCCGAATAGATCTGTCCTGGTATCCTGTCAAGGGTGAGGCCGGAATACCCCCGGATGGCAAAATTGTCCACATAGACCCCGCGGGTGTCTTCAAAGCTCAATCCGTATACAGGGGCCTGCCCCCTGGCAAAGAAATCTATTCTGACCTTGTTTACGGGGCCGTTATTGCTGATGACAGCCTCCTGTACGACGTCGTCTCCACAAAGGTCAATAGTGTGTTCCACTTCTCCGTCGAGGGTGTATTTCGCGAACGCGGGTTCATTTGACGGGCCGTAATAGAGCTTGACGACCCGGAAAGGGTGTGTGTTTTCAGAGAGGGCGCTTGCGGTGTATTCCGTCCAGCTGTGTTTAAAGCGTTCGGTCTTAAGGCCTCCGAAAGACCCCGTTACGGCCTGATCGCTCCTGGGAAGGAAGGTGAACCCGGATATGCCCAGCTTCGCCTCGTTTTTTGGCCTCGGGTGCAGGGCCAGCACCTGCCAGTTATCGGAGAACCGGTGATGAATGGTGCCTCTGGCCACGGCCGTTGCGGAAGTGACGGGAACGAAGCCGACGCCGCTTCCGCCGAATGACTTTTGAAGGTTTTTCCTGAGATCGTGGGTAATGAGATCGCCTTCAATTATGGAATCTCCGAAATAGGCGATCCTGACTTTCCCGCCGTCTTTCTCGGTCCTGCGCAATTCCTCGAAAAAACTGTCCAGCGAACCGCTCTGGCCTCCCGCGAAGGAAATGATCAGCGTGTTTGAAGCGGCCGCTCTTTCATTCTGCCCGGTTTCACGAACCTCGTGTACCCCCGCCGGAGATGTCCCGTTTTTAGCCGCCAGATCGTTGTTGATGGACCTTTTACAGTCTTTTTTATTCGGGAGAACGTCAGAGAACAGATCGATCCTTTTGATCTGGACCGGGCCCACGCTGCCCCCTATCTTGAAGATGGAGAGAAAAGCGAGGACCGCTATGACAATTCCAACAATGAAGAGCGGCCGGTTGTTCAAGGGATCCAATCGCATACCCGTATTGAATAATATTTTGTATTTATCAGAAGAACTATTTTTTTAGTTTGATTCAGGTTAACGCGCACACGTTGTCGGCGCTTTCTTGAGATACATTATCATAACAGCCGAGGCAAAACCAGAGAAAATGGCCCACCGCACACACGGCTCACGTGTCTGAAAGGTCTTTGCGTTTGCCTTTAACATTCAAGCCGTTCAAGCGGTTGCAACGGTTTTTAGAACATATAGCGCCGCGTGCTGATGTTGAGGAGCAGCCCTACCGACGCGAGCATTGAAAGAAGCGATGACCCCCCGTAACTGATGAAGGGAAGGGGAATGCCGACAACAGGGGCAAGGTGTATGGCCATCATGACATTGATGGTGAACTGTACGTATATAATGGAGGCAATGCCGAAGGCTATGATCGAGCCAAGTTCGTCGTGGGCGTCCATTGAGATCTTCAGGCATCGGTGGATGAAGGATATAAACAGCGCAAAGAGGACGATGGATCCGACGAAGCCCCATTCCTCGCTGAAAACGGTAAAGATGAAGTCCGTGTGATGTTCGGGGATGAACTGCAGCTTGTGCTGGGTCCCGGACATGAACCCCTTGCCAAAGAACCTCCCCGACCCCACGGCGATGATGGCCTGTTTGGCGTGGTAACCGAAGCCCGCCGGGTCGGCATCTATGTTGATGAAGCTCAACACCCTCATCTTCTGGTAAGGCTTCATAAGGTAATTCCAGGCAATGAAAGGGGAAATTGCGCCCACGGAGAAAAGCACCGCGTATGTGGATTTCTTGAGGCCAACAAACCACAGCATGGCAAAACAGACCAGTATGATAACGATGCCGGTGCCCAGGTCCGGTTGTTTTACGATCAGGATGAAGGGGATCATGGTATACAGAAGCGGTTTGCCTATGTCTTTCAGGCTAAGAGGTATGTTTTGCCGCTTTTTCTCATAGAGCATATTAGCGAGGAAAACGACCAGAATGGGCTTCATGAACTCCGACGGCTGGATGCTGAATCCAAAAAGACTGATCCACCGTTTCGCGCCGCCGGCGGCAAGGCCGATGACAAGGACGAGTATGACCAGGAGCAGCCCCCCCAGGTATATCCAGCGGGACTGACTGGCTATTATTCGATAGTCGTAGTACATGACGACAAGGATGAGGATAAGGCCCATGGCAAAGGCTATAAGCTGTTTGATCATGAAATTGTAGGAGCCGCTGGAGAATGAGCTTGTGGCGCTTACAAGGTTCATAAGCCCTATCCCGAAAATGAGCAGGCCGTTTATGATCAAGTACCAGTCAAGGTGGTAGAACCTTCGTTTATCTATTCTCATTGCTTTTTGCTTCCTTTATCACTGTTTTCACCTTGAAGAGCGTTTCGGTGATGTCCTTTGCCACGGGTGCGGCCGCGGAAGCGCCGTGGCCTCCGTGTTCAACAAGCACGGCCATTGCGATCGATGCGTCCTCGGCCGGGGCGTATGCGATGAACCAGGCATGGTCGCCGAGCTTGACCTTTTCCGAACCTGCCTGTGCGGTACCGGTCTTTCCGCTCATGGCAACATTCTGAAGCTTACTGCGCCCTGCAGTGCCTCCCGGTTCATTGACGACGCCGCGCATCCCGTCCTTGACGATCTGGACCACGCCTTTTTTTAATTTTGGATCAGCATTGACGACAGGTTCGAAGGTCTTGACCACTTTGCCCTCCGTCGATACGATGCGGTTGACGATCTGGGGCTTGAAGTTCTTGCCGTCGTTCGCGACGAAGGCGGACAGCTGGGCAAGCTGAACAGGCGTCAGCCAGACGGCCCCCTGACCGATGGACACTGAGACAGTTTCCCCTTCATACCAGGGCTGATTGTAGCGCTTTTTCTTCCATTCGGTTGACGGAATGAGGCCCTTTTGTTCGTTCGGGAGGTCTATGCCTGTCACGCGGCCGAGGCCGACAATGTCGGCAAGCTCATGGATCCTGTCGACGCCGACCCTGAGGCCCACGTTATAGAAAAAAACGTCGCAGGACTCGACGATGGCCCGGTGAACGGCGACACTTCCATGACCGCCTTTTTTCCAGCATTTGAATACGCGGTTGCCGTAGGCAAAACCGCCGCCGCAGCCGAAGGTTGTCCGTTCGTTGATGACGCCGAGGTCAAGGGCCTTCATGGCCACGAGCACCTTGAAGGTCGACCCCGGAGGGTATCCTCCCTGGATGGCCCTGTTCTGGAGAGGATGCGCCTTGTCCAGGGCTATCTTCTGCCAGTCTTGTTTTATTATCCCCGATGCAAATTTGTTCGGGTCGAACCCTGGCCGGCTGGCGAGAACGAGGACGCCCCCTGTTTTCGGGTTGACCGCGACAGCGGCGCCCTTTCTGGTTTCCAGGGCCTTGTCGGCGGTGAGCTGGAGCTCGAGGTCGAGGTTAAGATGGAGACTGTGCCCGGGAATGGGGTCTATGATGTCCAGGGTCCTCACCTCACGGCCTATGGCGTCCACCTCGACGCGCTTTTCCCCGTCCACACCTCTTAGCTCATTCTCATAGGACCTTTCGAGGCCGTATTTTCCAATGTAATCGCCGGGCGAGTAGTCTTTGTGTTTTTTCTTGTTCTTCAGCTCTTCGTCGCTTATCTCCGAAACGTAGCCGAGGACGTGGGCAAGCGATGCGCCGTAGGGATAGTTGCGTTTCGGCTCGATCTGGATGGAAACGCCTGGTATGTACACCCTGTGCGCCTCGACCCTGGCGACCTCGTCCATGGGGATGTCCGACTTGATCTTGATGGGAAATGACGGCGGCATCCCGCTCGCAGCCTTCATCTTTTCGATGACATCTTCACGGTCCCAGTTCAGGAGCCGCGCGAGGCCGTCCACGCTCTGGCTGAAATCCTTGATGTCTTCCGGTGTCAGGTAGATGTTGAATGAGGGGCGCGTGTCGGCGAGCACCTTTCCCGTCCTGTCGAAAATGATCCCCCGGGGCGCCGGGATCTTTTTTACCCTGATGCGGTTCTGTTCGGAGAGCTTGCGCATCTCCGAACCGCGCATGATCTGGAGGTCCCAGAGCCTGATGAGAAGGACCGTCATGGTGATTACCAGGACGAGGGTACACCATTTGAATTTGCTGGAGAGGGGTTCTTCAGCCATTATTTTCTCTCCAGGAAGCTTTCGTTCATGAATTCGATGAAGGTAAAGAGCAGAATGGATACAAAGCCCGTAACGATGGCGTTGGGCAGGGCGTAGAAGATTATATTGAAGGCGCCCCGTGTCTCTCCGCGTGCCAGGATGGAGAGCGCGAGAAAAAGGAGGGATTGGACGATGACCGCGCTGCTGCAGACATAGGCGAAGCTGTATTTCGAATCGATGAAGATTTTATTCCGCATCGCGGCCGCTATAAGAAAAACGGAAATGTTTACAAACAGGAGGGACCCGTTGGGGGCGCTGGACAGCCCTTCCTGGACAAAGCTGATGCAGAGCGTTGTTACAAGCCCGGAACGGGCGCCAAGGAAAAATGTTGCGTATAGGATGATGGGCATGCCGAGTTCAGGCTTGAGCACGTCAAGGGAAACCCGCTGCGATATCGCGGTCTCAAGGATCATGAGAAGGAGGCCGAGCATGATGTAAACGAAGGTCTTCATTATTTTTTTATAAGCAGGACTTCGTCGAGTTGCTTAAAGTTATTGAAGGGCATGACGTCGATGTCGGCAAAGATACCGGCCTTGTTCTTGTTGGCGGTGATCACGATCCCCACGGGGATGCCCTTCGGATAAATACCGTCTTTGCCGGACGTGGAAAGCTTGTCGCCTATCTCGATGTCGTCGTTCTTTATGACATACTTCAGCTTCAGTGTGTTCTGTCCCGTACCTTCCAGGAGTCCCCTGGTGTTCTTGCCCTCGATGTTCACATCGATGGATGAGTTCGTGTCGTTGAGGACCATGACCTTTGAGTGCCAGAGGTCGACCTCTACAACCTGTCCTACGATCCCCCTGGGCGTGACAACAGGGGTTTTTTCCCGGATGTTATGCTTTTTGCCCTTATCGATAATTATGCATCGGAACCAGTTCTTCAGGTCTTCACCAATTACAACGGCCGCGATCATCGTGTTCGGTTTCTTCTCTGTAAAATTGAGGAGTTTCCTCAGCCGCGCGTTTTCGCGTTCCAGTTCCGCCAGCCTCTGGTTCTCCAGGAAGAGCTTGTCCACCTTTGATTTGAGCTCCTCGTTCTCTTTTTTTGCGCCCACAAGATTAAAATAGGAGCCAAGGCCGCCGCTTATGGCTTCGACAGGCTTGCTGACCACGTTGAGGGCGGGCCCCAGAAAGGAGTTGAGCCCGTTTTTGACGGATGCGAAAGATCTGGCCACAAAAGGGGCATTGGTAAAGGAAAGAAAGGATATTACAAGAACGAGGATGGCTATGACTATGGCTATGGAATTTCTCAAATCGCCACTATCTTAGAAATATGTCGCAATCTCTTTCAAGAGACTCACTTCATCGAGCGCTTTCCCTGCTCCTTCCACGACCGCGGTCAATGGATTCTCCGCGATGATAACGGGGAGACGGGTAACTTCCTTGATAAGCAGGTCAAGGTTTTTAAGAAGCGCCCCGCCACCGCTGATGACTATGCCCTTATCGACAATGTCTGAGGCGAGTTCGGGCGGTGTCCGCTCAAGCGCTATCCGTACGGCCTCCACAATGGCATTGACCGGCTCCGTGATGGCCTCTCTCATTTCCTTGGATGATATCTCGAGCGTTTTCGGGATGCCCCCGACGAGGTCCCTGCCCTTGATCTCCATCGTCATCTCTTCTTCGTCCGGGTTGGGGTATGCCGATCCTATGGCGATCTTGATCATCTCAGCCGTTCTTTCGCCGATGAGGAGGTTGTATTTGCGCTTGACGTACTGGATGATCGCCTCATCTATCTTGTCGCCGGCTACACGTACCGAGTTGCAGTAGACGATGCCGGCAAGACTGATGACGGCCACCTCGGTCGTGCCTCCTCCGATATCGACGATCATGTTGCCGCTTGGCTCGGTAATGGGGAGCCCGACGCCGATCGCGGCGGCCATGGGTTCTTCAATGAGGTAAACCTCCCGCGCGCCTGCGGATTCGGCGGATTCCTTAACGGCCCTTTTTTCAACGGGCGTGATGCCCGAAGGCACGGAAATGACTATCCTTGGCCGGGCGTAGGATTTTTTATTGTGTATTTTCTGGATGAAATACTTGAGCATTGCCTCGGTGATCTCGAAATCGGCAATTACCCCGTCCTTGAGGGGCCGGATGGCGACGATGTTGCCCGGGGTCTTGCCGAGCATCTTCTTCGCCTCTTCGCCGACGGCGATAACTTTTTTTGTCCCTCTCGAATCCTTGTGGACGGCTACAACGGATGGCTCGTTGGAAACAATACCCCTGCTTTTCACGTAAACAAGAGTGTTCGCGGTCCCCAGATCTATGGCCAGGTCTTTTGAAATGAACCCAAAGAGTGATTCAAGCATCGACTCTCCCTTCTTTGCAGAATTATAAAGTTATTGAAAAAACAGACTTAATATACTATTTTAAAGTTTCAAAATCAATAAACATTAGAGGATAAAAAACCGATGCTCAAGTTCATGAGAAAATATGCGAAAAGTTACCTGATAAAGATCATATTCGGCGTGATCATCATAGTGTTCATTTTTTACTTCGGTGCCGGTTCCATTCGCGACAAGGACACGGTCGTTGCGCAGGTGGGCGATTTCGATATTTCCCATACGGAGTACTGGGAGACATACAACAAGGTCATTCAATCACTGGGTCCGGCCCGTGACAAAATGGACGATAAGCTCATGGCCGATCTCAAGGAGAAGATCCTCTACGATCTGATCAACAAGTATATTCTTTTGGCGGAGGCTAAAAAGCTCGGGGTCACCGTGAGTGATATGGAGTTCGCCGAGTTCATAGGCGGCAATGAGGCGTTTAAAAAGGACGGCAAATTCGACAAGGACCTCTACGTCGCAGTGCTGCGGCAGAATAAAATAGACCCGGAGCAGTTCGAAAAGTCCCAGAGGACAATGCTTCTCATGGGCAAGGTCACAAGCATCATCATGGACACCGGGGTGGCCCTCACCGATGCTGATATATGGGCCGGGTACGTACGCGAGAAGGGAAAGGTGGACCTTGTATACAGCCGTTTCGATCCTTCTTCGTACAAGGACAAGGTCGCTGTCAGCGACAAGGAGCTCTCTGACGTCTACGAAAAGGAGAAGGACCGTTTTCGCGGGGAGAGCACCTGCCGGCTCAAGTATATTGTTATAGATGACAAAAGCAGTCTCAGGGATGACGCCGTTTACATGGACCTTTTGAAGTCGAAGGACATCGAGGCCTACGCCAGGCTGAAGGGACTTAAAGTGACGGATACAGGCAATGTCACCCAGGCCGAGCTTTTAAAGACCTATAAAGGCCTCAAAATAGAAACGTGGCTCAAAGACTTGAGGAAGGGCGATGTTTCCCTCCCTGTACGGGACACAGACAGGTCCTACATTTTCCAGCTTGTTGACCGCGAAGAGGGAAAACCCATGGAGAAGAGCACGGCACTGGCAAGCATCAGGAACAGGCTGGCCGGCGAGAAGGCAAAGGAGATGGCGCGCCTTGCCGCGGAAGACGCCATAAAGCGCGGACCGGCCGGATCGAAGACGCAGACGGGCTTCATCATGCGGACGGTCCCGGCTATCCCCAAACTTGGCGCCATACCGCAGGGCGATCTGGACCTCCTGGGGCTGACGAAGGAAAAACCGCTGTACGGCAAGCCCGTCGAGATCGGCGGAGACTACTATATCTTTTCCTTTGCGGGAGAAAAACAGCCTGACCGGGAGGAGTGGGAGAAGGACAAGGACGGTTTTACCCGGTATTACGCGGCGAGGAGCAAACAGGAGTTCCTCAAGTCCTTCGTGCAGGAGTCCAGGAAGGCAATGTCTGAGAAGGGAAAGATCAAGATACTCAAGAATCCCAAGGAGCTCTGAAAGAGCAGGCCTTACCCCATTCATGCTGATCCTCGGTATAGACACATCATGCGACGACACATCCGTTGCGCTTCTTGAGAACGGCAGGAAGATCCTTTCCCATGTCGTTTCGAGCCAGGCGGACCTGCACGGCCGCTTCGGCGGGGTTGTCCCCGAGATCGCTTCACGCAAACATGTGGAACTCATTGACGCGGTCTATGACGAAGTCCTCTCAAAGGCCGGCGCAGCCGCGGCGGACATTGACCTTGTCGGCGTCACCGCCGGGCCGGGACTTATAGGTTCCGTCCTTGTGGGCCTTTGCTTCGCGAAAGGTTTATGTTTTGCCCTTAACAGGCCTTTTGTCGGCATCAATCATATAGAAGCACATGCCATGAGCATCTTCCTCGAAAGGGACGTGGAATTTCCCTTTCTGGCGCTTGTTGTTTCCGGGGGTCACACGATCATCCTGCTTATGGAGGGACCGTGCAATTTCAGGGTGGTTGGCTCCACGAGGGACGACGCGGCGGGAGAGGCCTTCGACAAGATCGCCAAGTTCCTGGGTATTGGCTATCCCGGAGGGCGGACCATAGAAGAAATGGCGCGAAGAGGCATAAAGGACCATGTTGCCTTTCCCCGCCCCATGATGGATGACAACAACTGCGATTTCAGTTTCAGCGGCCTCAAGACGGCCTTTCTCAATTATGCGAAGAACAACCCCGTTGACGCCTCCACTATGGCCCATGTGCTGGCCTCGTTCCAGGAGGCCATATGTGATGTCCTTGTGTCCAAGACATTCAGGGCCGCGAGGCGCAGCAACGCGAAGCGGATCGTTGTCGGCGGCGGCGTCGCCGCGAACGGAAGGCTGCGGGAGGTCTTTTTCGAAAGGGCGCCGCAGGAAGGCTTCGAAGTCATGATATCTTCCCCGCAGTTCTGTACCGACAACGGCGCAATGGTGGCGCTTCTCGCCTCGTTCTATGCTCAAAAAGGCGCTCTTTCCCCTCTCGATATCAAAGGATATTCGCGGATGGCCATGAGATGACCCGGCAGCCATGCTGAAGAAGAGATTCTCACAGAACCTGATAAAGGACGGCAATATCCTGAGAAAGATGGTTTCCCTGGCAGGGATAACCCCCGGTGATACCGTACTGGAGATAGGCGCCGGAAGGGGAGACCTGACACTCGCCATCGCGTCCGCGGCGGCCAGGGTCATTGCGGTAGAAGTGGACCGGGACATGCTTCCTTATCTTGAAGAGACCGCACGGTCATCGGGAAACGTGGAGATAGTTTTTAACGACATCCTTGCCGTTAACATTGCTGACCTCGCGGGAGGGCACCCTGTCAAGGTCATGGGAAATATTCCCTACGGGATCACAGGGCCCATCATCTTCAAGCTCATCCGTGAAAGGCGCTGCCTGGACAGTGCCTTTCTCACCGTTCAGAAAGAGATAGGCGAGCGCATCACGGCAGGCCCCGGAACGAGGATCTACGGATCGCTTTCAGTTGCGGCGCAGCTTGTTTCGGATGTCAGAATGTTGATGCGCCTTAAACCCCAGGTCTTTGTGCCGCCCCCGAAGGTGGAGAGCGTGTACTTTTCGATGCGCTTCAGGGATGACGCCGCCGATGTGGACGAAGACCTTCTCGCCTTCGTCAGGGGGGCATTCGGTCACAAAAGGAAATTCATGCGCCATGCCCTCGTGGAAAGCTTCGGCGGGGAGGCCGTGGACAAGCTTTATGAAAGGATGGGCCTCCCCCGCTCCGTCAGGGCGGAAAAGATAGAACCGGCGATTTTCAAAGAGATGTATGAAAAGATAAAGGATCAGGTTATAGGTAATGGGGATAAGACAGGTTATGGGTGATAGGAAAAACGGCTCAAGCTGTCTTTATCTTTCCCATGACCCATGACCCATGACCTGTCTTCTTACTTTCCTGCTCCGGGGGCCTTGCTCTGGTCCTTCAGCACCGTCGTCACCGTCGACACGATGCCTGCCAGGTCTCCGAGGTTTGTGGGCAGGATAATGGTGTTGTTCGTTCTCGCAAGTTTCCCGAATTCATTGATGTACTGCTCGGCGATGCGCAGATTGACGGCGTTGATGCCGCCCTGTTCATTAATGGCGAGAGCGATCTCCCGCAAGCCGTTGGCGGTAGCACTGGCGACGCGTTCGATCTCAGCCGCGCGGCCGTCGGCTTCGTTGATCCGTTTTTGCTTCTCGCCCTCGGAGGTGGCGATCATCTCCTGTTTAACGCCCTCCGCACGGTTGATCTTGGCCTGTTTGTCGCCCTCAGATTCGGCGATGACAGCGCGCTTCTCCCTCTCGGCCCGCATCTGTTTTTCCATGGCGTCCTTAATGCTCTGCGGCGGCACTATGTTCTTTATCTCATACCGGGTAACCTTGACGCCCCAGGGCTCGGATGCCTTGTCCACGGCTTCAACGATAGTTGTATTGATCGTTTCGCGTTCCTCGAATGTCCTGTCAAGCTCGAGCTTGCCGATGACGCTCCTCATGGTGGTCTGCGCCAGCTGCATGGCGGCGAACTGGTAATTGTTTATACCGTAGGATGCCTTCTGGGGATCGATGACCTGGAGGTAGAGGATGCCGTCCACCTCGACGGAGATGTTGTCCCTGGTGATGCATATCTGTGAAGGAACATCGATGGCCTGCTCTTTCAGGGTATGCCTGTAAGATACCTTGTCGATAAAGGGGATGAGGATGTGGAGCCCGGCGTCGAGGGTGGCGTTGTATTTGCCGAGACGCTCGATAATGTAGGCAACCTTCTGGGGAACAATGCGGATGGTCTTTGCAAAGGCTATGATAACGAATATGATAAGGCCAATAATAATAACGGTGAAAAAATTCATAAATTGGTCCCTTCCTTTTTTTAGTTATATTTTTTTGACTTTCAGGGTGAGGCCCTGTTTGCCCGTGATCTCAACGACCGAGTCTTCCGCGATCGCTTCGCCGCCCTCCGTTTCGGCGCTCCAGCTTGTGCCGTGGAACTCTATCTTGCCTCCCGTGACAGGGTCTATCTTTTTTGTCACGACGGCCTTGTTTCCCATGAATTCAGACATGTCGTCATCGGATGACTGGCCGTATTTTTTGTATCCCACGAAGATCGTTCTCATCCATTTACGTAAAAAAACAAAGAGTAGAACGGATGTGACAAGGAAGATGATCAGCTGGACGTTGAGAGAGATGTCGGTTAGAAGACATATGAGCGCCACGATCCAGGCGCCGACGCCGAAGAAGAAAATGATGAAACCGGGAACAACAAACTCCATGAGCATGAGCACAAGGCCCACAAGGAACCATATGAGCTCGGGTTTCAGCCAGTCCTTCAAGGTCTCCATGCCATCGCCCCCAGATTGTCTTTGGTACAGAATTAATAACATACCATTATTCTTATTGCAATGACCACGTTTGAACATGTAACACTTGACAGACGGGAAAAGTTATTTTACATTAATCCTATCATAATTATAGGGATAAAAATGGCATATCCAGAGAGAATTGCCAAAGGAGAGGCGCCATGGCAAATATATTTGAAGACAATTCGTTTTCGATAGGAAATACGCCCCTTGTCAAGCTGAACAAGGTGACCGCGGGCGCGAAGGCCACGGTATTGGCGAAGATCGAAGGGCGCAACCCCGCCTACTCGGTCAAGTGCAGGGTCGGTGCGGCAATGATATGGGACGCCGAAAAATCAGGCAAATTGAGACCCGGCATGGAGATCATCGAACCCACATCGGGGAACACCGGCATTGCTCTCGCATTTGTTGCCGCCGCCAGGGGATACAAACTTACTCTTACCATGCCGGAGACGATGTCCATAGAGAGGCGCAAAGTGCTCAAAGCCCTCGGGGCAGACATTATTCTTACCGAAGGCGCCAGAGGTATGAAGGGGGCCGTGGAGAAGGCCGAAGAGGTGGCAGGCAGCGACACGTCACGGTATTTCCTTCCCCAGCAGTTCGAGAACCCGGCCAACCCGGCCATCCACGAGGCCACGACAGCCGTTGAATTGTGGAATGACACCGACGGGAAAATAGACATCTTTGTCTCCGGTGTAGGCACCGGCGGGACGATCACCGGGGTCAGCAGGTATTTCAAACTCACCAAAGGCAAAAAGATCATCTCCGTTGCCGTCGAACCGATCCACTCACCAGTCCTCACGCAGACGAGAAACGGTGAGGAGCTCAAGCCGGGGCCCCACAAGATCCAGGGGATCGGTGCCGGATTTGTGCCGAAGGTCCTCGACCTTTCCCTCGTCGACCGTATAGAAACGGTCAGCAATGATGAGGCCGTTGAAATGGCCAGGCGCCTTGCCCGGGAAGAAGGTATATTGAGCGGCATATCCTGCGGCGCCGCGGCGCACGTCGCGGTGAAGCTGGCCAAAGACCCGGCAAACACCGGAAAGGTGATAGCTGTCATACTGCCCGATGCCGGGGAACGCTACCTTTCGACGGTACTCTTTGAAGGTCTCCTCGGCGGTGTCGAATCGGCCGGCGCCTCAGATGCTCCCGTCTGAAAGTTCGGCGAAGGACTGGCGGGACATTTGATATCATTACTATATAATAGAACAGGAGGTGTTTCCCCCGTGGTATCCCGGCGGAGATAGAAGCGATAGCATGCAGATGGAAGAAGGTCTTCAGCATAAATACGAAAACCTGAAAGAATCGATCAGGTCCATGGAGAAAGCCGCCGTCACGTTCTCGGGCGGTGTGGACAGCACCCTGCTCCTTAGAGTGAGCATCGATGTGCTGGGAAGCGAGAACGTGCTTGCGCTGACCTGTGTCTCGCCGACATATCCCCGTTCGGAAAGGCGGGAAGCTCAGGAGCTTGCCGCCGACCTGGGCGCGCGCATGGTCATGTTCGACTCCACGGAGATGAAAGACGAAAATTTCCTTGCAAACACGCGCGACCGTTGTTACTACTGCAAGATCCGTCTTTTCGGGGCAGTCCGGGACATCGCCCGGAGGGAGGGGTATCATTTCATCCTCGAGGGTTCAAATGCGGACGACCTTAAGGACTTTCGGCCGGGCAGGAAGGCCTGTCTCGAACTCGATGTCAAAAGCCCTCTGCTCGAAGCTGGATTGACGAAGGAAGAGGTCAGGGCGCTTTCCAGGCATCTCGGGCTGAAAACGCATGACAAACCCGCGCAGGCATGCCTGTCATCGCGGATACCATACGGCACGGCCATCACCGTGGAAAAGCTTGAGAACATAGAACGTTCCGAAGCATTCATTAAGGCGCTCGGTGTATCACAGGTGCGCGTGAGACACCATGGAGGCACCGCCCGGATCGAAGCCGCTGAAGAGGATTTCCCGGTTATTCTTGAATACAGGGACCGTATAGCCGCGCAGTTAAAAAGCTTCGGATTCATTTACGTGGCCCTCGACCTTCACGGTTACAGGACGGGAAGTATGAACGAACCCGCGGGAGAGGAATGATCATGGATGGACCGGACGGCCGGGTTGTTGCAGTGGGCATGAGCGGCGGCATCGATTCAACCATGGCGGTATGTCTCCTCAAGGAGAAGGGCTATACGGTGGTAGGCCTGACGATGAAGATCTGGGACGGTCCCATCGGGCGCGACGCGGTGAAAAGCGGGTGCTACGGCCCGAACGAGGCCTCCGGTATAGCGGACGCCGAAAACGCCGCAAAGCTCCTCGGTATTGAGCACCACGTTGTGGACCTCTGCAGCGAATACAGGCAAACGGTCCTCCGGTATTTCAGTGACGAGTATACGGGAGGGAGGACGCCAAACCCCTGTGTTGTGTGCAATTCCAGGATCAAATTCGGCTCGCTTGTCGAAAAGGCGCTGTTAAGCGGTGTCAGGTTCGATCTTTTCGCCACCGGCCATTACGCGCGCATCATGTACGATTCCCGGGCGGCGAGGTACATTCTCCTGCGGGGTGTTGACGGATCGAAAGACCAGTCTTATTTCCTTTACCGGCTTTCTCAGGAGCAGCTCGCCGGGGTCCTTTTCCCCCTTGGCGGCTATCGCAAGGAAGAGGTAAGGGAGATGGCGCTTAAGACGGGATTCGCGGGGTGTCTTGAGAGGCGGGAGAGCCAGGATTTCCTTGAATGGGATGATTACGGGATGCTGCTCGGTGATCCCGGCCGGCCGGGGGACATCCTCGACCCCGAGGGCAACGTCATAGGTGCCCACAGGGGGATCGCCTTCTACACAGTGGGGCAGCGCAGGGCGCTCCGTCTCGCCGGGATGAAGGAGCCGTATTACGTTTTGCGTATCGATGCCGAAAAGAACGAGATCACCGCGGGCCCGAAAAAATATCTCATGAGCGACCGCCTTGCCGCCGCAGACATAAACTGGATCGTGCCTTTCAAGGAGCGGCCCCCCGAGGAGATCACGGCGAAGATCCGCTATGCCTCAAAGCCGGCCCGATGCGAAATATTCCCTGGGCCAGACAATACCGCCGAAGTCCGGTTTGCCGATCCCCAGGAATCGATAACACCCGGCCAGTCCGTCGTTTTCTACGCCGGCGACACAGTCCTCGGCGGCGGTGTCATAGAAAGGTGATCAGTTCCTGTAGTTTCTCCGGTTTCTTTTAGCTGCATTCTTTGAACCGGATAAACCAGGCAAACTGTGTTCTTTTTACTTGTTCTTCATCACCAGTTCGGGTTTTTTCAGGAATACCGACGTATCGGGAGGCACGGATTCAGTGAGCCACACGTTGCCGCCGATGACCGAGCGGGCGCCGATGACCGTCTTGCCGCCGAGGATGGTCGCGTTGGCGTAAATGATCACGTCATCCTCTATTGTGGGATGGCGTTTTTTGTCCCGAAGAAGAGGGCACTCATCCTTGCTGAGCGAAAGCGCGCCGAGGGTGACGCCCTGGTAGAGACGGACCCGGTCGCCGATGACCGTTGTTTCCCCGATGACCACACCGGTGCCGTGGTCAATGAAGAAGCTCCCGCCGATGGCCACTCCGGGGTGGATGTCGATACCCGTGCGGCTGTGGGCGTGTTCCGTCATGATTCGCGGGACCAGGGGGACATCATTAATGTGCAGGAAGTGGGCGACGCGGTAAACGGTCACGGCAAATAGCCCGGGGTAGCAGAAGATGATCTCGTCGAAGTGCCGGGAGGCGGGATCACCCTCGAAGGCGGCGCGCACGTCTTTTGAGAGAGTTTCCTGAAGCTGCGGTATTTCTTCTATGAATTTCAGGGCTATCTCATGACTGCGTTCCTCGCAGCGGATGCAGGGGCGGTTGAACCGGATGCAGTCGTGACGTATGGCATGCTGGACCTGTGTCGCAATCATATCGAAGAGTTCCGTTATCTCCTGGCCAAGGTGGTATTGTGCATTTATGTCATCGAGCCGTTTACCCGAGAAGAACCCCGGAAAAAGGACAGGGACGGTCTTATATATGATATCGATGATCGCCCGCCGTGAAGGGATCGGTTCAGGGCCGACATGGTGAAAACGGCCGGCCTTGTCATATTGTGAAACGACCTTGCTGACGAGGGAGGGGATGCGTGCGCGGACATCATGAACGGCGGTGATATCCTCCCTGCAGCGGTCCTTTGAATTCTGTTCTTCGCTCATTCCTGACTCTCCTCACGCGGTGGCGCAGGCGCCCTGTGTTGTTGCCCAGTAGGGAGAAAGCACCCTGAGCTTTTCGATTATGGGCGGCAGTTCATTTATGACAAGATCGATGTCCTCAGCGGTATTGTAGACGCTCAGGCTGAACCGTATCGATCCGTGCGCCATCGTGTAGGGGACTCCCATGGCGCGCAGGACATGGGACGGCTGCAGCGAACCGGATGTGCAGGCGGAACCCGATGAGGCGCATATGCCGAACTGGTCCATGAGAAGGAGTATGCTTTCGCCTTCGATGAACTCAAAGCTGATGTTTGTTGTGTTGGGGAGGCGCTGCCGGCGGTTTCCGTTCACCTTGCTTTGCGGGACCGCCTTCAGCAGTTCACTCTCCAGCCTGTCCCGCAGGGCCCTGACATGGGTGTTTTCCTTTTCCATGTTGGCTCCTGCCAGTTCACAGGCCTTCCCGAGTGCGATTATGGCAGGCACGTTCTCCGTGCCGCCGCGGCGCCCCTTTTCCTGGTGACCGCCGATGAGGAAAGGAGAAAAGCGAGTCCCCTTGCGAACATAGAGCACACCGATGCCCTTGGGGGCGTGCAGCTTGTGTCCTGAAATGGAGAGCATGTCGATGGAGTTGCCTTTCATGTTAATGGGTATCTTTCCTGCGGCCTGTACCGCGTCGGTGTGGAAGGGGATACCCCGCTCACGGGCAAGGCGGGCAGCGTCTTCGACGGGGAAGATCACGCCCGTTTCATTGTTGGCCCACATGATGCTGACCACAGCCGTGTCCGGGGTCAGGCTTGCCTCGTATTCGTTCATGTCGAGCATCCCTTCGGCATCAACGGACAGCATGGTCACACGGTATCCCTTCTGTGCGAGGTGCTCGCAGAGGACCTTCACCGCCGGGTGCTCAACCCTGCTCGTGATGATGTGGTTCTTTCCCGGACTGTTTGCCAGTGCCGACATGATCGCCGCGTTGTCGCTTTCCGTGCCGCAGCTTGTGAAGATGATCTCCTCAGGGTCTGCGCCGAGGAGAGATGCTATCTTCTGACGGGCTTCAGCGAGCTTGCGCGCCACCTGGCCGCCGAAAGAATGCATGCTTGACGGGTTCCCGTAATAGTCGTGAAAGTAAGGAAGCATCTCATCGAGGACTTCCCGGGCCACCATGGTAGTTGCGTTGTTGTCAAGATAGACCTCTTTCATGATGCCACCTCCTCAACGACAAGCTCCGGCGATACAAATTCCTTGAGCTTCCATTCCACGAACCCTTTCATTGTGGCCTGGGATGCCTGGCAGGTCGCACAGGCTCCGCGCATTGCGACGAGCACCCTGTTGCCGACCACATCGACAAGTTCTATGTCTCCTCCATCATGCTTGAGCGACGGCCGTATCTCCCGCTCGATAGTCTCTTCGATCATGCGGATCTTCTGGATGTTGGAGAGTTTCGGTCTTTCTGCAGGCCCTTCTTCGGTTTTTTGGGTCGCGTAAACACGGTCGATGATCTCCTGGATTTTTTCATGGCAGTTCGTGCAGCCGCCGCCGGCCTTGGTATAATTTGTCACCTCTTCAACCGTGGTGAGGTGGTTCTGCCTCACGGCACGCTCTATCTCGCCGTCGGTGACACCGAAACAGACACAGACGATCTCCTCATCAGGTTTTTTATGGGAAACACCCCGGTAGCTCTCTATGGCCTTCTCGAGCGCTTCCTGCCCGAGGACCGAACAGTGCATCTTCTCAGGCGGCAATCCGCCCAGGTAGTCGGCTATGTCCTGGTTCGTTATCTTCATTGCCTCTTCGACGGTCTTTCCTTTAAGCATTTCGGTAAGCGCCGAGGCGGAGGCAATGGCGCTGGCGCACCCGAAGGTTTTGAACTTTGCATCGGCTATGCGTTTATTCTCATCAAGTTTGAATGTCAGTTTAAGGGCGTCGCCGCATGCGATGGAGCCCACCTCGGCAACACCGTCAGGGTTTTCTATCTCGCCGGCGTTTTTGGGGTTCAGAAAATGTTCTCTCACTTTATCCGTGTATTCCCACATGGCATGCTCCTTTCCGCTATATGTTATGAAGATATCACACCGAAGGCCCTCAGGGCCTGGTAAATACCGGATGTTCCGCCTCTTCTGCTGTCCGTCTTAAGAAGAGAACATGGATATTTCTTTGTATTCATTGCATGAGTATAAGAAACATCTTGACACATGTCAACACAATATCTATACTAATCCCATAAAAATAGTGGGCGAATAAATGAAGATATCTACAAAAGGAAGATACGGATTGCGGGCAATGATAGATCTTGCCGTCAGCGGGGTTAACGGCACCCCGGTGCTGCTTTCCGAGATTGCCAGGCGGCAGGGTGTCTCCGAAAAATACCTGGAGCATATCTTTTCAGCGCTTCACAAAGGCGGTATTGTCAAGGCCCAGCGGGGCAGGAAAGGCGGTTATCTTCTGAACCGGGCGCCCGACCGGATCACTCTCAATGATATAGTAACAGTTCTGGAAGGCCCCTGTGATCTTGTCGATTGCGTCAATAATACATCGGCCTGCCCCAGGTCGGACGCGTGCGTCACGCGTGATGTCTGGGGAGTGCTTGGCAGCAAGATACAGGAGGTCCTGAGCAGCTACACGCTTGCATCGCTTGTTGAGATGCAGCAGCTCAAGGGCCATCAGGACTCCATGATGTACTATATATAAAGAACCTCCCGACAGCTGCGAAGAAAACAAGAAGACCTTGGACTTGGCGCCCATTTTGATGTAACTTAATAGCATCTATGGAACGCAGGGTACCCTTCACGAAAGACCTTTATGTGGTGTCCGCATCTGTTTCCGAACTGAAACGGGCGGTCGCTGACGGCGCCGCGATCGTACAGCTTCGGGACAAAACGGGCGATGAAGCAGCTGTTCTGGAGAAAGCCCGGGAACTGACAGACCTGAGAAAGGAAAAGCCCTTTGTCTTTATCCTCAACGACGACCCGCACCTTGCGGTAAGGGCGGGGGCGGACGGTGTGCACATCGGCCAGGACATGTCGACCGTGGAAACCAGAAGGATAATCGGCGAAGAGATGATCCTCGGCAAGACGACGCATAATCTCGAACAGGGAAGGCAGGCGGTTCTGGACGGCGCCGATTACATATCCACCGGGCCTGTCTATGCCACGCCGACAAAACCCGGCAGGCCCGCAGTGGGGCTCGAGTATGTCAGGCAGGCCGCGCAGCATCTCGATATACCCTTTGTTGCCATCGGGGGCATAGATCTTACCAATATAGACGATGTTCTCGCGGCGGGCGCCAGGACGGTAGCGGTCGTCAGGGCCTGGAGGGACGCGGCGGAGCTATTGAAACGGATCAGGAAAGATAGATAATGAAAATAACAGTGAACGGCCGCGAGATGGAGATTGCCGACGGAACCGACCTGAAGCTGCTCATCCATTCCGGCAAGGTGGACCCGGACCGGGTGATCCTTGTCCTCAACGACAGCGTCGTGAAGAACGACCTGTGGACCCGGACCATCCTTGCCGAAGGCGACCGCGTTGAACTGGTGTCCTTTGTGGGAGGAGGTTGATCTTGGAAGACACGCTGGTGTTGGGCGGCAGGAAATTTACGAGCAGGTTCTTCCTCGGAACGGGGAAGTTCGGCAGCAAGGAAACCATGCGAAAGGCCATAGCGGACTCAGGCTCCGAGCTGGTTACGGTGGCGCTGCGCAGGATCGACCTGGAGGAAAGCCAGGAAAACATCCTTTCCTTCATACCTGAAGGGATCACCATCATGGTCAACACATCGGGGGCGCGCAACGCGAATGAAGCGGTGCGCATAGCACGCATCGCCAGGGAGGCCGGCTATGGTGATTGGGTAAAGATAGAGGTCATCAACGACAGCCGTTATCTCCTGCCGGATAACCAGGAGACGATAAAAGCAACGCAGATGCTCGCGGCGGAAGGTTTCACGGTTCTACCCTACATGCATCCGGACCTCTATGCCGCAAAGGCGCTTGTCGATGCGGGGGCAGCGGCAGTCATGCCCCTGGGTTCGCTCATCGGTTCCAACCAGGGGCTTAAGATGCGGATCCTCATTGAAGTGCTCATTGAGGAGATAAACGAGGTGCCCATTGTTGTCGATGCGGGGATAGGGCGCCCGTCTCAGGCGGCTGAGGCGATGGAGATAGGTGCGGACGCGGTGCTTGCGAACACGGCTGTCGCTGTGGCGGGAGACCCGGTCATGATGGCATGCGCCTTTGCAAGGGGTGTTGAAGCGGGAAGACTGGCCTATCTCGCCAAGATGGGGCAGGAAAAAGCGGTTGCGAGCGCATCTTCACCGCTGACCGGTTTTTTATATGATGAGTAGCGCTATGGATCTGACCGGATTGAAGATAGAAGACCTCCCGGTCATCTTTAGAAGAGATGACCGGGCACTCCTTGAGGAAATGGTGCGCGCGGCAGTTGACATGACCCGCCGTTATTTCGGCCGCACCATCAGCCTCTATGCCCCGCTGTATATATCGAACTATTGCCAGAACGAATGTGTCTATTGCGGTTTCCATGCTTCCCACGTGGATATGCCCAGAAGCAAGCTCACCCTGGAGCAGATAGACAGGGAATGCGCGGCCCTTGCCTCAACGGGGATCCGCAGCTGCCTCATCCTGACCGGTGAATCACGCCTCCATTCTCCTCCGGCCTATATCCGGGAGGCCGTCATCATCGCGGGAAGGTACTTTCCCTATGTCGCCCTTGAAGTGTATCCCCTTGAAGAGAAAGAATACCGAGATCTCTACCTTGCCGGCGTCGATGGTGTGACCCTGTACCAGGAGACCTACGACCGGCAGCGCTACGATGAGCTCCACCTCGCCGGCCCGAAAAAGAACTACGATTACCGTATAGATGCCCCTGACCGCATAGCAAGGGCGGGGATCAGGCAGATCTCCATGGGGGCGCTCCTTGGGCTTACCGATTGGCACGAGGACGTTATGAGGCTTTTCGAGCATGTGCGCTCCCTGGAAAAGAAATATCCCGGTGTCGAGTTCGGCCTTGCCTTTCCGCGCCTCAGGCGCGTGGCCGACGACGAGCACAACTATTTTGAAGTGTCAGACAGGGAAATGGTCAAGATCATCGCCGCGGCGAGGCTCGTATTCCCCCGTGCGGGGATCAGCATCTCCACGCGGGAGACCCCTGTCTTTAGAGACCGCATCATCGGCCTGGGCATCACTAAAATGTCCGCCGGTTCCTCAACCAGAGTGGGCGGGTACATCGAGTCAAAAACAGATTACGAGGACGGGCAGTTCCAGGTCTTCGATCCGCGCAGCTTCGATGAGGTAAAGGCCATGCTCATCAAAAAAGGCTTCGATCCCGTCGTGACAGACTGGCGGAACATAGTGAACATTTAAAAGACAGTTTCAACAGCTTGAGCCGCTTGAACAGCTTGAGCCGGTTGAATGCTTGGGCGTTAATAGATAAAAGATATTCTTCCGAAATGATCATTCATTTTTTTGCTTATCACGTTCAAACGGCTTGAACGGTTCAAGCTGTTCGAACGGTTTTTCTGGGGGAGGTTTTGTGCCAGTTAATTCCCGGTTGATCCAGCCCGTCAGCATGATCGTCCTTACCGGAGGGCCCTGCTCGGGGAAAAGCTCGTCCCTTGCCTATCTCACAGAAAAGCTTTCAGACAAGGGCTTCATGGTCTTTGTCGTGCCGGAAACGGCGACCCTGATCACGGGAAACGGCATAGACCGGCGCAAGATGGACAAGCCGGGCCAGATAGTGGTCTTCGAGGAGGTCATTTTTGACATGCAGATGTCCTTCGAAGATACTTACAAACAGGCCGTCGCGAGGATCTTCCCCGAACGCAGGAAGGTGATACTCCTTGACAGGGGCATCATGGACATCAGGGCCTTCCTGACCGACGATGTTTTCAACGGAATCATGAGAAGAAAGGGCCTGACCCGGGCCGCCATCCGGCACAGGTACGATGGTGTTATCCACCTTGTCACCGCGGCCGACGGGGCCGCTGAATACTATACCGGCGAGAACAACACGGCGCGTCTTGAAACACCCGAAGAGGCGCTCAGAATAGACCTGAGGACGCAGGAGAGCTGGCTCGGCCATCCCCGCTTCAAAATCATCGACAACAGCACCGATTTCGAAGGCAAGATCAAGAGGGCATTTTCCGCCATCGCCCGGTTTCTCGGCATCCCCGATGTGCCGCCCACACGGGAGAAATACCTCGTCAGCCGCGTTGACCTCGTCAGCCTGCCGGCCCATCAGAGACTCGATATAGAACAGGTTTACCTCCGCTCTAAAGATAAAAGAGAGGAGACAAGGATCCGCAGGAGGGGGCAGGACGGTGCATACTTCCATTTCCTCGCCAGGACAAGGCTTGCCGGCGCGAGGAGCGTTCCCGTCGAAGAAGAGGAGCTCATACCCGAACAGGAATACCTGAACCTCACCCGGCTCATGGACCCCAAAACGGAGGTTCTCAGCAAGGAGCGCATATGCTTCTTATGGAACAACCAGCACTTTGAACTGGATAGATATAACGGAAGGCACAGAGGGCTCATGATGCTCCATGCAGAGTCTTCAGGCCCGGATGTGAAAAGTCAGACCGCCATACCGCCTTTCATCACCATCGGCAGACACGTCACCGATGATCCCCGCTATGCGGACAGGAACCTCGCCAGAAAAAACCCAAAAGATAGTCCAAAAATTTAATGTTCCAATGCTTGAACGCTCTTAGCTGGAGAAACGGGACAAACCAAAGAAACTGAGTAAACCGGAGAAGCCAGAAAAACCGGTCTTACGGTACGGTGAAATCGTACTTGTGGCACTGGTTGCAGTAGTTCTCCGATTTCTGATGCTGGTGATGACACAGGTTGCAGTCAAGCGAAGTGCCGTAGTGGGGAGACGTGTGGGGGTTCTCCGGTTTCACCTTTGCCGTTTTCTCAGCCAGTTTATCGGCGTCGTGGCAGGTAAGGCACTGTTTCATTTTAACCTCTCCCGCCTTTTTTGCCTTTCCATGGCATTTTTCGCAGTTTATGTCTCTAAGCCGGTGGAGGTGGCTTCCCGGCAGCTTGCCCTGCAGTTTTTGAGGCCCTGTCTTCTCATGGCACCCGAGGCAGTCCTTGTAGGCCATTTCCTTCGTGTCGACATGAGAGGGGGAGAAAACCTTCTCCTGTCCGTGGCATGCCGCGCAATTGCCCGGTTTTGCCGTTGCTACCCTTTTCGGTGCGGCAAAGACGGTGATGGAGAAAATTAAAAGCACTGCAAGGGTGAAGCCGAGAGCAAGGAGCTTTCCTGCCGGGATCACGGCACTGCCGCGCTTGTATGTCATATCTGCCTCCCTGACCCATATCTGCTGCAGCGGGCACGGTATTTTTAAAGGGAAAGGGCGGACTCGGCCCTTTCCCGTCTTTCTCACGCGTTCACGGTCAGCCCCAGGACTTTTCTTTGGCCGCGTTCTTGCCCGCGATGCGGCCGAAGACCAGGCAATCGGCCATGGCTACCCCGCCGAGCCGCACGGCGCCGTGCACCCCTCCGGTGACCTCTCCGGCGGCGTAGAGCCCTTTCAACGGCTTGAAATCAAGGCCGAAGACCTGGGCGTTCTTGTCGATGACCAGCCCGCCCATCGTGTGGTGGACCTTGGGCCAGAGCCTGGCGGCATAAAAAGGCGGCGCGGCCGTCGGCCGGGCATCTTTGAAGATCATGCAATCAAAATCGTCGTCCTTTTTCTTTTCGACGAAGGAGTTCCAGCGCGCGATCTCCTGCTGCAAAGCACTGAGGGGTATATTGTAATTTTTCGCAAGGGCTTCCAGGGTGTCGAATTTCTTCACGGCCCCCGATTCCAGACCCTTTTCGAGGGCCCTGGGAAATACCTGTTTGGGCACTGAATAGGAGTCACCCATGATGATGACCGGGTGGCCGAGGAGGATGATCGCGTCCGCCCGTTCCTTCCGGTTTCCTGTTTCCTTGAAAAAACGTTTTCCTTTGACAGGATCGATCATGGGCCCGTAACCGACGAGCCTTTCGCAAAAGAGAGGGACGTGACCGAAACCCTTTTCATCGGGGCTTGTCCAGGGACCGAGCTGTATCCAGTCCATCTGCACGTCCATGGCGCCGGCCATGCACGCGGCAAGCAACGCCTCGCCGGTCGCGCCGGGCTGATTGGTCGTTCCGAACTTGTCGGTGAGGCGGGGATCCTCGATCTGGCGCAGCTTAAGATCCTCGGAAAAACCGCCCGAGGTCAGGATAACAGCCTTCCGGGCCTTGATGTAAGCCGTCTTGCCTGACTTCTCATCGGGGAACTTGTAGCCCGTTCGCACCTCGATGCCAACGATCCGCCCGTCCTTGTTCGCTATGAACCGCACCATCTTTGTTCGGGTCTGGACCTCAATCCCGAGCGCTCTGGCCTTGCCGAGCATCTTGTTGACCACTTCAGATCCTGAGGCATTGGCGGTCTGGTTCGCCCTTTTCACTGAATGGCCGCCATGAAAGTTAAGCCTTGTAAACTTGGCCCCAATGTAATTCTCACACCATTCCAGGGCATCTTTGGCCTGGTCGGCCACGGTCCTGGCCAGCTCGGGATGGTTCAGGTAGAGCCCGGCCTTCATCATGTCGTTGTACATGAGATCGGGTGAATCCTGGACCCCGGCTTCCTTTTGCAGCTTTGTCCCCGGAGCACAAAAATCCCCGCCGTTGATGATCGAGTTGCCCCCGTGGACGGCCATTTTTTCAATGACCACCGCGCTGGCCCCGGCATTCTTTGCCTCAATGGCCGCGGCGAGACCCGCAAATCCACTGCCGATAACGACCACGTCATAGGTTTCATTCCATTTCTTAGGCATGGGACCTGTTGCTGCGGCAGCCTCTCCTGTGCCAACCGCAAGGCCTCCCACGGTCATCCCGGCCACCGCGGCAGCCCCGCCTGTGGATTTCAGGAAACCGCGCCTTGTCAAACCTCCCTTTTCCTCTGTATCATCCTTCATGAAAACCTCCCGTGATTTGAGCACTTTGCTTCACAAACAGCGCTTTGTGTTTCCGCGATAAAATAAAGTTTACCAAAAAACTGCGGATTGTCAAAAAAATCCCGCCCCCTTGATCCTTTTGTTTCTCTGGCTTGTCCGGTTATGGATATTTTATTAACCAAAGAAATCAGAGAAACTGAAGAAACCAGAGAAACGTATCGTTAAGGTTGCAACAGCCGTGCAAAACGTATTATCCTAGAAAACATGACAGAACCGCAAAAAAGCAGGGGTATCATAGGCTTTACCACCACGGTCCCCGTGGAGCTTATTTTCGCGGCGGGTTATGAACCGTGCGATCTCAACAACATATTTGTCGGCGACCCTCAGCCGGGGAGATTCGTCGACCGTGCAGAGCGCGACGGTTTTCCAAAGAGCATGTGCAACTGGATAAAGGGTATCTACGGTGTCGTTATGGAGAAGCAGGTGGAAGCCGTCATCACCGTCATGGAAGGAGACTGCAGCAACACACAGGCCCTTGCCGAGATCCTTCGTTACCGGGGTGTCAGGACGATACCATTCTCATTTCCTTACGACCGTGACCGTGAGGTCCTCTCAAGGGAGATCGAAAAGCTCAAAAAAGAGCTTGGTGCAGAAGAGGGCGCGCTCGCGGAAGTGGAAACACGGATCGCGGCAGCGCGATCGAGGCTTTCGGAGATCGACACGATGACCTGGAGCGAACGCAACGTGACGGGCGGCGAGAACCACCTGTGGCTTGTGGGGGCCTCCGATATGCTCGGAGATATAAAAAAATATGCCGACGGAGCCGACGAGTTCATCTCCCGGGCCCGCACGAGGGAAAGCATGGAAGGGATCCCGCTGGGCTACATCGGCGTTCCTCCCATCATCGAGGGCCTTTATGATTTCATCGAGGGCGTGGGGGGACATGTTATTTACAACGAAACACAAAGACAGTTCGCGCTGCCCTGTGAGGCGGCGGACATTGTCGAACGCTACCTCCTCTACACCTATCCTTACGGGATCTTTGCGCGCCTGGAGGATATCAACAAAGAGATCGGGCTTCGGGGGATAAAGGGGATCATCCATTACGTGCAGGCCTTCTGTTTCAGGGCCATTGAGGACGTGATACTCAGGGAAACCATCGATGTCCCCATTCTTACTATAGAGGGCGACATGCCGAAAACCCTCGATTCACGGACGAAGATGCGCATAGAGGCTTTCATAGAGATGCTTGAAGGCGGACCTTGTTGACAACGGCAAGCTGTGCGCCGGCAGGAGGGACCTTATGATCGAGGAAAGGACAAAGCGTTTTCTCATAGACAGGGGCGGCATCGGTTTCTTCAAGGCCATTCTGGAATCCTATGAGGATGTGGCCATCTTTTCTGTCATCGACGGCAGGACGGGACTCATCGAAGTCATCTATCCCGCAAGCTTTGAAAAGGACCTCAGTGGTATCACGGCGGATATGGTACACTATGGGATAGAATTCCGGGAGGTTTGCTGATGTTCAACGAGAAGAGGGTGCTCGACGCCCTCATGGAAGGTGAAGGGATCTTCAGCGATATCTTCGCGGATGAAAGGGCCTATACCTTTATTCAGCTTGAGTCTGGCAGGGTGGAAAAGCTCGAGCGCGGAGAGGACGCAGGCATCGGCCTGAGGGTCATCGCTCCGTGGAAGAGTTTTTACGCGTCCACTAATTCCTTTGATGAAGCACACCTTGTCGATCTTGCCCGGCAGCTTTCACGATACTGCGAGGGCAAGGCCCGGACAGCACCGGGGGCTGTCCGGACATCTCTCGCAGGGAGGTATCCCTTTTCCATTTCCAGGGATCCCGGGGATGTCCCTGCCGGCGAAAAGCTGGCACTTGTCAGGAGCTTCGAGTCCATGGCGCGTAAAATGGAGCCGCGCATCACCCAGGTGCGCGTCGTCTACCGTGACACCCGCCAAAATGTAAAGATCTTTACCAGCGATGACGGGACGGTTGAAGACAGCCGTATGCAGGTCGTTCTTTCCGTCCTGCTCGTAGGCCAGGACAACGGCGAGATGCAGACATCCTACGAGGCAGTGGGCGGTTTTTATGGTTTTGAGTTTTTCACCGATGATCTTATCGAAGGTCTTGCCGTGAAAACGGTGAGGCGCCTTCAGGGTCTTCTTGCCGCGAGGGAGGCACCCATGGGCATGAGGACGGTCGTCCTCGCGTCTGAGGCCGGCGGTACCATGATCCATGAGGCGATCGGCCACGGACTGGAGGCGGACCTTGCCATGGAAGGGCTCTCCTGCTACAAGGGCCTTCTCGGCACGGCGATCGCGTCGCCCCTCATCAGTGTCGTGGACGATGCGACGATCCCGTACATGCGGGGCACCTATGCCTTTGACGACGAGGGTGTGCCGTCCGAGAGGACCGTTCTCGTAGAAAAGGGTGTGCTGAAGAACTATCTCTTTGACCGGTTCCACGCCATGAAGCACAATATGGGGCCGACGGGCAACGGCAGGAGGGAGTCCTACCGATTCAGGCCCATACCGCGCATGAGCAATACCATGATCCTCCCCGGCGGCGATGACCCGCAAAAGATCATCGCCTCCGTGGATGACGGTGTCCTCGTTGTCAAGATGGGCGGCGGCCAGGTGGACACGGTGCGGGGGGACTTTGTCTTCGAGATATCAGAAGGCTATCTCATTGAAAAAGGCGCCGCGGGGCCCATGATAAAGAACGCCACCATGATGGGAAACGGCCTGAAGGTCCTTCACGATATTGACATGGTGGGGACGGACCTCGGTTTCGGTATAGGCACATGCGGCAAGGACGGTCAGGGGGTTCCCGTGGCGGATGCACAGCCGACACTGCGGATACCCGGGATCATAGTGGGGGGACGCGGCGGGTAACAAAATGAAAAGGTATAAGCGAAAGATCAGAGGTGATGGTTTTTACCGGGATCTCCTTGACAACCTTTACGACGGGGTCTATTTCGTAGATAAGGACCGCACAATACTCTATTGGAACGATGCCGCCGAGAAGATGACCGGGTACAGCCGGGAGGATGTGGAGGGCAACCATTGCTGGGACAATATTCTCAGGCATGTCGACGACAAAGGGTTTAATCTCTGTGATGGGAACTGTCCGCTGGAGAGGGCCATGCAGGGCGGAAAGGTGCTCGACAGCGAGGTATATTTCCACCATCGCGACGGCCACAGGGTTCCGGTGCTTGTCCGGGTCTCACCCATCCATGACAGCCGCAATAATATCATAGGTGCCGTGGAGGTATTCAGCGACAACTCACCGAAGGTCGAGCTTGAAAGGAAAGTCCGCGAATTGGAGCGCATGGCGCTTCTGGACCCTTTGACGAAGCTTGGCAACCGGCGCTACGGTGAGATGAACCTCGCGGGTAAGCTCCGGGAATTCAAGCGTTACGGGTGGCCCTTCGGGGTCCTTTTCATCGATATCGACAATTTCAAAGATGTCAACGATACCTACGGACACGATGCCGGGGACAAGGTGCTGCGCATAGTCGCGGCCACCATAATCAACGGCTTGCGTTCATCGGACGTGGTGAGCAGGTGGGGCGGAGAGGAGTTTGTCGCTTTTGTCGCCAACATTGATAAAGAGAAGCTTCTTTATGTCGCCGAAAAGATACGGACCCTCGTGGAGGCATCATCGATCCCCATAGAGGACATGGACCGCAGTGTCACCATATCCATAGGGGCCACCATAGCTCAAAAAAAGGACACCGCGCCGTCCCTTATCAAAAGGGCCGACAGCCTCATGTACCGCAGCAAGAAGGAAGGCCGCAACCGAACGTCCATGTAAAAACAGTTTAAACCGTTTGAGCCGCTTGAACGTTAAAGGCAAACGCAAAGGACAGTTTCAACCGCCTGAGCCGTTTCAACCGAAAAGGCCTTAAAGCTTTTCAAGTTTTTCCAGTTGGAACGTTTGGAACGGCTGGAACTATTGGAACTGTCTTTCGTTACCAGGTGATCTTCAGTTCCGTAAGGGTTTCCCGGGCGTCCTTGTTGCCCAGTCGGGCGGAGCTCTTCAGGTCTTCGACGGATCCATCCCTGTCCCCCGTTTTTAGACGTGCGACGGCGCGGTTGAAATAGGCGAGACCGTACTTCGGGTTGAGCTCGATGGCCTTCGTGTAATCAGCTACAGCCTCTTCATATTTCCCCATGTTGAAATACGTGAAGCCGCGGTTGTTGTAAGCAGTGGAATATTTCGGGTTGAGCTCGATGGCCTTGTTGTAGTCTTTGATGGCCCGGCCGAGGTCTCCCAGCCTGTCGTAAGTGTATCCCCGGTTACTGAATGCCGTGGCATATTTCGGGTTGAGCTCAATGGCCTTCGTATAATCGGCCGCCGCCTCTTTATATTTCCCCATGTTGAAATACGTGAAGCCGCGGTTATTGTATGCCGTGGCATGGCGGGGGTCGAGCCCGATCGCCTTGTCGTGGTCCCTGATGGCGTCGTCATATTTCCCCATGGTGCCGTACGCGTGTCCCCGGTTCGTGTAAGCCGTTGCGTACTTCGGGTCCAGTTCGACGGCCTTCGTGTATTCCGCTATGGCGGGGCCTATATCGCCGATGAGGGAAAGGACATAACCTTTATTGTTGTAGGCGGCGGCGTACTTCGGGTCCAGTTCGATGGTCCTGGAGTAATCCTTCAGGGCGGCTTCGAAGTTCCCGACCTTGTGGTAGACATACCCCCTGTTGTAGTATGCCAGTGCGTAATGGGGGTTCGATGAGATCGCCTTTCCGAAGTCGGCGATGGCCAGATCGTACTTGCCGAGATTGTCATGGTAGAGCCCCCGGTTATTGTAGGCTATGGCGTAAGAAGGGTTGAGCTCAATGGCCCTGTTGTAGTCCCTGACGGCAAGGTCGGGTTTGCCGAGCCCGTCATAGGCAAGCCCCCGGTTGTTGAAAGCGGTCGCCATATCGGACTTGATCTTTATGGCCCTGGAATAGTCCTCCACGGCCCGGTTGAGGTCCCCCGTGGAATAATAGGCGTGGCCCCGGTTATTGTAGGCTATGGCATCGCCTGGGTCGAGCTCCACGACGCGGGTATAGTCCTTTATCGCCTCGGGGTACCTGCCGAGACTGGCGTGTGATCGGCCCCTGTTGTACCAGGCATCGACGTTTGCCGGATCCAGGGCGACGGCCATGGAAAATTCATTGATGGCCGCCTCGTGATCGCCGGCATTGGCCAGCGCAAGCCCTTTCTTATTGATCTCGGCGGCGCTGTCGGCATACGCCGGCGGGATGGATGCCGACAGCAGGAAAAGGACGATAAAAAGGGATGACGCGACAAACCTGAGGGATGTGAGCCTCATATGAACCCCCTTGTTGTATATGACCTGTTAAAGCTTGAAAGACTTGAGCCTTTTGATCGCTTCGGCGATCTTCTCCTCGCCGATCGTGATGGAGATCCTGAAGTACCCTTCACCTTCGTCGCCGAAACCGCTTCCCGGCGTGACGACGATGCCTGTCTCTTCAATGAGCTTTTCACAGAAATCGGAAGATGTGAGCCCCCCCGGTACCTTTGCCCAGATATAATAGGTGGCCCTGGGTTTTTGAACCTTGATGCCGAAGGCGGAACTGAAACCCTCGACGATCATGTCCCGTCTCTTTTCGAGTCGCTTGTTGAGCTCGGCAACAGACGACTGATCTCCCGCCATCGCCTCTATACCGGCGTACTGGATCGCCTGAAATGCGCCGGAATCGATGTTCGTCTTCAGCTTGCCCAGGTTGTATATGGCCTGCGCGTTACCGACGGCAAAACCGATCCGCCAGCCCGTCATGCAGTATGTCTTTGACAGCGAGTGGAATTCAACGCAGTGTTCCTTGCCCCTGTCAAATTCAAGGATACTTTTCGGCCTGTATCCCTCATATGCTATCTCGCTGTATGCCGCGTCGTGGCAGACGAGGATGTCGTATCGTTTTGCCATCTCCAGCGTCTTAATATAGAAACTGTCGTCGGCGCAGGCGCCGGTAGGATTGTTGGGATAGTTGATAAAAAGGATCTTGGTTTTTTTGAGGACCTCTTCAGGAATGTCTTCGTATTTAGGGAGGAAACCGTTCTCTTCCTTGAGGGGCATTATGTAAGGGGTTGCCCCGGCGAACATCGTGGCGATCCTGTAAACGGGGTATCCCGGAGACGGGACAAGGACCACGTCCCCGGCCTGTGCGTAGGCCCAGGGCATATGGGCAATGCCTTCCTTGGAACCGATGAGCGTCACCGCTTCGGTCGCAGCGTCAAGATCAAC
The DNA here is from genome assembly GCA_022711595.1 of Deltaproteobacteria bacterium. Classification (GTDB taxonomy): domain Bacteria; phylum Desulfobacterota; class Syntrophorhabdia; order Syntrophorhabdales; family Syntrophorhabdaceae; genus Delta-02. The sequence goes on from JAKLET010000012.1 coordinate 89,451, forward strand.
ATTGAAGCGCCTTTTATACCATGCCGCGGCGGCCTGCCTGAATTCAGGCATTCCTTCGTAGCTCGGGTAGCGGTGGTTTTTCGGATCATCGATCGCCTCTTTCATCTTTGCGATGATATTGGCTGGGGTCGGGATATCGGGGTCGCCGATCCCGAAGTCGACAAGGTCCATCCCTTTTTTCCTGACCTCTTCCTTTTTCTTATCGATGCGGGCGAAAAGATATGGGGGGATCAGTTCGATCCTGGATGCTGGTTTTGTTGGCATTGCGGTTGCTCCTTCAAGTTGATAACGGCCGGTAAAAGGTTCCGGTGCCTTGTTTTCCGTATCAGTACCGCCGGATTTGATAGTTACAACATGTTCGCGGGTAAAATGTAAAGTCTTTTTTGGACATGGTGTTTTACCTGCCGAAGAGGCGAATTTATTTGAAAAGGTTTTTCCTGATGTGTAAAAATAGACGATATGAAAAGGGTTTGGGAGGGATTGCCCGCTGATTTTCCCGTCACCGAGCGGCCCTATGAGGATGTGGCGCAAGCCATGGGGATGAGCGCCGGGGAGTTGATGGAGGGTCTTGCGGCCCTGAAGGAAAGCGGTCATATCAGGAGGATCGCCGCGGCGCTCTCGCATCGCGCCGTTTCCTATGAAGGCAACGCCATGGTGGTGTGGCGCGTGGATGAAGACATCATGGAAAAGACGGGACGCGTCATGGCCCTGTTTCCTGAAGTGAGCCACTGCTATGAACGCTCCACCGGCGGATACTGGCCCTACAATCTCTACACCATGGTCCACGGCAGAACGAAACAGGAGTGCCTGGAAACCATCGGCCGGATGGCATTGCGCTCGGGCATAGACGATTATCGTGTGCTTTTCAGCATCAGGGAGTTTAAAAAAACGTCTTTTACGGTACGAAAATGAAGAAGGAAAACTCAGACAGACATTTTGAAGAAGCAAAGCGCTGCATACCGGGTGGAGTGAACAGTCCCGTCAGGGCATTTCTTTCCGTCCATGACCGGCCCTTTTACGTGAAAAGGGCGAAAGGCTCATACCTCTATGACGCCGACGGCAACACCTTTCTTGATTACGTGGCGTCCTGGGGGGCGATCATTCTCGGCCATGCCGATGAAGGCCTGATCGCTGCGGTGACCGGCGCGCTCCATGAAGGAACGAGTTACGGCGCCTGCCATCCCTACGAGATAGAACTTGCGCGTCTCATTGTCGGGACATTCCCTTCCATGGAAAGCATGCGGCTCACCACTTCCGGGACGGAGGCGGCCATGAGCGCACTGCGCCTTGCCCGCGGGTGCACCGGAAAGAACGGCGTCATAAAGTTCCGGGGCTGTTACCACGGCCACGCGGACAGCCTTCTCGTAAAGGCAGGCTCGGGGCTTGCCACATTCGGCATCCCCGATAGTGCCGGGGTGCCCGCGGACCTTGCGAAGCACACCCGCGTTGCCGAATTCAACAACCTTGACTCAGTTGCGGGCATCATGGATGAAAGCGACGATATCGCCTGTGTCATCATCGAACCCGTCATGGGAAACATGGGGGTCATCCTTCCCGAAGAAGGTTTCCTGAAAGGCCTCGAAAGCATGTGCAGGCAGCGGGGCATCCTGCTCATTTTCGACGAGGTCATCACGGGTTTTCGCGTTGCTTTCGGAGGTGCCCAGCACATCTACGGCATCGATCCCGACCTGACCTGTCTCGGCAAGATCATAGGCGGCGGGTTCCCCATAGGCGCCTTTGGCGGGAAGAAAAAGTTCATGGACCGCCTCGCGCCGATTGGCGATGTCTACCAGGCAGGCACCCTGTCCGGCAACCCGGTGGCGGTCCGGGCAGGTCTTTACGTGCTTTCCTTCCTGAAAGAGAACGGACATGTCTACGACAGGATGCGGGAAACCGCCGGGAGGCTCGCGGATCAGGTCACCCGGATAGCCGCAAGGTACGGCGTTGCGTACCATATCAATTCGATGACGGGCATGTTCACAGGGTTCTTTTCAGACAGGGACGTTACCGGTTACGAGGCGGCCGCCGCGTCCGACAGGGGTCTGTATGAAAGATTCTTCAAGGGCATGCTGGAGGAAGGGATATTTTTCGCCCCGAGCCAGTTCGAGGCCTCGTTCATTACCCTCACATCGGGCGATGCCGAAATACAAAAGACAATAAATGCCTGCGAGAAGGTGTTCAGGGACCTCGGTACGGCTCAATAAAGGAGACAGCAAATGACCAACTCCCCGCGGGCGGTCGCGTATATCGATCTTCACGCGCTTGAAAACAATTACCGGTCCATCAGGCAGCGCCTTGGCGCCGGTGTCAGGCTCCTTGGCGTGGTCAAGGCCGATGCGTACGGTCATGGGGCCCGCGAGATATCGGAGAAGCTCAGGGCCCTTGGCATCGATTACCTGGGTGTGGCAACCGTGGACGAAGGCATGGACCTGCGTAAAAACGGGATAGCCGGGCCTCTTCTCATAATGAGCGGCATCTTTTCCTGGGACGAGCTGGAACCGGTCCTGCGTTACGGCCTGACCCCCGTTATCTATGATGAAGAGGTCTTGAAGAGGGTCGTCTCCGGGGCGGCCGGTCTTGGCAGGCCGCTGAAGGTTCACATAAAATTCGATACCGGAATGGGCCGGCTCGGTCTTGACCCGTCACGGGCCCGCGAGATCGCCGGACTTTTAAAGGCGGCCTCCGCGGTGGAAATTGAAGGGCTCATGAGCCATTTTTCTGCATCAGAGGTGAAAGACGAGTACGGCAACGAACAGGTGAGAAAGTTCATGGAGGTCATCGGCGCTTTCAAGGATGCCGGCATAGAGCCGCCGTGCATACACATGGGCAACAGCGGTGCCGTGGTGAACTATCCGGAGGCCCACTTTAACATGGTCAGGACGGGCATAAGCCTCTACGGCTCCCATCCGTCACCCGGGATCGAAGAGAAGCTCCCCTTGAGGCAGGTCATGAAGGTTGTCGCCCGCATCGCCCTTGTCCGGGAGTTTCCCCCGGGCGTGGCGTTGAGCTATGGGAGGACATACGTGACCGATAAGCAGGCCAGGATAGCCTATATACCGGTGGGGTATTCCGACGGGTATCCAAGGTCGCTTTCAAACAAGGGTTTGGTCTTGATAAAGGGCAGGAAATGCAGTATTGTTGGAAGGGTTTGCATGGACTGGATACTTGCCGATGTGACAGACCTCAGCGGAGTTAAAAGCGGTGATGAGGCGATACTGCTCGGCGAGGGTGAAGGCTCGCGCATAAGTGCCAACGATATGGCACAGAGAGCGGGGATGATCCCTTATGAGATCCTGTGCAGGATATCCAGGAGGATTGTGAGGGTCTATGTTTAAGGATTTTTTGGAAGGCATTGCCCGATCGGTCCGAAACGGCCTTAAAGCGCTGGGTTCCGTCAGCACTTTTTTTGTGCAGTGTCTTTACCAGAGCGTGAGGCGGCCCTTCAAGGTGAACTACATTTTCAAACAGATGGAATTCATCGGTGTCAACTCCCTGCTCGTTGTCGCCATCACGGGCACCTTCACCGGCATGGTGCTGGCGCTGCAGTCCTCATACGGTTTCAAGAAGTTCGGCGCCGAAGGCATGGTGGGGGCCATCGTCGCCCTCAGTATGACCCGCGAACTCGGGCCCGTCCTCACGAGCCTGATGGTTACAGGGCGCGCCGGGTCGGCCATGACCGCGGAGCTCGGCAGCATGAGAGTGACGGAACAGATCGATGCCATCACTGTGATGGCCCTTAATCCCATCAAGTACCTCGTTGCTCCGCGGGTGATCGCGTCCTTTCTTATGCTCCCGGTTCTGACGGCCATCTCGAACTTCGTGGGGATCATCGGCGGATACCTCGTGGGCGTCAAGCTGCTTGGCATCAACGAAGGTGCATTTGTCAACAAGATGGAGAAGATACTGGGCCTGGAGGACATTTACAACGGTCTTATCAAGGCGGCTTTTTTCGGTATTATCATGAGTGTTATATGCTGCTACAAGGGATTCAATACGAAAGGAGGGGCTGAGGGGGTTGGAAGGGCGACGACAGAGGCCGTTGTGGCGTCGTGCCTGACCATTCTTGTTTCCGATTATGTGCTTACCTCCCTCATGTTCTGATATGGACAACATCGCTGTCAGGATAAACGGCCTTTTCAAGAGTTTCGGGGACCAGACGGTGCTCGACGGGATCGACCTTGAGGTCGAAACGGGGAAGATCACCGTTATCATCGGCAAGAGCGGCGGCGGCAAGAGCGTACTGCTCAAGCATATCATCGGCCTGCTGAAGCCCGACGCCGGTGAGATATGGGTGGAAGGGACGGAGATCACGGGCCTTAAAGAACACAGCCTTAACGAGGTCAGAAAGAAGTTCGGCATGCTTTTCCAGGAAGCGGCGCTTTTTGACTCCATGAACGTTTATGAAAATGTTGCCTTTCCGCTGCGGGAACATACACACTATCCGGAGAGGGAGATAGACCGGATGGTGGAAGAGAGGTTGAGGCAGGTCGGTCTGCTGGGATTTGCCGGGAAGATGCCCTCTGAACTTTCCGGCGGAATGAGAAAGAGAGTGGGGCTTGCCAGGGCGCTTGTGCTCGATCCCGATATCATCCTTTTCGATGAGCCAACGAGCGCCCTTGATCCGATCATCTCGCTGACGATCCTCGACCTCATCAAGGAGACCCAGACGCGGCTGAGAAAGACATACATAGTTATCAGCCACGATATCCTCGGCATGTTCAGGATCGCTGACAAGGTGGCCATGCTCTATGACGGAAAGATAATAGAGAGCGGCACTCCGTTCGAGATACGCAAAAGCACCAGGGAAGAGACACAGGAGTTTTTGAGAGCGACAAAAATACCAGGCTTCACAGGAGGTTAGCCATGAAAGATAAACGGGTATCCACGGAGCTGAAGGTGGGCATTCTCGTGCTGGCCGCCATTCTGGTCCTTTTCTACATGTCTTTCAGGATCGGGAAGTTCGGCGCGTTTCACGAACCTGGATATGATCTGTACGTGACCCTCCAGAACGCGGGCGGTATTGACCCGCGCACACCGATCCAGATCGCCGGCGTGGAGGTCGGCAGGGTTCGCAATATCAAGCTCGAGGGATACAAGGCGCTGGTGACGCTCAATGTCAGGAAGGGGGTCCAGGTCCCCGTGGACAGCAAGGTGACCGTCAAGAACCAGGGCATACTCGGCGACAAGTTCATAGAGATCATCCCCGGCGAAGCGAAGCAGTTCCTCGCGAGGGGAGAGAGGATAAATGACGTGGTGATGCCGCCTGACCTCAACGAGGTCTTTGCCGAGGTCGGTGTCGCCGCAAAGAACTTCGGTGAGACCATCGGCGAATTCAAGGGGCTGATCGGCGAAGAGGAGAAGAAGAACATAAAAAAGAGCCTCGCCAATATCGAGTCCGCGAGCGGGGACTTTAAAAAGCTTGTGTCAGACAACAAAAAGGGCATTACCCGTTTTGTCTCCAACATGGATAAGATCTCCAGCGATATAGAGAAGGGCAAGGGCACCATCGGGAAGCTTGTCAAGGATGACAGCCTCTACAATGACGCGAAGGATACCGTTGCCTCCCTGAAAACGATTTCGAAGGACATAGAACAGGGCAAGGGCACCCTCGGCAAGCTCGCGAAGGATGACGCGCTCTATGACGAGGCCAAGACCGCCGTTGCCAACATAAAGGAGATCACCGACGGCATCAAGAAAGGCGAGGGAACGCTTGGGAAACTGGCCAAAGATGACAGTCTTTACAATGAGACGGAAAAGGCGATGAAAAAGGTCCAGAAAGGCGCTGAGGGCCTGCAGGAGATGACGCCCGTTACGGTCCTGGGAACGATATTCAGCGTTTTCTTTTAATGTGCAGGCTTTTTTTTATAGTTCTTTTTGTTCTGGCGCCATGCAGCCTTTTTGCCTTCTGGCCGCTTTCGTGGGAACTGGGGAAGGAAAAGAGGTTCATCGGCCCTCTCGTTTCTTATGACGAGAAGAACAACGAGCGTCATATTGTTTTCCGGCCCCTTCTGAGCTCCTATGATTCGGAGGAGGGGGGCACCGTGGAGTATCTTTATCCGCTGGGCAAGGTGACACCCGAGAAGTCCTATTTCATCCCCATATACAAGTCGAACACATCCAGCGATGCCAGCGATACGGCATTTCTCCTTTTCTTCTTCGGCACGTCGCCCGAAGGCAGCTACGGCGGTTTTTTCCCCCTTGCCGGCACGTTGAAAAAGCGTTTTACCAGGGACGAAATGGGTTTCTTCCTCTGGCCTCTCTTCAGTTACACAAAGAACGAAGGAGCAACGAAGACGAACATCGCCTGGCCTTTTTTTTCAATATACAGCGGAGCTGAAGAGGGTTTCAAGGCCTGGCCGCTCTATGGGACAAGACAAAGGCCCGGCGTCAGGCACTCGCAGTTCTTCCTCTGGCCGCTGGGTTTCAAGGAAGAGAAGAACCTCGACACCGACAATCCCATCGACACGTTCTACTTCCTGCCTTTCTACTTGAGTTCGGTATCGCGGCTGCATGAGACCAGAAGCGTCTTCTATCCGTTTTTCACCTACCGGCGCACCCAGGACAAGGAGGAATGGAACCACCCATGGCCCTTTTTCTCGACGTCGACGGGCCCGGAGACGAAGGGTTTCACCTTTTTCCCTTTTTATTCGGAAGAGAAGTTCGGCAGGGACAGGAAATTCTATTTTCTCTGGCCCATCTACTCCGAGAAGGAATGGTATTTCAAGGAAGAGCGGTACTCCCGGAAGAGCGTCCTCATCATCAACCGGTACATAGAAGAGGAGAACGCCACGTTCTTCAACATCTGGCCGTTCTTTGAATACAGGGAGAAAGAGGGGGATTATCTGTTCCTGTTCCCTTCGGTCCTCCCGTTTCGGGACCGCGGGTTCGACCGGATAGTCAAGCCGCTGATTACCATCTACGAACAGCGCAGGGAACAGGGTGTGCTTACGTCGAACTTTCTCTACGGTTTCTATACCAGGGAAGAGCAGGGCGAGAACTGGAGGATGCGCTTTGCTTTTTTGCTCGAGCTTTCCCACCAGGACGGAGAGCCCGGTTTTGAGATCTTAAGCGGTTTCTTCGGCATAGACGGTAAAAGGGTCAAGGTGCTCTACATACCCTTTGACCGGCCGGCCGATCCCCCCGCAGCTGCTCCTGCCCACGCCGAAACCCATCCAGCCGATCGCACAGAGGACGGCCCCGCCCTGCAGCAACCTCCATCACCCGCAGCGGATAAAGAATAATATTTAAAAAAACGATGTCTCACGCCCGTGAAAGTATGTAGACGGACACACGGGTGAACGAGCTTACGAGTAAAAAAAAGCAAGAAAACACCTTACGCCTTACGGTTTCATTCACACTTCACGGTTCTTTATTCCGACATGTCGGGATACTGATGCATGATGTTGCGGATGACATCGAGGATGGAGAAGAAGGTGTCCAGCATCTCCGGGTCGAAGTGCTTTCCCCGCTCCTGGTCCATTGTATCGAGGACGCGTTGCTCATTCCAGGCCTCCTTGTAGGACCTGCCTGAGCTCAGCGCGTCGAAGACGTCCGCGATGGCCACGATGCGGCCGAAAAGAGGGATCTCCTCCTGTCTCTTGCCGATGGCGCGGCCGCTTGGGTCATAAAAACCCGTGAGCGGTTCGGCCGAGATGCAGTCGATATGGCCGGGGTAACCGTTGCCGTCCCAGCGTTCATGATGGTTGAGGGTGACGAGGAAGGCGGCTTTGTCGAAATCAGAGCGCTGATTGGAGAAAAGCCTTGCGCCGAGGTAGGTATGCTGTTTCATCACCTCGTATTCGTTGTTGTCGAGCTTCGCCGGTTTTTTGAGGATGAGGTCCGTGATAGCCACCTTGCCCACGTCGTGGAGCATGGCGGCCATTTTAAGAACGTCCCTGTCCTGCTCGATCTGTGTCCTGTCTATGGATCTGGCCAGCGCCCATGCTTCGTATAGCTCCACGGCATACGACGAGACCCTGTTTACGTGGGCCCCTGTCTCCATTGGGTCTCTGAGCTCCGCCATCTTGATCATGCGCAGGATGATGTCGCGTGTCATCATGGCGCGCTCAATGGCGATGGCGGCATTGTTGGCAAAATGCATGATGAAAGGTTCATCCTCCGTCAGGAAGGCGACGTTCTCATCGCCGGGATTCTTGGCGTTGATAAGCTGGAGCACACCGACCACCTCCCCGGTGTGGGTCTTGAGCGGAAAGCAAAGGACGGAGCCGGTCTTGTACCCGGAGAGCTTGTCGTATGAAGGGTCAAAGGAAAAGGGCACATCATTGCCCAGGCTGTATACGTCCTTGATATTGAGGACCTTTCCCGTATTCGCCACGTAGCCCGAGATCGAATGATTATTGATCGGGATCTTGAACGTCGAATAGATGAGCTTTTTCCCGGGCGGGAGTTTTTTCTGCAGAGTGTCGTTCTGGGTGTAACGGAAGAGGAGCGTGTTGTCTTCCTTGATGTAGATCGACCCTGCGTCGGCGTTCGTCAGGTGGCGCGCCTTGGTGAGGATGCGCTCGAGAAGGATATCGATGTCCCTGGTCTGGACCACTTCGAGGCCGACGTTGAGGACTTCCTGGAATTTTTTCTTTTCGTCGATCATAAACTATATAATCGGTATTTGTGACATATAAATAAGGAAAAGGCGCTCAGGGGCCGACGGGTGCGCCGAGGACGTATGCGAAACGGGCCTTGAAATCCTCAGGCGGCATATTCGCCGTTTTTGCGAGATGTGCCAGGCGCTGCCCTTCAAAGTCTTCCTTTTCGAGACGTATCATGTATTTCCGGGCCACCTCATATGTCTCGGTTTCGGTGTTCACCGTGCGGATCTTTACCTTCCCTGTTGCGTAATCGATCATTTCGACGAAAGGCACGGGCCTGATGTTGCCTTCATAGGAAACGATCATGGAGCCGGTGCCGCCCTTCAGAAGGTACCTGACGGCGCCGTAACCGAGATTGCGCGTGTATTCCACGTCGTAGGGAATGGGGTTGGCCGCCCTGAGCTCGTAACCGATGCTCTTGTCCACGATGCCCACCTCTATCCCCATATCGCTCAAGGTTTTAATGACGAAACTTTTGAGGAGCCGTCCGAGCTGTATCTCGGAAAGGCGAAGCTCACCTTTTTCGTTTCGCTCAACTTCTTCATAATGGGCGAGCTCTTCAAGATCGAACTTCTCCGATATACCTTCCGCGAGTATGACCACGCCGTAGTCCCTGCCCATGGTGATCCTTTTGATAATGGCGCCGGTGAGAGTGTCCGCCACTTTCTTGAATGACAGTTTTTCTTCGGGAAATTCTTCGGGAATGAGGGCAAGAGTGGCCCCTGCGGCTTTGGCCATGCCGAGCGCCAGGTGCCCCGCGTGCCTGCCCATGGTGGTAATGAAGTACCATCTTCCCATGGTGCGGGCATCTTCCATGATGTTGTTCACAATGTAGACCCCGACGTGGCGCGCGGTCTGAAAACCGAATGTCGAGAAGCCGCCCGGAAGAGGTATGTCATTATCGATGGTCTTCGGTGTATGGACGACGCTCACGGTACCGCGCGCCTCCCGTTCTATCCAGTTTGCCATGTAGAGTGTCCCGTCGCCGCCTATGGTGATGAGGTACTTGATGCCTGCGCCTTTCAGCGTCGACAGGAGGGTCTTGAACTTTGCCTTGGCATTCTCCGGTTTGTCCCGTGACGTGCGCAGTATCGATCCGCCCGTGGCGTGTATCCGGGAAACATCATCTATGGTGAGCGGCATGAAGATATCTTTGTGCCCGTCGAAGAGGGCCTTGAAACCGCCCTTGATGCCCATGACCTTTTTGCCGGAGTTGATCGCTTCAATGGTTGCCGCGCTGATGACGCCGTTTATGCCGGGCGCGGGCCCGCCGCCTACAATTATGCCTATCGTGTCTTTTCCCATGTTGTACATTGTGCATTTTTCTCCTTTTATTTGCAAGCATTTTTGTAATATCTTGTATAGCCCGTGTGCACGATGAAGATAGGTTTCCATCTGTCTATTTCGAAAGGTTTCGAGGAGACCCTCGCGGAGGCAAAAAGACTGCGATGCGAGGCGGTGCAGATCTTTGTCAAGAACCCCCGGTCCTGGGGGCGCAAGGAGCTGACGGATGAAGAACTTGCAGCCTTTGCCCGTCTGTCTTCCGCGCTGCCTGTTTACGCCCATCTCTCTTATCTGCCTAACCTTGCGAAAATAGACGAGGACGGGCGGAATCTGGATGGATTGCTCCACGAGGCCGCCCTGTGCGAAAAACTTGGGATCAAGTATCTCGTGGCCCATCCTGGATCACGTCCCGACAGGGGCCTGGGAATGGAAATGACGGCACGGGCCGTCAACATCGTCCACGGGAGTCACGACATAACCGTCCTCATTGAGAACACCTCCGGCCAGGGAAATGTCATAGGCTCCGGCGCCGGGGAACTCGCCCGTATATACGAAGGAGTTGAGGACAAGGAAAGGGTCATGTTCTGCATCGATACTGCGCACCTGTTCGAAACCGGCTGCGACATTCGAAAAAAGGCGGCCTGGGAAGGATTTCTCGGTGAAATGGAGAAGGGTCCGGGCCTCGGCAGGATCGGCCTTTTCCATCTCAATGATTCAAGGACCGGCGCGGGCACGCATGCCGACCGTCACTGGCATATAGGCCGCGGGGAGATCGGCCTTACGTTCTTCAGATCGCTTTTGAAAGATAAAAGATTTGCCCATCTCGCAGGTATTATGGAAACACCGAAGATGGGCAATATGGACAAGGAAAATATGAAGGTTATGCGGTCGCTACTTCCTCCGCTGGTGCCTCGTTCTTCTTCTTAACTTTTTATATTTATGCTTCCTTATCTTTTTTTTCCTCCATTTCATTACACTGCCCATTAATAGTCACCTCATTATGATTTAGAGAGAAAAGATCTCTTTCTGCACGGTCTTTAAGTTGGCTCCAGCCCGTAAACGCTAACAACATAACCTTACTATCGTTTTTTTTCAAGCACATAATGAAGGAATATGTTTTTTGCCCTGCCCGGGCACCTTCCCCGATTATCTTGAAATAGAGCGCCAAAACAGCTATAATAACTGACCAAAGCGCCCGTAGCTCAGCTGGATAGAGCAACGGACTTCTAATCCGTAGGCCGTAAGTTCGAATCTTACCGGGCGCGCTTTTTTGGTTTGTACGGTTTCTCAGGTTTCTTTAGTTTATCTGGTTTCTTCAGTTTCTCTGGCTTCTCCCGTTCAAGCTGTTCAAGCGGCTCAAGCGGCTGCAACCCTTCTTTTAGAACTTGAACCCTATCCCCCCGCCCGCCTGGACCCTGCTTCCCGAAGAGACGCTGGTGCCGATGTTGACGTGTATGTTCTTCTTCGTGTAG